>JAIBEY010000106.1 GCA_019459525.1 Prolixibacteraceae bacterium
AAAACAAACGGGTGCATCTATTTTCTGGTCTTTTGGTTGGACTTGCAGGTGTGGTGTCGGGTATATTCGTGGTAGCAGCGAATGCCTGGATGAACAGTCCCTCCGGATTTGATTGGGTCAATGGTCAGGCAATCAACATAGATCCGGTAAAGGCCATGTTTAACAAAGCCTGGTTTCAACAGGCACTGCACATGACAATCGCTGCTTTTGCATCCACCAGTTTTGCGGTGGCCGGGGTTCATGCCTTTATGCTTCTTCGTCACAAAGGAAATGAGTTTCATCGGGGCGCTATACATATTGCACTTTTGTTTGGAGCAGTTGCCGCAATTCTGCAGCCCATAAGTGGAGATATTTCTGCAAAAAATGTGGCAGAACTACAACCCGCAAAGTTAGCTGCTATGGAATCCCTGTTCAAAACCTCCCAGCCCGCAGCGCTGGTTATTGGCGGTATTCCAGATGAGGAGAAAGAGGAAGTTAAATACGGTATTCACATTCCGCATTTGCTGAGCTTTCTGGCTCATGGAGATCCAAACGCCGAAGTGGAAGGGCTGGATAAAACCAGCAAAGAAAACTGGCCTCCGGTAGCCATTGTGCATTTTGCCTTTCAAATCATGGTTTTTATGGGCATGCTGATGATGGGAGCAAGTATTTTGTTCCTGATTTTTAATTTCAAATGGAAGGAGAATCTGGATAAAAGGTGGTGGCTTAAATTGTTGGTTTGGTTGACTCCAGTTGGATTTATTGCAGTGGAAGCGGGTTGGATAGTTACGGAAGTAGGTCGTCAACCCTGGATTATTTATGGGATTATGAAGACCAAAGATGCGGTGACACCGATGCCGGGCGTCCAGTATCCATTTTTCCTTATCACACTGATTTATCTGGCGCTTACTTACCTCGTTTTTATACTGATGCGTCGTCAAATTGCTGCCGTTCATACGAATCCTCAAAATATCAATAGTCATGACTGACCTTGTTATCCTTGTTTTGGGCATTGCCGTTTTGTTTTACGTGCTGCTAGGCGGGGCCGATTTTGGTGCCGGAATTGTGGAATTGGTTACCGGCAAGAGAGGCATTGATACGATCTCGAAAGCGATTGCTCCGGTCTGGGAAGCAAATCACATCTGGCTCATATTGGCGGTTGTAATTTTATTTAATGGATTTCCGCTTGTATATACCACCCTTACGACTTATTTACATATTCCTCTGTTTATTATTTTACTTGGAATTATCTTCAGGGGAACGGCATTTACTTTTCGGTATTACGACACCGTGAAGGATAACTCGCACAAATATTACACGCAATTATTCCGTATATCGAGTTTGTTGACTCCTTTCTTTCTGGGTGTGACGTTGGGAGCTATTATGTTGGGGAAAATTCCGGCACAGGTTGACGGAACTTTTTATGAAATTTTCATCGTACCCTGGTTAAATCTGTTTTCGGTTACAACCGGTATTTTTCTGACCCTTTTGTTTGGCTGGCTGGCAGCTATTTACCTGCTGGGTGAAGCCCGTGATGAGGAATCGTTTCAGACATTTGCCAAAACATCGCGCATCTTTTTTGTTCTCTTGGTAGTTTCGGGGTTGAGTGTTTTTCTGGTGTCAGAAATGTACGAATTGAATTTCTTTAGCAGATTTCTTCGCTCATCAGTAGCGATAGGATGTGTGCTTGTAGCTACTACAATTATCCCTTTTTTATGGGTTGGAATAAGGCGCCGGAATAATTTGCGGACAAGGTTCCTGGCCGGCGTGCAAACAGCTTGCATCTTAACCGGGTGGTTTGCCATTCAGTTTCCGGTCATGATTTACCTGGCTGATGGAACAGCCCTGACGATACAGAACAGTCAGGCTCCCGAAAGAACCATGTCCTTGCTGGTGTATGCCTTAATTGCAGGTATTTTACTCATATTTCCCGCGTTTGCCTATTTGTTTAAAGTGTTTAAATTCAGCCAAAGTAAGCAGAACTAACTGCTGAATTTTTAAAATTTAGAAAGGTCACCTCATGAAGAAAAAAGAAAAAAGTAAGTCTAAAATAGTAGCGGCAATTACTCAGACAAAACCTGAAGAACCCGGATTAGAGGCGGAACAGGGCTTGAACATGAAAATAGCAGTCAAGTCCTACCAGGAACCAGCACGTCCTTATTTTTCTTCGCCATGTATGCTTTCGGAAATAGAAGATAGGGAAGATATATTTAACTTCTAATTGACTAAGCCCAATTCGATCATCCAAACATGAAAGAATGTCTACAAGTCTCAAA
The DNA here is from genome assembly GCA_019459525.1 of Prolixibacteraceae bacterium. Lineage (GTDB taxonomy): Bacteria > Bacteroidota > Bacteroidia > Bacteroidales > Prolixibacteraceae > Aquipluma. The sequence continues at coordinate 2,256 of JAIBEY010000106.1, forward strand.
GTGAAACAAAATAATAGTAACTTATTTCGAATAAGATGGGATAGTTAATATTCTGGTGCGTTAGAATGGTTTTCGAAGTGAACTTAACACTTCCGTTGTATAAGGAAAAGTAATCTGCTTTTAGTCTTTTTGTACTTATTCATCTCGAAGTAAATTTCAAAGAGAATAATTTTTGAGTTGTTTTATGCTTTTATTCAACTCGCGCAGTTCATGGCGAAGATTGTAACATTTTTCCCCGACCTTAATATCCAATTCTTTTGATTCATAATTCTTCAAAATGCATTTTGGGCATGACAATAAATCATTCGACAAAAGAAGAACTTCCCAAAGTACTTTTCGGATGCCGTTTCGTAAAACCTTTCTGCCTGGCTTTGTTGTAATAAAGTATTCAAAATACTGATCCCAGCTACCAAAACCATATTCTCTGGCTATTGTATCTTTTATGTTTTCTATCTGACATTTCATCATGGAGCAATTTAGTTTTGTTTAGTCCATTATTTGATCATTATAATCACAAGGATATGGTTAGCCGAATGAGCTAACAATGTCATCTTGTGAAAGGTCTTTCACAAGAGAAACCCTGTGAATAGATTAATCAGAAATAGCCATAATCATGCTTGTCAACATAGTAATTGCCGTTTGCTTCCGGTTGAAATATCACATCAGTGATCATGATATGGTTTTCATTTTTCCACGTATGATAAACGACTTCAGTTCCGACTTTTTCGGAGATGATGGCTACTCCTAATGCAGAAAGAATAGAAATCCTATTTTCCTTTATGTTCTCATATTCAGGAAATACCAGTTTTATAGCAAATGATGCTTCAGCATTATTTCGCTGTAGCTCTACAAAAGAATTCATTGTAACTATATTTCGTGGCACATCCTGAGGCTCAACCTTTAGGGCTAACGAAATTTTTCTTTTTAACACTTGGACCTCAGCAAATCTTGTTGTGCGCCGACATTCAAGAGCACGAATGCATCCCATCAGTAATTCGAAATCTAAAGTTGAAATAATCATCTTCTCTGATTTTTAAATGTTTGATAATTTCGCAACCAAACCGCTGGCATGACAGGAGATTTAAGTCAGCCAGCGGTCTGTCAATGTTCAGGCACGTGTAGCGCTAAGGATCAGTTCACCTGTTATTTTTTACGCTTCAACATTTTTAGTTCTTCCTTTTTTGTTCTTTTCTCAAGTTGCTTCTCTTTAAGGCTCTTAATGGGTTCTTTTAAGCCATTCCCTTTTTTTGCCATGATTTTCCGTTTTAATGTTTGACATGAATATGACGTTAACAAATGATTCGTAAACTAAATATCAAAAACTCCATTAGCTTCCGGTTGATAGATGATGTTTTTAATCCTAATTTTTTTTTCGCCCAGTGGGGCATCAAACTTTATTATGCTTCCAACTCTGTATCCCAAAAGGGCACTACCTAAAAGTGATAGAATAGAAATATTTCCTTTTCTGAAATCGGCATCTTTTGGATACACAAGTTTTATTGTCATCACTTTTTCGTTATCTAAATCAACAACCTCTATTAACGAGTTCATGGTCACAAAGTCAGGTTCAATTTCTTTGGAATTGACCCTTTCGGCACGAGCAATCTCCTCGCATAAAATGGTTAAGTTACTGAGTTCTTCATTTTTAGTTTTCTTAATCGAACCAATAAGGTTACCTAACCTAACGTAGTCATAATCAGTAATAATAATGTTCCGTTTCATATCTATTTGTTTAAACTATTTCTTTCTAATGGATTAACTGCTGACTTAAGAAGCTTCTCAACGTGAAATAACTTTTTCTATTCTGATCTGTTTTAGTTTTTTTCCATCCCAATAGGTTACATCTTCTCCTTCCATAAGTCCCAAACAAACTAATCCTAACAAGCTATAAATTGAATAATCATTGTTCGATTTCACTTCGCCTGGATATACTATCCGAACCCGTTGCTTCAGATGTTCTGAATTGGTTATCAATACATTTGAATTCATTCTAACAAAATTTTCAGGAATATCATTTGACTCGTATTTGATGCCAAAGGTCAAAGTCAGAAAAAGATGATGTAATCTCTTTGGAGAAACCTCTTCTTTTCCGAGATCATTTTTTATCAGATTCATGAGACTGAAATAATCGGCGTATGTTATGGACTTTTTATGAGCCTTCTTAACCTTAAGTTCTTCAAATATTGATAGTTTTAACATATCTTCAATTTTTTAAAGAAAAGTTTGTTTAATTTATATATTTGTCAAAACAAAATCGGATACGATATTAATATATATCGTATCCGATGCAAACATAGCAAATCTTTTTATATTTTTACACAAAAAATATACTGATGGAAAATAAGTATGATGTTCTAAAACAGTTAATTGACCTTTTTGAGAATTTTGAGATGGAAAACGGACAATTAGATGTCCTAAATTTTGCCCAGTGGATTGTAAACAAACATCATGAAGAACCAGAACTTCAGGAAAGAAGAGTAAATAAAACAACATCAACTCGTCAACAAGAATCTTCAGTTCCTTTTAAAAATCGCTTTGATGATAAAATCCGATTTTTAGAAGCAGCTGCTGGAATTGCCAGGTATCATGAATTTTATACTCGGAAAGCGCTGAAAGATATGGTAATCAATACCCGTTTAGAATTTCAATTTCTTCAGTCTGTTGATATGCTCGATAGAGCAAAAAAGACTGATCTGATCAATATCCATCATTTGGAATATACCACTGGCATGGATACAATAAGGAGATTGATTAATAACGGCTTACTATTCGAAGTTCAGGATGAAACTGACAAAAGAATCAAGCTACTTATTTTGTCAGATTTGGGAAAATCGGTCTATGGGCAAGCCCAAAAGCGAATAAACGACGAAAGCACCATGTTTTTTACGGCGATAAGTGATAATAAATGGAAAAAGATCTTACCCGTTTTGGAGGAGATTGACGATTTCCATAGTGGCATTTTCCAGAAGCACAGCGATAAACCATTTGCAGAATTATCTAATTTAATGGATTCTCTTAAGCATTTATTTAAATGAGTCAGTCACTCTTATGCACTAGGTTCCTTACTATGTGAAGACATTAATTGAAGTTCAAATTATAAAATGATTGAAGTTGATATAAGTCTGACTGCTTAATAGGCATTTGCTAACTTCAACTAATAATTAAACCAACTATAGATATAAAATAATTTAAGAGTCCGGTATCATGCCTGATTTTCAAATGGAGTCGTTGATTGTATCACAAATGACTACAAGTGACGTTGGCAATAAGTGTAAAAAGACATTCAGGAAGATTATAATAAGGTGAATGATTGTCTATACAAACAGAATAACGAAGCAAAATCATAGAAAAATGAAAAAACGATTTATCATACTCATTGACTTTTCGGAGTATTCGGGCAACCTGATACGGTATGCTTGCGATTGGGGCAAACAAGCAAATGCGGAATTGCTTTTGGTTCATCAA
>JAIBEY010000114.1 GCA_019459525.1 Prolixibacteraceae bacterium
ATCCGCCAACGGTGTGAGGATCGTTTGAGGGATCAGCGGCAAGGTTCCATTCCAACACATTGCGGCACCAGTTGCGGGTTCCGCCAATAATCAGGGTGCGCACATGCCAGGCCAGGTCACCTGCCAGATTTCCCGGAGCACCCACCCATTGTTCTGTAAAATACAGATTTTTGTCGGGGAAAGCGTTGTGTACTTTGCTCAAATCGTCAATTGATCCGCCATACAAATGGAAGGCTGAACCATCAACATATTTCGCAGCTTCCGGATCGTTCAGTATCAAAAGCGGGTAATCAATCCGATCGGCATTGTGATCGTAAACGATAATTTTGGTTTTAATATTTGCAGCGGCAAATGCTGGTCCCAGGCTTTTTTTGATGAAGTCGGCCTGATCAGCAGCAGTCATGTACATGCTCGGGTTGTTTCCCGGATGCAGCGGTTCGTTTTGGATGGTAATGGCATCGATGGCGATTCCTTCTGCCTTCATTCCCTGGAGATATTTTACGAAATATTTAGCGTAGGCATCAAAATATTCCGGTTTCAGACTTCCGCCTTTCGAGGCATTGTTCGTTTTCATCCAGGTGGGCGCCGACCAGGGTGAACCCATAATTTTGATGTCCGGATTAATAGCCAGAATTTCTTTCAAAACCGGAATCAAATCAGCTTTTTCAGGTTCGAGGCTGAATTTGGTCATTTCAACATCGGTTTGTCCCTCAGGTAAATCGTTGTACGAAAATACGCGGTCGCTCAAATCGGAAGCTCCGATACTAATGCGCAGGTAGCTGATGCCAATATTTTTATCGTTAGTTGCAAAAAGTTCTTTGAGAATTTGCGCCCTGGCCGAATTGTCCATCCGGTTTAGCAGGGTAGCACTTCCTCCGGTTAAACAATTCCCAAAACCATCGATGGTTTGGAATGTGGAGGTGGTATCAACCGTAATGGTTGGTTGCTGGTTGACGATGTTGGTAAAATTCAGGCTGGTATTTTGTTTCTGAAACAGCGTATTGGTTAAAGGGCTGGTCACCCAGGCTTCAACCTGAGTTTTTACGGTTTCGGTCGAAGGATTTGGTTTGGGTGGATAATAATCGTTGCTCGTTTTTTTAGCGCAGCCAAAAAGCAGAATCAGCATGGTGAAAAGTAAATTCATATTTCTCATTTTTAGATGGTTTATTCGAAAATACATGGATTAATAGTGTTGTTTATTTTACAATCAGTTGGTTAAAAAAGTTTTCTGAATTTTTTATGCGGACAAGATACGATCCGCTTTTAAAATTACTGAAATCAATTTCCATCCGGGTTGTTTCTCCGGAAAATATTTGAGTTGCAATCGTTCGGCCCGAAAGGTCAAAAATGGAAACTTCGGTTTTGCCAAGGCTATTGCCAGCTTCAATAACTAGTTTGTCTTTAACTGGGTTGGGGTATATTCGTTGACCGGGCAGACCATGCTGGTGAATTTGTGTCGGTTGTCCGGATGGGGTAAGTTCGAGCCAGTTCAGGTTGAACATTCCTTTGCTGGTATAGATCCGTAGTTTATGCTTACCCGCGATAAGCGGAATGTTGGTATGAAGTGTTTCCCAGCTTTGCCAACCTCCAGTAGCCGCAACCTGTAAGGTTTGGATTGTAGCATTGTTTTCGCGCAATTCCAGACTGGTAGTTGCATTTGCCGATATTCTGAACGAAACAGAGTAATTACCGCTTGCGGGTACATCTATATTGTATTCGAGCCAATCGTTTGCATCGATCCAGCCCACATTGGCAATTCCCGACACGTCTTTCGTGGCTTCAATCGCAATACCCGACATGGACGAATAACTCTCGGCTTCGAGCCTTGCCGGAATAACGGAGTAGGTATTCGGGTCGTGGATGGGATTAAAATTGATATACAGTTGTCCCAATTCGGTCAATTTCCCGGATTGTGGTTCAAACAGATCGATGTATGGTGCATTGCCACTTCGGTTTCCGGTAAACCATGAGTATCGGTAAATCACGGGCTCATTTTCAAGAAAGTCAATAGCACCCATCATCAGGCTTTTTTGCATATCAGAGGTAATGGTAGCCTGATCCCAGCAGGCGAATTCGGTTAGCCAGATGGGCTTATTGTATTTTTTAAATTGGTTGATGTAATCAGTCAATGCGCCGGAATAACACATGTAGTTGTGTACCGCAATGTAATCGACCTGACAATTGGGACAAGCTGCGAAAAATGCATCCAGATATGCAATGGGGTTGGAGTAGGTTACTCCATTTTCAGTAACGCCGTCGCCCGAATAATTCACCGCAGGGCCAACAATTTTCAGCCCGTAATCTTTGGCAATTTTTTCCAGTTTGGGCCATAAAGCTGCCGTTTCTGACGGTTTTAGGTTAGCTTGCGACATAAAGTTGGGTTCGTTAAATCCCAGCAGGTATCTGGCATCGGGATGACTGGCATAAAAAGCCCGCAATCCTGCTTCGTTAAACGATTTTCCCCAGGCCATTGGTACAAAGTCCATTCCGTAGTTTGGGTAAACACCGGCAACCGTGCTCTCTGGCTGATAATACCAGTTGTACCACCACGATGTTCCTCTCGAGATTGCAGCCATATCGGCTTCCGAATGGTAGCCATAGGCAATTCCCCGTTTTTTGCTTTTGACTTGTGAAAATGCGGGTACTGAGAAAATGATCAGCCCAAGCAAAAGAGAAAAGATAGTTCGGGAAGAATATGTTTTCAGGAAATAGGACATGAAATGGCAATTTATTAACTTTTGGTTTGGAGTTAAACTCGTAAAAAATAAAAAATTCTGACAGATCAATTCAACCTGCCAGAATTTATTTCAGATAACCCTTTTATCCATTTATTTTTTCTGGTAAACCCTTACATAGTCAACCTCCATTGTACGGGGGAATATCGTATCGTCAATTCCCTGGGAGCCGCCCCAGTTTCCGCCAACGGCCACATTCAGCAACAGGTGAAAACGTTTGTCGAAAGGCCATGCCTTGTACCCAGTTCCTTCGTTCTTGAATGTGAAATAGAGTTTATCGTCCACATATACACGGTACTCATTAGCTTCCCATTCTACGATATAATTGTGAAATTCGGTATAACAATCGGAAATGGTGATTTTTGCATTTTTGTGGGTACCTTTTACATGGTTGTAGGATTCGGTATGTGCGGAACCAACAATAACATATGGATCGTAACCTACGTTTTCCATAATGTCGATTTCTCCGCTGGCCGGCCATCCGCCGTAAATCCAGTCGGTTGGCAACATCCAAATAGCTGGCCACATGCCCCTTCCATCGGGTAGTTTGGCCCGTACTTCAATTTTTCCGTACAACCAGTCGCCTTTCGATCGGGTAACCAGTCGTGCTGATGTATATTTTTTCCCTTCGAAATCTTCCTTAATGGCGTTGATATAAAGGAATCCATTTTTTACTTCTGAATTTTTCAGGCGGGCGCTGGTATAATACTGCGCTTCATTATTTCCCCAGCCGGTTGCATTGCCGTCGGTGTCGTAGCTCCATTTTTTGCTGTCGGGTAAGCCCGAGTAATTAAATTCATCACTCCATACCAATTCGTAGTTTCCCGAAGTGTTTCCGGTTCCGGGTTTTACTCCCGATGGCTCTGATTTGTTGTCTTCGGCACAACTGCTTAACGCTGTTGCGAATAGAAGAATGGATAAAATAAACATTTGTTTCATGGTCATCATTTGAGTTGTAAAATAACCCTGCCCATCCGGAAATCCGGACGGACAGGATCTTCATTACCTATTTACTTAATCAAAGCTGATTTCAAACCTTCTACGTGTGGTCCTGAAAGATCATCAAAATAGAACTGGTGCGTTCCTAATTTTTCTCCCGGATTGCACATGATGCGGAGAACATTGTAAAAACCGGTATTGAATTGAGGACTTGTTGTTATATCAGTGGTGTATTGATCCCCAGTCCAGTCCCATCCGGCGCTAACTCCTGCAAAGTTGTACTCGGCAACTTCCCAGGTGTTGTCTTTCTTGATGGTATAAATCAAGTCAGCAGTTCCTGTTTGCCAGGCGTTTCCGCCGCGATCGGTATTTTCCAGTTTCATCAGAATTTTGTCGCCAGCTTTTCCGTAAACCATAATTCTGAAGATGTGTTGCGATTTGAGGTCGAAACGATAACCAGGAGCCAGTTGCATATTGGCATTCGCCCACTCGTTATTTGTTTTGGAGTAGTAAGCCACTTTAGAAGATTTATTTGGATAAATCTTCGACGGGTTGTCAACAAAAGTTACACTACAATCCTGCCCAGAAACCGGAGCCAATGATACTTCGCTGAAATCGTTGTAAGTCACCATCATATCCAGAAGGAAAGGCACGTAACTCGGGTGATTAGCCGCAATATCAATTGTTTTGCTGCTGGTTAATGTTTCGTTTGATGTTGTTACAGTAACTGTCAGGTTATAAGGTGATTTTCGCATGTAAGTATTGGCCTGTGCTGCATTGTAATCGGCACTTTCTTTTACTGTTCCGTCGCCAAAATCAACTTTTACTTTGCTTATTGCCAATCCTGATGGAATAACCACGTTGGTTAGTTTTACAGCATATTCATTGGTGTTTGCTGTTGGTTCAACCGAAACGTCAAATTTAACTTTTGGTTTTACATATCCTTTCGGAATTAACTGATAATGCCAGGCATTACCCTCAACACGGTCGATCGTTACCAGTTCGAGTACATTCTCTTCAATTTTCAGAATTTCGTATGATCCATTGGTTGCGCCCACATCGAAACATGGAAACATAGGAGTCGATCCGCTTAATGTCAGGTAGGATTTGCCATCTTTTTCCTCAATGAACCAGGTTCCTGCTGTTGGTGTGTAATCAACGATAAAATCAGAATCCAATTCTCTTGGATTGCTGTATCCGGTACTGGTTTTCACAAAACCTTTCACATAGCTTTGGCCATGATTGGTTAATGTAGCGGCAAAACCATTGACTTTGAAGTTAATTTCGTCGTCGTATAATACTTTTACATTTTGTTTTGCCAACGGGGCTGCAGCCCACCATTCCAAACCAACAGATCCGGCAGGACCAACGCCAATATGCCCGGTCACCAAACTATCGAGAACCCATGTTTTTCCGGCAGCGGCATTACTTCCGCCACTTAAAAGCACAAATTTAGGATCGGTAAAAATGGAGTAATCGGTTTTGGTTTGAACAACTTTTTTTGATTTTGTTGCTGTTCCTCCACGTGTAACTAAAGTCAATGTTATGGTGTATTCGCCTGGAAGTGCATAGGTTACAGTTGGTGAAGCCTCGGTTGATTTGCTTCCGTTACCTAGATCCCATGATGCAATACCAGTTACTGATGAGGTGTTTTTCAGAACAAACTTGAAGTCAGTACCACCAGAGGTTACTGTGAAATCAAGCTGATCTTCTGTTGGCGCCTGTCCAATATCAACACTGTCGTCCATTTCCGGAGAACATGCAAACATAACCAGTATGAGTGCAGCCAAGCCCAATAGATTCTGTATATATTTCATTCTTTTCATTTTCTTAGATTTTTAATATTCAATAAAAAATAATCCAAAATCCGCTTATTTATAAGCAGGTACCATTTGTTTCAATACATCCTTGTTGGTATTCCTGATTTCGCTTGCAGGAATCGGGAACATTCCCCAGGTATCGGCTTTAAAAGTACGAACGGTAAAATCAGCAGGATTTGGAATTCCCTGAGGCACAACAAAGCTTGCATTAATTTTAGCGGCGGCATAATCATTTCCTCTTCTCAGAAGATCCCATTTACGAAGGCCTTCGCCACCAAATTCCACACGACGTTCGTGGTAAATAGCATCAATGTTCAGGCTTGTTAGTGCAGCGCCAGCTCCCAGAGAGCGGGTTCTTACCTGATTGAAATAGCTTAAAGCTTTTGATGCATTGTCTGTCATATAAAGTTCGGCAGCCATCAATAAAACTTCAGCATAACGGATATCAACGAAATTGCGTGGGAAGTTGTGAGCCTGGTCGCCACCACTACCAATGTATGCGCTTTGTGCCATGTATTTTTTATTGAAGTAACCTGTGTTCATAAATGCCTTGTTGTATTTAGACATTTTTACATCGGCATTGTAAATGGTTGCATCTTTTCTTGGGTCACCTGCTTCAAATTCATTGGCTAAACTCCAGCTTGGAATGTCTAACGACCATCCAGGGAAAATTGAATCATCACCTTCGGGGTTACGAACGCTTATCCAAACACAAGCGAAATTGCCATTGATATTCCAACCACCCCAGTCGCCTGATTTGGCTTTGTCGGAATACTGAATTTCGAGGATTGACTCTTTGTTGTTTTGGTTATTCCAATCCCATAAGTCAGCATAATTTGGCAGCAGCGAATAAGCATTGCTCGAAATAATCTGATCTAATGCAGCCTGAACGTATGCCTTGTCTATTGTTGTTGTACCATCGCTGAATGTTGTAGAACCCAGTACTGTTTTGGCAAAACCTTCGTGGTACAAATAGATGCGTGCAGCTAATGCTTGTGCTGCTGCTTTTGAAATACGTCCTTTTTCGGCGGTGGTAATCTGAACGGGAAGTTCCGGAATTGCCTTTAATAAGTCGCTGGCGATCTGGGTAAATATTTCTGCAGGAGTGCTTTGTGGAATGCTTTTGTAATCTTCAACACTTGGAAGAACTTCGGTAATCAATGGAACATAGCCGTAATGACGTACTAAATCCCAATAGAAGTATGCCCTTAGAAACAGCGTTTCAGCTTCCATTCTGGCTTTCAAACCTTCGGTTTTCCATTCGATATCTGCCTGTTTTTGTAAATACAGATTAGCGCGGTAAATCCCGGAATAACAACGGTTCCATAAATCTCCTGAAGTGTTGTTTTCCGGAGTCATTTTAAACATTTCCATTTCCTGCCATTGGCTCATGTCGTTTACATTGGCGCCACCGCAAAAAGCATCGTCCGAGAAAATATCAGACATGATTGGAACGAATTGCCAGTTCTGTACGGCATAGGCATCGTAAACGGCAGTTAAAGCCAGCAACGCCTGATCTTCGGTTTTATAATAATTGGCTTCTACCTGTCCTGTTTTTGGTTCCAGTTCAAGAAATGAATCTGAACAGGAGATGCTTCCGAGAGTTAAAGCCAAGAATGAGGTTACATATATGATATTCTTTTTCATCTTTTTATATTTTAAAATTGGCTCCATTAAAATGTAATGTTAACACCACCTAATACTGTACGTGCCTGTGGGTAAATACCATGGTCAATACCATTACTGAATACGCCACCACCAATTTCAGGGTCATAGCCTTTGTAGCTGGTAAAAGTCAGGAGGTTTTCGGCAGATACATAAAAGCGTAAGTTTTTGATTTTCATGTAGTCGGTTACGCTTTTCGGTAAGGTGTAACCAAGAGTAATGTTTCTTAGTCGTACATAACTACCATCATGAACAAAGAAATCACTCACTGTCTTCATGTTTTGGTTGTCGTCAACAAATGTTACACGCGGATAATAGTTTGATGTGCCCGGTCCGGTCCAGCGGTTCAGCCAGTCGGCGCGGTAGTTGGTTCCGTTCATGTCGTAACGGCGTGTTGCGTCATATACTTCCTGACCCAGCGCGGCATAAATAAACATGTTTACGTCGAAACCCTTATATTCGAGATTCAGGTTTAAACCTCCTGTAAAAACAGGATAAGGAGAGCCTAATTCAACACGGTCGGCATCTGTGATTTTTCCATCGCCGTTTTCGTCGATAAATTTAATATCGCCAGGTTTTGCGCTGGGCTGTATTTTACCTCCTGTTGAGTTCAGGTAAGCGCCAATTTCTTCTTCGGTTTGGAAAATTCCATCAGTCTTTACACCGTAGAAAACGCCCATCGGAGTTCCAACTTCAGCAAACAATACTCCTGATTGTCCGAATCCACCGTCACCACCCTGCAATCTTTTTTCTGAATTACGGATGTCGAGCACTTCGTTTTTATTGTAGGCTCCATTGATAGAACCGTTGAAGAATACTTTCCCAAATTGTTTCTTGTAGCTTACTTCTCCTTCAAAACCTGAGTTACGAACCGAACCACCATTAATTGTCGGGGCCGAGTTTCCTACGAGCATCGGAACGGGAGCAGTAACCAACCAGTCTTTGGTTGTTTTTACATAGTAGTCGAGTGTAACCCGAAGACTGCTTTCCAATGTGGCGAAATCAATACCAATATTGGTTTGTTCCGAAGTCTCCCATTTTAGCGATGGGTTGGCAATTTTAGTTGGCTGAGTTCCATTGTACTGTGTTTTACTATCGCCAAAATAGTAGATGTTTTGGTTCCCAATAATAGAAGTGTACCCAAAGTTTCCGATGTTTTCACTACCGTTTTGTCCCCAACTGGCTCTCAATTTCAGCAGGTCGATGGCAGAAGCTCCGCTAAGGAAATCTTCTCTCGACATTACCCAACCAGCAGCTACCGATGGGAAATAACCGTATTTATTTTCAGAACCAAAACGTGAAGAACCGTCACGACGGATGGTAGCTGTTAACATGTAGCGGTCGAGGTAATCGTAATTTAAACGACCGAACAATGAAGCCACGGTATGTTCTGAGTAGCCGCCGCCTACGCTGGCACTTTCCGGATCAGTAGCATTATCAATATAGGCATGTTCAAAATCGTCAAAAATTACATCCGATTTTTCACCCGAAAGGTTTTCGTACATGTCTTTAAATGCTGTGGTACCAGCCATTAATGTAAAGTGATGGGTGTCGATTGTTTTGTCGTAAGTTAAAACATTTTCGAAATTCCATCTTGAATACAGGTTCATGTTTTTTGAAACCTTGTCAGTAACGGTAAAGTGCATGGCATCCAGATAGTAGAATGGGGAATAACCACGGGTATTTACCAGAGCCATTTCGCCACTGTAAGTCGATTTAAAGTTTAACCCTTGCAATGATGGATTAATTTTGCCAAAATCAATTTCGGCAAAAAGCCCACCAATTACTTTGCTGGTTTTTGTGCTTGAGTTTAATTTGTCGAGCATGGCAACTGGGTTGGTAATTTCCTGTAGTCCAACGCCAAAATCTTCTGGTGTAGCCCAGCTTCCGTCTTCATATTTCACCGGAACAATTGGAGGCATGTTGATAGCCTGGCCCAAACCTGTTCCAAAATGGGTATTGGTTTCAATACCTTTGCTGCTGATGTAAGCCAGGTTAAGGTTGGTTCCGAATTTCAGGAATCCGAACTCGGCAATGGTATTTAAGCGGTATCCGAATTTTTCGAATTCCGATTTTCCTTTGGCAACGATACCATCCTGTTTAAAGTAATTTAAAGAAGATGAATAGCTTAATTTGTCGTTTCCACCATTGAAAGATACAGAGTGGTTTTGTTTTGGGGCATTGTAGTTAAACATCTCATCTTGCCAGTCGGTATCAGCAGTGTAACTAGCCATATCGGAAGCTGAGAATTTTGCGCCGAGGCCGCCATTCATCGATGCTTCATTGGTCAGCATCATATATTCCTGACTATTCAGCAACCGAAGTTTTCTCCAGGGATTTTGAACGCCGTAATAACCATCATAATTTACGACCATTTTTGTGCCTTTCTTTCCACTTTTAGTGGTGATAAGGATAACCCCGTTTGCTCCACGGGCACCGTAAATAGCACTTGATGCGGCATCTTTTAAAACTTCGATGGATTCAACATCATTCGAGTTCAGGAAATCGGTTCCGGAACCACTCATCGGCAATCCGTCAATAATATACAGAGGCTCAGCATCGCCGTTGGTTCCAACACCGCGGATACGGATTGATACCTGGTCGCCTGGTTGCCCTGAATTGCTTGAAATTACAACCCCTGCAGTTTTTCCCTGAAGGGCTTGGGTAACACGCATATCTGAAGTTTTTTTCAGGTCGTCGCTTCCCACTTTACTGATTGCTCCGGTAACCAGACTTTTCTTCTGGGTTCCATAACCAACCACAACAACTTCATCAATATCAGTTTGCTCAGGAGCTAAAACTATATTGATAGCCGTACGCATGTTCACAGGGATTTCCTGCGATTTCATACCAACAAAAGAAAAAACCAGGGTAGAATTTCCTGGTGCGTTTAAAGAATACTTACCGTCGAGGTCAGTAATCATGCCATTTGTTGTTCCTTTAACAACAACACTTACTCCGGGAATTGGTTGTCCATCATCGGCTGATGTTACAACTCCCTTCACCTGTAGCTCCTGTGCAAATACTGCAAAAGAGCTCATCAAAATCAGAAGAGCTAAAAATGCTTTTTTCATAAGTAAATAAATTTTTAGAAATGGTTTCTAAAAGAATTAATAATAAATTGATTTTGTGAGTCAATTTTATTGCGCAAAACTAGTATGTTACGATTTGATTGGAAAGAAAAGAGGTACAGCAAAAATACATCTGTCACAAAACTGGATTACATCAAAACTACATCATACTTAAATGTATTTGATTGTCATATAGATTATTAATCTATGTTAACGAAAAAATAACAATACAACAACTGTGTCTGAAACCATCGGAAGGCCTAAAATGGAGCTATAAGTCAATAATCATTCGTGTCAGGTTCTGGTCCCGGTCTATATTAAGTTTTTTACGAACCCGGTACCTGCAAATCTCCACTCCACGAATCGAAATGTTCATCAATGGGGCAATCTCTTTTGTTGAGATATTCATTCTTAAGTATGCACAAAGCTTTAATTCTTTTGGGGTGAGATTTGGATACTGCTCTTTTAGCCTGCTCAAAAAATCTTCGTGAACTTCGTCGAACGCGGTTTCAAAAATTTCCCATTGTTTTTTATGGTCGATGTCTTTGTCGATTTTAGTGATGAGCGAAGTAATTTTATCTTTTAGGGCATCGTCGTTACTCGATTTTTTAAGCTTTTCCAATTCTTCTTTTATTTTGACCAGGAATTTATTTTTTCGTATCAAATCCATGGTCTGATTCGCCAGTTCTTTGTCGCGGTGAATCATTTCAATTTTAAGTTTTTCGTTCTTCAGGTTAATGATTTTTTTCTCGGAGAGAAGTGCCTGCCTGATGTATTCTTGTTCTTTTTGGCGGTACGAACGCAGATGTTTTAGCCGTTCCTTCCTTTTAGATATTTCAATTCTTTTTAAGATAATCCAGATGCTTAATATGATAATGGCTATAAATATCAGTAAATAAGCGATATAGGCATAGTTGGATTTGTACCAGGGTGGCCTGATGCTGAAGTAAAGCACATCTGTCGAACTTTCGATACCCAGTTGATTGCGAGCCTTAACGTTGAAAATATAATCGCCAGGAGGAAGGTTTGCATATTCGTTAAAAGGTGTAGTGCTCCATTCTGACCATTTATTGTTATAACCCGAAAGTTTGAAGCTGTATTCAATATTGTCCTGATTATCATACGAAGGAGATGTGTATGAAAACCGGAAAGAATTGTCTTTAAACGGGAAACTAAAATTTAGATGTTCGATTTCGTTTGGCGAACTCTTTAATTTGGCATTTTGTGCGATAGCTATATTGCCAAACGAGAAAGTACTGTCGAGGTACAAGGCAGTTGCCCTGTTTATAAAAGTTAAGAATGCCGGATTGTGATTGAACCTGGTGAGCTGCGAATAATGTGCAAATCCATCTTCAGTGCCAAAAAGAATATGGTCTTCGGAATAGAAATATACCGATTCGAATCCGCTGATAAATTTTCCGGTCAGTAAGCCAAAAGGTGCGGTGACATGCTTGTAAGTTAAGTCTTCCTGAATCCGGAATACTCCTGCCTTATTTTTCGCTAAATCCCAGGCTACGTACCAGATATTTCCATTTTTGTCTTCTTTCAGGTATGAAATGTCTTTTAGCGGACTGAATAGCTGGTTAAAATATTCAGAGCTTTCAAACCGGTCATTTTCAGCATTGTATTCATAAACGCCGGCATTGGAGGTAATAATTATTTTCCCCTTGATCTTGTACACATTCAGGTTGTAATTGGTCGGTAGCCCATCTTTTTCGGTATAAAACCTGGATGACCGGATACTGTCGAGTTGATTGCCAATCTGTATTTTATAAATGCCTTTAAATCCGTGGCTCATCCATAAATTTCCATTTTCATCTTCCTCAAAAACACGAAACGATTCGGTAAAACCCTTTAAGTTGCCCATTAATACCCATTTCCCTTTTTGTTTGGCGTAAATGGTTAGTCCACTATAGGTTCCACCAATCAGATACTCCGGAAACCGTTTGAGCATATGAAATTTCCATGCTCCCGGAATTTTACTTATTGAAATGGCCTTTTCCCCATCAATTTCAAAGGTTCCGTTGTTGTGCCCGCAAAGCAGGATATCATCGTGTACGCCAAGGTACCAAACCTGCCCGTTTGTTCCGGGTACCAGCCGAAATTCATTGTCCTTGTTCTCACTCCCCCAATTTTTCACAAACAAACCCTGATTGGTACCTAAATAAATTTTCCCCTTGTGGATGAGTGCCGTATAGCCTGCGCCAATCCCATCTGATTGTTGGAGGAAAGTAATGGGGGAATTGATGTTTACAAAGTCTATCCCATTGTCGAGACCAAGCCAGAGGTTGCCATCCTGATCACTAAAAACCCGAAGAATGGTGTTGTTCTGGAGTCCTTTTGATCGGTTTATATGCTGAATAATATTCCCACGATCATCAATAATAATAAGTCCATCCTGAATAGTGCCTACAGCAAAATAGTTGTCGTGAATGCTGATTGCACTGAAAATCTGATTCTTTTTCAATAAGGCGTTTACCGGGACAGACCACTCCTTCAGTTCTTTGCCGTTATAGATAAAGATCCCTTTGTTTAAGGTGAAAATCAATAGCTCATGGCGATCCTTGAAAGGTAAAATTGACCAAATTTCTTCCCCTTTTAAGCTTTCACAATCCTCTAGTTCCAACAGTTTATTGGAGGTGAATTCAAGCAATCCTTTCTCAATATCGTTGAAGTACAAGCGACCGTTTATGGAGTATGAATTTTGAAAGCGGGTAGGGGCTTTTATAACGGAAACAACCGAATCATTGTTGAATTGAAAAGCACAATTGTAGGATTGATATACGATTTTGTCTTCGAATTCAGTAATGTTCCAAATGTCGTCAAAGTTCAGGTATTCAGAGGGAAGATATTTTTTTAATGACCTGAATTCCATTTTGCCATTTTTGCCAACAACCAGTTTCCCCAGATCGTTATAGGCTCCCACATAAATTCCACCATTCCGGGCCAGGTAAACCGAACGCACAATCGATAAGTTTGGCATCAGGTGGGTTTGCCAGGTTACTCCGTCAAATTGAAGTAGCCCGTTGTTGTTGGCAAAGTACATAAATCCACGTTGGTCCTGAGTAATTGCCCAGTTTTGAGTACCTCCTTTATATTCTTTTCGAGGGTAGTTGTGAATATATGGAACTCCAATATTGATGATGTCTGCAAAAACCGGATTCAGCGACAGAATGTATATGAGTATGTAGATCAGCTTCTTGTGCATATGTTTTTTTAAATCAATTGAGCGGTTGAGGCTAATTAAGTAACAAAATTGAATGAAAGAATTTAAATATACAATTATTTGGCACGCTAAAGGCCAATTAACCGATTTCAATTTAAATGGTTTAACCCAGCGCGCAGACTACAGTAACTGATTATTTTTGTAAATTGGTAACACTTTATATGGCGACTTTGATATTAAGAATACCAACACTATTTTAATAAGAGGAAGATGAAAATTGGAATTATTTTGGAGACTAAAGAGTTTGAAAAGGCGTGGAACGCTTTTCGATTTGCTGTTACAGCAAAAAAGACCGGGCATGAAGTAAAACTGTTTTTAATGGGAGAAGCCGTTGAATGCGAGGGTTTAACTCACGAAAAGTACAATGTTGACGAACAATTAAAGAAATTCGTTGAGATTGGTGGTGAAATTTTGGCTTGTGGCACCTGCCTGAAATCGCGACATCTGGACAGCACCGAAGCATGCCCCATTTCAACCATGGCCGATTGTGTGGAGTTGGTGGTTTGGGCCGATAAAACGGTTACCTTTTAGGATGGGGTAGGCAGTTTATGAAGGTTATTCCAAAGATTGCCATCCCGGTTATTTGGGATCCTTTTTTACCCTCCGGCATTTATTATTTCCGGATGTTAAAATCGAAAGACAACTTACCCGCTCCATAAATCAAGAGGTAAATCAGCAGTAAGGTCATGGCAAAATCGGTGCGCGATTCGTGAGCCATCGACCAAAAACCTTTATTCAGCAAAATCGGAATTTTAGTGGTAACGAGTGCTGTTCCCATAATGATCAGCAGAGGAATTGAAGCCAATCGGGTAAATAGCCCAAGCAAAACTAAAATTCCACATACAATTTCAAACGTAGCAACAAAAGCAGCCAGAAACTCCGGATTTGTAAAACCGATTTTTTCAAACCTTCCGGCTCCCACTAATTCCGGAAACAGGAACTTCTGAATCCCTTCCGACAGGAAAACAAAACCAATGACTATGCGGGGTAAAATGGATCGGTTATCAGCAGTTGTGCTTATTACGATTTCCCAGTATTTTTTCATAATTGTCGTTTTAGATGATTCCCAGCCCAAGAGCTATTGAAATGAGTACTAGCATGATGGCCACAATAACCTGGATAAAGCGTAAAGTGACCTTTTTGAGCAATTTGCTACCTATAAATGCACCTGCAATGGCTGCTAAAGTAGCAGAAATGAGCAAGCTGATGTTTTCGTGGAGGTTTGCGGCAGAAAATCGTGAAGCATAAACCGACAATCTCGTAAAATCGACCAGGCACGCAATAAATACCCCGGTTGCGATATACGCTTCTTTCGTTAAACCACTTTTTATTAAAAATGCGCTTCTGATAGCTCCCTGTATTCCGGTTAAACCACCGAAGAAGCCACTCAGAATACCACCCAACATCAGTTTGTCACGCCCAAATTGTACTTTCTGAAACGCGGGTACAATTTCCAGTATCGAGAATGTAATTAATAGCAAGGCAATGATGAGTTTTACAGGCGTAATTTCATACTCTTTCCCCCACATTTGGTAGTGGGCGATTGATGGTAAGACTGTTATTTTTAGTAAAAGCCATGCCCCCGCAAAAGATGCTGCGATAGCCGGAATTCCAAACCTCAGTAAAACCAGCTTGTTGGTATGCTTCCCTACTAAGGCCATCTTAAACAGGTTGTTATAGAAATGAACCACGCCGGTTAATGCAATGGCTATGTCAATCGGAAAGAAAATAGCGAATACCGGTGCCAATATGGTTCCCAGGCCGAAACCCGAAAAGAAGGTGAGCATTGAAGTTGCAAACGCTGCCAGGCCAATAATAATGATTTCCATTGTATGGCAATTTGATTGTTGAGTTAATTACTAACAAACAAACCTGTTGCAAGTTGGGTTGGCTGCATCATTTCACAAAAAAAGAAAAAGGCCGAACGGAACAATCCATTCAGCCTTTACTGGTTATTTTATAATCTTTCAGTCTATCCGAAACATTTGTTGTCGAAAAACTTAACCGGTTCGCTGCAGTTTTCGCCGTCAACAGTCCAGGTATTGCCCGATTGAAGTAATTCGTCCATGCAGCTTACTTTACGTTTTGACTGAACGGTTTCGATCTGTTTTTTCATTTCCTGATCGTAAACAGGAGCTTCAACGCTTCGGATAACGCCCATGGCAACCGGAAACTCCGGAAGTGCCATGTTGATTAACGCCACCTGTAACCCAAGGTTGTCTTCTTCAGGATGGTGAACCAGAATATCGTCGCGGGTAATGCCGTTTTCGCCGATTTTCACCACTTTCAGGTGTCCGTTTTCCAGAATCAAACCTTTATCTTCCTGCTCGCCAAAAATCATGGGTTCGCCTTTTTTCAGAAACAACTGGCGTTCGGCACGGAATTTTGGATCGGCCACAAAATCATGGATTCCGTCATTGAAAATCACGCAGTTCTGTAATACTTCAACCACCGAAGTCCCTTGGTGTTGGGCAGCTTCGGCCAAAATTTCCTGGGTATGTTTTACATTGCTGTCAACCGCACGGGCAAAGAAAGTTCCACGCGAACCCAATACCAACTGGCCGGGAACAAACGAATCTTCGATAGTTCCGAAGGGCGAAGTTTTCGAAATTTTACCACGATCGGAAGTAGGTGAATACTGGCCTTTGGTTAAACCGTATATTTTGTTGTTGAAAAGAATCAGGTTAAGGTCGATGTTACGGCGAACCAGGTGAATGAAATGGTTTCCGCCGATGGCCAGTGAGTCGCCGTCGCCGGTAATTACCCAAACAGTCAATGCCGGATTAGCCGACTTAACTCCCGATGCAATGGCGGTTGCACGTCCATGAATGGTATGAAAACCATACGTGCTCATGTAATATGGAAACCTTGAAGAACATCCGATTCCGGAAATCACCGCAAAATCTTTGTGTGCAATGTCCATGTCGGCCATGGTTTTTTGAACAGCATTCATTATGGCATAATCGCCACAACCCGGGCACCAGCGAACTTCGGCAGCGCTTTTAAAATCTTTGGCAGTATAATTAAATTTTGTCATGATTAAGCCTCCAGTATTTTTTCAAAGTTTTCAACTAATTCGTGTACCGAGAATGGTAGCCCTTTCATCTTATTTACCTGATAATAATGAAGTCCCGGTACTTTATCGCGTAAATAGCTGGCAAATTGTCCAAGATTTAATTCGCAAACCACGATCTTTTTGAATTTGCTGAACACTTCAGCCGTATTTTTTGGTAATGGTTTAATGTAATTGAAATGAGCCAGACTAACCTTCTTTCCGGCATCCTGCATAGCGCGCACCGAACTGATCATATGACCATATGTTCCACCCCAGCCAACAACCAGCAAATCGCCTTCCGGTTCGCCAACCAATTCCAGTTCAGGAATCATATCGGCCACTTTCTCCACTTTAGCGGCCCTGATTTCGGTGTTAATGTGGTGGTTTTCCGGATCGTGACTTACAGCTCCGGCTGCATTTTTTTCCAATCCACCGATGCGGTGCTCGTAACCTTCCATCCCGGGCACTGCCCATTCCCTGGCCAGGGTTTCCGGATCGCGGTTGTAGGGTTTAAACAATTCGGGATTGGTTGCTTTGCGCGGAGTAATCGGTGGCAATTCGGCCATTGCAGGAACCCGCCATGGTTCGCTTCCGTTACCCAAAAATCCGTCAGTTAAAAGAACCACGGGAACCATGCGCTCCAGCGCAATTTTTGCTGAAAGGTAGGCGTAGTAGAAACAATCGGATGGCGTGCTTGCGGCGATAACCACCAATGGGCTTTCTCCGTTGCGTCCGTATAGTGTTTGTAATAAATCAGATTGTTCAGTTTTGGTTGGTAAACCGGTTGACGGTCCGCCGCGTTGTACATTAACAACCACTATGGGCAATTCAGCCATTACCGAAAGTCCGAGGGCTTCCGATTTTAAGGCAAATCCTGGGCCCGAAGTTGAAGTCACCGCTAAATGGCCTGCAAATGCAGCTCCTATGGTAGTGCAAATTCCGGCGATTTCGTCTTCAGCTTGAAATGATTTTACACCCAGATCTTTGCGTTCGGCCAATGCCTGCAAAACATCGGTGGCGGGAGTAATCGGGTAGGATCCGATAAACAGTTCCAATCCGGATTTTTCGGCTGCGGCCAAAAATCCCCAGGCTGTTGCAAGGTTTCCGTTGATGTTGCGGTAAGTGCCTTTTTCAATCGGAGCAGGATGCACAATATATTGTGGAGTTGCCTGCTGTATATTCATTCCGTAGTTGTACCCATCGTGCAAAACTTTTAGGTTGGCTTCAGCAATCACCGGCTTTTTACCAAATTTTTTCTGAATGAAACCTTCGATGTAATCCAATGGGCGATCAAACATCCAGCAAATCAAACCCAACGCAAACATGTTTTTGCAACGCAAAACGCTCTTGTTGTCCAATTCAAGATCTTTCAGACTTTCTTTGGTCATGCTGGTAATGGGTACCGGAATTTTGATGAAATCTTCCAGCTTCAGTTCGGTAAACGGATCGTTGGTTTTAAACTGCGCTTTTTCAAAGTTCTTTTCACTAAATGAATCGACGTCGAAGATGATGGTACCACCCGGATTCATAAATGCTGCATTGGCTTTTACTGCAGCCGGATTCATGGCAACCAGCACGTGGGCCAAGTCACCCGGAGTCGTAATTTTTTTCTTCCCGAATTGTACCTGAAACCCAGAAACTCCCCCAACTGTTCCCTGGGGCGCCCTGATTTCGGATGGATAATCCGGAAATGTTGAAATGTCGTTGCCAAGTAAGGCAGAGGTGTCCGAAAATAAAGTTCCGGTGAGCTGCATTCCATCGCCCGAGTCACCGGAAAACCGAATCGCTACTTCTTCTAGTTCAATTACTTTTGCGTCTTTCATTTTTATTTTGGTTTTGTTAGCATTCCTTTTTAAGATTACCTCAGTATTTTCAATAGGGGTTTTTCAGTAGTTGGCTCTTTTTAAAAGGGTTCTAACTTTTTAAACGGAGCAAAAATAACCAATATTTGACAAGACCAACCAGACATTTGGAATAAAATGCGCCCGTTCTTTTATTTAGAAACTTGCTGAATTAGCTGGTTTTTTTAACCGGAAATGACAGTATTTCTGTGTGTTAGAAAGAGCTTGAAAAAGCCGTGGACTTCATTCTGGAAGGGAAATATGTCATGCTTTTCAGAAGATTTCATTTTTTGAATTCCTATCTTTGTCAGACATAAATTAAATGAAAATACCTTATGGCACTTATAAAATCACTTTTAGGTAAAACTCCCGAATTTGGTGAAAACTGCTTTTTAGCCGAAACGGCTACCATTATTGGCGATGTAGCGATGGGAAACGATTGCAGCATTTGGTACGGAGCTGTTTTGCGTGGCGACGTGCATTACATTCGCCTTGGCAACAACACCAATGTGCAGGATAATGCCGTAATACATGCAACCTACCAGAAATCGCCAACGAATATTGGCAATAATGTAACCATTGCTCACGGAGCTATTGTTCATGGTTGTACGATTCACGACAATGTCATGGTTGGGATGAATGCCGTTGTATTGGACGATGTTGTAATTGAAGCCAACAGTATTGTAGCCGCCGGTTCGGTGGTTAGCAAAGGAACACGGGTAGAAACCGGTACTGTTTACGCTGGGATTCCGGCAAAAAAAATCAAAGATATTGGTCCCGAATTGCTCGAAGGCGAAATTAAACGTATTGCCAAAGCCTATGGGATGTATTCGGGGTGGTATAAATAGCTTGCGGGTTACGGGTTAAAATGTGGTCAGTAATCAGTCGCAGTGGGCAGAGCAAAACGATACGGGTTGCGAGGTGCGGGTTGTCCTTCGGATTCCTGACATCCTGAATTCTGAGACTGATCACTGACCACTGATTTTTATCTCCATTTTGGCTCAACAGGAAGTCTTTCACCATCGGCTGTTGTATGTTCTTCCAGCGAATTTTCTTTTGATTGGATGACCATGTAAATCATGGTTTCATCTGAATCATTCCGAATGCCCCTTTTCCCTTTTGGTGCAACACGAATAACACTCCCTTCTTTTATTTCAAAACAATCCTCATCCACCTGGTAAAATCCGAACCCTTTTAAAATGATGTAGGTTTCTTCATTTTTTCGGTGAATGTGAAAATAAGGCTGCTCAGTACGGGGCGGTAACATGTTAAACGAGATTTCTGTACCTGTTGCTTGGGTTGCATCTTTCAGAAATACCTTACCCTCAATCAAAGTCTTCTTTACCGGGTGAATCAAACTATAATCCATCAAATCATCCAGATTACCAAGGTTAACCGCGGTGTAATTTTCGTTTTCTGATAATTTTTCAATCTGTTTCATGTACTTAAGTATTTACGATTAAACAATTTACTTTTTACATTTTTTCGAACCATAAATAAGTAATGTATTACCTGTGACCTATTTAATGTCGTACTTTTTTACCCCAAACCCCTGAAGGTGCTTATGCTACAAGCATCGGAAATGCTCGCACACAGCCAAAGTCCCCTTCAGGAGGTTAGGGGTAAATGAAAAATGAATACGATAATATTTCATTTACAATACTAATTGCCCGTAAAGATAGAAGTCAAAAACAAAAAGCGGCAAACTCCTTCCGGAATCTCCCGCTTTTAATATTTAAAACTCCCTTCGCTTCTATAAACTCAAAGAGCCTCTTTTATGTCTTTGATCTCCAGGCTGCTGACACTTTTACTGGTAGATCACTTTCGCTTTTTCTACCGGTTTTTCACCAGGTTTTAATGGGCAAATCCGGAATGAATAGTTGTAAGTTTTTTCTCTCAAACGATATTCATCGTGAGTCCATGCACCCCAACTGTCGTCACCGCCAACTCCCTGTTGTTTGTAGTCGATGTTGATCGAAGTCAGATCGCGCGGTTTGACATCATTGATATGGCGGCGAACCATTTTTTCTCCTTCTTTTACGCGTCAGTCAGTACGGTCGGGCGATTCAAAATCTTCCATAATCTGGTGGTGGGCGCTAACCGAAAGCAATGGCAAGCCAATGAACTGAAGCCCGAGGCCATCTTTATTGGTAATACTTAACCAGCGAACATCGGTTTTGTTGCCGTTTTCCTGCGGACGGATATAGGCAAAATACTGGTCGGCAACGGCTCCTGAATATAAACCAACTAAGGCGCTGGTATATCGGTCGGCATACGATTCGTGAGGTCCGCGACCCAGCCAGCTCATTTGGTCAAATTCCCTTGGCATCACCAGGTTCACCCCAAAACGAATAATTTCAGGAAGTTGATCTTTTGCCATTTTGAAATCGTTGGTTACTACAATTTCGCCTGTTCCCAGTACTTTGTATGTTGAGGCATAATTGGCAATAACTTGTTTTTGTTCGTCGTTCAGGTCAAAAGTGAAAGTTACAATTGCTTCGTTGCCTACTTGTTTTACTGTGGCTGATTTAACGGTTTTCTGCTCTCCGGCTTTTCTCCAGACGCGGCTGCGTTTATCCAATTCATTCCCGAAGTCGTTGTCGATTGGCGCACGCCAGAAATTGGGGACAGGCCCTGCCATCAGCATTTCTTTGCCATCAACCTGATAGCTTTTCAGGGTAGCTTCGTCTTTGCTGAAATTCATTTTGAAACCGGTTCCTTCAACAACGATCATGTTGCCTTCTTCTTTCGAAGTCACAGCCGGAAAGTCTTTCGCAGAAGCGATCACTGCTTTTTTGCTGAAAGGTAACTGGAATTGTTCGTAGGCCAGCTTGGTTCCGGCAGTCAGGATTCCTTTGGCATTTTTCAGTTTGGCTGAAATATTCAGGAAATATTCGGTGGCAGACTGAGCATCAACTTTTACATCCAACTGTACTTTTTTGCTGGTATTCGGAGCCAGTTGCAAATCTGCAATTTCTCCCGATTTCAGTACCTGGCCATCGGCAACCACTTCCCAGTTGAAGGTAAATTCGGAAAGGTTGGTAAACGAATATTTGTTGCGGATTTCAATTTCGCCATTGTTCAGGTTAACCGCTTTAAACCCGATGTGCTGGTAAACTTTACCTACTTCAATCAAGGTTGGTTTGATGGTGCGGTCGGGGTTGATGATTCCGTTGCAACAGAAGTTGCCATCGGTTGCCAATGTATCGCCACCTAAATCGCCACCATAAGCCCAGAATTTGGTTCCGGCAGAATCTTTGGTCAGGATACCCTGATCAACCCAGTCCCAAATGAACCCACCTTGTAACGAAGGGTATTTCTCAATCAAATCCCAGTAATCCTGAAGGTTACCAACGCTGTTGCCCATAGCGTGGGCGTATTCGCATTGGATATACGGTTTTGTTGGTTTGCCTTTGGCGTAATCTTCCATGTGTTTCATGCGGGCATACATGGGGCATACAATGTCGGTATTGGCACCGCCATGCGCTTGCTCGAACTGTACGGGGCGCGACGAATCGACCGATTTCAGGTAGGCATATGTAGCTTCGAAGTTTACGCCGTTTCCGGCTTCGTTCCCAAGCGACCAGATGATTACCGAAGGTTGGTTTTTATCACGTTCAAACATGTTGCGGGTGCGGAATAAATGGGCGTCTTTCCAAACCGGGTCTTTGGCCAGTGATTTTTCTCCGTATCCCATCCCGTGTGATTCGATGTTGGCTTCGTCAACCAGAAAAATTCCGTACTGGTTACACAGTTCATACCAACGCTCAGGTTCGGGATAATGAGAAGTACGCACGGCATTGATGTTATGTGATTTCATCAGGAGGATATCCTTCAGCATTGTTTCTTCATTCTGATAATGGCCAGTGGTGTCGTTGTGCTCGTGGATATTCACCCCTTTTACATAGATGGCAACTCCATTAACGAGCAACTGTGCATCTTTAATTTCAATGGTGCGGAACCCCACATCCTGACGAAGAACTTCGATAATTTTTCCGGCTTCGTCTTTAAGTGTGATCAGAAGTTGATACAGATTGGGGTTTTCGGCACTCCAGGGATTTGCTGCCGGTATGTTTGCTGCAAGATTAACTGTAACCGGTTGGGCTGCTGTTTGAACGGCCTGGTTCATTTCCGCAACTTTGGTTTCGCCATCCATCAAAACAGCTTCCACCGTTACTGATGGGGTAGTCTGGGCCGAATTGGCCACTTCCACATCCAGCTTAAATTCTCCATCCTGGTAATTGTTCACCATTGGCGACGAAACGCGGTAATCGCGGATGTGTTGAGGGTTGCGGGCCATCAGGAATACGTCGCGGGTGATGCCGCTCATGCGCCAGAAATCCTGATCTTCCAGGTAACTGCCGTCGCTCCAGCGGTAAACTTCAACAGCCAGTGAATTTTCACCGTTTTTGAGGTATTTGGTAATATTAAATTCTGCGGGAGTTTTGCTGTCTTCGCTGTAACCCACCATTTGTTCGTTTACCCATACATACATGGCCGAACTAACCGCACCAAAATGAAGGATAATATCTTGTCCGTTCCAGTTTTCAGGAATGGTAAAGGTGCGTTTGTAGGAACCAACCGGATTGTAATGTTTCTGAATGGTTGGTGGAGTTACCTCATGCGGGTACTGAACGTTGACGTAAATGGGCACATCAAAACCGTGCATTTCCCAGTTGGCAGGTACCTTCATGGTCGTCCAGTCGCTGGTGTCGTAGTCGTCTTTAAAAAAGTAGAACGGACGTACATACGGGGTGTGAGATAGGTTAAACAGCCATGTTCCGTTCAGCGACTGAATGTATGGCGATTGCCATATGTCGCTTTGCAGGGCTTGCTCGGCAGTAGCAAAAGGGATAAAATAAGCACGGGGAGCTTCCCGGTTAATTTCTGATACGGCTGGATTTTCCCAGTCGTGCGGAGTTTTTTCGTCAAATGGTACGTTTTCGTACTTGCTTTTGCACGAACTGGTTGCAATAGTCACGGCAAAGGCCAATAAAAGTAAATACTTCATAAAATTTGATTTAAGTTAGCAAATTGGCAAAGAAAATTCCCTACTGGTAGGAACTGGTAGGCATACAAAAATGAGAATTTTTCTTTGGATCGGCAAATATTCAGGTTCAAATTTCGAAACAAAACCGGGCAAGGTTAAGTCAAGCTTAAAAAGTCAACAAGATTATCAATAGAAGTTACTTATAGCAGGCACACTCAAAAGTTTGCTAATTTTGCCTCCTTAAAAATCTGAAGCATATGAAACTCGAAATATATCCTTTGGCAAAGGCGCTTATTTTTGATCTGGATGGAACTTTGTCTGATTCGCTTCCGGTACATCTGGCCAGTTGGCACGCCGTATGCGAAAGGCTTAACTGTACTTTTGATGAACGGATTATGGTTGAAATGACCGGTGCGCCAACCCTGCTTTTTGCCGAGCGGATAGTTCGCGAACAGAAATTGCAAATTAAGCCTGAAGAACTTGTTGTTCTGAAACAACAGGAATTCTGGCAGAAAATTAATCAGATAAAACCTCATGATACCGTTATTAGACTTATGAAAAAAGCTCATGGAACCATGCCAATGGCTATTGGTACTGGAGCCAGCCAAATGAGTGCCACGCTACAGTTAAAAGAATTGGGTATTGACCATCTTTTTGACTTCGTAGTGACTGCCGATGATGTTGACCGGCATAAACCTGAACCCGACACTTTTTTGAAATGTGCTGAATTGATGGGTGTGGAACCAAAGTATTGCCAGGTTTTTGAAGATGGGGAACTGGGCATGCAAGCTGCCGAAACTGCCGGAATGTTGTTGACCGATGTTCGCCCGTTTGTGACCGATCCGTTTACCAATAGTTAGAAGTAGAAGTATTAAATACAAGGAGTCCCTTGATACCTTATCGGATTGTCGGGTTTGCCATTATGGCTAGTTTTCCTGAAACAGGTATTGCCTGAATTCCTTTTCGATTTCGAATTTACTGATCTCCTTGCCGATAAATACCAGCACGTTTTCAATCGGATCGTACGGATTAACGACCGATCCTTCAGAAATGGAAACCGTGCCTCCAACCGATTGGACTACTCCCAGCAGTGGGCTATCGTCAAAATTCACGATGCCCTTTATCCGGTATATGTTTTTCTTGTGGAACGATGCAAAATAGGCAAACCAATCACGGAACCGGTTTTCGTTAACAAAACCTCCAAAACGGATGGTAAAACTGTGAAATTCATTGACCTCGGGTTCGCTGTAAAATGGCTTCCTGATCATTCGGACAAAATCATCCTGCAAGTTGGGCTGTAACATTTGCAGATGGGAACCATCGATGCGCGCATGATTGGTTTCAATAACTGTTGCTGTTTTATTGAGCACCGCTATTTTCTTCCGGAGTAGCGGAAGCTGTTTCCGATCAGCATCATTGGTTTTGTTTAATACAATCAGGTCACTCAGCATGACTTGTTTTTTCTGCTCAAAGCCCACAACCTGATCGTTAAAATGTAAAGCATCAACCATGCAAACAGTTCCTTTCAATTCGAATAATCGTATTAAATCCGGATCAGTATAAAATGGCTCGATAATCGGTCCCGGATCGGCAACTCCGGTAGTTTCAATAATGAGTTGCTCCAAATGGTCGTGTTTTTTTACTAATTCCTGAAGCGCCAGCGAAAATTCGTTGAAAATAGAACAGCAAATACATCCGTTATTTAGTTCTAAAATGCTTTCTGGTTTGTAGTTAGCTATTAACAGCGAATCAATCGACTTTTCTCCAAACTCATTTTCAAT
Source organism: Prolixibacteraceae bacterium (assembly GCA_019459525.1). GTDB lineage: Bacteria > Bacteroidota > Bacteroidia > Bacteroidales > Prolixibacteraceae > Aquipluma. Next base: position 25,124 of record JAIBEY010000114.1, read on the forward strand.
AATGCCAATTTTCAATCCCCTGTTTTCGGACAGCAGGTGATTGATAAAGGAAGTTTTGCCCGATCCAAGAAATCCGGTGACAATAAGAACTGGTATTTTAGGTTTTACTGGCAAAATCAGATATTTAAAAATCCTAAACTAAATCTATACAAACACGGTTTACTGAATAAAGTTAAATCATTTCATTCAAATAATTACTTCGCGCTAATTTCAAATTGCGGCTTTCCAAACTATTCTTAAACAGTAGAAATAAATTTATTTTATGAATGAAAGATGATGTAATTATTCTCAGAATTGCTTAACTTATAGCACATTGAAAATTCAATGTTCAGAACGGGTAAAGAATTTTTTATTTACAAACTAAAATTTGAAATTATGAACAGGTTAATGATTGTTTTTGTTCTGGTTTTGGGCTTTGCTGCCTGCCAGCCAGCCTTAAAAAAAGCGCCTCCAATTGCCATGGAAGATTTTTTCAGGAACCCTGAAAAAACTGCGTTCCGACTTTCTCCCAATGGAGAGTATTTCTCCTATTTAGCTCCCTATGAAAAACGCCTGAATATTTTCGTACAGAAAATTGGCGCTGATTCGGCTATACGCATTACTTCAGAAACCGCCCGCGATATTGCAGGCTATCTTTGGAAAGGCAATAGCCGTATTTTATTCCTGAAAGATACCGGAGGTGATGAAAATTTCCAGTTGTATGGTGTTAATATCGATGGCACAGAACAAAAGGGGCTGACCGTATTTGAGAAAGTGCGGACCGAGCTGATTGACGACCTGAAAGATGTGGAAGGTGAAATTATTGTTGGTTTAAATAAACGCAATCCGCAGGTTTTTGATCCATTCAGGCTGAATGTGCTAACCGGGGAAATGACTCAGTTGGCCGAAAACCCTGGAAATATTGTGGGCTGGATGACAGACCATGACGGTAAACTCCGCCTGGCTTTCGTTTCTGACGGGGTAAACCAAACAATGCTTTACCGGGAAACTGAGCAAGATCAATTCCGTGCAGTGCTGACAACTAATTTTAAAGAATCAGTATCTCCATACCTGTTTACATTCGATAATAAAATGTTGTATGCAGGCTCCAACCTCGGTCGCGATAAATCAGCTTTAGTATTGTTTGACCCGGCTGAAGGGAAAGAAAAGGAAGTGATTTTTGAAACTCAGGATGCCGATATTGAAGGAGTTGATTATTCCATAAAAGATAAAAAACTGCTTTCGGTTTCGTGGACCACCGACCTGGAAAAAGAACATTTCTTTGATGCCGACGCCGAAGCCATGAAGAAAAAACTTCAGGAAAAATTGCCCGGATACCAGGTAAATATTGGAAGTAACAATAAGGCCGAAGACAAATTTATGGTTCGTACTTACAGCGATAAAAGCCGCGGTGCTTATTATTTCTTCGATAAAACTACCGGCGAATTAACTAAGCTGGCCGATTTGACTCCCTGGCTTAATGAAGCTGATTTGTGCGACATGAAACCAATTTCATACCAGTCGCGCGATGGTTTAACGATTCAGGGTTATTTAACCTTGCCTAAAGGTTACGACCCCAAAAATCTTCCCGTTGTGATCAACCCTCATGGAGGACCATGGGCCCGCGATTATTGGGGATTTAATCCTGAAGTTCAGTTTTTAGCCAACAATGGTTATGCAGTGTTGCAAATGAACTTTAGGGGATCGACCGGTTTTGGCCGAAAATTCTGGGAATCATCGTTTAAACAATGGGGACGAACCATGCAGGACGACATCTCGGACGGCGTAAAATGGTTGGTCGATCAGGGAATTGCTGACCCCAAACGTGTTGCTATTTACGGCGGAAGTTATGGTGGTTATGCAACCTTGGCCGGGTTAACTCTCACTCCTGAATTGTATGCCGCCGGCGTCGATTATGTGGGCGTTTCGAACATGTTTACGTTTATGAATACCATTCCTCCGTATTGGGAACCTTTGCGCGATATGTTTTACGAAATGGTGGGCAACCCGAAAGCCGACAGTTTAATGTTAGCCGAAGTTTCACCCGTGTTTTTGGTTGATAAAATTAAAGCACCGTTGTTTGTTGCTCAGGGCGCTAACGATCCGCGTGTAAATAAAGATGAATCGGATCAGGTGGTTAAAGCCTTGAAAGAAAGAGGTATTGATGTGGAATATATGGTGAAAGACAACGAAGGCCATGGTTTCCATAACGAAGAAAACCGATTCGATTTTTACCGTTCGATGATTACTTTCCTGGATAAACATTTGAAACCTCAGGAAAAATAAGCTGAAATTTATTTGGATTATAGTTTTGATAGTCAGGGTTTCAGCTAAGCTGAAACCCTGACTTATTTAATGTAGCCAGGATCAGGGGTTAAAGCGAAGCTGCATAAAATTAATCCGGATAAATTTTTCGTCCACCGGTATGTTAAGCTGAATATAGGAAGCGTTGGGAGAAACGGGGACCAACAATCTACCATGCATGGCAAATCCTTTTTCAAGCGTTGTTTTACGCAAAGTTGTCGATTTCCAGGTGTCGCGCAGTTCATTGAGATCCATGGCGTTAAATTTAGTCTCTGCTCCGGCAGCAATTGCCAATGGCAGCAAATCTGTCCTGAGCTCATCATTCCGCGGATTGTCGTCACTCAGCACGGCAATTCCTGTCGCGATATCAATTCCGGCAGCAACCAGGTACATCCCAACCCTATTTTTCTGATTGGCGGCATTGATCGACAGATTTTTATCCATCTCCATAATTTTTGACTCCGGATTAACTGCATAAATAGTATCCAGAGGCTCCTTCATCGCGTTAAATGGAGCAATAAAAATTTGGGAAGGATCAACCAACAGGTTCATGTTCGATCGATTGCTGATATCCACATCGAAAACATACCACGGATGTTGGACTTCGTCAAATGCCACTTTGGCAATAATTCCATAAATAGAGTCACCGGTAAATTCCTGACCATAAAACCAGCTCGTTTGTTCCGACTGGGGTTGTAATTTAAGAATACTTCGTGGGGCAGAACAGCTAACCAACAATAAAATTGAAAGTCCGCTGAGAAAATGGGAAAATTGTTTCACGGCTGAAAGTTTCCTTGCTGAATTCAATTATTGTGCCAGATGACCAAAGCGTGAGAGCTAAAATCAATCAAAGCGGGTATGAAAAAATGAATAAAAATAAAGGTAGTTTTCTTGGTGGATAAAATATAAACTCTATTTTTGTGGAGTGATTAGTCAATCTTTAATTTGAATGGATAAGCAAGAGCAAATATTAAAAGCCGCATTAAGACTTTTCGTCGAATTTGGTTTTCATGGAACGCCTACCAGCAAAATTGCACAGGAGGCAGGAGTTTCAAACGGGACCTTATTCCATTATTACAAGACTAAAGATGAATTGGTTGTGGCGCTTTATGTTTATATAAAGACCAAAATTACCGGTTGTATTGCCAGCGGAAAGGAGGAAGGAGAAACCATAAAAGCTACGTTCAAACGGATGTTTGTCTCCTCGATGTATTGGGCATTGGAAAATCCGATTGAATTTCGGTTTACCCAGCAGTTTCATTCATCGCCCTATTTGTCAATGGTTTCGCACGAGGAAATTCTGAAACAAACCAGGTATTTAATGGATTTTATGCAGGAAGCCATCGATGCACGGGTGTTAAAACCACTTCCGACAGATTTGTTGTTTACCTTAATCAGCAGTCATCTGGCAGGTATCAACGAGTATCTTGTGGCATCCAAAGTGGATAATGAAAAGCAAAAGGAAATAATCAATCATTCGTTTGACCTGATTTGGGATATGATTACCTAAAAAATTTGCATAGATATTAGAGTGATTAATCAATCGATAAAAAAACAATTAAACAAAAACGAAAAACATTTTCACATGAATAAATTAAGAGTCATACTTACAGGCGCCACCGGAATGGTTGGCGAAGGGGTTCTATACGAATGCCTGCATCACCCTGAAGTAGAAAAGGTGCTGGTGATCAGCCGCAAAAGCTGTGGTTACTTGCACCCCAAACTAACCGAGATTATACATAGCGATTTTTTGGATTTTTCGTCGGCTGGCGAGAGTTTAAAAGGCTACAATGCCTGTTATTTCTGTCTTGGAGTTACTGCGTTAGGGAAAAACGAAGCCGATTATACCCGGTTGACTTATACGCTGACGTTAAATTTTGCCTCCATACTTGCCTCACTAAATCCGGATATGACGTTCTGCTACATTTCGGGGGTAGGAACGGATAGTACCGAGAAGGGACGAACCATGTGGGCGCGCGTAAAAGGCAAAACTGAAAATGATTTAACCAAGCTACCTTTTAAGCAGGTGTACAATTTTCGTCCGGGTGGAATAGAGCCCTTTCTGCCCCTGAAACCGACACAAACCTATTACAAAACCTATAAATACCTGGGTTGGTTATTTTCGTTGATGAAAATTGTTGCTCCCGGGATGATGATCACATTAAAGGATTTGGCAGCAGCCATGATTAATGCTTCACTCATTGGTTATCAGACGCATATTCTGGAAATGAAGGACATGAAGATATTGGCAAAAACAAAGCTCTAAAATGAAGAAAATGATGTATAGCATTCTAATTCTGTTGGTTCTGATTGCAGTAGCCACAGTGGTCATCTTAAATCAGGCTAATTTCGGAAAAACAGCTACCGGTGAGCGGCTCGAACGAATTCGCCGATCATCCAATTTCAAAGATGGGAGTTTCCAGAACGAGCATAAAACCCCGGTTATGGCCGAAGATGTAAATATATTTTCGGTTCTGGTTGAAGGGTTGTTTAATCGTAGCAAACGCAATACGCCAAAAGATATTCTCCCGTCAAAGAAGGTCAATCTTTTAACGCTCGATCTTGGAACGGATGTGCTGGTGTGGTTTGGGCACTCGTCTTATCTGATGCAGATTGACGGTAAAAAAATACTGGTAGATCCGGTAATGAGTGGCCATGCATCGCCTTTTTCGTTTACGGTGAAAAGCTTTAGCGGAAGCGATGTTTATTCGCCGGATGATCTTCCCGAAATTGACTACCTGTTCATTACACACGATCACTGGGATCATCTGGATTACCAAACCGTGCTGAAATTGAAACCGAAAGTAGGAAAGGTAATTACAAGTTTGGGCACTGGCGCGCATCTGGAACGTTGGGGATTTACGCCTGAACAAATCGTAGAAAAAGACTGGAACGAATCGGCTGTTCTCGATTTCGGATTTGTTATAACAGCTACTCCCGGACGTCATTTTTCCGGAAGAGGTTTCAAACGCAATCAGGCCATTTGGGCATCATTTGTGCTGCAAACGCCCACCAAAAAGATTTTCGTTGGAGGCGATTCGGGCTACGACACTCATTTCGCTAAAATTGGCGCAGAACATGGTCCGTTCGATCTGGCTTTGCTCGAATGCGGGCAGTACAACAAAGCCTGGAAATACATACACCTGATGCCCGAAGAAACGGTTCAGGCGGCCATCGACTTAAAGGCCAAAACGCTGGTGCCGGTTCATTGGGCTAAATTTGCTTTGGCTTATCATGCCTGGGATGAACCGATCGCACGGGTTACCAAAGAAGCTCACCGACTGAATATCCCGATTCTACATCCGATGATTGGCGAGCTGGTTGATTTGAACGATTCCGGAGTTCAGGCTGAATGGTGGAAAGGAATAAATTGATAGATTTGGACGAAATTTTCCAAAATTAAATCGATGAAGAGTTTATCTGAAATTACCATTCGCCCAATTCTACCCAAAGATAATACAGATCTGGCACTGGTTGTCAGAAACACTTTGGCTGAGTTTGGTGCTGCCAATCCCGGAACGGTTTATTTTGATCCGACGACTGATGCACTTTTTGAATTGTTTCAGGCGCCAAAATCTGCCTATTTTGTGGCCGAAGCCGATGGCAAAATCTGGGGCGGTGGCGGAATTTATCCAACCGAAGGTTTGCCCTCCAATACCTGTGAACTGGTAAAAATGTATTTGTTGCCCGAAGCACGCGGCATTGGTCTGGGTCGCACTCTAATTGAGAAATGTCTGGAACTGGCCAAAGCAGAAGGGTTTGAGCAAGTTTACCTTGAAACGCTCCCCGAATTAAACCTGGCTCTCAAAGCCTACGAAAAACTTGGATTTGAATACCTCTCCGCACCAATGGGAGATTCGAAACACTTTGGCTGCGGCTTGTGGATGCTGAAGAAATTGTAAGCAGGGTTTACAGGGTGTATCTCTGTGGATTTTGATTGCACCTTGAAGATATCAAAAACCATCTTAGCGCTATAATATCAAGAAGTTAAGATATTAATAATTGAGAGAGTTTTTGCACCGTATGACGGGTAGCTGAAGTTATGGCCGAGTTGTTCATTTATTCATCTGTTTTTTCTTTCTTGTCCACGGTCGTAGGTGCTTCGCCACTTCAGACCCAGTCGAACGGTCAAGTCCGTTTTGTCCAGGCACAAAAGTGTCGATTCGAATACTTTTTATTTTCCCTGCTTTCCATCTCCGTCTATATTTTTGTTGCTAATTTCGTGTCCACTGGCGAAAATGTGTCACCGCCCAAATTGGTCAGAGGATTCCGTGTCAAACCGAAAAATCCTCGCAAAAAGCAGAAACCTGTCGAACCCCGAAATCCCAATGTCATATAGTTAAGTTATTATATAGCTCTTATTATTTAAAAAATTACCAGGCTTACTTATTGATTTTAAATGGTTTTATCGAACTTGTGAACTGTATGGCCTGAGGAATGGTTTGATATTTATTAAGCACCCCAATTGCCGTGCATCCTACCCCGGTAGTTTGGTAATCGAAATTGAATGTTACACCATCCGATTTGATCAATTGATAGTTGTATTTTGCCTTTGACAAATTTTCGGTGCTGTAATTATAGGAATTGAAATTGAATGGTTCAGCTGCCGAAAATTCTATGCCAATGCCATCTTTGTTTGATAGTGTTACCCACTTGTTGTCAGTACGCAATCCACAATCCTGAGGAATCAAATACGGTACAAACATTTCATCCACCGTAGTTTTGTAGCGACCGATCCGGTAGCCTGTTTTGCGGTCGGGATAATTTTCCTGCGGTCCACGTCCAAACCATTCAACCTGTTGCATTTGGTCATTGAAAACCCATTTTGTTCCGATGCGGGGCAACGACATGGGCATTTTTCCTTTCGGATTAATCGTGTGCTGTAAACTAATTTCACCGTTGGGCGAAATCGTGTAAATCATCTCGTTATCGAAGCCTTCCCTGCCTGAATTTCCAAAAAGAGCAGTTTCAATAATATGGACAATGACATTTTCAGCCTTCTTTTCAAACCTGAATGATTCAAGTTTTGACTTCATTTTATCCAGACCGATGGAGTACCATGCATTGGCAACCATTCTTCCGTAGCCGTCGGTTCTGGGAGATATACTAACTGCAGGAGATGTCCAGTCGTCCAGTTCGTTCGCCACTGGGGCACGCCAAACATTGAGTTGCCCTCCCTGTTTCAGCAATTCGGCACCCATGTATTTCATGGAGTACAATTGTCCATTGGCTTTGTTAAAGGTATAATCGAAATTTACTCCCGACACAATCAACTGTTGCTCATTATCTGTCACTTTTAAAGGATTGGTTGGATGCTGTACCAATTTTTCATTGGCAGGAACAATCCATGGCATTTCCAATTGATCCCAACACAGTTCAAAACCCTTCGGTGCCCATTGTGCAGCTTCTTTCGAATGAAAACTAACTGTTGCCAAATAGGTTGCACCGGCTTTGAGCTGAGGCTTTTGGATAGGAAGAACGTAGATTTTTTTGGCTTCCGGTTCTACATCCACTTCCAATTTTCCCGAAGCTATTGATACTCCGTTTTCTTCCAGATTCCAACGCGCTTCAAAGGCATTCGTATTGGTAAAAAAGTTTCGGTTCTGCACTTCTATTTCCATCTTTTCGGCATTGCTCCACTTTACAGAAATGGGTTGAGCCGACTTTTTTATTTGCCACATTTCAGGCTGCGGAACGCGATCAGGAAAAATACTTCCATAAGTACGCGCACCAATTCCGTAGCTGAAAAACTCGCCTTCTTTTTGCTCCTGTTCAAAATCGAGCCACAAAGCTGCATTATTTTTCAAGTCCGGTTTTGCTGTAAATAAATCATTGATTTCAATAGCCTTGGGGAAAATACCCACCTGATCGATAATGGCATCGCATAAATAACGGGACATGTGTTGACCATGTCTCTCGGCATTCTTGCCCACATTAAGAGGAAAAGGGAGATTAGTAATGTTCCCGGAGACCGGCTCTTCAGCCACCTTTTTATTGTCGATAAATAGGGTTATCGATTTTCCGTCATAAACACCTGCCACATGATGCCATTTTTGTGTCCAATCGTTGGGTAATTCAGCACTGACAACTGTTTTTTTCGAAGTGTAGATATAGAACTCGAGCGAGTTGGCACTTTGCTGCAAGCCAAATTGATTGTTTCCTTTGGTGAGCAGTGTTCCACCCGTTTTCATTAAATCGCGTGGAAAAATCCAAAGCGAAACCGTTAGTTCATTGCCCGAGATTTCAATATTTTTATCCTGATACACTTCCACCCATTGGTCGTGACCATTCAGATCAATACCTTTTCCATCGTGTCCGGCAACCAGTTTGCCGCGTCCCATGATGTGAGTTGCTATCTTGTTGGGTGAAGAATCGGTCAATTTGCGAACTGGCTCACGCAAGCCCGGACTCACGAAATCCCAGATTGCTCCGCCCATGATGCGTGGATACTGGTAAATCACATCCCAATATTCGTCCAGTCCGCCACCGGCATTTCCGGCCATAGAAAGGTACTCGTCCATAAATGAGGGTCGCGGATCAACACTTTCAGAAACCATCCCCACCTGTTTTTTGAGGTCAAAAGGTGATGGGTAACGTGGCCCGATAATCTCTTCGCAAGAATGAGCAAAAGCGTTTCCTCCATACATCCAGCTACGTGTCGTGTCGTATTTCTTACCTTCATCAATCACGGCACAAATATTTTTTCCTTCACCACTTTCGTTACCGGCGCTCCAAAACAAAATACTGGCATGATTCCGGTCGCGCAATACCATTTTGCGAACCCGCTCACGATACATGGGCTCCCATTCGGTTTTATCGCACAAATATTCAGTGGCATGTGCTTCCACTCCTGCCTCGTCAATAATATAGAATCCATATTCGTCGGCCAACTCCAGGTACCTTGAAACTGGCGGATAATGTGAAATTCGTACACAATTGATATTGAATTGTTTCAGTATTTCAAAGTCTTTCCTGATGGTGGCTTCGTCCATGGTATGCCCTAAATCGGGGTGTTGCATGTGCGTGTTGATACCGTTCAGTTTAATGGCTTTCCCGTTCAGATAGAAAACCTGATGGCGAATTTCGGTTTCTTTAAAACCAATGCGACCGGCAATTACCTCTTCGGTTTTACCTTCGCCGTTGATTAATTCCAGCGTTAACCGGTAAAGATTGGGTGTTTCGGCAGTCCACTTTTGGGGATTTTTTACCAATGAAGAAATAGTTGTAATCTGCTTATTATCTACAGTTATTTGAATTGCATCAGAAGTAAAATTCTGAACCAATTCATTCCGGGCATTAAACAGCGAAGTGCGAACTTTGTAGTTCTGTTTATCTGTTTTCGATTGGTTATTTACCGTAATCTGTACATTCAGTTTTGCGTTCTCATAGTTTTCGTCCAGGTCGGTAGTGGCATACCAGTCGAAGATATGTACATCCGATTTTGCATACAGCCAAACATCGTCGAAAATACCAGCCAACCGCCAATAGTCCTGACTTTCGAGATATACACCGTCGGAATATTTCATTACGTTGACGGCAATGGTATTTTTGCCTGGTTTCAGGAAACTGGTAACATCATATTCGGCAGGCTCCTGCGCACCTTCATTGTAGCCCACTTCCTGTCCGTTGATCCAGACAAACGATGCCGAAGCGGTTTTCTCCATGCGTAAAAAAATGCGTTTGCTTTTCCAGTTCGCAGGCAAAGTAAACGATTTGCGATACGAGCCGGTCGGGTTGTATTCGCGCGGAACAAAAGGCGGGTTGGAGCGAAACGGATGTGCAACATTTCGGAAAAATGGATCGCCAAAACCCTGCATTTCCCAGTTGGAGGGAACTGTAATTTCAGACCATTTCTGATCATTAAAATTGGATGCGAAAAAGTTGTTGGGTGTACCTTCGGGCGTATTGGCAAAACGAAATTTCCACTTTCCATTCAACGAAAGCACATTTTCTGACTTCGATTTCTGAAGACTTAATGCTTCACCTACCGATTTCGAAGGAATACAAACCGTGTGACCTTCAGTCTGGTTGATTTCAAATACCGCTGTATTTTCGATGAAAGGATAAACGTTCGCAAATTTCGATTGCTGTGCTGAGGCTGTAAAACTTGCCAGAATGATGAATAAACCAACTATTTTTTTCATGCTTGATTAGGTTTTTATCTTGATGGAAGACTATATTTTTTCTCGAAGATCGACAAAAAAAGCTTGTGCTTTATCTGTTCTTAATCAGTAAATTAGCGCAAAGGTTTGTGCAAAGGTTTGCGCTCGTAAAAAATGTTTAGGAACATTCTTTACCAATTATAATCATGGATATTCAAGATTCAAACTAATATAACGAAAGATGATTTCATGACTATCTTCTTAACCATATAGTAAAGTTCTGATTTGGATATTAACCAGTTAGGCCCGGCAGACAGAACCCCCGAAGAAAGAAAGTGAAACGATTAAACGGCAAATGCCAAACTTTACCAAACTATAAAAGAGCTATATAATGCTTAACTATATGACATTGCCCTAAACCCTAAAAACCATTTTTAAAAATCACTCAAATAGCTTGGCTCTGTTGCACCCTGAAATTCTCTCAACCCGGGAAACAGTTAGTCTTAAAATTTTGATTAAAACAAAACTGTTTCAAGTAGCGACTACAATTGGCCATAACGTAGGAAGCTAAAGGCGGGTAGCTGAAGTTGTTGGCCGTATTTCATATATCAAAAACTCTTTGAATGTTGGGTTTCCTTAGATTACTTCATTTTTCTAAAATATTGCTCAAGACTTTTGTCTTTAATTAATTGGTTTAGTTCTGATATTGTAAATCCAGCCTTTCCGTTTAATCGTTTGTCAGAATAATAAAATTCAGTAAATGGATCACGGTCGATAATACTGCTTATCATTTTTGGATTTGTTGCCCCTACTACTGGTTCCAATTTTTCACGAATATAGGTATCAAAACTTAAACTAGTAAAATAGTAATCTGACCCAGCCCATGAGTCAACAACGTAATCGTCGATTAGACGATAACGTTCATTGAAATAATATTTCCCCTTAAACAAAGTAATTTGAGCACTTTTTTCATTCAGCTCAAAGCATTGGTATCCATCTATATAAGGTCTAATAGGAACATTAAAGAAATAGTCCTGTTTTGTTTTATAAATTGCAAATCCTGACATACTTACATAAAATTCTTTTGAATTATCCAGAAAAGACAGGTCTTCTTCTTTTTTGCACCCTGTCTCAGCTAAAGTTATAAGAAGAAATAAAACGCTAATTTTTAATACGGTTGATCTCATGCTTTTATAAGGTTTTAAATTTATAATTATCCGAAAACGTGTCAACGAAGCTTTAAAAACCTTGTCCAATAAACGTTTCCAATAGAAGTTAGTGTCAAGTTGAAAATGAACATTTTAATACACTTATCTGTCAATAAAACGAGAACTTGTCAACTACCTGTCAAATTGCTAAACTCTGTCAAACTACGAAACTGACTCTGCAACCAGAACATTCAATTTGAAAACTTTGTCAAAACCTGATTCCGTTTCAACTGGCGGTTAATATGGCCTACAACGTAGGAAGCTACACGCAGGTGCGGATTGCGGGCGATTTCCTGTCAAGCCCCCATTACTCTAGTTCGGATAGATAGCCTCCGAGAACCACTGCTGCCGGACTTGACGGG
>JAIBEY010000052.1 GCA_019459525.1 Prolixibacteraceae bacterium
CAAAAAACTCAATGACATCAGCAGTTCTCTGATAGCCAAAATGGATAAATCCCTCATGGGTAAAGAAAAAAGCTTTATTAAGTAATTTCTGGAAGATGTGAGTTAGGCGTACCGGATCAGAAAATAATTCAATTTCAGAATCTTCTATGCCTTTTATTACCTTGAAGCAGACACTATTACGCATGGATTTCAAGTCGGAATGCTTGTATTCACGGAAAATAGAGTCCAGTAATGAGTTCAGATTAAATTTCTTTTTTAATATTTCGAATTGATTCTCCTGAATCTTTGAAATATCCATGATGTCGTTAATGAGCTTTAGCAGGTCATTACTGTTCTTGGTCAGGTGTTTGGCAAAAATCTGTTTGTCATCTTCTTTAAAGGTATCGTCGAGCAGCAATTCACAAAAACCTAAAATACCATTCAATGGAGTCCTGATTTCGTGCGACATGTTTGAGAGAAAGGCCGATTTCAATAGATCCGATTCTTCGGCTTTTTTTCTGGCTTTAATAAGGTCCGATTCAATCTTGTTTTTCTTTTTAATCTCATTGTTAATCAGAATATAAAGAAATACAGATGTAGCGCCGACAAAAAACCATCCTTTGTAAGTTTGAACCGTAGTAATAGCATCACTCGATTCTGTCAGAATCTGAATAAGCTGATCTGAAAAAAGTATCCAGATAAAACCGATCAGAAAATAGATAAGAGTTATTTTTGCCGCTATTATGTTTTTCATGAACATTTTTTTCGTGTAAAACAATTATTTTGCATGAAAGTTCGTATAAAGATATATTAATTCGTTGATTTTTAGATGTAATGCAAATCTTTTTTGTAAATGCTTTTTCGTCTGAAAATGAGTAAAAAGTGGATTTATTAAAAACTTCAGCATGAGTTTTATAGTAACCAATAACGGCGTTTTACGGGAATCAGAATTGGTTGAAAGTGGAGCCAATTCGGAGCAGATTGTTTATGAGGTATTCCGGATTGTCAATGGCATTCCACTTTTCCTTGAAGATCATTTCGCACGTTTAATCCGCTCCAATCAAATTGCCGGATTGCACTTCGAGATGAAATTTGATCAATTTCGGTCTCAAGTTATTGAACTGGTGACTGTTAACCAGAAATCAACCGGAAATGTGAAGTTTGAATTCCTCTCTGTTAAGAATGAGAATCGTTGGTCTTTCCGGTTTATTGCGCATCGTTACCCAACTCCGGATGATTACCGGATTGGAGTATCAACCGATTTACTTTTTGCCGAACGGGAGAATCCAAATGCTAAAGTTATTCAGCATATGGTTAGGACTCAGGCCAATTGGATGATTGAAAGCCAAAAGCTTTATGAGGTGTTGCTGGTCGATCGGGATGGATTGATAACCGAAGGAAGCCGTTCGAATGTGTTTTTTGTAAAAGATGACGTGTTTTATACTGCTCCTGAATCGAAAGTATTGGTCGGAATTACCCGGCAAAAGGTACTCGAATGCCTGAATTATCTCGGTTACCCGGTCCGGGAAGAAGCTGTTGAAGCATCAAAAATAAATGAGTTTGATGCGGCTTTCCTGACAGGCACTTCACCGAAGGTTTTACCCATTTGGTCAATTGGCAATCAGGCTTATGGCGGTCAACCTGATAGTGTAAGAAAGCTGATGTTGCGCTATGACCAACTAATTGAGTTGTATATAAACAAAGAGAAAACCCAGATAAAATAATGCTTTACTTCTCGTTAAGCCAATCAGTCATTCCAGCCCTGAGTTTTAATATCCGGTGCTTATTGTCTGATCTGAACTCAATTTTTTCTTCTTCGGAAAAGGGAGTCCTAAAATAAACATTGTAAGCGGCAGGGTAGGGAACCAGCAATTTTTGCCTGGCTTCGGGCGGTAGCACAATTCCCATGATATCGCAATATCCGTCTTCTTTCCATACGATGTCGGTTACCATATTTACATAAAGCGAGTCTGGAGACTCATTCACGATGGTCATTCTTTTAAAAGCCCGATCACTTTGGCTTATTTCGTATTCCGAATCTAATGCGTTGGATACAAATAGGTTAACGATACTTAGCAGAGCATCTCCAGCATTTACTCCTGAACGATGTTTTCTCATATCATGTTGCCGGCCAATACTCTTCGAGTCGGTGAGGTAACGGGTGTTGGTGCAGCCCCCGCAACACAGGAGGACTGCCAACACCAGTATTAACGTATTTTTTTTGTTCATCAAATCTGCGAATAATCAGTTGGGACCAGGAATTTTTTACGGACCTTACTTACAGTGTCTGCATAAATTGGTTTGCCCGACATGGCCTTCCACTCAGGGCTGTCACTAAATTTTTTCCAGTTAGCTTCCCGTTCATTCATATCGGTAAACCAAAGCATATACATTAAGGCGGGCATAAACTTGCCTGCCAGAATTTTACCAAAAAATACCGGATGAAGCCCGACTTTTTCGAAAAGGGGTAATTCTTCGTCGTTGAACATCGCTATTTTGCGGCGTGCAGCATCTTCGTTGTAACTTTCGTAAGTGCGTAACTCAAGTAATCCCCTGTTTCTCTCCGGAAATTTTAGTTTCGGGATTCCATCAAAAGCTTCCATTAAAAAGGTCTCGTAACGCTCGAAAACCAGTTTCGTAGCTGGCAACTCGAAATACGATTGGGCCGTAGTCCTGTAATCTTTGTTGGTTGTCAGCTCTTGCTGAAGTTTAAAATAAATAGCTGAAGAAGGATAAATAAACAGGGTATAAACTTTGGGCGGATCTTCTTTATCCAGTTCTTCGAATGCACCCAGTTTAATTCCTAAACTGTTGAATAACGGCAATAAGGCATCAGTCAGATAGGATTTTAATGTGTTTTTTGCTCCACCGCCGGTGAGCTGATAAACCCTGAATTCGTAGAATTCTTTATCTGGTGCTGGTGGTGTGTTGGCAGTAATTGCCCCACCTGTAACTGTTACAGCAGCAACCGTTGCTGTAGTTTTTAAAAAGTTTCGTCGTTGCATTTCTTTTGGTTTAAGTTTTCATAAAAATAGTCATTTCGGGGAATAAAAAAACTCCGAAGTAAATTTTACTCCGGAGTTTTTGATGTTGTGGCCCGACCAAATTTTGGGTTTGTTCAGACCTTATCTGGATTGGTCTTTTCCTTTATTCAGCGGTTGAATAATCAGCAGCGGCCATACGTTTGTAGCCGTTGTATCTCCATTTTGCATTTTCTTCGGCTGCTTTGAACAGTTCTTCTGCAACTTCGGGGAATGCTTTCCGGAGTGAAGTGTAGCGCACTTCGCCATTCAGGAAGTTCTGGAATTTCGACCAGTCAGGAGCATTTGAATCCAAAACCATTGGGTTCTTTCCTTCTTCTTCCAACAGTGGATTGTGACGGAACAATGACCAGTATCCACATTCAACAGCCAGTTTTTCTTCTTGCTGAGTACGTCCCATCGATGCCCTTAATCCATGGTTGATACAAGGTGAATAAGCGATGATCAATGATGGTCCCGGGTAAGCTTCGGCTTCACGGATGGCTTTCAGGTATTGCGCCTGATTGGCACCCATAGCAACCTGCGCTACATACACATATCCGTATGACATGGCCATTACACCGAGGTCTTTTTTGCGGATACGTTTTCCTGAAGCAGCGAATTTAGCCACGGCGCCAACCGGAGTTGATTTCGAAGCCTGACCACCAGTGTTTGAGTAAACTTCGGTATCCATAACCAAAACATTTACATCAGCACCCGAAGCCAGAACATGGTCTAACCCACCGTAGCCGATATCGTAAGCCCAACCGTCGCCACCGAAGATCCATTGTGATTTTTTAACCAGATACTGTTTTAATCCAACGATTTCTTTAGCGTATGTGGCTGTACTTCCTGCTAATACTTTCAATACCTGGTCAGAAACTTCCTGTGTGGTTTCAGCATTCAGTTTGTTTTCAATCCACGCGGTAAAAGCTTCTTTTTCAGCATCAGTTGCACCATCGGCAATCGCATTTTTCATGATCATTTCAATGCGGTCACGTTGTGCGGCAACACCTTCGGCCATACCAAAACCGTATTCCGCATTGTCTTCGAACAATGAGTTACCCCATGCAATACCTTTTTCGCTTTCTTTGTGTTTACAGTACGGAGTTGAAGGGGCTGATCCACCATAAATTGAAGAACAACCGGTGGCATTGGAAACCATCATGCGTTCGCCAAATAACTGAGAAATCAGCTTGATGTATGGCGTTTCGCCACAACCGGCACATGCACCCGAGAATTCGAACAATGGCTGAGCGAACTGTGAGTTTTTAACCGATTTATTCTTTTCAACTACTTTTTCTTTATACGATACTTTTTTGTCGAAATGGTTCCAGCGAGATATTTCAGCTTCCTGAGATCCAAGTGGTTTCATTTCCAAAGCTTTGGTTTTCGCTGGGCAAACATCGGCACAGTTACCGCAACCGGTACAGTCGAGCACGCTTACCTGAATTTTGAAATTCAGATTTGGGAACTGTTTATTTGGAACGGCTGCTAACGTTTTTGTTCCTTCTGGTAATTGAGCCAATTCTTCTTCGTTGATCAGGAATGGACGAATGGCAGCGTGAGGACAAACGTAAGCACACTGGTTACACTGGATACAGTTTTCAGCCTGCCATTCAGGAACATTTACGGCAATACCACGTTTTTCGTAAGCTGCAGTTCCGGCCATAAATGTACCGTCTTCAGCTCCAAGGAATGTACTAACCGGAAGGTCATCTCCTTTTTGTGCATTGATTACATCAACTAGTTTAGTGATGTAAACCGGACGGTCGCCATTTTCTGTCTCAGTACTCAGTACAATATTTTTCCATTCGGCAGGTACCTCAATTTTTACTACGTTATTTGCGCCTGCATCAACAGCCGCGTAGTTCATATTGATTACTTTTTCGCCCATTTTGCCATACGATTTTACGATGGCTTTCTTCATTTCGTAAACCGCAGTTTCGAACGGAATGACCCCGGTAATTTTGAAGAAGGCCGATTGCATAATCGTGTTGGTACGGTTTCCTAAGCCAATTTCTTCACCCAGTTTGGTACCGTTGATGATGTAGAATTTGATTTCATTTTCAGCCATGAATTTTTTCATGCTGTCAGGCAACCTTTTCATAGTTTCAGCTTCATCCCAGATGGAGTTAAGCAGGAACGAACCACCTTTTTTCAAGCCTTTCAATACATCGTAAAGATGCAGGTAAGCCGGAACGTGGCAGGCCACAAAGTCAGGATTGGTTACCAAATAGGTTGAGCGGATTGGCACGTCACCAAAACGAAGATGCGATGAGGTGAATCCTCCTGATTTTTTAGAGTCGTAGGCGAAATAAGCCTGGCAATATTTATCGGTTGCTTCACCAATGATTTTAATGGAGTTTTTGTTTGCTCCAACAGTACCATCAGAACCCAAACCGTAGAATTTGGCTTCGTAGGTTCCGGCTGGCGCAGTATTTACTTCAGGTTTCAACGGAAGCGATTTGAACGTCACATCGTCAACAATACCAATAGTAAACTGGTTTTTAGGTTCGTTCAGTTCAAGGTTTTCGTAAACGCCAATAATCTGCGCAGGAGTGGTATCTTTTGATCCCAACCCGAAACGTCCGCCAACAATAAGCGGAGCATTTGCTTTTCCGTAGAATAGTTCGCAAACATCCAGATACAACGGTTCTCCGTTTGCTCCCGGCTCTTTGCTTCGGTCGAGTACAGCAATGCGTTTTACCGATTTTGGCAACACGTTCATAAAGTATTTGGCAGAGAACGGACGGTACAAGTGTACAACCAGCAAACCTACTTTTTTGCCCTGGGCAGTCAGATAATCGATAGTTTCGCGGATAGTTTCGGTTACCGAACCCATGGCGATGATGATATTTTCAGCATCGGCAGCACCATAATAGGTGAATGGATGATATTCGCGGCCGGTGATTTTAGTAATTTCCTGCATGTAGCCTTCTACGATATCCGGAACTGCATCATAAAAACGGTTCGAAGCTTCTTTAGCCTGGAAGAAAATATCCGGATTCTGTGCTGTCCCTTTAGTGACAGGGTGTTCAGGATTTAAAGCGCGGTCCCTGAATTCCTGAATGAGGTTCATGTCAATCAACGGAAGCATTTCTTCTTTGCTGATGACTTCAATTTTTTGTATTTCGTGTGAAGTACGGAATCCGTCAAAGAAAGCCATGAAAGGAACACGTGATTTCAACGTAGCCAGGTGGGAAACTCCGGCAAGATCCATTTCTTCCTGTACCGAACCGGCGGCCAACATAGCAAAACCTGTCTGACGGGCAGCATAAACGTCGCTGTGGTCGCCAAATATGGATAAAGCGTGTCCGGCAAGTGCACGGGCACTGATGTGGAAAACCGTTGGCAGTAATTCTCCTGCAATTTTGTACATATTCGGGATCATCAGCAATAATCCCTGTGAGGCAGTGTAAGTTGTGGTTAACGAACCCGATTGCAATGCTCCGTGAACTGCTCCTGCGGCTCCGCCTTCGCTCTGCATCTCGGCCAGGCGAACCGGACGACCGAAAATATTAGTCTTCCCGTTTGCAGCCCATTCGTCAACATATTCGGCCATGGTTGATGAAGGCGTAATAGGGTAGATACAAGCTACCTCACTAAACATGTAACTGATATGCGCAGCCGCATAATTTCCGTCGCATGTAATGAATTTTTTTTCTTTTGCCATTTTTACAATTTTTAGTTCGTATTTTTTATTTAGTTTTATCAATTCTCAGTTTAATATAAGAAGCCAAACAGCCAGAGTGGAATAATATTCCCGGTACCTGTTTCAATCATATCAGCCCCTGCAAAATAACCATCCTCGGCAGGTAACGTGTATTTTCCACCAATATTAAAATGGAACTGATCATTTACGTTAAAATCTGCTTTCCCCGAACTTTTAATCTGATGCTGATATCCAACCTGGTTGTAAAAGAATGTCTGTCTCAGAATTTTGTTGTTAATATTTGCCGGATCAATGGCGTACATCAGATTGGTATTGTGCAAATACACCTGATCTGGTTTTTTTATGTCGTCCTCGTTCCCGTTTGAAAAAAGCATATTAATGATTCTTGCATTTTTCATGTAGCGCAAATAATTCATTATAGTTGCCCGGGAAGTCTGAACATCGGCACTTATTTTACTCACGTTGGGCGAAAATGGAGCCTGGCTGGCTACAATTTGCAGCAATTTACGAAGCTTCGGAAGATATTGCAAATCAATCTGGTTGAGATAAGTCACATCTATTTCCAGCGCCAGGTTGATGTGTTTCAATAAGGTTTCGTTGTAAAAACCCTTGTTGTCGAGGAAGTAAGGATAAAAGCCATCCTTTAAGTAGTCATTAAAGAATGCCAGCGGTTTTACCTCCTGAATAATTTCGCGGGCAATGCCGATGTGATTTTCAAGAATCTCCGAAAGCGTGTATCTTCTGAAACTCAGGTTCGATTGATAATTGAGGTATTCCCTGAACGAAAGTCCTTCGAGGTGGTAAATCTTGGCAATATCCTGCAATGCATTGTTCCCTTCCAGTACGCGCAGTACGGGCGATGCCGAAAAGATGATTTTCAGGTCTGGAAAACTATCGTGGCAGGTTTTTAGTTCTGATGCCCATTCCGGATACTTGTGTATTTGGTCCAGGATGAGTGTTTTGCCACCGGTTTTGTAAAACTCGTCGGCAAACGAAACAATCTTCCGCTTGGTAAAATAGAAGTTATTCAGATTGACATACAAACATGTTTTATCGTTCAGAAATTTCTCTTTCACAATATCAATCAGGAAAGTAGTTTTTCCTACTCCACGAAAACCTTTAATCCCGATGAGCCGGTGATCCCAATTAATTTCCTCCAGAAGTTCCCTTCTGATGGTTTTTAGGTTTTGTTCCTGTAAGGCATTGTGAATGTTTACCAAATTTTGCATTTGCAGAACTTTATCCGACAAAAATAATATTTCAAAAGCATAAATTGTAATCTATAGATGTCAAAAAGTGTTGCAATGTGTAATTTAGATTTGTTAAAAATAACGATTGACTGCAATTTAGATCTTGAAATTATAGTAAATCTTTTAATTGAAGTAACTGAAAACCACACAATGCCCGAATTTCCTATTTTTGCGCATTAAAATCTGTATCAAATGGTGAGGAAAAAGCCCGAATTGTTAGCCCCGGTCGGAAATGTGGAGTCGTTTCATGCAGCGCTGAATGCCGGAGCTGATGCCGTTTTTATGGGGCTTCCGGAATTTAATGCCCGCGGGCGAGCCAGTAATTTTACCCGGCCCATGCTTCAACTGGCGGTGCAAAGGGCAAAAGAAAAAAACGTTAAGGTTTATATTACCTTGAATATCCTGATAAAGAATAAGGAAATTGATCAGTTGATCGACGTACTTTCTTTTCTTCAGGCATTAAAGATTAATGGGGTAATTATTCAGGATTGGGGCGTTTATTATATTGCCCGGAAGTATTTTCCATCGTTGGTTTTACATGCCAGCACGCAGATGGGAAACCACAACTCGGTGGGTGTTAATTTTGGCGCTTCAAAAGGTATTGTCCGCACAGTGCTGGCGCGCGAATTAACCATGCCCGAACTCGAAAAGATTGCCGGGCAAAGCAAGGCTGAACTCGAATTGTTTGTGCATGGAGCGCTGTGCTATTCTTTCTCCGGAATGTGTTTGTTTAGCAGTTATGCGGGAGGGCAGGGTGCCAATCGAGGAATTTGCAAACAAAGTTGCCGACGAATATATCAGGATGGGGGAGAGCAGCTTCCGATTTTTAGCTTGAAAGACAATCAACAGATACAGAACCTTCAGAAATTGATGGAGTTAGGCATTGATTCACTTAAAATTGAAGGGCGGATGAAATCGGCTGACTATGTGTTCCAGGTTTGCAAGGCCTACCGGATGGCGTTGGATGAGCCTAAGAACATGGACGTCGCCGCCCGTATGCTCGAAATGGATATGGGGCGCGAAAAAACGGCCTATTTTCTTGGTGGAAAAGTTAGCGATGGAATTACTCACGATCCGGCAACCGGCATTTTGATTGGTCAGATTGCAGAGGTCAACCGGAAATCCATTTCTTTTCAAAGCACTGTTAAGCTGGAAGAAGGATTTCGGATCAGGATAAGAAAAGGGAATGACGACCAGCAACTGTATGTCCGGATTGAAAATTTCTCAACGACCGGCAATACTTACCAGGTTCCGGCGGAATTATATGGAAAGGTTGCGAAAGGCGATGATGTTTTACTTGTTCGCGTGAAAACGCAGGGTTTCCCGTCGCGTTTAGGAAATGTTAATTCGCTTCAGGCTATTAAAATCCAGCCGGTTAAAAAACAGGAAATCAGAAAAGCGTTGCAGGTTTCTGGCGGTCAATCACAAAAAACAAAGTTGCTGGTTCGGATCGGAAGTCCCGAATGGCTCCCCAAACTTCGGTTCGACGATTACGAGGCGGTGATTCTTTCGTACAAACGTTCCGATTGGGAAAAATTTGATGTACATGCGCTTGCTGTTCAGCAAAATAGAACGAAAATACGCATTGAGTTCCCTAAATTCATTTCAGAAAACCACCTGGATTTTTATCGCGATTTGGCATCCCGCCTGTTTGCTTCCGGATTCAATCATTTTTTTATCAGTCATTTATCGCAGAAAATGCTGCTCCCACTGGGGGCTACCGTAAGTTGCAACGAAAATGTATATGTATTAAATGATGCGTCGGCCCGGTGGTTACACGAGGAGAAAATTGCTGAATTTTCGTATCCGCTGGAGAATGATATGGAAAATTTGTTGTCGATGACCAATAAGCAGGGCATCGTACCGCTTTATTTCTATCCCGAATTGTTTTATTCGCGGATGCCGGTAAAAGTTGGGTCGGAATCCAATCTGTTTGCCGACGAGAACAATAAAAAGTTCAGGATTGCGGTAAAGGATGGTATTACCATTGTTTACCCGACAATACCGGTGGCTTTGTTTCACTACCGAACACAATTGGAGAAAAATGGGTTTAGCCGCTTCCTGATCGACTATTCGGGTGAAAGCATCAATTCAAATGTCGTAAAACGGATTCTTAAAAAATACCTGAACGGAGAAGCCATTCAGCCATCGTCCAATTTCAACTTTAAATTGGGTCTAAAATAAAAAAGAGAGTTGTTACACTCTCTTTTTTATTTTGATATGGACTTTAGTTTACTGATCGTTCATAGAGATCAGGAATTCTTCAACAGAATCGGTTTTCATGATTCGGTTTTTGATAAATTCCATGGCTTCAATCGAATTCATATCACTTAAGAAGTTGCGCAAGATGTAGGTTTTATCCAATACGTTCTTGTTCATGAGTAAATCTTCGCGTCGTGTACTCGATGAAGTAATATCCACTGCAGGGAAAATACGTTTATTCGATAATTTTCTGTCGAGTTGTAACTCCATGTTGCCGGTACCTTTAAATTCTTCGAAGATTACTTCGTCCATTTTCGAACCGGTTTCTGTTAATGCAGTAGAGATAATAGTCAGTGATCCACCCTCTTCGATATTACGTGCAGCTCCGAAGAACCGTTTGGGCTTATGCAGTGCGTTAGCATCAACACCACCAGAAAGTACTTTTCCGGAGGCTGGAGCAACGGTATTGTAAGCACGGGCCAGACGGGTGATCGAGTCGAGCAGGATAACCACATCGTGGCCACATTCAACCAAACGTTTGGCTTTTTCGAGAACCATACCGGCAACGCGAACGTGGCGTTCAGCGGGTTCATCGAAAGTAGAGGAAATTACCTCCGCGTTTACGTGGCGGGCCATATCTGTTACTTCTTCAGGTCGCTCGTCAATAAGTAAAACCATCATGTAAACTTCAGGATGATTGGCTGCTATTGCATTGGCAATCTCTTTCAGCAACATGGTTTTACCTGTTTTGGGCTGAGCTACTATCAATCCACGTTGTCCTTTACCTATCGGTGCAAAAAGATCCACAATCCGGGTCGAAAGATTATCATGTCCGTTTCCGGTCAGATTGAATTTCTCATTCGGGAAAAGCGGAGTTAAATGTTCAAAAGGAACACGATCCCTGATGTAATCAGGGGTTCTTCCGTTGATTTCAATAACTTTAATCAGCGGGAAATATTTTTCACCTTCTTTTGGCGGACGAATAGTACCGGTAACCGTATCACCGGTTTTTAGTCCAAAAAGTTTAATTTGAGATTGCGATACGTAAATATCATCAGGCGAATTCAGGTAATTAAAATCCGACGAACGGAGAAATCCGTACCCATCGGCCATAATTTCCAATGCTCCTGTGTTGCTTATTATCCCATCAAATTCGTATGGTTTCTCTTGCTGTTGTTGTTTTGGCTGTTTTTGTCCCTGATTTTCACGATTTTCCCACCTTTGATTATTCTCAAAGGGTTTCTTCCTGTTTTGATTGTCATTTCGTTTTTCAGGAGTTTCTTCAGCTTTACTATCGTCTTGGATCTGAGGTTCTTGCTTCGGTTCCTTGTTCGAGTTTTGAACCTGTTGCTGCTCAGCGGTTGTTTCAAAAGCAATGGGTTCCACCTCAGCCTCAATCGGATCTTCAGGAAGTATAATTTCCTGTCTTACTTTTTGATGTTGATTGGGGTTTAATTTCTGATTCTGGTTCGGATTCGGGCTTTGTTTTTGAATGGTACGCTGATCAGGATTTTGCCCCTGGTTGGGGTTCTGATTCGGTTTCTGGTTTTGGTTTGGATTTAAGTTTGGTTTCTGATTCTGATGAGGGTTGTGATTGGAAGATCCAGCCTTAATGTGCTCTGTACGTGGTCTTTTCTTGATTTGGAATTCCCGTTTTCCTTCTTTTTTAGGTGCACTTTCAGTATTAACCGGAGCTGGTTTTACTTCTTCAGTAACTTCAGGAGCTTCAATTGGTTTCTCTTCTTTTTTCCTGCTGAAAAATTTCAAAACAGCATTTTCTTCTTTTTTTATGTTCAAATCTCTTGGGGATTTAAGCTTTTTATCATCGGTCTTTTTCTCCGAGGCAATAATTGCTTGAGTATCAAGAATTTTATAAATTAGGTCTTGCTTTTTGAAAGATTCAATTTTTTTTATGTCAAGTTCTTTTGCGATTTCTTTTAAGTCAGGAAGGAGTTTTCTGCTTAATTCAATAATATCATACATAATTTTTGATTGTTTTGTTAATATCCAAAGGGTCAAGAGATTTAAAAAAGTAAAGAGGATTTGATAATTTGGATAATCGGTACTTGTTCGAAATTTTTTGCAAGTATAGCGAAATCCTTATGAATGGCAAAGTAAAATCGTATTATTCCTGTAGTAATTTGTGATTTTAGGAAACAGGGTTTAAATTATACCTGATTTCTTATACGATTTTGGGGTGGTAATTTACCATTCATGTGCTAATTTGAACCATTCAAGTAAAAAAACGTATAGTTCAGATAATTTAAACTTAAATTTTTTATAAAGAAATATAGATTACATACTTTCGTCATATAAATTTTGATGGGAATAACATTAGAGTTTATTATACCATTAATAGTTTTGAACGATGAGACAACTTAAAATTGCAAAACAGGTTACAAACAGGGAAACATTATCACTTGATAAATACCTGCATGAAATTGGGAAAGTTGATTTAGTCACAGCAGAAGAAGAAGTTGAATTGGCGAAGAGAATCAGAAAAGGTGATAAAGATGCTTTGGAAATTTTAATTAAGGCAAATTTGCGTTTTGTGGTATCTGTTGCGAAGCAATATCAGAATCAGGGCCTCAGTTTGCCCGACCTTATTAATGAAGGAAATCTTGGACTTATTAAAGCTGCACAACGATATGATGAAACCAGAGGTTTTAAGTTCATTTCCTATGGGGTATGGTGGATTCGCCAATCTATTCTTCAGGCGCTTGCAGAGCAGGCTCGCATTGTTCGTTTGCCTTTGAATAAAATTGGTTCAATTACTCGTGTAAATAAAACCTTTAGTCGTTTGGAACAGGAATTTCAACGTGAACCCACTTCGGATGAAGTAGCTGTTTTACTTGAATTATCTACTGATGTTGTTGAAGATGCCTTAAAGGTTTCATCACATCACGTATCTATGGATGCCCCAATTCATGATGAAGAAGGGAACAGTTTATATGATGTGCTGTTAAATGAAGACTCACTTAGCCCGGATAAAGGCTTGATGAATGTTTCGCTTTGTAAAGAGATCGAAAGAACTCTATCAACCTTGGCTGAACGCGAAGCAGATGTGATCAGATATTACTTTGGCTTGAGCGGTCATCGCCAGCATACGTTAGAAGAAATTGGTGATGAATTTGGGTTAACAAGGGAAAGAGTCAGGCAGATAAAGGAAAAAACGATTAAAAAGATGAGAAATCATTACCGGAATAAATTACTGAAATCATACCTGTAATTAAGATATAAAGCTGCTCCTTGCAGCTTTTTTTATGTGCGAAGAATTTTTTGGAAAGGATAATATCTTACTTTTGAAATAAAAACTGAATTATGAGACTTGTTGCCCCTTCTATACTTGCTGCTAATTTTAATAGGCTTGGCGATGATATTGAGATGATTAACCGGAGCGAGGCTGATTTTGTCCATTGTGATGTTATGGACGGTGTATTTGTACCGAATATTTCTTTTGGAATACCAGTGGTTCAGGCTGTTAAATCGGTAAGCAAAAAGCCGTTGGATGTACATTTAATGATTGTTAATCCTGAAAAATACATTGAAGACTTTTATCGGGCTGGGGCCTCAATTCTTACGGTTCACTATGAAGCCTGTCCTCATCTTCATCGGGTTATCCAGCAAATTAAAGGTTGTGGAATTAAGGCAAGCGTTTGTTTGAATCCGCATACCCCGGTTGCTTTGCTCGAAGATATCATTGAAGAACTCGACATGGTTTTGCTGATGTCTGTCAACCCTGGTTTTGGAGGCCAGAAATTTATCGAAAATACCTATCGAAAAGCGACTCAATTAAAGGAATTGATAGTTAAAAGAAATGCTCAAACGTTAATTGAAGTTGATGGGGGAGTAAATTTTGAGATAGGGCAACGATTGTACAGTTACGGTGTTGATATTTTAGTGGCCGGAAGTTTTGTTTTTAATTCAGAAAATCCGGTTGAGACCATCGCAAACCTTAAACAATTATAGGTAGAACTGATATTTGTTATGCTTTGTCAGTTTTGGTTTGTTCATCACATGCAGTTCCTTCATTTCACAGCCAGATGTACATCCGGCACAGTTTCCTGATTTCGCAGCTTTTTTCCCGACTAAATTGAAAAAGCTCAGAACCTTGTAGCTAAATACTCCAAATGCCGCAGTAATAATCAGATATGCAATAATTTCCTGAATCATTTTCTTTTTGTTTAATTGTTAAAGCAAGAAAAATGTGGCTACCCTGAAAACAATAAATGAAATAATCCAGGCAACCGCAGTCGTGTAAAATACGGTGAATAAGGCCCACTTAAGTTTTCCTGATTCATTCTTTATTGTAGCTATAACACCAATACAAGGGAAATAGATTAATACAAAGGCAAGAAATGACAATGCCACAGGAATTGAAAATACATACCGGCCTTTTTTTTCTCCGGAAATAAATTTTTCCTGCTTGAGTTTATTGCTTAATCCTTGCTCCTGACCATTGTCATCAACCTGATAAAGTACACCCATGGTACTCACAATAATCTCTTTGGCCGGAAGGCCGGCTACCAGGCTAATGCTCATTTTCCAGTCAAAACCCAAAGGTTCCATGACAGGTTCAATGAATCTTCCTATTTGTCCTAAATAGCTGTTCTGGAGCCTAAGGCTTTGTTGATGAGCCAGTATCAGATGAGTTGAATCTGGATGAAATTCCTCATTTTCAATAATCGTCTTAAGTGCAACAGTATCACTGTTTTGTTTCGGAATCTCTCTGGGGAAATAACCAAGTGCCCAAATGATGATTACCCCAATCAGAATCACACCTCCTATTTTTCTGAGGTATTGCTGCGCCTTGTCCCACATATGAATTACGATGTTTTTCATAGTCGGAATACGGTATGGTGGCAGTTCCAAAACAAAGGGGGTTTCTTTGTTTTTAAAAAAAGTCTGGTTGAGCAGTTGTGCTGTCAGAAAGGCAATTAATATACCGGTAAAATATAGGCCAGCAAGAATAAGGGCCGGATGTTCTGGGAAAAATGCGGTAATAAACAGCACGTAAACTGGAAGCCTGGCGCTACACGACATGAATGGTATAATGAGCATAGTTAAAAGCCTGTCGCCTGGACTTCTTAGAGTTCGGGTAGCCATTATGGCCGGAACATTACAACCAAATCCCATAACCATCGGGATAAACGATCGCCCGTGCAGACCAAACCTGTGCATAATTTTATCCATAATAAATGCAGCCCTGGCCATATACCCGGAGTCTTCCATAAACGAAATGAAAAAGAACAGAATCAGGATGTTGGGTAGAAATACCAATACGCTACCTGTCCCGTCAATAATTCCGTTGATCAACAGATCTTTAAGCATGCCGTCGGGCAAGAGGATTGAGACTTGTTGGCTGATAAAAGCAACGAGATTTTCGATCCACGACATGGGGTATGCACCCAGTTTAAAGGTGGCATAAAAAGCCAGTGAAATGGATAGCATAAATATCGGGAATCCTAAATAGGTATGCGTAAGTATATTATCTATTTTTTCAGATTTACTTACAATAACCTTCTTTCGCTGCTTGTATGTTTCTTCCAGCGCTCCGGAAATAAAGCCATATTTAGCATCAGTTATAACGGTCTCACTATCTTCGTTATATAGTCGTTCGATTCGCTTAATTTCACTTTGCGCAGTTTTTTCTATCTCCACAAAATTCGGGTAGTTGCCTAACGCTTCGAGTGTCTGTTTGTCGCGCTCAAGAAGCTTAATGGCTAAAAAGCGTGACGAAATGGTGTCAGTTATCGGCTTTTCAAGTTTTATTTTGGTTCGCAAAGCCTGGATAGATTTTTCAATTTCCTGCCCGTAATTGATGTGGATGTGTCTGACTATTGGATCCAGATCTTCATAGACCTCTATCGTTTTTTTTATCAATTCCTGAATGCCCTTCCCTTTTGAACTAACTGTAGGTATAATCGGAATGCCGATTAATTTTCCAAGGCTTTTGTAATCAAATTTGACTTCATTTTTGAGTAGTTCGTCATACATATTGAGGGCTAAAACTACCTTAATATCCATGTCGATCAGTTGGGTAGTCAGGAAAAGGTTCCTTTCCAGATTAGACGAGTCAACAACATTAATAACAATGTCGGGAGTTTCGTCCATTATAAATTTTCTGACATAAATTTCTTCAGGAGAGTATGCCGTTAATGAGTATGTTCCAGGTAAATCAAAAATATTGAAATGGTATCCACCGTTGTTAAATGTAGCTTTTTTCGAATCAACGGTTACTCCACTGTAGTTGCCAACATGCTCTTTCGAACCTGAAAGAAAATTAAATAAAGTTGTTTTGCCGCAGTTGGGGTTGCCTACCAACGCAATATTGATCGTTCTTTCTTTTTCTTTTGCCGAAATCTTTAAACTCTGATTGTCAATCACGCCTTCAAAATTTTGAAGGGTATTGCTCTCTGCATCTTCCTGACTAACAACTTCAATGAGATCAGCTTCGGTTTTCCGAAGGGTAATGTTGTAGTCGAGAATTTTATATTCAGTAGGTCCATTAAAAGGGGCATTTTTTATAACGGTTACTTCTTTCCCCTTTACAAATCCCATTTCAGTGATTCTTTTACGAAAAGAACCATGGCCCAGTACTTTAGTAATGATAACAGTTTCCTTATTTTTTACTTCCGAGAGTCTCACAATAATATCGGGTGCTATGCTAATTTAAACTAAATAAGAATAACGGCACAAAGATATTTAAGTTTTAACAATACCGTTAAAAAAGCGCCGTTTCTTGAGAAATCAAATGTGATATTTTTACATTTGTACATCATGAAAAAACGAATGGAGGAAGAAAATATATACAAAAGGATACAGGAGGCAATTTCGTCGTTACCCGAAAATTTCAGTATTCTGGAGGAACAGGTTGATGTTGAATTACAAATGGAGTATTTTAATTACGGAAGGGATATCAAATCAGGCTTTGATGAAGAAATGATTCTTAAACATCAGGCAGACTTGTTTGATAAAGACATTCCGATTGAAGAAAAGAAAAACTTACTGGTATTGTTGGCCTCGCAGGAAAGGGTTGATGTGTTTAGGACTATTGAAAAATATGCAAAAAATCCCGATCCGGAATTGAGGGAATGGAGTATATTGGCTCTTCAGGAAAGCCGGATGGTTATACAGAGTTCGCTAATGGATGAGCAGCAGGTATATATTTCAACCGGGTTGGGCGGTAAAGGACAATTGTTAAGGTATTTTGTTGTTTTTATCGGGAACGAGAATGCTGAAGTGTATTCGAAAGTTCAACAAAAATTGATTAGAACCGAACTTGAATTTGCGGTTAAAAATAATAACGGATTTTTGGAAGAGATCAGTTTTAACGAGAATCTGGCAATTTCGGTGCTATTATTGCCTGTTAAGTCAGATATTCAGGTCGTCTTTAGTAGTATAATTAACGAATGCAACCAATACGGCGATTTTGTCAGACAAGATATTATTATTACAAACGTAAAGCGAATGAGCATTGAGGAAATTAAGGAATTTATGAATCGAGAAAACAATAATGATGAATAAAAAAGTAAATATTGCCATACAGGTTTTACCACGGTCTTCTTCAAAAGGAACATACGAGTTAGTTGATTTAGCAATTGAATTGATTCAGAAATCGGGGCTTGAGTATCGGGTTTGCCCGTTTGAAACGGTAGTTGAAGGCTATTATGACGAAGTGATGAAGCTGGTGAAAGACATTCATGAAGCTGTTTATCTGGGTGGAGCAGAAGAAATAATAACGAATCTTAAAATTCAAACTCGTCATAATCAGGATGTTCTTATTGATGATAAAATGTATAAATATGAATAGGCAAAAAATATACTTTTCGGGTTTGTTTTTATCGCGCTAAGTATTATATTTGCATCGCTTTTGCAATGGCCCCGTAGCTTAATGGATAGAGCATCTGACTACGGATCAGAAGGTTGGAGGTTCGAGTCTTCCCGGGGTCACCAGAAAATCAAGCAGTTACAGCAATAAGATGCGTAGCTGCTTTTTTATTTGATACACGAATTGATACACACTTGCCCCTATTTCCGGCTTTTTGCCTCCTCAAATTTACAGAGTACAGTTAATTCTCTTGTATTCCATATTCCCTTACCTTTTTACGAAAAACCACACCTATAAAATCAAGACTTACCATCATTGCCTACTTTTCTATTATAACTTTTTCCTGTTCAATAAGGAAGTACCCTGTTCAATAAGGAGGTACATTGAAAGAACTACTTTGGGGAGTATGATCGTTGCATTTCTTAACTTCAAACCTTTCTTAGATAAAGGATTCATTGTGACCTTAATCAAACCTAAGTTCCTATTGAAATTTTGAATCATGCGAACGGTCCGGAAATTGTATATTCTTACCGATCCTTCAATACTATAAATCAGTTCTCAAACAAGATGTTATTTCTGAAGGCGATCAGGATTAGATTTTTAATCGACTCCTAGTACTGGTCGCTTTTTTGTTCACGATTTTCAAAACTTCACATCCCATGAATGGCTATTATCTATTTACCCTTTTTGTGAATTGCCCTACGCATGAAATATTCGATTTTTTTAAGATAAAAATTGTTATCAACTTGCAGTCCACTTTCAGTAATTGCAAACTCTGTTTCAATTTTGCAAGTTCGGTTCGGTTGAGCCCCAATAAAAGAAAGACTACAAATGGTTATTAAAGTATATGAAAAGCAATTTTATTATTCTATTAATCAACCGTTTATACAATAGCTCCTTAATGTAGCACTCAATCTCTCAACTCCTAACTCAACAACTGATTTGCACCTACTTGCAGTTTTTGAATAGATTGAATTCAGAAGTCTATTCACCTAATATAGTGACAATTACAAAACTTTAAAAACTTCCAAATACCGCTAATCAAGGTAATTTATATTACCAACTTGCAGTTTTTTTTACAAGTCCATGATAGTGCTTTATTAATTTGTCCGCATAGTTAATGAAGGTCGTTAAGGATTAGTCCTAATACAGGCTAACTAAGGCGATTGGTGAGATTTTGGCAAATTCATTGAACCTAGAGCTATTTAGAATTACAAGTTAGTTATAATTCGTTTTAAGATGGAAGGGGAAGCTAACAAAATTGATGGAACTCCTAATATCATTGATTTTCCTGGGTCAATTGGGTTAACCACAAATTTTCTTCTTTTGAAAGTAAAAATATTGTAAGTGTCATCAATACACTTATTCATAGAACATTTTCCAATACTCACTTTCATACACTATTTCTGGTTTTTTATACCATATCTGATATAATCTTGTACATCCAGAACTAATACCAATCACAAATTGAAGGCTGTTTATCCAATAACACCTATTGCAATTCCAAATTCAGCAAGAAAATTTATATCTGCTTGACCTATTAACCTTGCTTCCTTTAGCTCCTTAATAAATTCCTTGTTCCTCAAATCCTCAATTGTTATATCGCTGAACTGAACCGAAAGCTTGAACTCATCAAGCAATATATGAGACTTGGGCCATTTAATTTTTTTGGGGTTGCAAATTAGGTCTTGTGCGACTGACTTGGCTTCGGTTTCAATATAAGCTTTATTTTGCCATAGATAAGGATCGTTAGGAAAAAGAGCTTGGGGATTAACCAGGAAAAAATCTTTCAAGTCTTCGAGCAATCTGGTTTTGGTGGACTCTATCTGTTTTGCCAACTTACTTATAATATCTGCCTTAACCGTTATTAATTCTTCCTTCAGTAATTCATATTTTGCCACAAATTCGACCTTGTGCTGCATACTTACAAGACTCTCCTCTCGCGACTTTATTTTAGTAAAAAAGGTTTCTCTTAGATTAGCAATTTTTACCTTGAATTCATTAAGTGGTTTAAAACATTCTTCATCATCATTTTTGTCAAAAAGGTTCAATCTTGTTTCAAGCTTTTCCTTTAATTCAGCATCTATTATCGGGAGAACATCTTTAGGCAAGTCAATTTTGTGGTACATTATATTTGAACCTTTGAATACGAGCTTTGCATACTGAAACTTGTTGGAATAGAACTCCACTATTCGTTTATAATCGGGCTTTATCGGGGGATTCTTTTTAAGTGATTCTCTTACATCATCAATAATGGTTTGGTTAATCACTGAAGAGATTACAATTCCAGAATCTAAAAATTCTGACTCTATATTCTTTAATTGGTTGCTTTCTTCAATGATAGCATTAGCAATATGATCAGAAAGCTCACTCCTTTTGAATGATTTAAAGAAATGCTGTTTTAGCCTAATCAGAGAAATCGGATCAATCAGAACTGCGTTGAGTGTTACCTTATCTGCTGGCAATAAGTACCTTGATTCAAAAAATAAAAAGTAACCCACCGAATCAGCAATGACAAAGGAGATTCGATTGTCTTTCATTTGTTGGACATTGTATTTTTCCATCCAACTGTCCTCATAGGATACGATTTCTCCATAACCTTGCCGAAAGGTTTCAGGACTGAAATCCAGACCAATATTGATTGATATTCCACCCCTGTGATTATCGTAAACTTCATGTATGGACTCAATAACTTTAGGATGCAGCAATGGCAGACAAATATAAAGAGACTCCTTGGTCTGGAGAATAAAAGTACAAAACTCTTCTTCAGTAAACGATTTGATATAGTCCATAATAGTTTAAGTTTAGATATATCAATGCTAAAAATAAGCAGCTATAAGTTTCAACCTAATACAAGCGGTTGCGCCTGTCCCTCATCCTGTATTATTCCGGTACGTGAAACATCTATTTTACTTCTCTGGAGGTAGATGTATAGGTGTCGATTACTTCGTTGTATTTCGGATTGAAAACATACCTGTTGCCGTGATAAATGGCTGCCCCGATTATAAATCCTGCGACGAGTATCGACAGGCAAATCCAAAATGTTGATGTTGGTTTTTTCATTCTTGTAATTTTAATAGTTTATAATCCAAGTTATTTGTCATAAGACCTAGCCAAATGTCAAATATACGTTTTGCTTCTTTTTTGTCGTTTTCTCGAACAAAGGAATAACCGCCAATTGAAAAATTAGAATTAATAAATGTAGCAATCAGGGTCCCACCATATAAACTATCATTTTTAAAGACAATTGGACTGAGAAAATTGCCATGACCGTTATCACTCAATGAAGTTCCGTAAACAACGCTGTATATTCTTACAACATCCTCTTTGTAGTGAATTGTTTCCCTGACATGCAAATTATAACTTAATGCGAATAAAGAAGCATCAGAACCACTTATCATCCAAAGAGTACTATCAGTTATTACAGCTAATATTTTATTGTCAGCGGACTTAAAAATACCTGAGATTGGGTTGTCACTATTACAACTATAGACAAACAGTAAGGCCAATAAAAATAGGAAAACTCTCATATTGGATTTTATTAAGCTGACAAAAGCTCAACATACGAGCACATTTGAATTATTTATTTAACTTTTCAAATATAGTAAATTCAGACTATAGTCTGTGGTTATAAATTGATAATTACATCACATTCGCTCTGACTAAAGTCGGAGAAAATGGTTATTGAAGTATTTGGTAAAGTTTTACGAGAACTGAGGGAAAAGAAGAATATCTCTCAGGAAAAACTTGCTGAATATTGTGAACTTGACCGAACTTATATCTCACTGCTTGAACGGGGACACCGACAACCCACTATTATAATAATCTTTAAGCTCGCTAAGGCTCTTAATATCAAGCCATAAACTCTCATCGAAAAGGTTGAAAAGCGTGTAAAAGATTAAATATTAAAATACCTTCCAAGAAAACTATTGGTTTTAGTTGTTTAAATGGGTGAAAAAAAGGAATTCTCCCAGTTTGTTTTTGATTTAAAGAATGAGACTTTGTTTGCACTTCTATTTAGCTGACTATTTAAAAATGATACATTTGTAAAAAATAACAGCGATGGACGAAGCCCAAATTCGGAAGATGGAAGAATACAACCAGAGGGAAAAACTGGCAGTGGCAGAAATGATGAAGTTGCCAATGTCCTCAGAGGAAATGGACAGAGTGATTCAGGAGCATTACGACGCACACAATCAGATAAATCCGAACAAGAAGAAGGATTAAAGCAGTATTACTAAGGAAACGATATTCGGGTTCCATTCTCAGAGGTCATAAATTGGGCGAAACATTCCCAAGCGATAACAAAAACGATATTTTTGAAAATAAAATGCACAATCACTCTCGTCTGAGGATTGATTTAGTCTTTCCCCTTAGGTTGAATATCTAAATTGTGGTAAAAGTACTAGTCTAGTTGGAATGTGTTTTTCTGAGTTCAGGGGTGATATTTGTAAAGTTGATTAGGAATCAGACATTTAAATTAATGTGGTAACGGTTCCCTTGGCAGAAATATAAAAGGTATTTTCCTGAGCGGGATATTTGTAGCCCGAAAATGAAGATGGAATGTCTTTGTTTATAATAAATCTACCTTTACCTGAATATACCGATCCTTCAAGAGAAACTTCATCCCAGATTAACGTTATATCAACATTCGAAGCAGGGCCACCAACACCTCCGCATAAACTCTCTTCATAGATGTCAAGTCCAGTCACAGCATAACACGGGGGATTGTAAACGAAGTTCCGGCCAACGAAATAGCCGTTACATACTATACGGAAACAGAACATGGCTTAGCATCGTTCGGCATTCGTTTCGATAAAGAAACTGTAATGGTGGGCTACCCAAAAGCACATTTATGGGTGGAAGCCAAAGGTTCTGACGACATGGATTTGTTCTTTATGGTTCAAAAGTTGGATCGATTTGGTAATCCTCTGCAGCAGTTTGTGATTCCTAATCAAGGATCAATGATGCAGGATTTGAGCGAACGTGGTGCTTCAGTGCTACGATACAAAGGAGCCAACGGCCGTTTGCGTGTATCTGCCCGCCATCTGGACGAATTACTCACAACTGATGAAGTTCCGGCACACACATTCGACCGTGTAGAAAAGCTACAACCGGGCGAGATTGCAGAAATAGAAATCGATCTTTTCCCAATGGGAATGATTTTTTACCCCGGCGAACAGTTACGATTTGTGATTAGCTCCAGAAACGATTTGGGAGCTATTATGCCCGGCACCGCTGGTTTTGTACCCGAAAATAAGGGATTGCACATCATCCATACAGGCGGTTCACATCCTTCATATCTTCAGTTACCAGTAAAATCGGTGTAATTTCTAATATAAGAACTAAGCTGCAAATGCATCACTTAGAAGCTTCAAATCCTCCAGTAAATGGTTCGAGTTTTGTACCAGCTGGGTCACTAAAAATTAGATACCGTAATTGATAGACAGTCAGTTACGGTTTTTTTTTATTTATTATATGCACGAGATTTGAACGATATACGCGATCAATCAGGAATATTGGCGACTTATTTGATTTTATATACCCTTTTTAACTGGTTCAAATCCATAATTCACCTTGTACAAATCAATTATTAAGGTTTGAGTTGCTTAAAGTGTAGCGGTGGGTAGATGGCCGTACCAATACAAAATTTGGCCTAGTGTACTGAATCGTTATACTATCTTCGGTATAGCTGTACCCAAAAGTATGCAATACCCCATCAGAACGGGGAGATTTGAAAGTTTGATCGTCAATAAAATACAAGGTGTCGGTCTTATCTGCGGCAATCCATGTTCCAATGAATCCGCCATCGGGTAAAGTATCTTTATTGCAGGACATGAAAACCTGTAAGAACAGAATATTAGTTAGGCTTGTAGATCGAATATTCATTGCTGTCAGGCGTATCTCTCTTTTATTATTTATCGGATTTAAAATCAGAATCTTATTAAAGATTACTGCTTTGACAATCGATCAACATATCAATAGGTTCATAAACAACAGATAGATCAACTTTTCACACAACAGGTTTAAAATAGTATTATGAAATCCGTTAGTGCAGAAGACTCCAAATATTTCGAAATGCTTAATTGATTTTTCTTTTTCACAATTATATTTGATTGTATAGCATATATTGCCGAAAACAATTTGATTTTTGAGGTGTATTACAAAAAATATAATTTATTTTGGATTTGATTTTTGCGAATTTAAATTGAAAGTTAAATATTGCTAATAAAAATTAATGATCAATCTACTCCGAAATACAGAAATAAATCTTAGTAATGGAGAAAAGCTTGATTTAAAAGAATTTTTCTATACCTACTATCCAAAACTTACATCATTTGCGTCTAGTTACATTGTTGAACCATCAGTATGTGAGGATATTGTGCAAGATGTTTTTATCTCATTCTGGGAAAAACAAAGAAATTTTCCGAATATATATGCCGTAAAAGCGTTCTTTTATACCGCAACAAGGAATTCATGTCTCGATCATCTCAAGCACTTTAAGGTTGAAGAAAAATACAGGGCAATGACAAAAAACAATATCGAAACAACTGAATCTTTTTTTGACGAGGTTATTCGGAATGAAGCGTACAGCGAGATTTACAGTGAGATCAACAAATTACCTACAATGGGCAAAAGAGTATTGTTGCTGGCACTTCGCGAAAACTCGAACGAAGAAATAGCCAAAATCCTAAATATTGCAATTAATACTGTTAAAACACATAAAGCAAGGGCCTATAAAGTTTTACGAAAAAATTTAAGTGATTTATTTTTATTTTTTTCCCTTTCCAGAAGAAAAGTTACCGAGATTGCCCTAGCTAAAATTTGGCTAAATACAAAGAAATGAATATAAACGTGAGAGAGAATAACTTTCTAAGATATCCTTATTTAGCTATAAATATTTGTTGATTATTGTGTTGTTGTTTGTTATAAAAACGTTTTAACTCGAAGAGTTTAAACGTTTCTTTTCTCAATAAAAAAGATGCTCTTCATGTAATTCCATTTTTTCTCATTGTCGTTTGTAATGTATAAAAGAATATAATCCACTATAAAATCGTAAAAAAAATAATGAATCTTCTTGAATCAATAAAAATTGGATCCATCATAGGAAAATATTTGGGAGGTAAGGAATCCAAAGAAGAGTTAGTATTGCTTAGAATTTGGCTCTGCCGAGCCAGCAAAAATCAGGAGATGTTTAATAAGTTGAAAGAAGAAAAGAATATTGGGGAAGCAATTGAAGCATATGAAACATACAATAAAGAGCTTGCCTGGGAAAGATACAGGCAGCGGATAACTGCTTTGACTTTCAGGAATGTATTGTTTAGGTGGAAAGTTGCCGCAGTATTTTTCTTTTTGGTTGGATGTGCCGGAATTCTTTCCTATATAAATAATGAATGGTTGACACCGTCAACCTCTGACAATGCGTTTACCACTATATCAACGAATAACGGACAAAATTCTAAAATCATTCTACCGGACAGTTCGGTTGTTTGGATCAGTTCGGGAACGACATTATCCTACAATACTAATTTTTCGGTTAAAAACCGCTTGATCAAATTAAGTGGGCAGGCCTTTTTCCAGGTAGCAAGGAATGAAGAAATTCCTTTGACCGTTACATGCAATGAGTTAAAAGTAAAAGTTCTGGGAACGAAATTCGATGTATCTGCCTATCCTGAAGACCGTAATGTAAGTGTAATTCTGGAATCTGGAAGTATTGAGCTCCTAAAGGTGCATGATCAATCTTTTAAACTGAAGTTAAATCCAGGTGAGGTCGCCGAATTTGATGTAGAACGCAAAGAATTATTCGTGAGCAAGGAAGGTAGTTACAAGTTCACCTCATGGAAAGATGGCATATTGATTTTCAAAGATGATGAAATGTCAGAAGTATTTAAAAAACTGGAACGTTGGTACAATATTGATATCGATGTAAAAAACGATAAAGTTAACCAACTGATTTTTAACGCCACAATTGTGAATGAAAATGTAGAAGAGATTTTTGACTTAATCAAGTTCTCGTGTGGAATTAATTACGAAATAATTCAGAGCGATGATCCCGAGATCCCGGTGAAAGTAATTCTAACTAAATAACTTAAATCTAAAAATAACAAAATTGCCATGCCTATGGAAAAACTTACCGCCGATTTAAATGAATAAAGGAGATGCGCTAACATCTCCCTTAACTTCGTGTAACGCCTCTGGATTTCGAAGCTCAGGAGGCATTTTCGACAATTTGAATTAATAATCCAAATCGCAACAAATTTATGAAAAAAAAATGGTTTTCATTGATTCCGCACGTATATAGGTGCCTGGAGTCCAAATTAGGTATGAAAATGAGAGCAACATTTATTGTACTATTAATCTGTATCGGTCAAACTTTTGCAGTTGACTTGTATTCCCAAAACAAGCGCCTAAGTTTAAAAATGACCAATGTTTCTATCAAAGCAGTTTTAGAGTCGATTGAAGATCGATCCGACTTCTTTTTTATGTATGAAGCACGCAATGTTAATGTAGAGAAGGAAGTAACCGTTTTGGCCGAAAACAAAACAGTTCCGGAAAT
Organism: Prolixibacteraceae bacterium; assembly: GCA_019459525.1. Taxonomy (GTDB): domain Bacteria; phylum Bacteroidota; class Bacteroidia; order Bacteroidales; family Prolixibacteraceae; genus Aquipluma. Next base: position 26,516 of record JAIBEY010000052.1, read on the forward strand.
ATTGAATGAATTATTTGCTAACACGGATATTACTTACAAAATAACTAATCGTCAAATCGCGTTGACTGCCGATTATTCATTGATAGCAGAGCAACAGCCGTTAAAGGTTTCCGGAAAAGTTACTGATAGCTCTGGAGTTCCACTCCCCGGAGTATCTGTACTGGTTAAAGGAACATCGAACGGGATTATTTCTGACGCTAATGGTTCTTATTCATTGTCTAATGTTCCTATGGATGCGACATTGATTTTCTCGTTCGTTGGGATGAAAAGTCAGGAAATTAAGGTTGCAGGAAAATCGAATATTAATGCCAAACTTGAAGAAGTAAATATCGGTTTGGAAGAAGTTGTTGCCGTTGGTTATGGTACCATGAAAAGAAGTGATTTAACCGGCTCACTATCTTCTATCTCTTCAAATAGCATAAAAGAACATCCGATGAACGACTTTTCTCAGGTGTTGCAAGGACGGTCAGCCGGGGTTTCAGTAACCAATACTACCGGGTCGCCGGGTCAAGCCCCAAGGATTCGAATCCGTGGAGCGAATTCAATCAATGGCTCTAATGATCCTTTATATATTATTGATGGTATCCCAGGAGGATCAGATGTTAATCCGAATGATGTTAAGTCGGTTGAGATACTTAAAGATGCTTCAGCCACTGCAATTTATGGATCAAGAGGAGCTAGTGGTGTAATTTTAATAACAACTTTCAGAGGAGATGCCGGTGCTCCTAAGATAACCCTTTCGTCAAATATAGGTGTTAGTCAGGTAGGTAAACGTTATGATACGTTGAACGCAGGCGATTATGCCGATTTAGTCAATAAAGTATATAATAAGGAAATGTACACTCCTTCGCAAATCAGCGCATTTAGGCAGAATGGAGGCACTAACTGGCAAGATGAGATATTTAGTACGGGTCTTAGCCAAAATTATCAGGCATCAATTTCCGGAGGTTCTGGTAATGTAAAATATTTATTCTCGGCGAATTATGTGAAAGAAGTTGGAACGTTAGAAAATACAAACAGGGACAAATCAGGGTTTAGAGCAAATATTAACAGTGATTTTAGCAAGCGTCTTTCCATATCAGTTGATATTACGGCCTCCACGGGAACCCGGTTCAACGAAGGACTCGGGACTGGTGGTGGGAAGCTTAATCCAATATTACAAGCTCTCATATGGTCGCCAACCGAAAGTGTTTACGATACTGACGGAAATTATACCAACGCTGATACCTATGGGTCATTAGGACGAAATCCGATGTTATGCCTTAACGAACCGTACGAAAAAAAGAAAGGTACTTCGTTTGGTATCAATAGTAATATGAAGTATAAAATTACAAACGACCTGTCTTTTGTGGGTAATATATCAGTTGGTAAATCAAATAGTTATAACCGGAATTATGTCAGCAAAGCTTTTCAGGCAAGTAATCCAAATCTGAGTTTAAATAGTAGTGACGGTTTTGGGTGGCAACTTCAAACACTTCTTAATTACAACAAGAAGATACTTGAAAAACATAACATATTCTTGACTGCCGGTTTTGAGGAATCAGCCCACGAGGGAAGAAGCATGTCATTAACTGCCAATGGTGTTGACAGCCCAGCAGCTGATATTGCACTTTCTTCTACGAATTCAGTTGGTCAGAGCTATTATGATGGTGGATTACAGTCTTTCTTTGGTAGAATAAATTATAACTATGCTTCAAAGTATTTCTTAACAGCTACATACAGGGCTGATGGATCATCGGTATTTGAAAAAGAAAACCAATTCAGCTATTTCCCATCAGCAGGTTTGAGCTGGATGTTATCAGAAGAGAGGTTTATAAAAAACTTAAATGTATTTGATCGGTTAAAGTTACGGGGAAGCTGGGGTACTACCGGAAATCAGAGTGGAATAAATTCAGATTCCAAATTATCCAGCCTGAGGACTCAAAAATATGACTATGGCTCAGCAACTAATTATGTTGGTACTGAACCTTCCTTTCCTGCAAATACATCCCTTAGATGGGAACGGACTACACAAAGAGATTTTGGTCTTGATGCTTCATTCATGAAAAATAAGCTGAATATAACTATGGATTATTTCTTTAAGGAAACTGAAGGCGTAATTCTAGCTAAAGAACTTCCTTTATACGATGGTTCATACAGGGTTATGCAGAATATTGGTCAGGTGAATAATAAAGGATTTGAATTTTCTGCTGACTACCAGGTTGTTAGTAAAAATGGTTTGGAGTGGACTATTGGGTTCAACCTAACCACGGTTAGAAATGAAGTGATTGATTTAGGTGACGAAACCCGAATTCTGACAGGTGATTATGGTTCAGGAATGTTAGCGACGAAAGCCTTTGTTATTGAACCAGGGCACCCGCTTGGCTCATTTTGGGGTGTTAAATATTTAGGACTGTGGGGTACCAGCGAAGCCGCAGAAGCTTTAAAATTTGGCGCTCAGCCAGGAGATTCAAAATATGAGGACCTTAATGGCGATTATGTAATTAATAATTCTGATTATCAAATAACCGGTGATGCTAATCCTGACTATTCCTTTGGGATAAACAATACAATTAATTATAAGAATTTTACCTTTAATATTTTGGTTGAGGGCGTTCAGGGACGTCAGGTATTAAACGTGATGTACGCCGCTGCCGCACTGCCGGTTGGTGATGGGCGTACCATTACACTTCAGGATGGCGCCGATGTTTGGACAACATCGAATCCGAACGCAGCTTTTCCTGCACTTAGTACAACTAATGTAAACAATCTGCAATCCTCAAGGTGGTTGCAAGACGGTAGTTTTGTTAAAGTCAGGAATATTAGCCTTGCCTATAATTTCACCAAAAGCATGACTAAATTCGCTGATGTGAGGTTATCGGTGAGCGGTCAAAACCTCTTTACTTTTACCAAATACAAGGGGTATGATCCTGAAGTATCCAATTCAGGGAGTAGCGATGTAGAATCGGGTATCGACTTTGGAGCCTATCCAACACCTCAATTAATTACAACAGGTATAGCTGTAACCTTTTAAAAGTCAATAAAATGAAAAAATATATATCTATTCTGTTTTTTATCGGAGCCCTTCTTTCATGTGATGTGCTAGACGAGAAATTTGAAAGCAAGATTGCTGCCCAAACATATTATACCACAGATACACAGCTAGCGGATGCTGCACATACCATTTATTACCACATGTGTGACCTTACCGATAGAACCTGCCGGTTTAATACCATTTGTTTAGGGGCAAACGATGTTACCACTAGTCCGACTCTTAAGGATTTGGTCGAATTTGAAACGTATTACCCCTCGGGTTCAAATGTAATGTTAAAGTACTACTGGGGCAACTATTACAAAACAATTATAAGTTGCAATAATATTATTGTTAATTCAACTAAAGTGCCCGACTCAACAGTAAAAGATGTTGCTTTGGGTCAAGCCTATTTTGGTAGGGCATGGCAGTATTTCTGGCTGGTAAGAATGCATAACCGAATACCTCTTATTCTGGATATTGAGACACATCCTACAATCGGACTTACTGATGCTAAGGTTGTTTATGATCAAATTGTAGAGGATCTAAAGAAAGCCGAGGAATTGCTTCCTGATAATTATACCGATTATAGGGCCAAAATTGCCTTTAATAAGGGAGCTGCAAAATCTGTATTATCATTGGTTTACCTCACCATGGCAGGCTATCCGGTTAATGATCATTCGAAATATGCCCTAGCTGCTGAAAAGGCAAAAGAAGTTATTGATAATGCTGGTACATGGGGATACAAGCTTTTACCCAATTGCGCTGATTTGTGGAAAAATGTACGTTTCAACGATGAAACCATATTAGGTTATTATTTTAACAACAGTAATGGGGTGTCAAATCAAAGTGCTCCATATCCTGGTCAGCCAAGTGAATGGACCGGATGGGACTATTATTTCGCGGAGCTCAATTTTTATAAAAAATTTCCCGCAGGGGCAAGAAAAGATGCCACTTTCGAGACAAATTATCCTATTAAGAATGCTGATGGGAGTACCTCTATTGTAGATTATACTCAGCTTAAAATGAAACGTCCATACTACAAAAAAATGTGGGATCATGATGGAATGAACTGGGAAAAACCATGGGAATATAACGATTGGACCAGTAGCCGTACTACAATTGCCATGCGTTATGCCGAAGTTTTGCTGATTTATGCCGAAGCTAAGGCCATGTCTTCTTCTCCAGATGCGACCGCATATGCTGCCATTAACCAGGTGCGTACACGGGCAGGGCTTCCAAATCTGGACACAGGATTAAGCCAAACTGCATTCCGCGATGCTGTTATTGCAGAACGCTCGTGGGAATTTGCTGGTATTGAAGCTAACGGAAGTAACTGGTTTGATCTTGTTCGTACAGAAACAGTTGAAAAAGCAGCCGCTGACAGGGATCCATCTGAAATCCCACTCTTGAAACAACCAACCAAAAGCAGCTACTTTGCACCTATTCCCGATAACGATATTCTACTTAATCCTAATCTAAAATAAGAAGTTAACTATCTATAGTGTCAAGCCTTTTTTAAGGTTTGGCACTATCTTTTTTTATCTGAAATACTGCTCGTTAGAAGATAATATAGTCTGATTTCGAGAAGTCATTGGGGCTGTCTGAAATTATTCTTAAATCATATCTGAATTAATTTTTACAGCATGGCAACTGCTTTTTGGTGCGTTAATTTCTTCCAACACATAATTTAAGCTGATGAGAAAGTTATTGGTTCTATTCCTGTTTGTAGGAATCGTCTTTACAAGTAAATCAATTTCGAGAGATAAGTCGGGGCAAACATATTTTAAACAGAATAGCCACGTCAAAACAGGAATGGATGTTACCGGTTATGTCAATCCATTTATTGGGTCCGGAGGAAATGGCAACATAATCCCATGCGCCTGTGTGCCATCAGGAATGGTACAGGTTGGTGTGGATACCCGAATGGAAAATTCCGGGTATATGTATAACGATAAAAAAATATTGGGAATTAGCCATGTACATAAATCAGGTGCCGGGTGTGGCGATTTTCTGGATTTGCTATTTCAACCTATTCCTGAACATATCCTCAAACAAATTCCTGCAAAATACCCCGAAGGTGGATTTTCGTCGTCATTTTTGCATCAGGATGAAAAGTTCTCACCCGGAAACTATTCGGTGCGCCTGTCCGATTTTGGTACCGATTTGTCGATTACAGCAACCAGTAGGTGCGCTTTTCATCGCTATACTTTTCCGAAAAATGGGAATAATAAGGTTCTCATTGACTTAAAATATGGAAGTAGAGGAGCCTGCACCATTGTTTCCAATGATCCCGGTGATACCGTTAAAATTTCCAGTTTTAAACGCATTGACGATTGTACTATTGTCGGTTCACGGATTTCAAACGGATGGTCACCTGAGCAGCATGTTTATTTCTGTGTACGGTTTTCAAAGCCTATAAAAACAATTAACTTATTTGATCATGACATCCTGATTCAGGAAAGTGAGCAACTTTCTGGAACAAATATAAAAGCCATTCTTGAATTTGATTCTGATGATGAATTATTGGTGAAAGTGGGGCTTTCTCCGGTTGATGAGGATGGAGCGCGTAAAAATCTGGATGCTGAGATACCAGGGTGGGATTTTGAGAAAACGAAAAAAGAAGCTCTGGATGAATGGTCGGCTAACCTTTCGAAATTTGCTATTGAGGACAATGATGAACAGAAAAAGGAACTATTTTACTCTTTTGTTTATAACACCTTAGTTTATCCCATGTTATACTCTGATGTGGACGGACGTTTTCGCGGTCCTGATCACCAAATCCATCCTTCATTTGGGTCTCCTTATTATGCCGGGGTCGTTGGATTTTGGGATACTTTCCGGGCTGCCTGTCCGCTAATAACCATACTTCGCCCCGATGTTGCCAACGATTATGTCAAAACCTGCCTGGCCCATTTTGATATTTTTGGCCAGCTTCCGATATGGACTCTAGCTGGCGGTGAAACCTTTCAAATGATTGGTCTTCACTCCTTACCTTTTATTGCCGACTGCTACACGAAGGGTATCCGCAATTATGATACTTCAAAAGCCATAAATGCCATGGTGACATCAGCAAATAAAGATACCTGTGGTTTTTCCATGCGTTATTTTGTTGGACTTAAAAACTATAAGAAATATGGTTATGTTCCCGCCGATCTGGAAATGGAATCGGTTGCCCGTACCCTTGAATATGCTTACGATGACTGGTGTATCGCCCAAATGGCAAAACAAATGGGAAACGATAGTATCTACAGTGTTTTTAGTCAACGTTCAAGAAATTATAAAAACGTTTTTGACCCTTCGACCGGGTTTATGCGAGGTCGTTTTGCCGATGGAAGTTGGCGGGTTCCGTTTGATCCGTATGAATCGAATCACCGGAGGGATGATTATTGCGAAGGAAATGCTTGGCAATGGACTTTTTTTGTTCCCCACGATGTGACTGGGCTGGCCAAAATGATGGGTGGCAACAAAAAGCTGGAGGCGCGGCTTGATTCCCTCTTCAATGCGAATTCTATGATTAGCGGCGAAAATGTATCAGGTGATATCTCAGGTTTGATCGGTCAATATGCACATGGAAATGAGCCGAGCCATCATGTTGCTTATTTGTATGATTATATCAATCAGCCATCGAAAACACAATATTATGTGCGTGAAATCATGGATAAGTTATATAAAAATAGTCCTGAAGGAATTTGTGGCAATGATGATACCGGTCAGATGTCGGCCTGGTATGTTTGGAGTGCCATGGGATTTTATCCGGTACGTCATGGTACGGGCGAATACATGGTGGGGACACCTTTATTCAAACATCTTGAACTAATACACGAAAAAGGAAAACTGGTTATTAATGCCCCTGGGGCTTCTTCATTGAACAGGTACATCAAAAGCCTCCGGTTAAACGGCAAAAAACTGAAACGCAACTATCTTTTACACAATGAAATATTTTCGGGAGACACGTTGCTTGAGTTTGAAATGACGGATAGTCCCCGGAATAACTGACGTTTTCTGTTTTTTTTATGGATAGGTGCATTGATTATTAAATGAATAAGTCCGTTTTATTCATTTACTCTGTGTACATGCAACCAGTTTTAACCACTGAATTATATCAAAAGAAATTTAAACCAAATAAATTAATTCCATGACCAATTTATCCCGAAGATCATTTATTACTTCTTCTGCTTTTGCAACTGCAGGAGTTATTTTATTGCCTGGGCTAACTCAATGTAAAAAAGATGGGAAAATTAATATTGCCGTAATTGGAGTTGGTGGGCGGGGAAAAGACAACTGGAAAGAATGCGTGCATGAAAATATTGTTGCCTTGTGTGATGTGAATGACAAGGCAGCAGCAGATGGGTTCAAAACCTTCCCAAACGCTAAACGCTACAAGGACTTTCGTATCATGTTTGACGAAATGGCGAATGTGATAGACGCGGTTATTGTTTCCACTCCAGATCACATTCACTTTCCGGCAACCATGGCTGCCATGCAACTTGGTAAACATGTGTACGTTGAAAAACCCCTTGCGCATAATATCTGGCAACTACGAACGCTGAGAAAAGCGGCAAAGCACTATAACGTAATTAGCCAAATGGGTAACCAGGGACATTCAGGGAATGGTATCAGACAGATTAAAGAATGGTATGAAGCCGGTGTTCTTGGCGATGTTAAAGAAGTCGTGGCCTGGACTGATGGACCGGGGTTTTCTCAAGACGGATGGTTTTGCAAACCAAGTAGTTTTCCACCGGTAGAAGATAAAATTCCTGCAACGTTAGACTGGGACTTATGGTTAGGCCCTGCAACTTTCAGACCATACAGTCGTTTCTATCTTCCGCGCGTTTGGAGAGGATGGTATGATTTTGGGAATGGGGCGCTAGGCGATTGGGCCTGCCATACGCTTGATGCACCATTCTGGTCGCTTGATCTTGGAATGCCTAAAAGTGTTGATTCTGTTCAGCGGACTCCCTCTCCTGATGGATTTGTTTCCGATCAATCGATGCTAGCTTTTGAATTTGATGCTCGGGGAAATAAGCCACCGGTTACACTGACTTGGCTTGAAGGAGGATTAAAACCTGAAAATCGTCCGGAGTGGGGACTCAAGGAATTACCGGGTTCCGGAATGATTATGGTTGGGGATAAAACCTCTTTGATAACAGATGGTCGTCCTGATAATCCAAAACTGCTTATCTCGGATGAGGATTGGACCCGATTTACCAAGAATATGCCTCCTCAAACGATTCCGCGAGTCGAAGGTGGTCCGATGGCCGAATGGCTGAGGGCAATTAAAGGTGAAGGGCCTTTGCCCGGTTCAAATTTCGAATATTCAACCCGTTTGACAGAGATGGCCTTGCTTGGAGTAATGGCTCAGCGATTCAATACCCGAATTGAATATGATTTGGAAAATATGAAGGTTACCAATCATCCTGATTTTGATGTACATATTAAAGAACCTGTCCGCAAGGGGTGGGAATATGGCGAAGATCTCTAGCAGACACACCATAAGACACAAAATCAGTTGTAGATTATTCAACTGATTTTGTCAACAGTGTTGAATAAACTTCACAAATCGTAACAATAATTAGTATGATCAATAGAAGGGGATTTATTAGCGACAGCGCCAAAGTAGTAGCAGCAGCTTCTGTTATGCCGCTCTATTCATTTGCAAGTAAAAAAGAGAATGTTGCTACCCCAAAACCAGGCTTGCTATTGTCGGAACTGGTTCCTGCGGATCAGCAACCTGAGGAAAGACGGTAGTTCAAGCTTACCGTGACTAGGTAGTAATGTTACAACTAATTATATGAATCAAAAAAGATACTTTAACCGATATATTTTTGCTAAGCAATGTTTCATCGCTTTGATCCTGTTTTTGGTTTTCAGTAAATGCCAAAAACAGGAGAACAAAACAGGTAGTACAGCAAAAGAAACAGAGGCGTTTCATACGATTCATCTTGGGAAAGTTAAAGTATATGGAGAAATTGGTCGGCGTATCGACATTACCCTGCAAGAAAACATACAAAATATAGACACCGATAAAGATTTTATTTCGCCATTTCTGAAAAAGGCTGATAATGGCGGCTTTACCGGTATTGGCATGTATATCGAAGCTCTGGCCAAATTTGCTGCCTATACCAACGACAGTCAAATCATCGCATATAAAAATTACGTCATAAATCAATTGATCTCGGCACAACTCCCTGATGGCTATATTGGAGCATTTAGGCCGGAGAACCGGATGTGGAGTTTGTGGGACGTTCATGAAATGGGGTATATCATTTTCGGATTAACGACAGATTATCAGTATTTCAAAAATGAAAAAACATTGCAGGCTGCCGTTAAAATTGCTGATTATATTTTAGATCGCTGGTCAACCATGCCGCAAGGCTGGGAGAAAGAAACCCGGGTGAACCTGCACGAAGCAGTTACAGGTCTTGACCGTGCGATGCTTGCTTTATATTATCATACCGGTCAACGTCGATTCCTCGATTTTTGCATTAATCAGAAAGCATTGCAGGATTGGAATCTGGATATTGAGATTGGCCGCAGGGTTGGACTTGACGGGCATGTTTACGGTTACCTAGGCATGTGTCTTGCCCAGCTTGAGCTGTATCGGTTTCTTCCTCAAGAAAAGCTGTTAAAACAGTCGGAGAAGGCGATGGATTTCCTGACGGCCAAAGATGGAATGATCATTTCGGGGGAAGCAGGACAGTGGGAAACATGGACAGATGATCAGGATGGGGATCATGCGTTGGGAGAAACCTGTGCGACTGCTTATCAGATTCGTTTCTATGAAAATCTTTTACGACTGACCGGAAAATCCGAATATGGCGATCTGATGGAACGCACCATTTATAATGCCTTGTTTGCTGCTCAATCGCCTGATGGGCGTAGAATACGGTATTATACGCCAATGGCTGGCTCACGTGAATATTTCAAGGACGACACCTATTGCTGCCCCAATAATTACCGGAGAATTATCTCGGAACTGCCTTCAATGATATATTACAAAAATCAGAATGGAGGAATTGGGATTAATCTTTACACGGCTTCTTTTGCAACAACAAATTTACCGGATGGAACATCTGTCGATTTAAAACAGGAAACCGATTACCCAAATTCAGGAAAGGTTGAAATTACCGTTTCTCCCTCGCAACCCAGTCCATTTCCTCTGATACTCCGGATACCGGCCTGGGCAAAAGGTGCATCAGTGAGGGTTAATGGTGAAGTGCTGAACTTAAATGCAGTCCCGGGAAATTTTGTATCCATTAACAGGCAATGGTCTAAGGGCGATAAGGTTTTGCTGGATATTCCGATGGATTGGCGTTTGGTGAAGGGCAGAAAACGCCAGTCTGGCCGTGTTGCCGTTATGCGGGGGCCGGTTTTGTTTTGCCTGAATCCGGAAAAGAACCCAGAGTATGGTTTGGAACAATTAACCCCGGATGACCTCGGACGGATACTACTTGATTTTTCTTCAGTAAAAGGACCATTTACAGACAATTCTCTTCGTTCGGACGGTATGATGTGCAAAATAGGCGCCTGGAAAGAAGGATGGGGCATGAGCGATGGACCGCATGATATGGAATTGCTATTGACTGAGTTTTCCGATCCGGGATGTCAGGCAACTTATTTTAGTATTGCTGACTCGAGTATTGCGGTAGATGATGAACTAGTAAAAATTCAATAATAAAAAATTACAGAGATATGAAAAATATGACAAGAAGAAATCTGCTTAAGATGTCTGGGGCATCATTGGGAATTGTAGCTTTGGGGTTGTCACCACTTCCGTCGGGAGCAAAAAGTTTAGGTGGCAAGTCAGAACGGAAGCTTAAAATTGTAGTCGTTGGTGGTCATCCTGACGATCCGGAAACAGGTTGTGGCGGAACAATGGCCTTGCTTGCTGCAGATGGACATGAAGTTGTATCGGCCTACCTTACAAAGGGTGAAGCTGGTATTCAAGGGAAATCATATGCTGAAGCGGCGCAGATTCGGACGAATGAAGCGTTGGAAGCATGCAAAATATTAAATGCGAGGGCTGCATTTTTTAGTCAGATCGATGGTAGTTCCGAAATTACACATGATCGTTATATAGAGGTGTATGATTTCCTGAAAAAAGAAAATCCGGATGTTGTTTTTACGCACTGGCCAATCGACAGGCACCGAGACCACCGGATCTGTTCAATATTGGTGTATGACGCATGGCTTAAACTGAACAGGGAATTTGATCTTTATTATTTTGAAGTGGAATCGGGCGGACAAACACAAAATTTTCCACCGACCAACTTTGTCGATATCAGCTCTGTGATCGAAAAAAAGCACGCAGCCTGCTACAGTCATGTTAGTCAGGATATGGCTAGTGTTTACCGCGATTACCACGAAGCGATGGAAAAATTCAGGGGAATGCAGGCCAATTGCAAATATGCTGAGGCTTTTATCAAACACAATCACTCGAAACTGAAAATAGTGTAATGAATCAAAATATTATCTTTTAATGATTTTACAAAGACCAAGAAGAACGAATTTGTCTCTCGGTAAGTTGGTCTGCTTTTTCTGGTTATTTTTAATATACTTTTATGTCGAAGCGAGCATCAAACCTGTAATTGTTTCATCATATGATGGCCATCACATCCAGATTCAGGATGAAAAACAAGTCATCATTTCTTCGATGGATAATAAACATGGCTTGGTCATTACTCAACCATCAGGTATTACTGCGAGGTTCGTAAACGACTCAATATAACAGACCCCGATCCGGTTGAAGAACGTATGGACATGGAACTTGGAATTATTCATCATGACGGATTTCTGTTGCTTGATCCGGGCCGGGCGACGTTACGGTCTAATTAAGAATCGAATCATACAACCTAAAATAAACCAACTATGAAAAAGAGTATTATTTATTTGATCTTTCTATTGTTAGTATCCTGCCAACTAAAACAGGAATCTTCCAAATTACGCCTTTGGTACAAACAGCCCGCCAAAGAATGGGTTGAGGCGTTGCCGCTCGGAAACGGACGATTGGGTGCAATGGTTTTTGGAAACCCGGTTAACGAAGTGATTCAGATCAATGAAGAGAGCATTTGGGCCGGATCGAAAATCAACAATAATAACCCGAATGCACTGATCCATCTGAAAGAGTTACAACAGGCACTTTTTAACAGTGAATACAGCAAGGCAGGGAAGATTGCCGAAGACAATTTTGTGGGTACTCCACCTGAAGTCCGTTCGTACCAGCCTCTTGGAAATTTGTTGATCAATTATCAGTGGGAATCTGTAGCTGTTGATTACAGTCGCCAGCTTGATTTGGAGACAGGAGTGGTTACCACTGATTTTTCAGTAGACGACAAAAAATATACTCAGAAAGTTTGGATATCAGCCCCGGATAACCTGTTGGTTGTTCAAATCGAATCGAAGAATGGGGGCGAGATCAATTCTTCATTTTCTTTGATCCGCGCGAAAGATGCCATTGTTAAGGTTTTGCCATCCGGAATTATAAAACTGAACGGACAGATTGTTGATGCAGATGATCCAAGGAAGGGACCGGGAGGAAGTCATATGAAATTTTCAGGAGAGCTGCGACTGAAAGCTGACAAGGGGACTGTTTCGGCAACAGATACATCGCTGATTGTTTCCAACGCAAAAAGGATTACCGTGATATTAACAGCCGCTACCGATTACAACATCAATAAACTTGATTTCGACAGGGCAATTGATCCCGAAAATACCTGTAAAACGATTCTTGATCAGGCTGCCGAGTATTCGGCAAAGACGCTTGAACAAAGGCATCTTGAAGATTATCAGGCTATTTTTGGTAGGGTAAAGCTGGATTTGGGTACCGATACTTTGACTAACCTGCCAACCGATGAACGACTTGGGTTGGTTCAAAAAGGTAGTTCTGATAATGGATTAATGGCCCTGTATTTTCAATACGGAAGGTATCTGCTTATGGGTTCATCCAGAACTCCCGGCGTATTACCTGCCAACCTTCAGGGAATATGGAATCAGGATTTTGAAGCACCGTGGAATGCCGATTTCCACACCAACATCAACCTGCAAATGAACTACTGGCCTGCCGAGAATTGCAACCTGTCAGAAACATCGGAACCCTTATCCAATTTTATGTCCAAACTAATGGAACCCGGATCGGCTACTGCCAAAGAAATGTATGGCACGGCTGGCTGGACACTCCATCACCTGACCGATCCATTTGGACGTACCGGCGTTGCCGATGGTGTGTGGGGACTCACTCCGATGAACGGGCCCTGGATGACTTTCCCTGTTTACGAACATTTCCTGTTTACGCGGGATACTACTTTTCTGAAAAATGTAGCCTACCCGATGCTCAAGGGGTCGGCGGAGTTTGTTCTTGGCAGCCTCGTCACTTCACCCGAAGGTAATTTGGTTACGAACCCATCGCATTCTCCGGAAAATACATTCTACGATCAGATTACCAAAACCCAATCGATGCTTACCTATGCCGCAACAATTGATATTGAAATTACGAATGCGCTTTTCGATTTTTGTGCAGAAGCGGCTTCGGTCCTGAATACCGATAAAGATTTTATTGAAAAGCTGAAAGAAGCACAAAAGCAGTTCCCCCCAATCAAAATTAATTCGAAAGGCTGCATTCAGGAATGGGTGCGCGACTTTGAAGAAACAGAACCCGGACACCGGCACATGTCCCATTTACTGGGATTGTATCCTTTGTCGCAGTTTACACCAGAAACTCTGGAACTATTCGAAGCAGCCAAAGCATCTATTGAAAGACGTTTGTCTCAGGGCGGTGGTCATACGGGCTGGAGCCGGGCCTGGATCATAAATTTTTATGCACGGGCGCAAAATGGCGAAAAAGCCTATGAAAATGTGCTGAAGCTTTTATCCAAATCAACCTTACCCAACCTTTTCGATAACCATCCACCTTTCCAGATTGATGGAAACTTTGGGGGAACAGCTGGGATTGCAGAAATGCTGCTGCAGTCGCATAACGGAATTATCAGGTTATTACCAGCGCTGCCCCAGGCCTGGGCCGATGGCGAAGTAAAAGGCTTGTGCGCCCGTGGCGGTTTTGAGGTGAACATGAAATGGAAAGATCATAAGTTAATTCAGGCTAGCATTTATTCGAAAAAAGGTGGTGAAAGCGAATTGATATATCATGGAGGGAAAACAAAAGTGATTTTGAAGCCGGGAGAAACATCGGAATTGAAGCTTTAAAATCTCGAAGGTTAAATACGCACTAAAACGTGGTAATATGAAAGGGGGTATTTGAAGTGATATATTATTCCACATCTTACTGTTAACCTTTGTGGCGATATTGTTATCATTCAGGAAAAACCATGAAACAATAATTGTATATGGGCAATGGAGTACCGGGCAACTCGACAGAACGGGAGAGGTGTAGTTCAAGTATTCTGACGGAACAACTGTGATGGAGATCTAAAGGTCTCCAGTCTCAACGGTATGGATACTGAAGCGCAATGTGAAAATCTCCTGCATGGTTTTGTTCAATGCATCGATATGGACCATTCGTAAACCAACCGGAATTATTTGTGCAAGAGGGCATCAGCCAACTGTGAGTTTGAATGTTGATCTGAAATATTGCATTGGGCTGAGAATAATGATTATACATAAACCTAATAAATCATGAAGAACCTAAAAGAAAACAAAGATGGTATTCAATCAAAAATGGGGTGGCAACCACAAGGAACGAAAATCAAAAGATTGCGCATATGTTTTATGATGATTGTTTTCATCATTTTTTCGCTTGAATTTTCTGTTCGGGCACAACAGGTACGCGGAACGGATGCACACCAGTGGGTTAAACAGCATTTTGCTAAAGGTAAGATTCCCCCGTTTTCATTTGTTTACGGCGGGAAAAACTCCAATTCCTTCCTGAAAAACTGGCAATTCAAAGCTGAAAAATTACTGGCAGTTGAACCGAAATCCGAAGTGTCAGCATTTACCTATTCTGATCCGAAAAGCGGGCTTGCAGTTAAATGTATAGTCACCTGTTTTGCCGATTTTCAGGCTGTAGAGTGGGTCTTGAATTTTACAAATACTTCAGGAAAGAATACCCCAATCATTGAGAAAGCTGCGGCGATTGACTATTCGTTTGTTGCTGAAGAAAAGGGAGTTTTTGTTCTTCACCATGCCAAAGGCAGTAATGCGGAACGAAGCGATTTTCTTCCCATTGATGAAAAAATGCAACCAGGGAAGAGCATTTATATGACTCCACAGGGAGGACGTTCGTCTGATAAAACCGGATTTCCATTCTTCAACATCGAAATGCCCGGGCAACAGGGAATCATGGTTGCCGTAGGTTGGACCGGTAAATGGTATGCCGATGTTTTGCAGGCTGACGAAAAAACAGTTTCACTGAAATCGGGTATGGAGAACATGCAGTTATCTCTTTTCCCGAAGGAAGAAATACGCACACCTAAAATTTGTCTGCTTTTCTGGAATGGCGATGATCGCATGATTGGTCACAACCAGTTCCGTCAATTTATTCTGGCCCATCATTCCCGAAAATTAAACGGTCGATTTGCCGAATATCCCATGTCGGGAAGTTTCGATTATGGCGATCCGGCTCCTTGTAGCGAATACAACTGCCTGACTGAAAAATTTGCGGTTGCATTGGTGGAGCGCTACCAACGATTTAAGATTCTCCCGGAAGTGTTCTGGCTCGATGCCGGATGGTACACTGGTTGTGGCTGGGACAAGGAAAAGGGGAGCTGGTGGGAAAATGTAGGCAACTGGTCGGTTGACAAAGATCGTTTTCCAAACGGGTTAAGGCCGGTTGCTGACGCGGTTCATCAAACCGGGGCCAAATTTATGGTTTGGTTCGAACCTGAACGGGTGGTGAAAGGAACCCAGTTGCATAAAGAACATCCGGAATGGCTCATCAATGAAGGCACCGATAGTAATAACCTTCTTCTCAATCTGGGAAATAAAGAAGCCCTGAAGTGGTTAACCGATCATATTTCAGGCCTGATAAAAAGTGAGGGGATTGATAATTATCGTCAGGATTTCAATTTTGATCCCATGCCGTATTGGAAAGCGAATGATAAACCGGGACGAATTGGCATTTCTGAAATCAGGCACATTGAAGGGCTTTATGCTTTTTGGGACGCCTTGTTGGAACGTTTCCCCAACCTTTTAATCGACAATTGTGCCAGTGGTGGGCGCAGGATTGACCTGGAAACCACTTCGCGCAGCGCTCCGCTTTGGCGAACCGATTACCAGTATGGCGAACCCAACGGATATCAGTGTCATACTTTTGGGTTAAACTTTTACTTACCCATTCATGGTACAGCTATTTACAAAACGGATAGTTACACTTTCCGTTCAGGATTAAGTGCAACTGCAGTGATGAACTGGGAAGTAACCGGAAAAGAATCGGAGTCGATTCCGGCGATCCAGAAACGGATTCAGGATTTTAAAAACCTTCGGTCCTATTTCTACAGCGATTATTACCCGCTTACTCCAGCCAATATTAACGATAATGCCTGGCTGGCTTATGAATTGAACCGTCCGGATAAAGGTGATGGCATCGTCATTGCATTCAGAAGAAAAGACTGTAAACAGGAATCGATTCAAGCTAAACTGGTCGGATTGGATAAAAGTGCTGATTACGAATTTCTAATAGAAGATTATAACCTTCGTGATAAAAAAACAGGCCAGGAGTTGATGGGCAAGGGAATAGAAATTGGTATTCCTCAAAGCCCCGGGTCTGTCATGATCAGCTATCGTAAAATCAATAAATAATCAATAAACCGAACTAAATTTTTATGAAAAAATTAATCATTTTTAATTTGCTGATCATTTTTTTGATTTCAGCTACTTCGTGTAAAAAGAAAGAAGTGAAAGAACCCGACCGGATGGACTGGTGGCGTGAAGCCCGGTTTGGATTGTTTATTCACTGGGGTTTGTATTCGATTCCTGCCGGTGAGTGGAAAGGCAGAACTGATCATGCGGAATGGATACGCGAGTCGGCTCAAATTCCTTTGGAACAATACGATGAATTTGTTTCACAATTTAATCCTGTAAATTTCAATGCCGACGAATGGGTCGCTATGGCTAAAAATGCAGGAATGAAATACATTGTGATTACTTCGAAACATCACGATGGTTTTTGTTTGTTCGATTCAAAAGAAACCGATTTTGATGTGATGTCAACACCATTTAAACGGGATATTTTGAAGGAACTGTCGGATGCTTGCGCGAAACAGGGAATAACGCTTTGTTTTTATCATTCCATCATGGATTGGCATCATCCGGATTATTTGCCAAGGAGGAATTGGGAGACTAGCAGGCCTGCGGAAGGTGCCAATATGGACAGCTACGTTTCGCACATGAAAAAACAGCTAAAAGAGCTGCTCACAAATTATGGAAAAATAGGCGTTATCTGGTTCGACGGCGAGTGGGAAGATACCTGGACTCATGACCGTGGCAAAGATTTGTACAACTATTTGCGAAAACTTAGCCCTGATTTAATTATTAATAATCGCGTGGATAAAGGGCGTTCAGGAATGGCCGGGTTGACCAAGGACAGCACCTATTTTGGCGATTTTGGTACTCCCGAACAGGAAATTCCTTTAACCGGATTACCTGGCGTTGACTGGGAGAGTTGCATGACCGTTAATGACCACTGGGGTTACAACAAAAATGATCAGAATTGGAAATCGTCAGAAGACCTGGTACATAAACTGATTGACATTGCCTCAAAAGGTGGAAATTTTCTACTCAACGTGGGGCCAACTTCCGAAGGTGTCATCCCTCAGGCAAGTGTTGATCGTTTAAAAGATATGGGAGACTGGATGAAGGAAAATGGAGAAGCTATTTATGAAACTCAGGTTAGCCCGTTTGAAAAACTGGATTGGGGTAGATGTACTCAAAAAGAGGATGGTAAGAATACTGTTCTGTATCTTCATGTTTTTGATTGGCCCAACGATGGCAAATTGGTTATTCCCGGATTGCAAAACAAGGTAGTTGAAGCCTATGCTTTAAAAGATAAAAGCAAGGCAGAGCTTGATGTTGAAAAAACTGACGATAAAACGATCACGGTGGATGTAAATAATGTGGATCAATCAAAATATGCCACAGTTATAGTCCTTGAAATTAAAGGGAAACCGGTCGTTAAAAAGTAGTAATGCTAAAATGGTAATCATGAACGGAAAAGGAAGTAAAAGATTTAAATTCAGCGTATTGGCCTTCCTTTTGCTTAACCTGATATTTTTGTCAAACCGATTAGCTTCTGCAATGGAGTCTGTCGATCCGTCTTCACCTGACTACGGAGGAAGAAAAGGAACAGTCATTTATGTATCGAAATCAGGGAACAATTCCGATGGCAAAAGCTGGAAAAAAGCATACCAGACTATACAGGCTGCTTTATCGGCAATGCCTGATGATAAAGGCGGGCACACGATTATTGTCCGGCCTGACACGTATGTGGAGGCGAATTTGTTTACCGCTTTCAAAGGAGCAAAAGGATCCTATAACCTGATTGTTGGCGACACTGACGGCCGTTTGGGCTCAGGTGCAACCGGACGGATTATTATCGATTCAGGCGATCCCGAAAAAGGTTTCAAAAGCTACGATTGGTGGGGAACTATTGGGTGTATTGGTAATGGTCGTGCGTTTGGCGCTGAAGGGTGGAAACAAATTGCCGAAGGGTGGAAACCTGATCCCAACGAACCCGTATTTTCCGCCCTCTGCTGGGACAGATGGATTCTCCGGAGTCTTTACACTTCGGGTAGTGATGGAGGCTTCTTTTGGGACTTTGCTGATGACAATCGAGAAGGGTTTACGGTCATCGTGGAAGATTGTGTCAGTATTGGCCGCGCGTTTGGTGGTGGAGTGGTTTATCCGGTTGTTCGCCCGGATGAACCAAGCATTTTCCGAAGAAGCTATTTCCTTGCGTTGGATTGGGACCGGGATACTGGCGCTATATTGGTTGGTGGCTGGGAAACTACAATGCCTGATAACCCCCATCTTGTTTTAGAAGATTGTACAATGGTGCACCCTGACAACGCCTTGTCCATTTCATACGCAAGCAATTGTGCACGGGTGCGGGCTGTTGGTTGCCGCTTCATCGTATTAAATTTTACTCAGCCTGAAATGGGTGGCAAGTCAACCGGAATCATATGTACACAGGGGCATCAGCCAGCCGGTAAATTGCATGTTGATCTGGAAGACTGTATTCTTGCCGGATACAGCGTATTTACAAATGGTGAGGAAGGAAAAGCTGTTAGCTACACTACGAAAGGGAAGGTGCAGGCTTATGTCCAGTTTAAACAGGTTATTCCTGAAGGATTTGAACAGATCAGCCTTTGGCCTACAGAATTATATGATTGCATCGCCATCCCTGATCCGATTTCAAAAAAGAGAAAAAACAACAGGTAATGCCGATTGATGTGTTTCTGCAACGCAATCGAATTGCGGGATTAGGCCAACATTGATCTTTTTAACAGGCAGATGTAATTCTTTCTGCCCTTGACTGTCGTTTTTTCTACGTGAATAATGATTTTGATCTTTCGTTAACCTAAACCAAACACTATGATAAAGCGATTTCTGTATCCGAAACAGTTGGGCTACTCTTTTCCCAAAAATAAAACACACCGGGTGGCGTTTTTTTTACTTTTACTTCTGCTGGTTTCTGGCCAGTTATGTGGAACTAACTACTATTTTTCGGCCAGCGGCGACGATTTGAAGAATATCGGGTTATCCGTTGCTTCGCCATGGAGAAGTCTTGAAAAACTAAACTTAGTCATGCTCCAACTTCAACCGGGCGACTCCGTTCTGTTTCGTAGAGGTGACGTTTTTGACGGGGAAATCAGGATTACGAGAAGCGGCACCAAACAATCCGCAATTTATTTTGGCGCTTATGGCAATGGAGCAAAACCTGTATTGAGTGGAACAACGAAGATTTCTGGATGGGAAAAAGCAGGACTCAACAAATGGGAGACGACATGCAATGCAAGTGTTGAAGAATTGACCAACTTATTTGTTAATGGGGACCAACAGCCACAGGGGCGGTGGCCAAATGTATCGGCGCCAAACAGAGGATACTTATTGGTTAAGTGGTCTTCAGAACGTAACAAGTTAAGCAGTCAATCGATTCCGGATGCCAGCCGGTGGCAAGGAGCTGAATTGGTGATTCGCAACCAACGATGGGTTTTAGACCGCGTGCCTGTTTTGGAAACCAGTGGCGATACGCTTACCGTTGAGCTTGTATCCTATAATATTAGTTCCGAATATGGATTTTTTGTTTGTAATCACCCCGCTACTCTTGACAAGAACGGGGAATGGTGTTTCAACAAAAAGACTAAAAAACTAACGCTTTATTCGGAGGCAAATCCTTCACTGTCTGTCATCGAAGCCTCTACGATTGAAAGTTTGATTTCTTTTGAGAATCAGGATTTTATTGTTATTGAAAATTTGGTCTTACGGGGTGCATCGGCTATAGCTTTAACCGCGATGAACGCGAAAAATATCACCATCAGAAATACTGAGATTATTTATTCCGGAGCGAATGGAGTCCATTTCAAAAGCTGCAAAAATCCTGTTTTTGAATACAATAAAGTAACTGAAACCAACAATCAGGGGTTTATTTTTCAGGATTGCCATGGATCGGTGATCAGGCGGAATGAGATAAAAAATAACGGATTAATTGCCGGAATGGGAGCAAATGGATCAAATTCATACAATGCAATGGTTGTTGAAGGCTCTTCAAATTTGATAGAGTACAATAAAATTGATAGCGTTGGATATATTCCTTTGCGATTCGAGGGCGATTCAGTCACGATGCGGTATAACCTGATCTCGAACTATTGCATGGTGAAAGATGATGGCGGTGGAATATATACCTGGGGATTCAGAGAAGGTTCTCCGTTTGTCGAGCGCAAGATTATTGGTAATATCGTACGAAATGCTATCGGAGCTGGTCATGGAACCAGCGATACAATGAGAGTATCATCGGAAGGAATTTATATTGACGATGGAAGCACTAATGTTGAAATTGTTGGCAACACCGTGT
The DNA here is from genome assembly GCA_019459525.1 of Prolixibacteraceae bacterium. Lineage (GTDB taxonomy): Bacteria > Bacteroidota > Bacteroidia > Bacteroidales > Prolixibacteraceae > Aquipluma. The sequence continues at coordinate 47,548 of JAIBEY010000052.1, forward strand.
ATAATTGCGGCAACATTGGAATTTTTATCCATAACGCAAATCATATTCTGGTTCGGGATAACCTGGTATTTGATAATGGAACACAGCTACAGATGCTCTCTGCGGGTATGCCGGACTTTACTATCAGAGGTTGTGTTATTAAAAATAACATCTTCGTTTCCTGGACTTCAGCACAAAAAATAACCACTTTCCTGACAGACGAGCCGATGGAAAGTATTAAGCTGATGGGTTTAATTGACAGTAACTACTATTGCCGGCCTGCCGATCCGGAAATGATCATACACTGTTCCTATAAATGGGCTGGTAATGAAATTAATAAAACGTATTCCTTGAGCGAATGGAAACAGCAATACGGATATGATCAAAATTCATTACCTGAACCGGTTAGGTTTCAATATAAAATAAATTCGCTGGGCGAGCCGCGTAAAATCACCTATGGATTTTATCATGAGGGCAAAGATACCTGGTACGATGAGAAATCGACCGGGGAAGGAAAGCGCAAAAAAGTAATAACAGATTTGACCGGGAGTTCATCTGGTTCTCAAAAGGGAATGAATAAGTATCTGATTCTTGCCACGAACATTGAATTAAAGAAAGGCGAAGAGCGCAAATACCTGTTGCGTTTTGATACCAAAAGCGAAAAGTCAGGCGAAATTATCAAAGCCAATTTCAAAACAAAAGATAACCAGATTGTATGCTCTAAGGAATTTCGGTTGAAACAGGACTTTCAGACGAACGAGCTGCTTTATGTTCCGGCCTTTGCCAACACTCCGTTCGAACGGGTAAATTTTGAATTCAGCGACCTACAGTCACCGGTTTGGATCAAGAATATATCTTTTCAGGAAGCTGATGTAATTCTCCCTAACCTGGAAGATCGTTTTCTTTTCGTCGTCAATGATTCTGAAATTTCACGAACAGTTCCGATTGCAAAAGGATTTATTGATGTGTCGGGAAAAGCGTCACGAAGTTCGGTGATACTAAAGCCTTATTCATCGGCTATATTTTTTAAAAAGTAACCTATAACCTAAACCAATGAATACTTCTATTCCATTTTATAACTATTGTCAGCCAATCAACATTCGGTTTTTTAAGTCAAAGGTGTTTCTCCGAACGATTACACTTGCCTTGTTTTTCCTGCTTCAAAGCTATGTCCATGCAACCAGCTATTATTTTGCAACTAATGGTGATGACTCAAAAAACAATGGATTATCTGTCAGGTCTCCATGGAAAAGTCTCGAAAAGCTGAATGAGATAATGATTAGCCTCCAACCGGGCGATTCATTACTTTTTTGCCGAGGTGATGTGTTTCAGGGAGAAGTACATATTACCCGAAGTGGAATCAGAAATTTTGATATTTACTTTGGTGCTTATGGTATTGGAGATAAGCCTGTTTTTGATGGAACTACGAAGGTTGATTCATGGAATACAGTTGGCCCTGATAAATGGGAATCTGCTAATGGCATTCGTCAGGAAAAACTCACCAATTTTTTTATCAACGGTCAAAAGCAAGCCATTGGGCGCTGGCCTAATAGAACTACGGCCAATCAAGGCTATTTGTCAATGAAATGGGCTTCGGGCAGCACTCGTTTGAGCAGCAAATCGATTCCTGATGCTTCGGTTTGGCAGGGCGCCGATCTGGTGGTTCGCACAAATCGTTGGCTACTCGATTGGTCGCCGATTGTTGAAACCAGTGGCGATACATTAACCATTCGTCCGTGTAGTTACGATATCGACCGTGAGTTTGGGTTTTTTATTAAAAATCACCCCCAAACGCTCGACCGCCCAGGAGAATGGTATTTCAATCGGCAGTCGCAAAAAATCATGTTCTATTCAGCAAAAAATCCGGAATCGCTGGAAATAACTGTTCCCTGTATTGAAAGTTTGATTTCAATACAGGGACAGAAATACATCACCATCGAAAACCTGGTATTGAAAGGTTCGCTTGGCAATGCTCTGGTTACCGACCGTTCAGCAAATATTACCATTCGTAATTCTGAATTTGTTTATTCCGGTGAAAATGCTGTTCTGGCCTCGAAATGTTATAAAATATTGTTTGAAGGGAATACGGTGTTAGATGCAAATAATTTAGGAATTGAATTCCAATCGTGCAAAGGAACAGTTGTCAGACAGAATTCGATCAAAAATGTTGGAATAAACCCTGCGGTAGGATCAAATGGTATTTCATTTATCGGCATTGGGATTGAAGGAGTTTCGAACCTGCTGGAATATAACCGGATTGACAGCATTGGTTATATTGGGTTGCGGTTCGATGGCGACTCGACCGTTGTTCGCTATAACGTTATTTCAAACACCAACATGGTGAAGGATGACGGCGGTGGTATTTATACCTGGAATGGAGACCGCTGGACCAACGTCAGCCGCAAAATCATTGGGAACATCGTCTGGAACTCGCTGGGCGCGGGCTGCGGAACCAATGACTCGCTAAGCGTTTCGGCTGAGGGAATTTATATCGATGGCGGCAGCAACGATGTTGAAATAACCGGGAACACGGTGTATAATTGCGCCAACATCGGTCTGTTCATCAACAACGCGAGCAAAATCGTGGCCCGTAACAACCTGATATATAATTGTAAGTCGCTGCTTCAGGTTCGTGCCGAAGGCATGCCTTTGGGGGCAAATCGGATGAACGTAATCAAAAACAACACATTCGTTGCCCGGACATCGTCTCAGCGGATTGGTAATTTCATTAGCGATGAGGGGGAAGAGGGAATAAAGCGGCTTGGAGTAATTGACAGCAATTATTATTGCCGGCCAGCAGATCCGGATATGATCATGCACTGCTCCTATAAAACAGAAAGTTCTGACGTTCGTATAACGTATTCCTTAAAAGAATGGCAAAAACAGTATGGTTTTGATCAGCATTCCAAAGCAGAACCTGTTCATTATCGTTACAAGATAAATTCGCTGGGCGCACCGCGGAAAGTTACCTATGGATTCTATCATGAGGGTAAAGACATTTGGTACGATGAAAAAATGATCAGGGAAGGGGAGCGCAAAAACGTAATTGCTGATTTGACCGGGAGTTCTGCCGGTTCGAAAAATGGAATGAATAAGTATCTGATTCTTTCAATGAACATTGATTTCAAGAAAGGCGAAGAACGGAAATACCTGTTGCGGTTTGATACCAAAGGTGAAAAGGCTGGCGAAGTTATCAAAGCCAATTTTAAAACCAGGGATAACCAAATTGTTTGTTCGAGAGAATTTCAGTTGAATTCTGATTTTCAGAGAAATGAGTTGCTCTATGTTCCGGCTTTTGCCAATATCCCGCACGAAAGGGTGAATTTCGAATTTAGCGATCCGAAATCAGCAGTTTGGATCAGGAATGTATCTTTTCAGGAGGTTGATGTAACTCTACCTGACCTTTATGATCGTTTTCAGCTTGTTGTAAATGATTCTGAAAGGCCTCGGACATTCCCGGCTAGAAATGGGTTCGTTGATGTGTCAGGAAAGGTTTCTGCGAAGGAGCTGGTTCTCCAACCATACTCGTCAACTATTCTTTTTAAAAAGTAATCCTAAAATACGATTATGAAAAAGGGAATTTGGAGTTTAGCGAAGTTTATAGTTCCGACATTTGTAACATTTCTGTTGATATCATCAGTAAACGGACAGTCAAAACCTGATCATAGTTTGGCATCTTCGCTTCAGGAAAAGATGATCTGGAGCGGCAAAGACGATGGAAAATCAGGCTATACCGTTTTCAGAAAAACATTTGAAAAAGGCGATGTTGAGATAGCAACAATCAATCTTTTTGCCGATTCCCGATATATTTTGTGGATTAATGGAGTTGAAGCGTTGAGAGGTCCCTGCCGGTTCGATCCGGTTTCGCCTTCGTACGATTCTGCTGATATTACTTCGTTACTTAAAAATGGGAAAAATGCCGTTGTGGTTATGGTAATGTCGCATGGAAGCAATGGCAAAACAATGAACCATCATCCCGGGTTGACGGTCGGTCTGGAATTAAAAAAAAACGACCAAAAAATCGAAAAAATATGGACCGATAGTTCCTGGAAATGGAACAACCGCACCCGTTTTCTTCCCGCTGTTCAGTTGTGGGCCGATATGAGCGACCGGATTGATGCTCGTTTGGATGATGGCGATTGGACTCAGGCCGGTTATGATGATCAACGATGGTCAACATCGGTTTCGATAAATGGGAAAATGTGGGGCACACTAACTCCACGAGCTATTCCATATCTGACTAAAAATGAGATGGGGTGGATTCCTTTGAGCAAAAAGAACTTGCCTGTAGGTTTAAAATCAGGAGAATCCTGGATCATTAAAGCCAACGAAATGATTCAGGGTTATCCGATCGTCCGGTTCGAAGCAGAAGAAGGAGCTCAGGTTCAATTTGATTTTGGTTACATCGGCGATAGTACCAATGTAAAAGAAACATACGGTTCAACCTGTTTCTATACGGCCCACGGCGGAGATCAGACCTACATGCCAACTGATTCGTATGGGTTCAGGTATCTCAAAATTACGGTGCTGAGCGGAAGTATTTATGCCCCGCACAATGTGCTCCTGAAGCAGCTCCAACTGATTGACCGTCGGTATCCGTATGTTGAAGCGGGTAGTTTTGAATGTAACGATTCATTTCTGAATGATTTGTTTAAACGGTCGATTTTAACTACTAAATTAAATTGCGAGGATGGATATACCGATTGCGCCCTGCGCGAAAAAGTAGAATGGATGGGCGATGCCGCCCTGATTCAGTATCCGCTGACCCGAAGCATATTTGCGGTTCTGGATATTAATGGCATTCACCGCAGCGACCATAAGCTGATGATTTCCATGCTCCGTCATATTGCCCAAAGCCAGAGCGACAGTGGGATGTTTAAAGCCCATCATCCTTCAGACCGGTTCGATATTCATGCCTATATCGATGATTATTCGTGTCTTTGGGTACAGGCGTTGAGGCAGGTTTATGAATTTACCGGAGATAAAACTCTGGTCAAAGAATTGTGGAACCCGCTAAAAAAGCAAATGAAATGGTTTGAGGATCATCGTTCAGCCAACGGTTTGGTTTATGGCCGTGAATTTACATTTTTTGATAATCCACTGGCTTATTGCTACTGTAATGGTGCAACTTTAAATGCCTATCTCTATAAGGCATTTGTCGATGCTTCCTGGCTGGCCACTGTGGTTGGGGATCTTCAAGCTGAAAAGCAATATAAACGGGATGCCGAACAGTTGGGCATCAGTTTTAATAAGTTGTTATGGATACCCTCGAAACAGACCTATTCTTCCGGTATTTTCAAGGGGAAGCAACTGGCGCCAACCGCCCATGCTGCAATGATGGCGCTTAACCGCGGTGTTGTTCCTGAAAGCAGGAGGGTGCAGGTTCAGGAATATCTGGTTTCAAATTATAAAAATCGTGATGGGAAAAGAGCTGGTGGGGGGGTAATTCTTGATGAGTTTTTCAATTTTAATTTGCACACAAATGGCATTGAAACGCCCTATTGTTCGTTTTGGTTGCTCGAAGAACTTTTCAAAGTTAGAGCGGATCGGGCTGCATTGGACTTTATCCGTGAAAAGTGGGATTACATCCGTAGAGATACCGTGACAGGTACATTAACCGAATCGTTTGGAGGTGGCGATTTATGCCATAACAACGGAGCTATTCCCGCTTATTTTTTGAGTACAAAAGTTTTGGGCGTTTCAGAAAAGCTTCCGGTTGATTCAAAAATGATCGAGATTAAACCCATGTTTGGTGATTTGACGCGGGCTGAAGGAACGGTTGTGACCAATCACGGGCTGGTTCATGTCAAATGGGAAAAGCAAAGCGATGGACTGACTTTTACTATAGACATTCCTGAGGGAACACATGCTCAGGTAATATTGCCCTACCACAAATCCAGAAAAAAGATTCTTGTCAACAATAAGGAAGTTGCTTTCAAAGTCGATCATAATACTGTAAATTTTACTGTTCATACAGATGTTACTGATGGAGTTTATCAGTGATTGCTGTGATTAGCAATGTCAAAACGAAGCATATTTGAAGGTGTTAAGTAACAATGTAAGCAAATGGGAGTGCTGTTTAAGATGAGATTAACAATCAAATGGTCAATTATGAAATATTTAAAGATCGAAATACACGGTAAGATCCTATCTAAATTTATCTTACTGGGTGCGATGTTATGCTCCGTCTCATTGTATGGACATAAACCCAAACAAAAATTAGTTGCCGAATTTGACTGTACAAAAGACTACCCGGCCGAAACCTTTTTTTCATACGGAGATGTGCATGTTTCAGCGTCTTCAGCCGGACGATACCGCGAAGCCGAAGCTGTCCCGCTGTCGCGTTTCGGATACCGTTTTTCTGTTAAAAGTATAGGCAAACCATACTTAGCGGTAGTCCGGTATCCCGATGACAAACGCCGGTTTATGTGTATGATGGACGGTACAACTTACGATATGACGATTGGCGTATTTACCGGGGTCAACCAACCGATTACCAACAAAATGCTCGAAATTCAGAAGGTTTTCTGGCCCCGCTGGAACGACTGTAGCATTGTTTTTATGACCTGGAGCAACGGAGAACCAGCAGCAGTTGCTGATGTCAAAATATATGAGTTGGACGAACTCCTGGCCTTGAAAATTGAAAACCCTGATAATCAGGTTCCAAAGCGTGAATTGGGTTTACAATTTGAAGATCCCTGCGGAACTTCCTACAGTATGGGGGCCATCAACGATCAGGAATGGCTCGACCGGACTGCTGGTTACATGCGCTACACCGGCCAAAAACTGCTCACCTATCCGATCATCTGGTATCATGGACCAATTTACCCTTCAGAACGGGAACCATCCGGGTATTTTGGAGTGGTGGCTGGCCGCGACCGTAAATTATACAGTCGCTGGACGTCCCATCCTGAAGACTGGGTTTCTTCGTTGCTGAAAAAGTTTGAGAAAGAAGGCCTTGAATTTCAGGCCGCCTTAACACTCTTACGGTTGGGAAGCCTGATGCAGAATATGAATGTTGACCTCAATTCGATTAAAGGAGGGAAAGACACTTACAATAACATGCTGTGGAACGATAATGTCCAGGCATCGGCGCAAGACTGGACCACAGAGTATAACGTTCAGAACTTCGAGAAAAAAGCCAACGGAACGCTGAAAGAGTGGGCTTACAATGAAAACGGAGGTCCTTATGGCAAAGGGGTAATGTTTAACCCGCTTCATCCTACGGTTCAAAAAGCCATATTGGGAATCATTCAGGAGATTGTGGATCGATATGGTCAGTCACCAGCTTTCAAAGGTATTTCCATGAACATGTGGCATGCAACGATGACTTGGTTCTTTTCGTTGAAATCAGGCTACGACGATTATACAATTGGGCTTTTCGAAAAGGAAACAGGAATTGCCATCCCGGTTGACCCGAAAGCGCCTGATCGTTTTTCAAAACGTTATGAGTTCCTGACCAAAAATCATTCAGAGGTTTGGGTCAATTGGCGATGCAAGAAAATTAAGGAATTGCACCAACAGATGCGTGACATCATCGTCAAAGCCCGTCCCGACCTGCGTTTAACAATTACGATGTGGACAGAAACGAGCATTCCGGGTTGGTTTGGGTTGCCGGAGAAACCTGAGCACCAGATTTTTGCACGTAAGTCGTTGTACGAACTCTACCGCGAAGGTGGCTTTGATGTTAACCTTTACAACAACGAACCAGGCATTGAAATTGATTATTCGATGGTTCCATCTCGCGACCGGGATGGCTGGGGAACATCGGGTACTGAAATGCCTTTGGAAAAGACCAGTTCTTTCCGCGATCACGATTTTCTGGATCATACAACCTTATGTGCTGTTGGTAACCAGAAACATTCAGGGGCATTTATTTTTGATTCCTGGGTTGAAGCCTGGGGAAAGAACTCCTGGTTCCCCTGTGACCCCAATGACCAACAAGCGAAAGATTTAATAGTGATGAACGGCAAACCGGCAGAAGGAATTTGCCGGATCAATTCAGAATATCCCAAAGATGATTTTTGGTGGGATTCACAGCTCCGTATTACACCGCCCTTTCAGGGCGGAAATCATTATCTGGAATATTTTGCCCATGCACTGGCTGAACTCGACGCCTGCCGGATCACCAGGGGCGGTCTGTTCACCGATACCGGACATGCTGAGCTGATGCAAAATTTTGCCAAAGCCTATCGGGCCTTACCCGCAGAAAAATTCAAGACCGTTGGCGCTTCAACAGATCCGGTAGCCGTCAGGTCCTTGGTCAGTAATGGGAAACGCTATCTTTATCTGGTCAACCGCGAATACTATCCGGTAAAAATGAAATTGCAGTTCAACCAAAAATCAAATCACCTGACCGACCTGGCTTCCGGAGAATCCATTAAAGCTTCCGGAGAAATGGATCTGACTTTGGGACCATATGAACTGCGCTCATTTGGAATGTCACCGGAGTCTGAAGCAAATGGTTTTTCGGCAACCGTCCCATCCGAAATTATCTCACAACTGAATCAACAACTGGCAACAGCTAAGGTCGTCCTTGAAAATTTGAATAAAGCTAAAATTGATCTGCCAGTTGGCACGGGCAAATTACTCTCTGAAATAGAGATAGCATTAAATGAAGGTCGGTATGCCTGGGTGCGCCGGGCATTAGATAGTTATCCGGTGCGTAAAGCCGATGAACTGATCCAGGTTTTATCATCAAATAGAAAAGCAACGAAATAACAGGTCATCTCCGGAAATGAAAACAGACAACTCACACATGAAAGCAAGACAATACTTCTTCCTGATCAGCATATTCTTTTTTCTGCTGACTGATGGAGCTGCTCAAAAATTACAACGGCCTGTCCTCACAAAATTACCATTTGCTTTTTCTGACATAGGCCGGACTCCCATGGAAAATACACCGGTTGTGTTTCAGTCGCGCCTATTGCTTGTAGCAAACAATCGGCCGGGGGGTGGTGATGCCAAAGGGGAAGATGCCTACCTGTACATCGACGATTTACAGACAGGCAAAGAAGTTGCCCGCTTCGGACAGGGGCATTCGTTTGTTTCAGCCTATGTAAACGACGGCGAACTGAATGTCTTTGCCCTGGAATTTACCGATTTTGGGCGGGTGATGAATTCTACCGGAATCGACAGACTGATGACATCCGATTTGAAAACCTGGAAGACCGAAAAAGTTATTGTGCCTGAAGAGAACGAGCATCTGTTTAATTCGTCGGTATGCCGCGACGATAAAGGCTATGTAATGGCTTACGAATCGGATAAACCAGTACAGTTTTGCTTCAAATTCGCCCGGTCAACTGATTTGTCAAAATGGGAAAAAATTTCCGGTTTAGTTTTTACCGGAGAAAAACATGAATATTCAGCCTGTCCGCTTATCCGTTACTTTAAACCGTACTACTATGTCATTTATTTACATGCTCCGATAGAAGGTCGCAATGGTTGGATTTCGTATCTGGCTCGTTCAAAAGATCTGGTAGGTTGGGAATTAAGTCCGTATAATCCTATTCTGGAAGCGGAAGCAGGAGAAGGTAAAAACAACTCGGATGTAGATATTTTGGAATACGAAGAGAAAACCTATCTCTATTATGCCACGGGCGATCAGGAAACCTGGGGAACGGTTCGGGTTGCCTTATTCAACGGAACAGAAAAAGCATTTTTTGAAAACCATTTTCCGAAAAATTCAAAGCTGACTAAAATAACGGCAAAACAATAAATCCAGTTCAATGAAAAATCCAAAAATCCCTAAAATAAGAATTCCCGTTTTAACAGGTATTATTTGCGGTTTGTTCTGTATGATGGGATTTGCCAATCAACCGGAAGGTGACCGGAGCATAAAAACAGCTTTTGACCCGAAGACTGCCGAATGGAAAATCGACTGGCCCGGGCGGGTTTCTCAATACGATTTGGCTTACCTCAGTCCGCCCATAGATCCTTTGCAGGGTATCCCGCTGGGAAATGGAGAAGTCGGGGTTTTGTTCTGGTGTGAGGATTCAAAAATAATTGCCGTAGTCAACAAAAGTGACTTATGGGACGATGCCGCATTTGGCCCTTTCCATAACTGGAGCGGAAAAGAAGAAGATTACAGCACCACACAACGCCATGCCTGCCGGATTGTCATTGATTTTAAGTTTCCTGTTTTCAATACGTTATATCTTTCTGATTTTAAGGCCAAACTCAATCTGGCCGACGCTTCGTTAAGTCTGGAAGCTGCCAGCCCGTTTGGAAAAGTTGGTCTGAAAGCATTTGTTGATCATGAAACCGGAACTCTATTTTATGACCTGAACAGCGATTTAAATGAAAATGTGCCCATTGAAGTTGCTGTTGAACGGTTTGGGTCGCGGACTTATTCCCACTGGTACAGCCAGATTAACCGGGATGCTTCCATTGGATTGTCAGGAACAGAAACAATAGCCGATAACAGCGGTGTTTATATCACACAAAAATTATCGTCCGGGACATTTGCCGTTGGTGGTAGTGTCATTCAGGATAATGAGTTAACAGCAACCTACGTGCGCCAACATTCGCGATGTGCCGCCATTCAATTGTCCGGAAGTCGCCAGAAATTCGCACAACTTGCGTTTGTTGCTGCTTCGCCAATCGAAAATGATCCGGTTTCCGAAGTGAAAAATACGCTGTTGTTGACCAACAAAAAGGGCATTGAACCTTTTATAAAATCGAATTCTGAAGCATGGAAATCCATCTGGAACCGATCGTTGATGGATTATGGCAACGATTACCTGAACAACCTTTGGTACCTGACCATGTATTATGCCAATGCTTCGCAGGGTGGAAAATATCCGGGACGCTTCAATAATGGACTGTGGGGCTGGAGTCGCGATGTGCAGAACTGGAACTTTTATTTTAACTGGAACCAGCAGCAATTGTGCTGGCCACTTAATGCAGCAGGTTTTCACGAACTGGTCACACCTTACCTGAATTTGAGGTTCAATTCATTGCCACAGGCGAAAAAAGATGCGATGGAACATTTTAATTCCAATGGTGCATTTATCTCGGATGTAACAGAACGCCGTGGATTCAATTCATCGGGCGAAAGCCATAATCATACGCCAGTGGCTGAAATTGCCCTCGATTTCTGGCGGCAATATCAATACACAAGCGACCAAATATTCCTGAAAGAAAAGGTGCTTCCGTTTATGGTTGAAGCGGCCCGGTTTTTCGAATCCATTCTGGCAAAAGAAAGCAACGGGTTGTATCATGCCAAAGAAGGTACCGGATACGAGGGGTGGATTAATCTGAAGGATGGTCTGACGGAACTGGTGTATGCGCAGGCTTTATTTTCAGCAGCCCTGGAAACATTAAAAACTACCGGAACCCGTTTGCCGGAAGCCGCGAAATGGAAAGAAATACTCGAACATCTGGCTCCTTTGCCGACAATGGCCGCCGGAGAAAATGCGATTTCAGCAGAGAGCCAAGGCTATAAACTGAAAACAGGTTTCTTTAAAGGCGAAAATTGTCCGACTGACTGGATTTTTGCTGCAGGTTGGGGTATCAAAGAAAACAAAATGCTGTCAGTCTTTAATCCGGTCGAAGATTCAACCATCAATAATGGTTTAAAATTACTCGATGGTATTTTCCCGTCTGTTCCTTCTTCTCCGGTCTTTCCTTCGGGAGTGATTGGTCTTTCGAAAAAGGGAAGTGAATTGTTCAATCAAATGACGGCAACCGCTCTTTTATATGGTTCGGAAGTTACTGGGTGGGACCCTGTTCCAATCGTTCTGGCCCGGTTGGGGCTAGCCAAAGAGCTGGACGTTGATTTAGCGCGTTTCCCGTCGAGATGGCAAATCTACTGCAATGGATGGGGGCATTGGGGAATGGAAAACGAGATTAACAAAGATGCAGAATGGTTCTTCCGCACAAATACGGTAAAAGATGTAAGCAGCGATGAAAAATTTCCGCTTCGGATGTGGCCATTCCGTCACATGTCGATGGAATCGATGTCGGTACTGGCAACGGCCATGAACGAATCGTTGCTCCAAAGCTACAACGGTATTTTGCGGATCTTTCCTGCATTTCCAGACAATAAAAGCGGACGGTTTACGCTCCATGCCGAAGGAGGATTTATTGTTTCTGCCGAAATAAGATCAGGCGAAATACAATGGATTTGTGTGAAAAGTTTGGCAGGAAACTCCTTTAAGCTGCAATTGCCATGGGGAAAAGCAGTGGTACAATCTGGCCTGAAAAAAGGGCAACAGAAAATTTCAGGAGAAATTGCTGAGCTAAAAACAAAAGTCGGCGAAGTGCTTGTAATCCTTCCTGAAGGACAGCGAATGGAAACATGGATGGTTTCCAGCGAAAATCCAAAACAGAACGAAACAGTCAAATACCATTCATCAGGGAAAGCGCAACTGGGGCTTCCGAGGATGTTTTAAAAACATAAAAGCCAATTTTAATTAGCTAATCAGATATTTATAAAAACAGTTATAACTTTAATCAAATGAAAAACTTATCCCGCAGATCATTTATCAAAACAGCCTCCATATCAATGGCTGGAACATTAATAATCCCGAACCTTCTAAGCTGTTCGCCCAACAACAGGCTAAATATTGCGGTAATTGGTGTTGGTGGCCGAGGAGAAGCAAGCTGGTCTCAGATACCACAAGAAAGCATTGTTGCCATGTGTGATGTTGACGACTGGCAGTCGAAAGGAGGGTTTAAGGCCTGCCCCAAGGCAAAGAGGTACAAGGATTTCAGGGTAATGTTTGACGAAATGGCCGGAGATATTGATGCCGTTATCATCGCGACCCCCGATCATACCCATTTTGCAGCGGCAATGGCGGCCATGGAACTTGGCAAACATGTATTTGTAGAGAAGCCCTTGACACACAATATCTGGCAGTCACGCACACTGAAAAAGGCATCCAAATATTACGGTGTTGTATCTCAAATGGGGAATCAGGGTCATACTACTGACGGAATTCGTCGTGTAAAAGAGTGGTACGATGCAGGGATCCTTGGTCAAGTTAAAGAGGTATATGCATGGCAACCAGCACTTAAATCAGAGAAAGAGACATGGTCGGAATTTGTACTACCAGCAAGCTTCCCGCCAGAAGCCCAGGATGTACCTAAATTGCTTGATTGGGATTTGTGGCAAGGACCAGCGGCTGAACGTCCTTATAACAAGGCTTATTGTCCAGGGCGTTGGAGAGCGTTTTACGACTACGGAAATGGAAAATTAGGCGACTGGTGCTGCCATACTCTTGATGCCCCTTTCTGGGCCTTAGATCTTGGGATGCCATTGAGTACCGAAGGTGAGCGGATTAATCCGATACCCGATCATTCCTTTGTTTCAGAACAATCATTGGTTACCTGGCAGTTTGCTGCTCGTGGAAATAAAGCTCCTGTAACGATGAAATGGTACGAAGGTTTCGGAAAGCCAGCCATTAGGCCTGAATGGGGAATTGATAAACTGCCAAAGGAGGGAATGATTATGATTGGCGACAAAAAAACATTGATAACGGGAATGCGGCCAAACGATGCCAGACTATTGGTGCCACAAGACGAGTGGGCGGAGTTCCTAAAGAATCCTCCTGCGAAGACCATTCCACGGATAGAGGAGGAAAAGCCTGTACAGGAATGGGTTGCTGCCATTAAAAATCACACCCTGCCCGGGTCCAACTTCGACTATTCGGCTAGTTTGACCGAAATGGCTCAGGTGGGTATTCTGGCACAAAGGTTCGGGGGCAGAATTGAGTATGATGCCAAAAACATGAAAGCAATCGGACGCCCTGAATTAGACGAATATATTAAGGAGCCTGTGCGTGAAGGATGGTCTTATGGAGAGAAGCTTTGATAAATAAAAGGCGATCGCATACATTCAGACATCCATAATCCAATAAACCAAATAAATATGAAAAATGTAATCGTCTTGATCTCAATCTTTATCCTGTTTAGTTGTACTCGTGTTGCAGAAAAGCAGGGTGTTCCGGCGAAGTCAGCCAATTCAACGGATGCAAAAATCGAAAAGGCTTTTATCTCTTTCCGGATTGGGGTTCCGCTTTGGATTTCCGAAACACGCTGCAATGAGCTTTTTGATCTGTTCGACAAGTACAAAGGTGTTACCAATGAGATCACCTTTTTTACTTCGGAGACCCATCCTCCGCTTCCACTGGAGGTTATCAAAGAACGGACTGTCATCTTGAAAGAACGGATGGTGCAGGCCCGCAAACGTGGATATAAAACCGGGATCAACATTTTGGCCACGATTGGTCACCACAACGAAAACCTCGAAAACTCGCTGAAGGGAGATTATACGCCGATGACCAATATTGAAGGCGCAATTTGTAACGGCTCTTTTTGTCCGAATGACAAACAGATGCAGGAATACATCCGGAATATTTATCAATTGACAGCTCAGGCAAACCCTGATTATATCTGGATTGACGATGATATCCGGTTTGGCCATATGCCTATCGGGTTAGGTTGTTTCTGCGATAATTGTCTGAATATTTTCGGAAAGGAAACCGGTATAAAATATACGCGCGAAAGTTTAAAAAAAGCGTTCAATGAAGGCTTGTCAGAAGAAAAACTAAAAATCAGGGAAGCATGGCTACAACATAACCGGAACACCATTTCCCATCTGTTCGAATTGATCGAAAAAACAGTGCATGATATCAATCCGACCATGCCTCTTGGGTTTATGACCGGTGACCGCTTTTTTGAAGGGTATGATTTTGACAATTGGGCAAAAGTTCTTTCAGGACCGAATCACGTATCGGTTATGTGGCGGCCTGGTGGTGGATATTACGAAGATAGTAATACCAATAGTTTGGTTGGAAAGTCGCATGACATTGGACGACAGATTTCGGTGCTGCCGCAAGAGGTGGTTTCCATCCAGTCCGAGATTGAAAATTTCCCTTATCAACGGCTAAAAAAGGCAGCTAATAGTGTTGTGCTGGAAGCCTGTTCGCACATCGCCGCTGGTTGCACCGGTGCTGCTTTTAATGTGCTTTCAATGTACAGCGAACCGCTGGACGAATATGAACCTCTGGTCGCCAAACTTCAGGAAGCAAGGCCATTTTTTGATCTGCTGGCGAAATCATTGGGGCGTTCTCCAATCATAGGAATTCAGACTTTCTGGAACAAAAGCAGCTATATCACAGGTAATCTGCAAAGCGGAAACTGGATAAATTCAGGCAATCCACTGGTCGGTCATGATATTTACAATATTGGGTTGCCAATATGTTATTCAAATCAATGTGCATCGGTTACTATTCTTGGCAAAGACAATGTTTTGGGGCTATCGAAAGAAGAAATCAGAAAACTGCTTTCAGGAGGTGTTTATATGGATGCCGAAGCGCTGCAACAGTTGAATGATATGGGTTTTGGAGAACTCACCGGTTTTGAAGTCGAGGGTTCAGAAAATAAAGATCGCATTGAAAAATTTACGGACCATCCGTTGAACGGGGGATTTGTTGGCCGTGAACGCGACAATCGTCAGTCGTTTTGGAATTCACCAGCCTACACACTCCGAAAAACCGATCAACAAGCCCAAACGCTCACCAGTTTGATTGACTACTCCGGGAAGGAAGTTTTTCCCTGCACAACAGGAATATTTGAAAATAAACTTGGAGGTCGCATTTGTGTAGCCGGATATTATCCCTGGACCTTTATGGAAAATCTATCCAAAAGTTCGCAGATGAAAGCTGTTTTCCGCTGGCTTTCAGAAGATTCGCTTCCCGGGTACATTGCCTCATTTCAGAAGATTAACCTTTGGATTCGTGAACCTCAAAACGGAAAAACAGCACTGGCATTCACCAATTCCTCCTTTGATCCGGCAAAAGACGTCGTGCTGATGCTCAAAACAGATCAGAAAACCATCCGGATTTACGATATGAATTGTAAAGAAACCGTCATCCGGTCATCCGGTCAGGATGGGCCTTATCAGAAATTTATCATTCCGGAAGTTGGCTCATGGCAAATGAGGTTGGCGATAAATGAATAATATCCACCAAAAAAAGTAACTCGATGAAGCTAAAAAATTTAGTTCTTCTCTTTTGCTCCATTTTTACATGCATAGGTATGTTAAATGGGAATCCAATATCCGGAATACCATCGACCCTTGATGATCTTCATCAATGGGTTGAACAGCATTTTGCAAAAGGCAAAGTCCCCCCGTTTTCTTTTGTTCTTGATGGGAAAAAGTCTGACGATTTTATCCGAAACTGGCAGTTCAGTGCCGAAAAACTGAATCCAAAGGAGCCAAATTCTGAAGAAACGGCGTACACTTATTCTGATAAAAAGAGTGGCTTGGTTGTCAGATGTTTGGTTACCTGCTTCAACGATTTTAAGGCTGTAGAATGGGTACTGAAATTCGCCAATACGTCTGAAAAGAACAGTCCATTGATTGAAAAGGTTAAGGCTATTGACCACCAATTCAAATATAACCGAAAAGGAACATTTATGCTGCATCATGCTAACGGGAGTAATGCGCAGCCAAGCGATTTTATGCCGTTGGACGATTCGTTGCAGATCGGAAAAAATATAAAAATGATGCCGAATGGAGCCAGAGGTTCATCGGATAATACCGCATTCCCGTTTTTCAATATCGAAAGTCCTGCAAACGAAGGAATAATGGTAGCTGTTGGTTGGACAGGGAAATGGTATGCTGATGTATTGCAGTCTGACGAAAAATCAGTTTCACTGAAATCAGGTATGGAACGGATGCAATTGGTTTTATACCCCAAAGAAGAAATCCGTACACCAAAAATTTGTTTGCTTTTCTGGAAAGGCGAAGACCGTATGGTTGGGCACAATCAGTTCCGTCAATTTATATTGGCTCACCATACCCGGAAAATAAATGGAAAACCGGCAGAGTTGCCACTTGCTGCCGGCCTTAGCCGTGGCGGCCCATCTCCGTGCAACGAATTTACTTGTCTGACTGAATCGTATGCCATTGCCACAATCGAACGGTTCAAACAATTCAATTTGGTTCCGGAGGTATGCTGGGTTGATGCAGGTTGGTATAAGGGAGAAGAAGAATGGTGGAAGGGAATTGGCAATTGGGTGGTTGACGAAAAGCGGTTTCCCAATGGGTTAAAGCCTGTATCGGATGCTGTTCATGCAGCCGGAGCCAAATTTCTGTTGTGGTTTGAACCGGAACGGGTACGGAAAAATACCCGCTTTTGGAAAGAACACTCCGAATGGCTTCTTGAATACCCTGCTGCAAAAAACAAGGAAGATATTTATAATCACGACACATATCTTTTCGATCTGGGAAATCCTGATGCCAGGATATGGTTGACTGATTTTGTTTCGGATTTTCTGAAAAGGGAAGGTGTCGATTACTATCGGCAGGATTTCAATTGGGCTGACGGGGAAGGAAGCTGGAAAATGAAAGACCAACCTGATCGGGTAGGGATGTCGGAAATTCGTTACATCGAAGGTTTGTATGCCTATTGGGACAGCCTTCTGGTAAGATTTCCCAATCTGATTATTGACAATTGTGCCAGTGGCGGTCGTCGCATTGATCTGGAAACGGTGTCAAGGAGTTCGCCTTTGTGGAGGTCGGATTATGGGTACGGAGAACCTAACGGATATCAAAACCATACTTATGGTCTGAATTTCTATTTGCCCCTTCATGGAACAGGCCTTTTTAACAGTTCCGAATATGATTTTAGGTCGAGTATGAGTAGCTCTATGGTTATGTTTTGGGATATCCACAGTTCCGGAAGTTCAATCTCAGAAATGCAAGCGTGCATGCGGAATTTTAAACGGTTGCGCCCTTATTATTATGGTGATTATTATCCGTTAACTGAAACAGAAAGCATCTTGCGAAATGATCGGTGGCTTGCTTATCAATTAAACAGGCCGGAAAAGGGCGACGGGATTATCATGGCTTTCCGGAGGGAGAAATGTGAGGACAATTCCCTTCAGGTGAAATTGAAAGGAATGGACAAAAATGCCAGTTATGAGCTATTGGACGAAGATTCGGGTGAAAAGATGATTAAAAAAGGGGAAGAGCTTGGTCGCGGTATAACACTTTCCCGGGGTGAGAAAAAGAAGTCGGTATTGATAAGTTATAAGCAGGTAATAAATAATTGATCCTAACAAACTGTACTGTATGAAGAAAATCAAAGTTTTGATACTCCTGAATTTTATTTTTTCATTGGGCTTGGTTGGGCAAAATAAGAATCAATCAATGATACTTTTGGATAATTCAGATCTGGAATTTTTGAAGGAAATGACCAAAGATGTTCTGGAAAGTTCACGTATTTATCCGGGTCAAAAAATAGCAGACGGATTTGGTGGTAACGGTACCGGCGGCGTGTTGATACGACCTGGCGGAAGAAGTTGCTATCCGGCTTTTTGGATCAGAGATTATGCTATGTCGATTGAAAGCGGCTTTGTGACCACAGAAGAGCAAAAGCACATGCTTTTACTTACTGCATCAACTCAGTGCGATCAAACATGGATCACCAATTCCGGAAGTATGGTTCCCATGGGGGCAATTGCAGATCATATCCGGATTGATGACGGCAAACCAATTTTTTACCCCGGAACATACGACTACAATAGCCAGGGTGAAAAAACGTGGGGAATGGTTCCTCCCTATTGCGACCAGTTTTTCTTCATCGATATGGCCTATTTTTATGCGAAAAATACCTCTTCTTCCAAATTTCTCATCAACAAAATTAATGGCGTAAGGTTGATCGACCGTTTGGAAATGGCTTATAAAGTACCCCCAACCCGGCAAGATGGTGTGCTGGTTTATACTACAGACGAATTCAGAGGAGTAGATTTTGGGTTTCGGGATGCTATTAAAATTACCGGAGACCTTTGTTATCCCTCTCTACTGAAATACAAAGCTTCAGTTGAATTGGCTGAATTGTTTGATATATTGAAGCGGAAGGATAAAGCTGAATCTTATCGAAATATAGCAAAACGGCTAAAAAATGAAATCCCGCAGGTATTTTCAGATAATAGAGGAATGCTCCTGGCTTCAACCGGAAAGAGCAAACAAGCAGACGTATGGAGCACTGCGTTAGCTGTTTATCTTGGAATTTTAGAAAATGATAAATTGATGACTACGTGCCGGTTTTTAAGAGATGCTTACGGTAATGGAACTTTAGCAAGTCGAGGAAACATAAGGCACGTGTTAACTTGTGACGACTACAGTGAATCAACAGCTTGGGAGAGCAGCGCTGCAGGGAAAAACGTATATCAAAACGGAGCCTATTGGGGTACGCCAACCGGTTGGGTTTGTTATGCAATTGCAAAGGTGGATGTTCAGGCAGCGAAACAACTTGCCAAAGAATATATTGATGATTTGCGTGCCGGCGACTACCGAAAAGGGCCTGATTTTGGCGCTCCCTGGGAATGCTACAACTCTACTTCTGCTCAAAATGCAGTTTACCTTACGTCTGTTTCCTGTCCTTATAGCGTGTTCAGGCTGAAATAGATGGCTGTTTGCTTCATTTAAGATGAACTAATACTTTCCCGGAAAGAGTTCATTTTAACAAGAAATCTAACAGAAGAAAATACAAGGATGTCATTCTCTGTTGGCATTTAAGCGTTTTATAACCGTAGTCCTCCGATTGTGAGACCCTCATCATGGTAGATCTATGATAACCTAAACTGTAAATCTATTAACAAGTTATGGATGAAAAAATTATGTATTGAGATAGAGATAATAGTTCTGTCGTTGGTTGCCATTCTTTTATTATTGCCCGTTTCTGGCATATCTCAAAACCCTCAATGGGAGAATGTAGCTCCTGGAGTTTGGAAAACTGTTGTTGGTAATCCGGATAGCTATGATTTATTAAAAGCGGCTGATGCACATCCCAATAAAGACGCTTTGACCAAGCTGGGGAATGTTGAATTTCCGTTGTTGCCCAACGAAATTGTGGCCGAAATCTCCGATTCAAAAACTTTGCTGCGGTTCCCGTTGGTTAAAGAGGAACAGTTGTACGGTTTTGGATTAAATTTTCAAACTGTGCAACAGCGCGGAAAAATCCTGCAACTGCATGTTGATCATTATGGCGGATCAGATAACGGCCGCACACATGCACCTGTGCCTTTTTATGTTTCCGACAAAGGGTACGGTGTATTTGTCAACAGCGCAAGATATATTACGGTTTATGCTGGTACTGCCGTAAGAAAAGATAGCCCGAATGCTCCGGAACCCCGAGACCGTAACACAGATAAAGACTGGACAGCCAATCCTTATTCGGATGCTGTTGAGATGCTGATTCCGGCAAACGGGGTTGAAATCTATGTTTTTGCTGGTCCGTCGATGCTCAATGTTGTTCGTCGTTTTAACCTGTTTAATGGCGGTGGGTGTTTGCCTCCCCGCTGGGGACTGGGTTTTACACAACGAGTTCGAGCGCTTTTTACTGCCGATGAGGTCATTGCTGAAGCCAAAGCTTTCGAAGAAAAAGGCTATCCTCTCGATTTTATCGGGCTGGAGCCCGGTTGGCAAAGCAAATCGTATCCGTGTAGCTTTTCGTGGGACAAAACACGTTTCCCTGACCCGGAAGGATTTGTGAAAACGATGAAGAATATGGGTATTCGGTTAAACCTTTGGACAAATCCATATGTTTCGCCCGAATCTCCGATTTTCCATGGAATGAAGTCGCTGTCAGGTTCGCACAAAGTGTGGGACGGTTTGGTGCCTGATCTGACACTTCCTGAGTCACAAAAAATCATGCTTACGCAATTGGGTAAAGATCAGATCAACATCGGAATTAGTGGATATAAAATTGACGAATGCGACGGTTATGATGCATGGCTTTGGCCTGATGTGGCTACATTTCCGTCGGGAAACAGCGCCGAACAAATGCGCCAGACTTATGGTCTGTTGCTCCAGAAAATGACTACTGATTATTACCGGCAAAATAACACGCGTACATTCGGCCTGGTAAGGGCATCTAATGCGGGTGGCTCCTCGTTCCCGTATGTCATATATAACGATTATTATAGCCATGAAGATTTTATCACCGCTCTGATTAACAGTAGTTTTTCAGGAGTTTTGTGGACACCGGAAGTCAGAGGTTCGACAGGTGGGGACGAGTGGGTGCGGCGTATGCAAACCGTTTGTTTTTCGCCCATGGCCATGATCAATGCCTGGGCCGACGGCACCAAACCATGGTCATTTCCGGAGGTGGAAAAAGAGGTGAAAGAAATTGCACTGCTCCGGATGCGACTGATTCCTTATTTCTATTCTGAATTTGCCAAATACCATTTTGAAGGCACTCCTCCATTCCGTGCCATGAACCTGGAGCCAGGTTTTGGCTCGAAATCAGTAACCGAAACTAAAAATGATAATCTGGGTGAAAATCCATATGGCTTGTCCGTCACCAAAGAAATAAAGGATCAATACATGGCAGGTGAATATTTGCTTGTTGCCCCACTGTTTAAAGGACAAACCAGTAGGAAAGTGATTCTTCCGAAAGGAAAATGGTTTGATTTTTATACGGGTAAGCTGGCTGGCGAAGGAGAGGTCATTCAGGTTTCAGCTGGGCTTGATCGTATTCCGGTATTTGTGAAGGATGGAGGAATTATCCCGATGATGCCACCATTATTGCATGCTCCGGCTGCCGGTGAAAAATTTGATCTGGTTGTTCGCTATTATGGTAGCAAACCCGGGAAATACCTGCTATACGACGATGACGGCGAAACATTTAATTATGAAAAAGGCGATTTTTCCTGGCGCGAAATAGCAGTTTCCCCAAATAAAAAGGGAAAACCTGTCGGCACGATTTCAAAAGTGTCAAAAGGGAAACCGGATAATGTAGGGAACGTTTTGTGGAAAATAATGACTGATAAATGAAGATGAAATTTTATAGATATCCGAAAAGTAAGCCAATCGTTTTTGCTTCTATCCTGATAATAATATCAATAGGCTGGATGATAACTTCAGCTTTCAACCCGAGGCCGGTAAAATTGATTAGCAAGAGGGTCATTACCTTTTCTCCCATTGTGGGAGGAGTCGGATTTATTAATGAGGATGGCACAAACGAGCATTACCTGCAACTTCCGGAGAAGAAAGATGTGCGTTGGTCCGGATTGGGGCCGGCATTTCCGGATAAAAAGCATTGTATATTGACAAGTTATGAGAATTATAGCATAACGGCTAATGTGACCGGCAAAATGTTCAATAGAATATGGAAGTACAATCTTTCTACCGGGGAGCTTACAGAACTGATAACAAAAGGGCGTCCGGCAAATCAGGTTTTCTGCGTGGGCCTTCTGTCGGATGGGGAACACATGCTTTGCGGCGTCAGCACAGAAGATCATAAATACCAGCTTTTGTACCTTACCGATATGGATGGAGTGGAATGGAAACTATTGTCAGAGCAAGAATTTGTATATGGAGTACAGGTGAATCATAGCGAAACCCGCATGGCCTTCCATGTCGCATCAGAGGGATACACTATAAACACTACGGACATGGGAGGCAAAGACCGGAAACGAGTGGCAGGAAGCGATGGGCATTTATTTTTTGGACCTGAATGGAGTCCTGACGACCAATGGCTTGCCTATCTTGATTGTGACACCAGAAAAGAGCCTTCGCATCATTACTCAGATTTGTGTATAGGGCGTCCAGATGGAAGCGAACATCGGGTGGTAACCAACGGCCAATCACAATACTTTGGCACGGCCTATGGAACCAAAGAGCATCGCGGAGGGGGATCAAACCCAACATCTTGGACTCCTGATGGCAAATGTCTGATTTATACAAAATTATCCGAAGGTGCTCATCACGACGCATCGTATCAGGCCGAACGTGGAAATCATTTGGAGAATGTATTCAGTCCGGAAAGTGCAAAAGGGGGAAGTTCAATCAGCCTGCTTGATCCTTTTTCGGGAAAAGAAATTCCTGTTACCAAATACGAGGAAGGTAAGTGGGATTTCAGGGGCGTTGTTTCTCCTGATGGAAAAAAGCTTGCCTATGCTTCGGCAAAAGTTGCAAGCCGGAGTGAAATATTTATTTACCGGATGGATAGTAAGGACAACAAATTTCTGACAGCTGGCAAAGATGGCCTTGGGGCAGATTTTCCCCGATGGCTGGATGTCATTGTGGAAGTAGATTCTCAGCTGGCTAAGTAATATCATCAGGAAGAAGCATTATAATGAATTTTATATCATTAAATATTATTAAGATAAACCAACCAAACATAGAATTATGAATTTTCTAAATCAATTGAATTTTTTATACAACCAAGTTACAGAAAAATGCCCCTCGCGATTTTTGAAGAAACTGTCGGCTTCTTCTCTTTTGTTAATGCTAATAAGCGTCGGTCTATTCGCTCAAACCTATACCGAACCCTTCTGGAACCAGAAATTACCGAATGATACAAGGATTAAGGACCTGATGTCGCGATTGACCATTGACGAAAAAATATCGATGTTGCTCGAAACTTCTCCCGGAGTTCCCCGTCTGGGTGTACCCAAATATTTTATGGGAAACGAAGCTTTGCATGGGGTTGTCCGTCCCGGAAAATTCACAGTATTTCCTCAGGCCATCGGGTTGGCAGCTACCTGGAATACCGATTTGATGTATCAGATTACAACTGCCATATCGGACGAAGCCCGCGGACGCTGGAACGAGCTTCAACAAGGTAAACTGCAAAAAGAAAACTACAGCGATTTACTGGTTTTCTGGTCACCCGATATTAATCTGGCCCGCGACCCGCGTTGGGGCCGAACCCAGGAAACATACGGGGAAGACCCGTTTTTGTCGGCACGGTTGGCTGTTGCGTTTGTGAGAGGGTTGCAGGGAAATGATCCCAAATACCTGAAGGTAGTGGCCACTCCCAAGCATTACACTGCGAATAATGAAGAACATAACCGGTTTTACTGTAATGCAAAATTCTCTGAAAGGTCTTTGCGCGAATATTATCTTTACCCTTTTGAGTATGCAGTAAAAGAAGGTAAAGCGCAGTCAATTATGAGCGCTTACAACGCAATAAACGGGATACCTTGCACTGCCAGCAAGAAGTTACTTACTGATATTCTTCGCACAGAATGGGGTTTTAACGGATTTGTGGTTTCCGACTGCGGAGCTCCTGGTTTTTTGGTTACCGATCATAAATATCTCGAAAGTTTTGAGCAATCAGCAGTTGCCTGTATGAATGCAGGGCTTGATTTGGAATGTGCCGGTTATTGTGGTCCCGATTGCTTTGTGTATAAAAATTCACTCAAAAAAGTCTTTGATAAAGGCTTGGTTAAACAATCGCAGATCGACACTGCCGCTTATCGCGTACTTCATGCAAGGTTTAAAATGGGCTTTTTTGATCGGGACCTTTCCACAAACCCGTATAACCAGATTTCTCCGTCAGTAGTCGGAAGTAAAAAACATCAGGAGCTTGCACGGGAAGCTGCCCGTCAGTCCATTGTTTTACTGAAAAATGAGAATAATGTACTCCCGTTGAATAAATCAAAAGTCAAGTCGGTTGCAGTCTTCGGACCAAATTCGGCCAATTGTGTGTTTGGCGGATACAGTGCAAAAGAGTCGGCCAACGAAACGGTGAGTGTATTGCAAAGCCTGAAAAAAAAGTTGGGTGACAATGTTGAGATTAATTATGTGCCTTGGGATGATAAGAATGATATCGAGATTCCGGTTATATCCAAAGAATATTTTCACTTGGAAAACAGCAATCAAAAGGGCCTTTTTGCAGAATATTTCAGCAATAAAGATTTGAAAGGGACTCCAAAAACACGGGTTGATGAGGGTGTCAATTTCAACCCAAAGCAGCAGGCACCCGATCCGTTAACGCCGTGGGGAGAAAAGTCGATGCGCTGGACAGGTATTTTAACGCCAAAAGTATCGGGTAAATATACCATTGCGGTGAATTCAGACGATGGAGTCAGGCTGTATATCGACGACAAACTTCTGATTGATAAATGGGTTGTCAGATACGATACGCGCGATAAGATCAACATTGATTTGGTCGCTGGAAAAGAATACAAAATCAAGTATGAATACTTCGATAATAACGGGGATGCTATTGCCCAACTGAGGTGGAAAGTGCCGGGAACCAAACTGGAGGATTTTTATAGTGAAGAAAAACAAATTGCATCAAAATCGGATTACGTGATTGCCGTTCTGGGCTTAAACACCGCGATTGAAGACGAAGGCCAGGATAAGCAGGATTTGAATCTACCCAAGAGCCAGATCGAGTTGATTCAGGAACTGTATAAAGCAAATCCAAAGACAATTGTTGTGCTGGAAGCAGGTAGCCCGTTGGCAATTAGCTGGATCAACGACCATATTCCGGCGATTGTCAATGCATGGTATGCTGGTGAACAAGGTGGAAATGCAATTACTGATGTATTGTTTGGCGATTACAATCCTGCCGGACGCTTGCCCATTACTTATCACAAGTCAACCGACGATTTGTTGCCATTCGACGACTACGAAATCATGAAAGGCCGCACCTATATGTATTCAGATAAAACACCTTTGTACCCATTTGGCTATGGGTTGAGCTATACCAAATTTGAATATTCAGGAGTGAAACTGAGCAAACCTGCGCTTAGTCAATCTGATTCACTGTATGTATCCGTAGAAATTAAAAATACGGGGAACTACGACGGAGACGAGGTGGTTCAGTTGTATGTCAAAAATAAAATATCTCAACAGCCACAGCCAATCAAAGCATTGAGAGGTTTCAAACGGATCAGTTTGAAAAAGGGTGAAACGAAAACGATTCATATCCCATTGAAATCGGAGGATTTGAGAACTTTTGACGAAGTCAAAAATAGGTTTGTGGTTGATGCCGGAACTTACGAAATACAAATTGGTGCTTCCTGCGAGGATATTCGCCTTAGGACGCCGTTAGTGGTAAAAAAATAGAATATGAAACGTTTCTTTTTTTCCGGATTGGGTATTTGTATGTTCTTTATTTCAGGTGCCCAAAATCAACCATCTGATTTAAATATTAATCAGAAAGATATGGAGAGCGCCAGAAAAATACGATATATTGAATTGAACGATCCCTTTCGTCCATGCTGGCACCTAACAATCGCCGAAGGAAATGCGATGCCATTTGATCCGAATGGAGCTATTTTTAAAGATGGGGTTTATCATCTTTGGCATATTTATCAGGCTGGAAACGATTTGCATTTTTGGCAACACCTTTCTAGCATTGATTTGTTCCATTGGCGTTGGCATTCCAATCCTTTGCAACCACAACCGGGCGATCCTGAAAAGGGAATCTTTAGCGGGAACGCATTTCTGGACAATGATGGGAAAGTAGTTATAGCTTATCATGGCTATCAGGCGGGAGGAAATTGTGTCGCCTATAGCCAGGATAAAGACCTGAATGAATGGACAAAACCGAAGTCGAACCCAATTGTAAATCCCGGATGGGACCCGCATATGTGGGTCGAAGGAAATACCTATTACCAGATTTCAGGAGGTATGCCAGGAAGTACATATCCCAATCCCCCGGTTCTTTACACGAGCGATTCGTACGACAAACCCATGACCAAAGTGGGCAATTTTATGACTCACGATATGCCTGGTGTTGATGGATTTGAAGATATTTCGTGTGCCGATTTTTTTAAACTCGAAGACAAATGGGTGCTTCTTTGCATCAGCCATTCACGCGGTGCCCGGTATTATGTGGGAGCTTGGGATGGCAAGCAGTTTCATCCGGAGTCGCATCACCGGATGAACTGGCCTGGCGGAACTTTTTTTGCTCCCGAAACCTTGATCGATGATCAGGGACGGCGCATTTTGTGGGCCTGGATACTCGACCGAAAATCAGGTTCATCGAGTGGAACGATGTCGATGCCGCGCGTGTTGACACTTGCCAAAGATAAATTATCGTTGAGTATTAAACCTGCTGAAGAAATTGAGAGGCTTCGGTACAATGCCATGGCCGAAAAACCGTTCTCGGTTGCTCCCGGTCAATCGGTTACCTTACCAAATGTTGACGGAAATGTTCTTGAGATGGAAATGCTGATTGATCCCGGGAAAGCGAAACGATTTGGGGCTAAAGTATTTTGCTCAAAAGATGGGCGCGAACAAACGCCGATTATTATCGACCGGGATAAAGGTGAGCTACAAATAGATATGCGCCAATCGAGTTTGGATAAACCAGACTATCTGGAATTTGCTATGTTCTTCGGATTTCCTAAAGATGCAAAGAACCCTGCTGTTGAAACGCAGAATGCCCCGTTTGTAGTAAACCCGGGTGAAAAAGTTCATTTACGCATCTTCCTTGACAAATCGATACTCGAAGTTTTTGCCAACGGAAGGCAATGTATTACACAAGTTATCTATCCGACACTAAAAGATGCAACCAGCATACAGGTATTCACCGATGACTCTCCTGTTAAAGTGAGCGGAATTAAAGCTTGGAAGTTATTCCCGGCCATGCAGTGGTAAAACAAAACGAACTAACAGTAACTTAATTAACAGATAATCATGAGAAGCTTTTTTTATTTCGCTTTTTTATTTTGGGGATTGAACTTATCGGCTCAGAACAACCTGTCACCCAAACCATATGGAGTAGTTCCAACCGAACGCCAAATGAAATGGCATGAAACCGAACGATACTGTTTCCTTCATTTCACCGTAAATACATTTACAAACCTTGAATGGGGCATGGGAGGAGAGGCTGAAGGTGTTTTTAATCCTACTGATTTTAGTGCAGAACAGATTGTTTCGACCATTGCCAATCACGGCTTTAAAGGTGCAATATTAACCTGCAAGCATCATGATGGATTTTGCTTGTGGCCGTCGAAATACACCGAGCATTCGGTGAAGAACAGTACCTGGAAAAATGGCAAGGGTGATGTGGTGAAAGAAATATCGGAAGCCTGTAAACGGCACGGAATAAAGTTTGGCGTTTATCTCTCGCCGTGGGACAGGAATAGCGCATTATACGGAAAGCCAGAATACATTACCTATTATCGGAACCAACTTCGCGAATTGCTTACCAACTACGGAGAGATTTTCGAAGTATGGTTGGATGGAGCTAACGGAGGCGATGGCTATTATGGTGGTGCCAACGAAAAACGCGAAATTGACCGCGTTACATATTACGACTGGCCTAATACCTGGAAGATCATTCGCGAGTTACAACCCAATGCCTGTATTTTTAGCGACTTAGGACCCGATGTCAGATGGTGCGGAAACGAAAGTGGATTCGTTCAGGATTCCTGTTGGGCGCCATATACAGCAATTGGTCGTGACGGAGCAAAACCAGCCATCGGTTATTTCGATGAACGTGTTGCTGAAACAGGTACTCTTAACGGCGAAGCATGGATTCCGGCTGAAGTAGATGTTTCTATCCGTCCGGGATGGTTCTATCATCCCAATGAAGATTCCAAAGTCCGGAATTTAGCCAGTTTGAAAGAGATTTATTTTAAATCGGTCGGTAACGGCGCCTGCTGGAACCTAAATCTTCCTCCTGACCGAACAGGACGGATCAATGCCAATGATGTTAAGGCTCTGGATGATTTGCAGGATTTCCTGACCAAATCATTTACCAATAACATCCTGGAAGGGGCAAAAGCAACTGCTTCCGAAACCCGTGGAAAACAACGACAGTTTTCAGCCTCAAAGGTTCTGGATGACGATAAGGAGTCATATTGGGCAGTGAATGACAATACTAAAACGGCTTCGCTGACTTTTCAACTGAAAGGGCAAACTGAATTCAACTGCATGGAAATAAAAGAGTTTATCCGGTTAGGACAACGCATTCAGTCGTTTACTATTGAAGTCGAAAAAGCCGGAAAATGGCAACAGGTATTCAAAGGAAGTACCATTGGCAATAAGAAACTTGCAAAGTTCAAAGATGTCAATGCTTCGAAATTACGCATCAACTTTATAAACGCGTTGGCCTGCCCGGTAATAGAATCGGTAAAGCTTTATAAAACGTTGTAGTCACTGAAAGAATATGGAAAAATTACATCTTAATATTTTGACAAACCAACCATGAATCAGTTAAATATTTTTACTCAAATAGTTTTGTTTCTCTTTGTTTTACAGGTACATGCCCAGGGAGGAGATTCTAAATTAAACAGTTCGACAAATATCGGTCAGACTATAGTTTATGTTTCTCCTTCCGGGAATGACCGTTCTGACGGTACAATCACCCGTCCGTTACAGAGCCTTTCTAAAGCCCAGGCCAAAGTCCGGATACTGAAAAAGAAAGGACATCAGGATATTACTGTTGTGCTTCGGGGAGGAACTTATCCAATTAAAAATACATTGTTTTTTGGCCCTGAAGATTCAGGAAAAGAAGGACATCCGATTATTTGGAAAGCCTACGAAGGGGAAAAACCTGTATTAAGCGGCGGAACTGAAGCAGGCAACTGGCAAAATGGAGAGAACGGCATCTGGCAAACCAAACTCGACCAAACGGAGAGGCTCAGGCAACTTTACGTTAACGATCGCCCGGCTACATTGGCTCAATACAAAAAGAAAGTAAAGGGACAAGGCGGGTATGGGAAGTTTGTGGTAAAAGGGGATGAACTCTGGGCCTATGAAGCGGGAGAAGAAATTGATGGGGTACTGGTTCGCAAGGATGAAATGCCGGTAGTAGCGCATCCTGAAGAATTGGAAATCCTTTCTCAGGGTACCTGGACATCCAGCCGGCTGTGCATTCGTGGCATGGAGAATAAAGGGGATAATTTAGCGTTGCTGTTTGCCCAGCCATTTGGTGCGATCGCACTAGCCATGGGGTCGGGAACTGCACTCAAAACAAATGATAATTTTAGCTTATATAATGCCAAAGAATTCATAACCGAACCCGGTGAATTTTGCTTTGACAGATCAGCAAAAATACTGTACTATAAACCACAAGAAGGTGAAGATATGCTTTCGGCAAAAGTGGTTGTGCCTCAAACCGAATCATTTATTCAGATTAAAGGGAAAGATTTAAAAACACATGTATCAAACCTTCAGTTCGAAGGCCTCACGTTTGCTTATTCGTCGTGGCAGCTAATGCGGGTCGAAAACAGCTATGGGGTGTGTGGCAGCCAAACGAACTGCCTTTCTGTAAAATATGGAAAAAAAAACTGGCACGACGATTTATATCAGACAACAGCTTTGCCAGTTGCTGTGGTTGAAGTTAATTCTGCTGATCATATTGTTTTCGAACGCAATATTTTCAAGCTGAATGGCTCGATGGGGGTGAACTTTGAAAATGACGTAGTTTCGAGCCGGGTCGAAGGGAATGTTTTTCAGTACATCGGTGGAGTTGCCATTAATGTTGGCAACGCTCAGCATGTGTATATTGGCAAACAGAACGGCGAAAATGAAGGCTTTGGCCCATATAACATCGACAATAGCCATGATAAATGGACCGAAAAGGAGGAAGGTTTGTGTACCAATATTCTGGTTTCAAATAACCTGATCAGGAATACAGGCATTGAGCATAAACCCAGTGTGGTAATCATGGCTTATTGGGGTGACGGTATAAATATTACACACAATGACATTAAATTTGCCCCATATTCAGGAATTAGCCTTGGCTGGGGCTGGGAAGAATGGAACGGGCGGATTGAGCGTTCGAAAGGAAAACCGTCCTTGTCGTTGCGAAACAATTCGGTAACAGGAAATAAAATCGGGTATGTATTGCAAACCCTTCACGATGGCGGTGGAATTTACCTTCTGGGCAGGCAGTCGGCATTTGTAAAAGATCCATCTTTGCAACAATGGACACCAATTTGCAATAACTACCTTTATGATTTTGGAGGTGTAACCCGCGCTGGGGTTCACACTGATAATGGCGCTGAATATTATCTCTGTTGCAATAATGTTTTCAATCATCTTCCATGGTCACTGATCAAAGCAAGTGAATGGGGGCAAAAAGGTCATATCCGTATTGAAGGAAATTTTGCAAATACCGCCTTGTATTTTACTGAGGGGAACAACATGTATGCGCCTTATACCGTAATTAAAGACAATGTGGATGTTGAAAACGACGAATGGCCCGAAGCCGCAAAGAAAATTATGGACGAATCCGGATTGGAACCCAGATTCAGGTATCTTTTTCAGGAAATAAAATCTAACCAATAACCGCGTGACCCTATGAGAAAACTGATCTATATTTTGGGTCTCATTTCGTTGGTCAGTTGTACCCAAAAAGTTAAGACCAACATCGGGAATAATTATTCTGCAATCAGTTCAGAACAGACTGAAGATGAAATCATCCGTATTGCCGCCAATGTTGCCCCGTCGGAACGGCAAATGCACTGGCAGGAATTAGAGTTTACGGCTTTTTTTCATTTCGGGGTGAATACGTTTACCGACAGGGAATGGGGAGAAGGGACAGAAGACCCGAAACTGTTCAATCCAACAGAACTTGATGCCAGACAATGGGTTAGGACATGTAAAGACGCTGGTATTAAACTGGTCATTCTAACAGCTAAACATCACGATGGCTTTTGCCTCTGGCCCAGTAAATACACTGAACACTCTGTAAAAAATAGTTTGTGGAAAAACGGGCAGGGTGATGTAGTAAAAGAATTAGCTGATGCCTGCCGTGAAATGGGAATGAAATTTGGTGTTTATCTTTCGCCTTGGGACCGCAATTCGCAAATTTATGGTGATTCTCCGAAATACAACGAATATTTTTTAAATCAGCTTGCCGAACTCCTGACCAATTACGGACGGGTCGATGAAGTATGGTTTGATGGTGCTTGCGGCGAAGGCCCAAACGGAAAAAGGCAGGAGTACGGATGGGATGCATATTATAACCTGATACGCAAATTGCAGCCGGAGGCAGTAATTGCCATTTGCGGACCCGATGTGCGTTGGGTCGGGACAGAAAGTGGCTATGGAAGGGAAACAGAGTGGAGCATTCAACCTGTTGGATTAAGGGCCACCGAAGATATCGCTGACAACTCACAAAAAGATGAGAATGATGTGCCGGATGGTAATATTGAAAAACAAGATTTGGGTGGCCGTTCGCGAATTATAAGGGCCGAATCACTGGTATGGTTTCCAGCAGAAACCGATGTTTCCATCCGCCCCGGCTGGTTTTATCATGCTGATCAGGATTCGCTGGTCAAAACACCTGAAAAACTGGTTGATATTTATTTCAGTTCAGTTGGCCGGAACAGCGGCTTGTTGCTGAATATTCCTCCTGATAAGCGGGGATTGATCCATGAGAATGACATCAAATCATTAGCCGGAATGAAACTAATTCTGGATAAAACCTTTGCCATGAATTATGCTATCGGCGCGAACCTGAAGTCTGACGGGAAAAATGTAAAAGCTGTTCTGGATAACGATACAAAAACTTTCTGGACGACCAAAGGTGAAAGCGAAACCGGTATGATTCAGATATCGCTCACGGAACCGCAAACCATCGATGTTTTAAGTTTACAGGAGAACATCCGGATCAGTCAACGGATTGAAAAGTTCACCTTTGAATATCTTGATGGGGCTCAATGGAAAACTGCATCCGAAGGCACCACTGTAGGATACAAACGCCTTTTGCGGTTTGCTCCGGTAACCTCAAAAGAATTCAGGCTGAAAATTGAAGCTTCCCGTTTAAATCCAACTTTGTCGGAACTGGGATTGTACAAATTAGCGAGTATAAATGATTAATATACATCTGAAATGGGAAAAAATATCAAATCAATTGTTGTCTTTTGCCTGATTCTGATGATTGCTTTATTTTCCGAGGCACAGGATTATAACTCCGGATCGACCCGAACCGACCAGAGACCCAAATCGGAACAAAAGATAATTTCGGGAAAGCCTAAAAATTTGGAAACGGTTATCATCGTGTACAAAACACATTTCGATATTGGCTATTCCGAAACAGTGCAGCAGGTTGTTCACGATTATCGTACTTCGATGTGCGATAGGGTTTTGGAGGTTATCGATAAAAATAAAAACCAGCCTAAGGAAAAACAATTTGTGTGGACAGTTTCGGGTTGGCCCATGAAGCAAATTTTGTGGGAAGGGCAGTCGCCCGAAAGAAAGCAAAAAATTGAACAGGCTATCCGCAACGGAAACCTGGCCATTCACGCTTTCCCATTTACGATGCATTCTGAAACCTCTGATCCGGAGGACTTAGTGCGAGGGCTAAATATCTCTTCAACGCTTCTTCGTAAGTATAAAAAACCACTTTCAATAAGCGCCAAAATGAGTGATGTTCCCGGTCAGTCCTGGATCATTCCGACACTTTTTACACATGCCGGAATTAAATTCTACCACATGGGAGGCCCGGTTGTCAATCAGGAACTTGGCTTGCCTCCTTTTTTCTGGTGGGAAGGGCCTGATGGCTCAAGATTACTTACGCTTTACAACAATGGGTATGGTACTGAAGGTCTGCCTCCGGATGATTGGCCTTATAAAACATGGGTACGTATAGACATGACCGGAGACAACAGCGGCCCTCCCGATCCTGAGAAAGTGACCACGGACATCGAATGGTATAAAAGTCGTGGAATAACTGCGAGGGTTGGAACAATGGACGACTTTGCAGGGTTAATCCTGAAAGAAGACCTGAGTAAAGTCCCGGTTGTGCGCTCTGATATTGGAGATGTGTGGATTCATGGGGCGATGAGTATGCCTGAGGCAAGTAAACTGGCGCAAAACATCCGACCATCGATTGCCGGATTGGATGAATTGTCAACCCTTGAAACGATTTGGGGCATTTATCGGCCCGACCTGCGAAAGACAGTTGCTGATGCTTACGAGCAAAGTGTACTTTACAGCGAACATACCTGGGGGTTGGCCAATCAGCATTACGTCAAAGTTCCGTATGGAAAAGCCTGGCAGGATTTATGGGCGCAAGGACTTCCGCCTCAGTATAAACTGATGGAAAGTTCATGGAAAGATCATGCTGACTATATCAACAATGTCCGGAATTTGGTCGCCGGACCTTATCAGGATGCGGTGGCTTCGCTTGCCGATCATGTGAATGTTGAAGGAAACCGTATTGTCGTTTACAACCCGCTTCCGTGGAAACGCGATGGAGAAATAGCACTTGATACCCGGTTGATTTTCGGCGACAATTTTACGTCGCTCAAACCTGCCGATGGTGGAGACGCAGTGCCCGTTTCTCATGAATATCCGTCAATCGAAGACAGAGCCCCAATGTCCCGCTTTGTGGCCAAAGATATCCCAGCCATGGGTTATCGGACCTATATTGCTTCACAGGAAACCGTGGAAATTCCAAAATTAAATGCGGATCCAAATTCAGGAGTACTTGAAAGCCCGTTTTTTAAAGCAACAATCGATGCAAAAAGAGGTAGAATTGTCAGTCTGATAGACAAAAGGACTGGAAAAGAATTGGTTGATAATAACGCGCCGCAAGGATTTGGACAATATTTTTATGAACGGTTTGGGCATAAAGAAATTTATGACTGGACAGCCAAATCGCTTTATCCGAATTACACTGCCCATAAATTTATTTTTTCAGCCTACGATATGCCGCAGGATGGTGTTTATAGTTCTGCGCTTCCCGAGCAAATGACACTGACAATGGAAAAATCGGCTATTGATGTAAGGGCAGTGATGACGGGGACGATTTCCGGGCCAGGGCAACCGCAGAAAATTTCAATTTCATTCATCCTTTCAGGCATAAACCCAACGGCTGATGTAGAAGTAAGCTGGCAAAAACAGCCGGATACATGGCCCGAAGCAGCCTGGATTTGCCTTCCGTTTAAATGCGATAATCCAAAATACCGGTTGGGTAGGATAGGAGCTGATGCCGACCCGGTAAAAGACATGATTACTGATAATGCCAATTATCACCTTTGGTGGGTAAACAACGGAGTTGCTATTTACAACGAAACGACCGGTTCAGGGGTTGGAATCTGTTCTCCGGATACACCGGTGGTTAGCCTCGGCGAACCTAGCGAGTATAAATTTGATAAACGCTACGAACCCACAAATCCTTATCTTTATGTGAACTTATATAACAATCACTGGCGCACTAATTTTGCGGCCTGGATAGGGAATGGCCAACGAATGAGCGCCAAAGTACGCATCTGGTCTTTCGATAAATTCGCTACAGAAAGTTCGCTTTACTCGCCGGCAATGGAAACCCGTGTGCCGTTGCAGGTAGCTTGTTCAAAAGTGAAAAACGGAAAGCTTCCGGTCACGCAGCAAGGGATTTCTTTTTCACGTAAAGGGGTCGCTTTGTCCGCCTTTGGTCCAAATCCGGATGGAGAAGGAACACTCCTACGTGTATGGGAACAAGGAGGAGTAAACGGAGCATTTGAGGTGACATTACCGGCCGGAGGTAAGTTCACTTCTGCATTGCCGGTAAATCTTCGTGGTGAAAAAAAAGGTGAACCTGTTAAAATAGCCAATGGTAAGTTATTGTTTGACTTACATGCTTATGCTCCGGCGAGTTTTATTTTGAAGTAGCGTAGAGTTATTTGTTGTTATTTGGAAATGATGAGAATGAAGAATAAAATTACCATTACCGCAGTCTTGCTCTTGCGGGCTGTAGCTGGTTTGAGCCAGTCGTTGCAACCTGCCGATTATGTAAATCCTTTTATTGGAGCTGTCACAAGTACAACAAAAGCTGGTGATTCTTCGGGTTTAGGGAAAACATTTCCTGGAGCAGCAACACCTTTTGGACTGGTACAAGTGAGTCCGAATACCATTTCCGGAGGAGATAACGGTTCGGGCTACAATTACGAAAATTCGACCATTGAGGGTTTTGCTTTTACCCAAATGAGCGGGATCGGCTGGTATGGCGATTTGGGTAATTTTTTGGTGACGCCCACTACCGGTGAATTGAAAACTTCCTCTGGCCGTATCGACCATCCTGAGGAAGGTTATCGTTCGCGGTATTCAAAATCAGATGAAGTTGCCCAGGCAGGTTATTATGCCGCCACCCTTACCGATTACCAAATAAGGGCAGAGGCAACCGCATCCCCGCACAGTGGAATACTGTGTTTTACTTTTCCTGAAAACGATCAATCGCGTATCCAAATAGATCTGGCCAAAAGGGTAGGAGGTACCTCAACAGAACAATACATTAAAGTGCTTGATGATCATACCATTCAAGGGTGGATGAAATGTACACCCGAAGGTGGTGGCTGGGGAAATGGTGACGGAAAACCAAATTACACCGTCTTTTTCTATGCACAATTTAGTAAACCGTTGAAAAATTTTGGGGTCTGGAGTGCCGATATACCCAACGGTTGGAACCGTAAAAACGGAGATGTGAACAGTGACTTATATCGTGAATTGGTTGCACAAGCAACGATTGAAAAAGGCTGTACCGAAAAACAGGGAAGACATCTGGGTTTCTTTTCCGAATTTAAGACAGCAAAAAACGAGAAAGTTTATTTAAAAGCAGGTATCTCATTCGTGAGCACTGATGGAGCTAAAAAGAATCTTCTTTCTGAAATTAAGGATTTTAATTTTGAACGGGTTAAAGCGAATGCCACCCGTTTGTGGAACAATGCATTATCAAAGATTAACGTTGAGGGCGGTACAAATGATGATAAAATCATTTTTTATACAGCTCTTTACCATACCATGATCGACCCGCGTTGTTTTACCGATGTGGATGGAAACTATCCGGGCGGTGACGGCAAGGTTCACAAAACCGATAAATTCATCAAGCGAACGATCTTCAGCGGATGGGATGTTTTTCGCAGTCAGTTTCCCTTACAGACAATCATCAACCCTGAAATTGTGAATGATATGGTCAATTCACTTGTAGAACTGGCCGATGAAAGCGGGAACAAATATCTCGAACGCTGGGAGTTTTTAAATGCTTACAGCGATTGTATGATGGGAAATCCAGCGGTATCAGTTATGGTTGATGCATACAATAAAGGCATCCGGAGATTTAACATTGAAAAAGCATATCAGTATGCTAAAAATACGTGCGAAAAATTTGGAAATGGCACGTTCGGGCATTCAAAATATATTTCTCACACCCTGGAACACGCTTATTCTGAATGGTGTTTGTCTGTTTTTGCCGATAGCTTGGGAAAAAAGGAAGATGCACTCCTGTATTTCAATCGTTCAAAAAGTTACAAAAATATTTTTGACACTGAAGTAAAATGGTTCAGGCCAAAGAATGAGGATGGAACCTGGTGGGAATGGCCTAAAGAGGGCCGTCTTAAAATGGACTATGGCTGTACCGAAAGTAATGCGTACCAGCAAGGGTGGTTTGTTCCTCACGATATCCCCGGAATGGTTAGCCTAATGGGAGGAAACGAGAATGTTATATCTGATTTGGCTGAACTCTTCACCAATACTCCTGAAAATATGATCTGGAACAACTATTACAACCACTCCAATGAACCGGTACATCATGTTCCCTTTTTGTTTAATCGCCTTAAAGCACCTTGGTTAACCCAGTACTGGAATCGTCAAATATGCAAAAGAGCTTATCAGAATTCGGTTTATGGATTGGTCGGAAACGAAGATGTAGGTCAGATGTCGGCCTGGTATGTTCTGGCAGCGAGTGGGATACATCCGGTTTGCCCGGGCGAAACGCGTTACGAAATTACCAGTCCGGTATTTAATAGAGTCGAATTTAAACTTGATCCGAAGTATGCCAAAGGAAAATCATTTACCATTGTTGCCCGAAATGGTTCAGAGAAAAACAGCTACATCCAATCAGCCAAATTGAACGGTAAGATCTGGAATAAATGTTGGATTTCACATGCTCAAGTTGCAGCCGGAGGAATTCTTGAATTGGAAATGGGGGATCAACCTAATAGAACGTGGGGCATCGATTAAAAATGATAAATATCCAACGGAAAACAATTGACACCATAATGCTTAAAAAGAATGGAGTAAACAATGGTGTTAAAAAGGCTGGCAATATTAGTTGTCAGCCTTTTTAACACCAAATATTTCTTTACCGCTTATCTCTTTTTGCAGCCCAGTCAACCGCACAACCGATGTGCTCTTTTATTCTTGGTTCCTGAAATTCTTCGGGGTGATGGCCAAAAACAGTATAGAACGAACGGATATTGCCTACCTCCTGGTACCAGATGAGTGGATGGTCTCCCATTTTCCATTTGTTATCCTTTACGGTCGCTTCGTCCAAAGAATTTTCGTCTAAGCGTGCCAGTACATGAACTTTCTCCCGCGGATTTTTTTTGAAAGAATACCACTCGCTAATGGTTCGATAGGATGTCATCCCTTTAAAAGGAGCCATGCCTGGATGTTCGGTATTTTCGAGAATCAAAGTTCCCGCCTGACCATTCGGATGAGTAACGAAATAGGCCCCGACCAGCCTACCATACCAGCCCCATTCGTATTCACAATCCGAAGCGGCATGAATCCCGACAAAGCCTTTGCCTGAATTCATAAAATCTTCAAATGCCTTTTGCTGTTGCTCGTTCAAAATATCTCCTGTAGAATTCAGAAATACAGCCACGTCGAAGTTTTTCAGGAATGAGGGTGTAAATAAATCCCCACTCTCGGTCGCTGTTAAAATCCAGTTACGTTCCTGGGCCAGATCGCTCATCATTTTTATCCCGGCAGAAATTGAATTATGCCTGAAAGCAGCAGTTTTCGAGAAAACCAGCACATTGATTTTTTTATCCTGCGAGATTCCAGAAGATGCGAGGATAAATATTAAGCTGAATAACGAGATTAATTTTTTCATGATATGATTTTTAGATTTATGAATATTAATTATTTGCAGTTGTTGTTGTTAGAGCGACGTTCTGTTTTTTAAACTTGAAGCTGGATAATTGAAACCATATTTCCCAGAACCCAAGCTAAGCTGAAGATTGTTGCCAATCTGGATAAATCCCGGTTTTAGTGAAGTGCCATTTTGTTTAACCTGATGAGCTATGGCAAATGGCAGAGTAACTGTAGCCGAAGCGTTTGCCGGAATTGTTACCTCGTAAATAAAGTCATCATTTTCGAATCTCCATGCCGAACTTACTTTTCCATAAAGGGTATTGATTTCTGCTTTTGCATTTTGGAGACCACCACCCGGATGTGGGGCGAGCAAAATATGCTTATAGCCAGGCTGACTGGGGGCAATGTTAATTCCCGCAACATATTGATATAACCATTCTCCAATTGCGCCATACACGTAATGGTTAAAACTGTTCATCGTTGAATCCTGAAACGCGCCGTTGGGTTTTATTCCATCCCATCTTTCCCAGATTGTGGTAGCCCCGTTCAACACCGGGTACAACCATGACGGATAGCTTTTATTATTCAGCAATATAAATGCAAGATCCTCACGGCCATTGGCAGATAGCGCTTTACACAACAAGGGAGTACCTGCCAGTCCGGTGGTTAGATGACCGAATTTTTCCACATTCGATGCTAAATGTTCTGCCGTTTTTTGAACAATGTCTTCAGGAAGCAAGTCGAAGGCCAGTGCCAGTGCATAAGCCGTTTGGGTGGGGGAGGTTAGTTGCCCATCGGATGTTACAAAATGGCGACTAAAGGCGTTTTTGATCTCACCGGACAATTTGCTGTATTTGATAGCATCTTCTTTTTTCCCGATAATAGCAGCGATTTTGCCCAGTAAGGTAACCGAATGACAGTAATATGCTGATGCGATCAAATCATTTTCGGTTTTTCCTCCCTGTTCATAAGCAAGCCAATCGCCATAATGCCAGTCGCCCAACCAGAGATTTTTTGTCCCCGCCCTACCGATTACATACTCTACCCATTTTTTCATGCACGGATATTGTTTTTCCAGAATCCGTTGGTCACCATAAGCCAGATATGTGGTCCAAGGAATAATAACACATGCATCAGACCATACCGATGAGCCTCCAAAGCCTTCTAAGATATTGGGAATTACTACAGGGACTTTACCGTCATCAAACTGGTCGGCATTGAAATCACCCATCCATTTGGTATAAAATGCAGCAACATCAAAGTTAAATGCGGCTGTAGTGCTGAACAATTGGGCATCGCCAGTCCATCCCATGCGTTCGTCGCGTTGCGGACAATCGGTAGGCACATCCAGAAAATTTCCTTTCTGGCCCCATTGAATATTATGCTGAAGCTGATTAATCAAGGTGTCGGAGCAACTGAAATTTCCTGTAGGTTTCATGTCTGAATGGATTACAATTCCGGTAATCTGATCGATTTCAGGCTTGGAATTTAATCCCTCAATTTTAACGTACCGAAACCCGTGGAATGTAAAATGAGGCTCAAAAATTTCCTCTCCTTCGCCTTTCAAAATATAGGTATCGGTACACTTGGCTTTGCGAAGGTTCTCAGTGTAAAAATTACCTGCTTTATCTAATACTTCAGCAAATTTTAAAGTTATCCGATCTCCCTTTTTCCCAAAAACTTTTAACCGGGCCCATCCAACCATATTCTGTCCCAGATCGAAAACCGTTTCTCCTTTTGGTGTAACGAATAGTTTGACCGGTTTAATCTCCTCAATGGCCTTTACAGGGACACCCTGTGGTGCAATAAGGATATCGTTTGACTGGTTGAAAGAAGTCGCATTATTCCATGTACTTGCATTATAACCAACCTGATCCCATCCTGTCAATTCAAGACGTGCATCGTAAAGTTCACCGTTATAAATATCCGATTCAACAATTGGCCCGTTGTTGGTAACTTTCCAATTCTCGTCAGAACAAATAGATTCTATCGTTCCATCGTTATAGGTAATTTGTAACTGGAGCAGCACTGCCGTCTGTTTTCCGTAAGTTTCGTTTTTCCCGTAAAACCCTAAATATCCGCGAAACCATCCGTCAGCAAGCATCACGCCAATGGCGTTTTTGTTTTCCAGCAGGGTAGTAACATCGTAGGTTTGATATTGTAATCGTTTTTTGTAACTGGTCCATCCGGGTGTAAAAAGATCGGGCGAGACTTTCTTCCCGTTTATTTGCAATTGGTACAAGCCAAGTGCCGTCGCGTACAGTCTGGCCGATTTAATCTTTTTTGAAACAGAAAACTCTTTTCTGAAATATTGAACAGGTTTGGAGCCTATCACTTCTTTTTCCTGACCAAAAGTGATCCAGGACGCTTTCCATTCCGAAGGGATCAGTATTCCCATCTCCCAGAATGCCGGTTTGCTCCAGTTGGTAACTTTGCCTTTATAATCCCAAATTCGCACCTGCCAGTAAACGCGCTGCATTGAGGACAGCGCCGGTCCATTATATTCCACGTTTACCGATTGGGACGAATTTGTCTTACCAGTTGACCAAATCAATTTGTCCGAATTCAATTTTTTGGGAGAGTCTGCAACCCTGATTTCATAGGCTGACTGCATCACATCATTTCCGGAAGAAATCAATTGCCAACTCAAACGGGGTATCAAAACATCTATCCCCAAAGGATTTGTTTTGTATTCGCAAACAAGTTGTCCTATTTCGGTTTTAGCCATTGCCGGAAGTATTATTAAGCTGGTTAGCAACAGGATGATTGTTATCCTCAAAAAGCGATTGATCTTTTCCATTTTTATTTTTTTGATCCTTTACTTGTAAACATCCACTTCAAAAATAGACCACGGCTTATCCTTTGTCCCAGTCTGAACGATCTTCAGATATCGGGCGGTCTTTTTGGGAAAAACGATGGTAGTCATGCCCAATTCGCCGGCTCCGGTTGCTACAGGCATTCCCCATTCAGCCCCATCGTTTGAGACATACACGGCATACGACTTAGGGAAATCATAGATTGCCCAGGTATTGTCAAGTACGATTTTCTGGAAGGACTCTGACTGTTTTAAATCAATCATGAACCATTGCCCGGGAGTTTGCTGGTTGATGTAGTGACCTGATTTACTCATTGGTTTTTGAGGATCGATGGCGCGCCATCCGGTCCAAAAATCTTCGTCGAGGGCATTCACCGCACTTGCATTTACAGGCCAAAACCGACCGCTCCAGGGGCCTCCTTTGTATTCCTGATTATCAATAGAAGCTGAAACTGTCCATGATTTTTTGTCTAGTTTAACATTGGTTGATGAGATTGGAGCCTGCTTGGGCGTTGTTATTAGCAATATCCCCTCTGCTACAAAACTCCATGTACCCGGTTCCACTTTAAATTTGAGATAGCCAGAATCTTCTCCTATCCAGGAAACTCCTTTTACCGTAGCTTTAAACGAACCATCCCATATCTTTTTGCCGTTTACACTGATCTTGGAGATCGTGGTAAAGGAGGCTTTGGGAATTCCAACGATTGCCGATGTAAGGAGTGGCGAAGTCAATCCGATTTTATACTGTTTTTCATTCTTCTGTATGCCAACCTGAATCGTACCTTTTGTGGTGGGCACCTTCACTTTTACTGAAGTAAGAAACGCTTCTTGCGGAAGAACATGATAGGTACTCCATCCTGGTGTTTCAGGTGCTATTCCCGCTATGAATTTGGAAAGAATGAGATTGGGCGCATTCCATGCATGGTTTAACGATAAGTATTCGTCCGAATTGGTGGAATTTGGAGGGGTATCTTCAAAAGACCGTTCCATGTATTCCCACAATGTAGTAAACCCAGACTGTATCTGTAACTTATACCGATTATACATTCGGAGCAGAGCCCGATCAGGCTTGTTCATTATACAGAGCGCCTCTAAAACCCATCGTTCAAAATAAGGACCGCAATTCACGTTATTTTCCAGTACTTTACCAATGGCCTCCCATCGCGGGGGACCAGCCAGACCGGCAACTACTGCCATCGCATTGGCTCGTTCATCCAACTCATCACCCGACCGGTATCCGTCGCCCTTCCAAAAAACCTGGTCGAAGTTGATTTTTATACTGTTAATTTTTGCATCCAGAGCTGGAATATCAGCAGGATGTCCGGTGACTTTTGCCATTTTTCTCAATGCGTTTATCGCGGTATAATATTCAGCAACCTGAATAACCTCTTTGTCTGTGGTTCCAAGTCCCCAATCGTACCAGTCCCAATCTTCAGCCCTGTGAACAGGCAGCCCGTTTAGACCCATCTTATATCGGTCGAGGTATTCTTTCGTCGCAGAATAGATGGTAGAAGTTGTTGCAAGATCGCCTGTGTACATGTAATAAGTCCATTCTCCAAATTCGCCATGAAGAATTAAATTCTGTCCGGGCAATCCGTTTATTGGTTTAGAAAGTATGAGATTTCTGCAAATTTCATGAGCATTATTATCAAATGCATAAAATCCTTCTTCCATTTGTAATACAGCATCTCCGATCCATTCAGAGCGCTCCCTGTCGGGGCAGTCCATATAATGTTCACGCATGCAGAGGTACGCAGTACGGGTTGCTTTTTGCCACAACACGTTATAGTCGTTGTCATTGCACCAAAACGAACCGGCAAAGCTTGTGGCGTATCCGGTTTCGCGGTACTTCACTGCCCTTACTGTTACTCCTGCCGGAATGGTGTATCGAACTCCTTCTCCGCTTATCCAGTTGGGCACCTCATAGTTTTGTACTCCTGACTTAGTGGTGTATTGCTGTGTTGGCTGATGGGCGGGGACCAACGGATTTGTTGAGTCAAATATGATTATTTTTCCAGATGGAGCTTCAACTTCAATCCATGGTTGAAATTGCGCATTATAAGGAAGTTTACACACAAGTGTCCATTCGCTGGTTTCAGAACGGGGTAGTGTTTTTGTTACGTTCACATAGTCCTGTAATCCGTAGTCTTTAAGCGGCCGATGAGTGATTGCAGTTACAGTCGAATTTTGAGAATAACATGTTGATGAGGTGAATATTAGAATCCCCAGGATGTTTAAGAATGATCTTGTATTCATCGTTTTTTTTATCAGTTTTCCGTTAGAAATATCCATGTGTTTTTACATCGCCGTATTTCAATGCAAGCTCCACCCGGGTTGTAAAAAACTTTTCAGGAGTAGCAGAACGAAGCCGAATTACATTATCGCCCTGTTTCAAGCAAGATACCGGAAGGACGAACGCATATACCCGGTCTTTAGGCGACAGGTTTTTTGCCCGGTCGAATAAGTCGATATATTCTGGTTTCTGTAGTTCAATCTTTATATCATTGACAGATAGTTCGAATTGCGCGGGTTTATCTGTACGCAGAAATAAAATCGCTTCCAGAGGAATATCCTTTTCAGTATTGTCACCGATAAAAATGGGTGCATCAACATAATTTTCGGGAGATACCAGCAACCGAAGTGGTGTATCAGGTTTGTAGCCGTATCCGGCCGAACTGCCGTCGTCCAGACAATAAATTTTATTCCGGTTACGCAGTGTTTCTAATGATCCGAGTTCGTGCAGTAATTCGGGCGTTATAATACGACATGCATAAGTTTTCGTCTCAGCAGGATTTAACGTCCCATTATACTCTCCGAAAAAATAGTTGAACAAATAAATTCCCTCGCCGCCCTGTGCGAAGATGTGCGAAGCCATTCCCCGGAACATTCCGTGAGAATAGGGAACTCTGGAGTTGTACCCCCCATCTTCAATGGAGGCATAAACAGGCATATCAAGGGCTGATAAATCTACCTTGAATTTGGCGACTGGCAGTTCGGGGTTTCCATTATGATGAACCCCGATCGTAATAAAGTCCAGCAATCCTTGTCGCACCCATTCTTTAATATCGCATCCTTTTTTTAAGCAAAAATCCAAATCCGGGGCAACGCGCGCGGATAAAAGGATTTTCTTTCCGCGTTTTACAGATAGCTCGTCAATTTTAACCCTGACTGCTTTTACCAGCTCTGTCATCAAAGGGGCATTCTTTTCTCCTTCCTCACTTTTGAAATAGACGAAAAACCGCATAAAATCCAGATCATAACCATCCAATAACTCTCCGTATTTATCAAGCTGTTCAGTGATCATGTTTAATTTTTGTTCCCTGACTTCCTGAAAAGCAAAATCTAGTGCTCCTTTGCTTTTCCATCC
Organism: Prolixibacteraceae bacterium; assembly: GCA_019459525.1. Classification (GTDB taxonomy): domain Bacteria; phylum Bacteroidota; class Bacteroidia; order Bacteroidales; family Prolixibacteraceae; genus Aquipluma. Next base: position 92,227 of record JAIBEY010000052.1, read on the forward strand.
AATGTCCTCATTCATCCAATATTGAGGGTGGGCAAGCCAGAAATCGGTATATTCAACCGGACAATGCGTGGTGGTGTCATTAAAATGTACGTCGTTCATCCTGTAGGAGATAAAAGCTTCCATCTTTTTTTCTTTTGCCTGTCGCAAACAAACATCAATAATATCTGTCCCTTCCTTCCCTAAATTCAAATGGTTCAGGTAATAACTAACTATGTATTTATGGTTTGCAGTATCGCAACCGCAATCCAATGTCCCGTTGCGATCATCCCCGAATACCCTGCCGTATTTTGACCGGTAGTAAGGATAATCGCTTCCGCTACAGATCATGAAAGTGGTTACCTGAGTGTTGGCAACCACATCTACATATGCTTTTGCATCTTCTACTGACAACGGACGTTGATGAAACATGAAATTTCCCAAAGCATAAGTGCCATCATTGTTGTAAATCAGCCGATGCCTGATAGGTTGCTCTTTCGGACTGGAACAGGCCAGACTGCCCAAAAGCAAAATGAGGAAAAGAAAGATATAGCGTTTCATATTGGGTTGATTTTATTAATCTTATGGATGCAGGATTTTCAAAATCCAACTTTTACGACATCATCTATCATAGTCCGTTTTTCTTCTGAAAGATTGAACGTAACAAATCCATCCCGATAATTATATGGGACAGATTCACCTGTTTTTAGTAATGTAATCGACTTCGGACGTTTATCTGTTTTCAGCGAAACCTGGTGTTTAAATTGGGGGAAAAGGTGCAAATACCAATTATTGGCCCGTGTTGTAATCATTACATTGCTGCGTTCCATTCCCGGCGAGGGGCCAGCGCCAATAACCGATTCCTTGCTATGTTTCATCCACTGGGCGAGTTCCGAAACAGTAGTATAAAAATTAGGATGTAATTCTCCATTTTCTGTTGGTCCAAGGTTTGGTAAAAAGTTTCCTCCAAGCGTACGACAAGTTACCAATTGTTCCATGAAATTTGAATTGGAACGGAATGAACCTGTCCTGTCGTAGCCCCAGCCAGCGCTTCCTCCCGTCCAGATTACACAGTTGTCGAACCATTTCGAGGGTACATAAGTAGGTGTGGTACATTCAAACGGAGTCGTGAAATCACCGATGCGTAACCCGCTTCCGTGCGGATTGTCGGGGTTTGTAACATTGGACCAGCGGTCGTTAATAACAATGCCGGGCTGCAACGAACGTATCCAAGCATATACTTGTTCGGTGTGCATATCGTCAATATTTTTAAAATACATCCCGTCGAACCAAAGCAAATCTATCTTCCCATAATTAGTCAGTAGCTCTTCAATTTGCCTTAGTACATACCCTAAAAAACGGTGATAATCCTGATTGTCGGCGACAGAATCTGCAACCTGACTTGGTATTTTATCCCATTTCTCATAATCAAATTGATACGGGTGCATAATTCCCGGGAAATGCCAATCTCCAGGAGAAAAATAAAAGCCAACTTTCAATCCGTTAGCCCGACAGGCATCCACATAAGGTTTTAACAAATCGCGTCCATTCATATACTGTTTGGTACCAATGCCATACTTTGAAGGCCATAAGGCATAGCCATCATGGTGCCTGGTAGTCAGCACAGCATAAGTGAAACCAGCTTCTTTCGCGGCTTTCATCCATTTATCCGGATCGTATTTTTGTGGATTAAACTGATCGGCCAGTGCGTAATATTTATCGGGCGGAGAAACTTTTCCCCCGTAAGGATAATTGGCAATCATGTCCCACGAAGGTTGGGCGCCTGCCACACTGTGAATTCCCCAGTGCATAAAAAGCCCCAGACTTGCGCTCGGAAACCATTGCGCTTCCGGATTGGGGTTGGGAAATACAAGTTTTTCCCTTAATGGTGTCGAAATGAGCTGGCGTGCCCGATCAATATCTTTTTTGTCAATCTGATACGATTCAGGATGTGAATTTAATTGAGATGTTGCTGCAAAGCAAATCCCTAAAAGGAGAATCAGGCTAAAAATTTCTCTTTTCATTTTTTTAATTGTTTTACATTATCAAAAACTTAAATTTCATCGAATTACTTTTCACGATAGGCATTACGGATGACAGCCTTGTCAAACTGCCTGGCAATTTCAGGATCAAAAGCGGCTTGCTTTTTCCAATCTTCAGAACCGTAAACACCAGCTTGCGAATAGTCGAATACCTTGAACCCAATTTTGCGGGTCATTGCTTTGTTTCTGATCGTGAAATCAACTTGTGAAGGATTTACAAATCCAGGATCAGCAATCACAGAATGCAGGTCTTTCCCTGATTTCTGCCATTCGGCAAACGATAATTTAGCAAAACGGATGTCTTTGGTACGCAGGTCCCAATAGCAATTATGATCGGAGAAAATTTTCACCTTATCCCAGATACTACCCAGTAAACTTCCGGAACCGAAAAGGATAATATTGTTTGTAAACGAAAGTGACAGGTGATCTTCTATCCGTGAAGCCTGAAGCTGATAGATGGTATTGTTGGCAAAAATGTTGTTGCGGATAATGTTTTCTTTTCCGTAATGTTGGTGAAAACCAGCAATCTTACAGTTGTAAACCAGGTTATTCTCCATAACAATGCCTGTTGAACCTTCGTCAGCATACATTCCCCAACCACCATAATCATACGACTGAATATCGTGAATGAGGTTATTGCTTACGGTAGTTCCCTCTGACCCTCCAAGGCAATAAACCCCGCCCATGTCGCACAATTCGGCCCAACCCAGATGGTGAATGTGGTTAAATTCTACTTTATTTCTTTTCGATGGGCTAAACGAGTATCCCCAAACCCAGCCAACCGAAACGCCCGAATACCGAAAATCTGCGATTTCGTTGTGCGTGATCTGGTTGTCACTGGCATTAAACGAGATTACCCCAACTGCACATGGAAAAATAAAGCCGCCTGACCGGATAATGTTGTTATCGATCACAATATTCCGGGTCAGGTTTTCAAGATTTTTTGGCTGGAACAGATCCCCAATTTTAACTCCGCCAGCGCCAAGGTCGTGGATATAACAATGTTCAATCTTACAATCGGTACAGGCGCTGCGAAACCAGAAAGCATTCATTCCGGTGTGGGCAATCTCACAGTTTACAAACTGGATTTTTTTTGCAAAATCGGTCATAATAACTGCTTCAATCGGATGGGCTGCCTGGGCTTGTTGATTCCCTTCAAAAGGCATTTTGTATCCTGAAAATTGGAAAGAAAGGTTTTCAAATCGTATATTTTCTACCTTCTTGCCTGTATTTTCATTACCCTTGATGATTATAAAACGATCGGCGACAGGCGCTGTTACTTCAAGATTCTCTATAGTTTCTCCCGGAAGTGGCATGTAATACAAATAGCCCGATCGGTCGAGAAACCACTCGCCACAAGTATCCAACGCAGCTTTAAAGTTTTCGAGCGAATAACGCGATTTTGTATCTATTTTATTGTGGGGTTGTGTCATCGGTCCAACGACTAAAGCAGTTGAAGAATCGGGATTAAATGAATATACCCGGCTACGGGTATTGTCCCAATTGTGGTAAAATGTGATCACCGAATTTTCAAAATCCTCTCTTGAATATTTAGCAAGCTGACTGGCTCCGTTGGGGAAAAGTGTAAACTGCTGAATAGCAAGTTCGGGTACTTTGGCATTTCCTTTTTGCAGAACAGTTCCCGAAGTCGCATTCAAATGATAAAATCCGGTATTGGGTGATTTTGCCCTGACGGCCCTGTTTCCGTTGACATATAACTGTTCAAAGTACCAACCATAAGTGGTCACTTCCGGTACCTTTGCCCGCCACAAGGTTTCCGATACTTTTTCGAATCCATTGATTTTCTTTCCTCCGCTGAAAACTGGATGAGCCCCTTCATCAGCCTTGAAAGTAACCGGAGCAGCATCGGTTCCCGAATCTTCAGGATTTAGCTCAAGCGGTTCAGGCATAAAATACTCACCATCGCCAATGATTATTTCCACAGGACTATCAACCATTTGCAAATTCCTTAAGGCGCGCAATTTAGTTATGGCTCCGTTCAAACTTGCCAGTGGCTTTTCTTTGGTTCCCTGATTGGCATCACTTCCGGAGACACTTATAAAGATTCTCAATCCGGAGGACTGTGCTTGAGTGCAAAGCGAAATAAGCACAACAGGAAGAATAATTAAAAAGGTTTTAATGTTTAGTTTGTTCGTTTTCATTGTAATTAAATTACTAGATATAAAGTTTTGATCATCCTCAAAAGGATAAGTTAGTTAATTTGTTTTCAAAGGCTTCCCTTCACCAATAACAGTTACCTTCACCCGTGGATTTAACTCTTTGGGGCCATCACAGGTGAAAGATATCTCATTATCGCCTGAAGCAAGCGAAGGAATTCTCCCTTCAATTTTAACTTCCTTCAGAAGTTCTCCTTTCGAACCATACAGTTTACAGTCGGTCGATGAATTTAATTCAAGATACATACCTGATTCCATAGAAACCGGAAAGACGATTTTTTCGCCACCTATCGTTACTGAAGGATTTTCGATGGTGACCGGAAGCATAGGCAGTGCCTTGACAGAACCTATCCGGCATTTCACTTCTTTCCCCGCAGGAAGGTTGTTGTACCATAACTGTAACTTGTCCACATTCTTAAAATCCACGGTATGGCGGTATGAATCATAGACATAAAAATCAGAAGTTGACTTTGGTGCTGGCCAAATATAATTACTGGATTCAGAAGACTCAATTTCTACCAATTCAAAATATTTCCAACCGGTAAAATCAATCTTTACAAAATGGTCTCCCCTTGCTCCGTGTGAAAGATGCTTTGGGCTTTCGATCCTGAAATTCAGCAACTCGCCGTTTCCATCGCCATTTATCCAGACACCGAGTGCCTGATTTTTTTCGAGGTTCAGCCATGGTTCAAATTTTTTCTCCATTTTAATCCATGAACCTTCAGGTGGAGCTATTCCTGAACTGGTGGCAGAAAAAATGCCAACTACATCACCACCAACTGTTTTTTCATTAGAATTTTTTATTCCGCCGGAGACACCTTTGGCGGTTCCTTCATTTGAAAAATTCTCTTTTGCGGAAAAATCGGCCAACACAATGTTAGCCGGATCGTAGTATGGTTTTACTGACATCAGTGGTTCAATCCGTAACCGGACTGGCTGAGAAGCGAATTCATTATGCACTTTCCATTGTGCGAATGAGTTTTTGGATCTGGAAACTTTATGCTTTTGATAAGCAATTGGTTTAAAATTCCATTCACCGTCTTTGTCCTGAAAAAGGGTAAATTCTTTTTCAGGCTGGCGAAGGAGGCTACGCACCGTATCGCTGAAGTAATTCTTGTGCCGCAAATCTTCGTATTGCTTAATGATCGTGATCAACCGTTTGAAAAGCGGGTTTTCGTCCAGCGTTTTTTTGTCTGCACCGCCCAACATAGAGAGTCCGGCGTTATTACCAATCATTTTACAGCAAAGGTATTCGATGTCATCAGGGAAAGTAGATTCAACCTGTGGAGGGTTCCATGTTTGGTTTGCCCACCATCCGAAATGAAGGGGAAGAAGTAAGCCGCCGTTTTCATTCTTGGCAAATTTCTGTATAAATGGCCTATGTCCGCGCCAGAGACCATGGTCATATTCATCGGTTTTTATTGCCGCCGAATGGATATCGACAAAACGTTTATATCCCCGGACCGGCCGGTCCCATGCCTGCCAACGCGAACGATAATGCCACCAATGATGAAACATGGTACTCATTTCCATACCAACCGGGCGCTCCAGATGTTTGGCAACTTCGAAAATAAATTTGGTACCGTAATACCACGAGTTTTCAGCACCTCCAAGAATGTCGACCCCATCAATAGCATCGAAATAAATGCCGTCAAAATTGCACTCTTTTACAATTCCGGCTGTCTTTCGTGCAATTTCCGCAAATAGTGCGGTTTCGGTGCCCGGGACAAAGCGCCCAAACATTTCCCTCAGATGATAAGCGGTATCCTGAGCTAGGTGCGAAGATTTTTTTGTCCCATTCACACCCCGTTCACATCCGGTAAATTTATAAGGCGGAGTATTGGTCACTCCACTGAAGCTGATCAGTTCATCACCTAGGCGGAGCGTAACGCTGTTCCTGACAAAAAAACCGGTTATCGTTGAAACCTTTGTCGTTGATTCCTTTACTACGATTTCATTATCGTCCGGGCTAAGCGGTTCGGCTATTGTATATGAGCTAAAATATCCTAAGTCCCTATGTGGAACCGGTGTTACATATCTCGAATTTTTGTCAATAAAAAAGGCATAGGTATGGAAAATCGAAGAAATGCCTGCCTCGTGAAGCTTCTGGTTTATACGTTTGAAATGGCTCCAGCCATCTGGCCATTTTTCAGGGTTCAGGTCAAAATCGCCGAAACTAAAAAAATCACTTCCCCCGCCATGATTGTCAATCTGGTTGAAGCCCAATCCCTCGCACATTTCAATCCACTCCGGTACTGTTTCTTCGGTCAGCGTGCCAAAATTCATCAGGTACGAACCGTATCCTTCTTTTTGCATCTTTGCCCAGGCTCCTCCTGCCGTGGAATGGGGAATGTCATCTGCATGTTCCATGACATTCCGGATAACCGGAAGAATATTTTTCTGAGGTGTACCAAGTAAGGTGATTTTCGCCCCTTTTATCCCAAAGCGTTGATAACAGGTTGCCCAAAGATGGTTTTGCAGTGCAGGAAGCTGGCGAACGTGCGTGAATAAGTTCATTGAAAGGACACATGCCGCAAATGGCTCGGAAGGCATCCCTTCCAGTTTAAGCGGAATATTGATAAACGTCAGCGATTCTAACGATCCTTTCACTTCTGCTACTTCCATCGTGATAAGGTTTTTAGCCTTACCTATTCGGACCTCAACTGTTACGCCCGTATTGCCAAATTCAATATCCAGCAAGTTATTTTTGAGAGAAACGGATGTTGCATGATACTCTTTCCCATCCTTTATGATGTATGCACAATATGAAACAGAGTCAGCATAAAAATAGTCGATACCGGTTTTCTTGTCTGTAAAATGAAGGTTTTTCCCATCTTTGGCTATTTCGTACCTGAAATGATCATTTCCGATAATCACTGGATAAGCAAAAGTTGAAAAAGCCGCTCTTCCTTCATGTTCAATAGAAATTAGGATGAATACCAGCAAGGCGGCAAAAATAATACTGATTATTCGATTTGATTTCATCGTTTAGGTATAGGCTAATAATTTGACCATTATGTATTTAGCAATTATATTGGTAATGCAAAAATGTTTTCTTTATAAGCATATCTCTTTATTCGTCCTTCATTAACTTCGCTGAACTTCGATTTTCTACTTTTACTTTATATCCGGATGGCGCCTTTACAGCATATCTGATGTAGTTACCTGAACGTTTCCATTTTAATTCAACCAAACTTTCGCCAACAGGAATAGCTCCACTACATTTACTCAGATTTATATCAGTAAATTGAACAGTAACCTCTTTTTTTAGGTAATCAATCCGGCTTATCCCCAAAATGTCACGGTAAAGTATATGCCCTATATAGGAAGCGAAACCATGATTGCAACTGCCTTGCAAGCCCATGTGCTCCCACAAGGTTCCGGTGCGTTTGGCCATTGGATAAAAATAATCCTGAACTTCTTTAAATAATTGACTATTCAATCCATATCTCGAAAGAATATCCATTCTAAGGTAATTTCCAATAAAGGCATTGGCCAGAAATACATTGGGGTAAGTAATTGCATCATTCCGGTTCGGGCCAAAATCTGTAATTAACTTATTCCATAATGCTGGATGTGTTTCGGGAGTGGCAATATCGAAAAAGAAAGCATAATATTGGCATACTTCGGTTGTATTCTGAGTTAACTGTAGTTTTCCATTATTGTCCCTGATTGCATTATCAATAAAGAAAGTTCCGTTATACGATTGTTTCAGCACTGTTTGCCGGATGTGTGCAGCCTTTTGCTGCCAGTTGTCATTGTGATACAGGGTTGCAGCTTTTGCCAGCGCTGCACTGTACAACATGTTGGTCGGATAATTGACATCGAGTACAAAATCATTAGCTTTCGACCACTCAACAAAAATCCAACCATTCAGTCTTTCCAGTAGCCCATCCTTATTTTCAAACCGGGCAAAATATTCGAGCAGCTTTTCAATTCGTGGTTTTAACTGGGTTACCAGAACCGGATCACCCCCGCGCTTCGCATAATCATCAATCTGGATGATAAACCACAAAGCCCAATTCGGAATAAATCCTCCATCCGGATGATCGGCCGGGTAGCACATCGGTATCATTCCATCAGGCAGAAAATCAAAACTTTCGGGTAGCGCATAATTTTCGTAGAAATTGTGGGTCACAGCCGAATGGCCTGTAAAATCTTTTTCCATGATGGCGGAAAAGTAGCTGTCGCACAACCAACCAGCCCGCTCTCTCGATGGGCAGTCGGTTAGCACATCCACCGCATTTTGCCGGAACGATTGCCGTGCAGCTTTGTATATCTCATTTAGCTTTTCGTTGTTGCATTTAAAAGCTGCTTTTGGATTTTCAGGATAAGCATAATCCCTCAAATAAATATCATCAATACTTACACTTCCCTTCGGAATAATTATTTTCAGATACTTAAATGTATAGGATTCAAATGTTTCGAGCGTGTAATCTCCCGGATCCAATTCATAAACAACTTGGTTGTTCACATCCGGCATTCGGTTTTTTGTATGTACATCGGCGCCAGTCAGCAATTCATCGAAATAAAAAATGACTGTTGAAGGCTCTACACAGCTAAACTTTCCACCGATAAACCCGGAAAGATTGGTCCCGAAATCAAAGGTTCTAAATTCATTTTCAACCAGTGAAATCGTATTTCCTGTGAATGGATTTGATGTTGTATCCTGTGTTTCGTTTGTAATTTCCTGAATGATTTGAGAAGGTAAAACGTCCAGCTCATTCTCTTTGTAACCCTTAAATTTATCGGTTATTTGAGTTAAAGACCTGTCTTTTTTATATTTGTCAGGCTTTTTAAACTGAATAGTTCCGCGGGAATGAATCGAAAGCGGGCGCACCAGATTAAAATCAGGAAGAAGAAGATTTCGGGGCAACAACTTAACCGGAGAAAGATTGGTTAGCTTAAGTGATTCAACAGGCGCTCTCGCCGATATCTTCCATTGGTCAAAATCTTTTCCTACCCGGTAATATTCAGTAAAAGGACGCTGAAAGGAATATCGTTCAACTTTTTGTGTCCGTTCTTTTAATTGAAATGCTTCGAACCCGGGACTGGAACCGGTTGCCAGTATGATCTTCCCGCCCGATTGTACTTCTGCCTGTAAAAAAGATGGCTGATCCAGTGTATAAAAACTATTAACATTGTACCCGGCAACTTCAACAGCAACGATATTTTCACCATTTCGAACTTCTTTGCCCAAATCATATTCATCGACTCTGAAATAACCGTGGCCAGCACGGGCCGGACCATACCCCAGAAATTCGCCGTTCAGGAAAACCCTATAAAGAGTTGATGCTGTAATTTTCAATGTAGTTTTTTTATTCTTCTCTGCCTGAAAGACCCCGCGGAAGCATAAGGTTAGGTTCATCTCCTTTTCACGACCCTTAACCCAGACAGGAACAGCCTTTTGCATTGTGAACAATTCAACAGTTTTGGGTTCAGAAATCTCTGCAATGACTTCGGAATTGGTACATATTCCTAAAACAACTAGTATAAATAATTTGAAAATTTGCATGAGTTTTTTATCCTTTTCTATGTTGATAATTCATTTGTTTGTTGCCGTTTTTAATGTGGAGCATAACTTCTTCACGAGTATTCATTCCGTTGAAAATATTTTCCTTTCGTGAAACAGGAGTAACGTCAGATTTTCCATGCCACCGGGGGATGATGCCATAAACATCTTCGCTAAACATTTTGTATATCTCGTTTCTTCGTTTGTTGCAGTCCTTTTTGGTTACGACCTTCGAATCTTCGTTGAAAACCATTGGGTCAGGCAAGGTATTCATAGGAACTTTTGATTCATCGTAGTTTCCTTGATTTTGCTGAACTATTATGGAGAGCGACATACCTGATATAAAAAGTGAAATGAGTATTTTCTTCATAGATAAAATTTGCTTCCAAAATCAAGGCAATGGTTTTATTTCAATTGGTCGGCATCGTAATAAAACGGCAGTAATTACAAGCACAATGACTTTTAAAAAACGACTAAAAACAAACAGAGTATTACTCCAGGATAATAATTTCTAACAAATATTTACTCAGCTAAAAATATTTATCTTATGTGTAATATCCTTTTATAGCGATAGGGGTACTAATCTAAAATCGGCTTATGGGTGATGATGGTTGTGCTCTGGTTAAGTGTTGGGAATCCCGCGGAAATTTTCAACGACTCCGTATCCTTCCCGTGAAGGAGAAAATTCTTTAAATATATAAGAGTCACCAACTAAAAATAATCCTCTGTAAACTAATTGTTTGCAGAGGATTTGTTTTTTATAGTGTTAGGTTCGCTTATACGATCTTAAAGTTTAATTTCAAATTTGGCTCTTAGTCCAAAAGATGGTGCACCTTGCATCGACTTTGGACTTACCCTCCAAACTGCTTCGATCCTAAATAAACGGAAAATGTTTTCTACCCCGGCGCCCAATTCTATGTACGGATTGTTCATTCGTTGTATGGTTATTGGGAAATCTACAATATCCTGATGCTTATTACTTAGTGACCCGATCATGGTTTTAGCCGAGAAAACTTCGCGAAGCCCTATTCGTTTCAGTAATGGCATACGGTTAAATACAAATCCGTTGAGGTGATATTCCACGTAAGTATGAAAATATTTGTCGTGCACGTATTCCATAAAGTTGAGCATGTTAAAATCGTAGGAATAGTACCCGAAAGTTTCGTTTCCACGGGGAATATCGAGCATGGTATAAGGAAGTTTACCCAGATAAATACCACCCTCCAGCGCGTAATTAATTGCGGTCTGCCCCAGACGTAAATACTGTTCGATGGTGCCAAAAACTTTTCCGTAGTAGTTTTCCTGCCCTGAATGAAAGCTTTTTCCCCCACCAATAGCGAAATGAATAATTGGATAATCCGTTGCCATATAAATGCGGAGAAACTTATCGTCGATCACTTTCTCCTGCCACGAAAAACGGGTATCCAAACTAATCTCCACAGCAGAAACCTGATCGACCGGATTCCCATTTTTTAGATAGGGATAAAATTCAGGTGAAAAGTGACGGGTAAAATTGGCGCTCAGTTTATTCAATAGTCCCGGATACCATTCGTATTCGTAGGATGTAACCAGTTTTTGTTCCCTGAAAAGTTCGTCAAGTTCGTCGCGTTTAAATAGTTGTGATACCAGATTGTTTTCGGTGGGCGAAAGAGCGTTTTCGTAAAGGAAAAGGATTTTTTCGTTTTCGCCTGCACGCACGATTTTATCATCAAATGAGAGTTTAACCAACTGGCGGTGAATGCTCGGGAATTTATAACCCAAACCAGCAATCCCATTAATTTTTTTGTTTCGGAAACCGTACCCCAATCCGCCCCAAACCATAAACCGGGTGCTGATTTCGTCGCTGGTCCGGCCCCCGGCAAAAAGGTGTAACCCTTCTACTTTATTAGTGTTGATAATGTTTGTGTATGGACCAAATTCAAATTTGCCCAAATCGTAGTAGCCAGTCATGGTCATATGCGTCAGGTTGTTGGCAAATTTGATGGCTTCGATATTGCTTACCGAATCGATGGTTGTGCTGATTTGTACTTCGTGGTTACTGAGTTCTTCCAAACGATGGTTGTTCCAGTATTTGTCGTTGCGATTTGGTGCATCGGGTAATTTGAGTGTTTCGTACCGGCCGTTACTGATGCTTAGTTTTACATCGTTAGTCTGGTTAACCGAAACACTGTCAATTACGGCCGACTGGGTAAAAAACAGGCTGATTGGTTTTTTCTTAGGGTTGCTTTTTAGTGGGACATAGTCGAATGTGGCATCAATCTGGTTTCGACGGTAAAAAGGGATACTATCGTTTACCAATTGATAATTTCCTTTCAATCGCATCGATTTAAGGAAATTCAGGTTACTCGATGTGGCCAATGCTCCATCCACTTCGACTAACGAATAACGACACGTTTCGGTAATTAAATAGCCTTTAAAAACTTTATCTCCATGTCGCCGGGGAATAAAATCGATGCGGTATTGCTTGTGCCCGTTGCTTAGTTTAGTACTGTCGGCCAGAAAATACCTGTAATAAAACCACCCGTTGTCGGCCAACGGGCTCACAAAATTCTGCGAAAAAAGGTTGATGAAATTGTCGTAAAAGTTAACTTCCATGTCGAGGGCGCTGGTGTAGCCTGAAATCTCGTAATTGTCGAGAATACCGACTCCCGTAGTTTTGTCGGCCAGCACGGTTGACTTCTGTTTTAGCGGATTCCGCTGTATTTCATTATAAACAAGCTGTTCCGAGAAATAAATAGGCAGATATTTGGTACTGTCGTTACCCGATTTGAATACCGACTGATTGTTGCGGAATGCTTTTGATTGGATTAGCTTTTCCCCCACATGTTGTAGGTGGTATTCCCATTTCGTGTATTTGCGGTACGAATACCGATCGTATTTATCCGGATTGTTCAGTTCTTTGCGATCAACCATTTCCTTAAGAATTCGGCGTACAGGCCCATCGTCAGGCAAAACCTGTATTTCTGAAAGTTTTACCAGGTCGTGTTTCAGTTTTACAATTAGCTCGCTGGTGGTTATCCGCGGTTCGATACCGATTGTTTGACTGAGGTATCCAACCGTGGAAAAACTGATCGAATCGGCCACCTCTTTGCTGCTTAACGAAAATTGACCAAGAGAATCAGTTAAAACGCCGATTTGGGTATTTTTAAAAACCACACTGACATACGGAACAGGCTGTTCGTTTTCCTGATCGATTACTCTACCGCTTACCTGAGTGGGCTGTGAGAAACTTTTTCCGGCTATTAAAATTAGAATCCAGATCAAATGAAACCTGTAAAAAGCACTGATATCACTTGATTTTATAGTATTGTACATGTTTATTTCCTGTTATCAAAAGTTGAATCAAACAACATCATTATTGTTTGATGGTTCTGCTATCCGAATTACTTTTCCTTGATTACAGATCGGTTGAGGTGTTTTTATTTAATGGAATGGAAATTCCCATACAAATGTTAATGCAGTCGATAAATTTGGAGCGGTTGTATTTGAGTCGGTTAAACAGGTAATAGTCCAACGTTCCCAGTTCTACATACGAAAATTTCGAGCTATTTTTTCTTGAACCAACTTTCATGCCTAAAAACGGGGCGAGATGGACGGCATTGGCAAAATAATAGTCAGACGGGTAGTAGGAGGGGAACTTCAGGTACGTATTGTCGGTGATCGAATACAACAGGTTTGTTCCGGCATAGGCATTCACAAAAGTTCTTTCAGACAGTTTGTGTTTTTTGAGGTTGAAGGCTCCTTTGGCCGAAACGGTATGAACTTCGACGCTGTTTACCGATTCGGGCAGGTATCCGTAGCTGATCCCAATGTTGTGCTTCTCATTCTGCGAGATGTATCCAACACCAACCGATCCCAATCCCAGATTTCCGGCATACTGTAGATTTACATAGTCAGGTTTGAATATTTTGTTGATCTTTTTCTTCTCTTTATTTCCGGAAGCGAAAATGTTTGCGGAAGCAAAAACAAGAATAGCAATCAGTTTTATGTGGTTATTTTTCATGGCAATGGCTTTAAAAGTTTAAAATTTCAATGGTCGCAGCCTGATTAGCAAGGGTTATTTTAGCCATGCTTCGCTTTATAATATCGGGAAGCATAAGGTATCTGCGGTTGTTAATTTCCTCTTCGAGGTAATGATGCCCGTGCCCAAAAATGCTGAGGACAACCGGGTTGGCTTCAATTATTTGTTTCATTTCGTCTGCATATCCGTTTTCGAGCTGGGGATCCCAGGGATGGATGTGGTAACAGGCCACGCTGGTCATTCCTTCGGGAGTGGATAGTGCTTGGCTGAACCAGTCGAAATCGGGCTTGCGATTTCCGTTTTCCCAAACGACATTGTCGAATACCACCATCCGGTAATTCCCGATATCGAAATAGAAATTGGTTGGCCCAAACATCTTGTTGAAAATTGATTTACCGTTCGACAGGTAGTCGTGATTCCCGATTACGGTAACGAACGGGACCTTTAACCTGCGTGCCAGGTGGTAATAGTCGTCGAACTCGTTGAACAATCCCCAGTCGGTAATATCACCTAAAACCATCACAAATGAAATCCCGTCCATTTGATTGATGGCTGTAACCGCAGCCCTAAGGTCGGCATAGTCGGTGTGCGTATCCGAAATGGCAATAAAGGTTATGGAATCGGTTGGCCATTGCATTGCCGTAATTTCAGAAACGTTCAGGGCATTTACATTGTTGTGTGAGGTATTGGCATCATACGGGCTGAAATCAGTCAGTTTGTCGCAGGATGCCAAAAGCACCCCCAACGTCAGGATTAATAAGGTGTTCCGTGTTTTCATGTTTTCTGTTTTTCATTGTTTTCTGTTTTTATTCTATGCTTTCTGTGTTTTCTGTTTTTTATTTTCTGATAGGTTATATGGCTAGAACCAGTACCCGAAATTGGCCGAAAAATTTAGCTTATCGGAGGAGTTGGCGTACCCCAGGGTCATGTCGAGCGGCCCGAGAAAGGTTTTGATGGAATACTTTATACCACTGCCATAAATTACGCTGGCATTTTTCCCCGGAATTATTTTGGTGCCATGCCATAAACTGTTAAATAATAGTGAGATATATTGATTGTCGGTGGTCTGTACCCTGAGTCCGATAAGCCCGATGTAGGCGAAACGTTCAGCAATATTTACTACCGGAAGCCCAACAAATGGAAGGTGGAAATTGAAATATTGAGAATAGGGTTCTCCGCCAATGAGGGTCATTTTTGATTGGGGAAAATCGGAAGTAAACAGCATTCGGCTGTGCAGATCAACCAATAAGGCTGTATTTGGTGCTACCGGAATTACATTACGCATTTTAAAAAGCGTGGTTGGGCAAAACGTATTGACTCCCCGGAAATTAGACAGTAAAGAGAATTCGCCATACATACTGGTTCCTTTCTCCGGAAAATAAAAATCATCCAGGTTGTCAAACGATAAATAGGCGTAAGCATTCGTGATCGATAGATCTGTTTCATCGGTGGTAATGGGATAACTGTCATTTTTTCTGAAAATATCGCCTTTGTAATATTCTTCCTGAAGGCCCAGGCCCAGGTTGAAGCTGTTCAGGAAAGGTTGATAGACATACATTGTGCCTGAAGCATAAAAAATATTGGCCTCGAAAATTTTATCGCCTTTATCGAATATGTTGTAATTCTGGAATTTGCCTTTAAGGTTTAACCCGAGTGTCGGAAGATCTGTTTTGTTCGATTCAGCAACGATACTCAAACCCGGATTTATCGATAACTCGACACTGGTTGACAATAGTCCGAATACGTTTTTGTAGTTTTTTCGTGTAGT
This sequence comes from Prolixibacteraceae bacterium, assembly GCA_019459525.1. Lineage (GTDB taxonomy): Bacteria > Bacteroidota > Bacteroidia > Bacteroidales > Prolixibacteraceae > Aquipluma. The sequence continues at coordinate 107,723 of JAIBEY010000052.1, forward strand.
GTTGATCAGAATCGCAGCGGCATCGGTTGTATTTGCCCTGAACCCAACATTTTGAGTAAAAACCTTTCCGGTAAAAATATTCAGGTTTAGGGTTTTGCCGTTTTCAGTGTCTATTAAATTGTAATAAATCCGCTCAAAACCTCCTTGCCCGTAAAGCCGGTCGATACTGGTTTTGATCTCCTCCGCTGAATAGTTTCCAGGAATCTCCATATTCAGATTTTTCTTCAGGAAGTCTTCATTGAGTTGGTAGTTCCCTGTAAATTTTATCCCGGTAATATGCCATTGTTCAGGTTTTACAAATGCACGTGATTTCTTCCGTGGTTCGAGTTGGTGCTCTTGTTTGAGCTTCCGGAGTTGAGACCTGAGCATGTCTGTAGCCTTTTGTCCTCTTAAAATCAGGGTATCCACTGCCTCATTGCTGAAACTGGAAATGGAGTATCCCGTGATGTCCGGACGGATAATCAGGTCGCAAAAACTTTTGTTTACCGAATCTTTTTCCTGGTCGAAGAAATTGACCAATTGCCCAAGTACATTGTCGAGCGAGTTTAAATTCGTGCGGTCGTAAAAATCGTTTCGGATATCCACGCCAATAATTATATCGGCTCCCATCTTTTTGGCAACATCGGTCGGGAAATTATTTACGAGGCCACCGTCAACCAGCAACGCCCCCTGGTGATCTGACGACTGAAACGCCACAGGAATAGCCATACTCGAAAACATAGCGGTAGGTAAAAATCCATTTTTCAATACAACTTCTTTGCCTGTTTCCAAATCAGTTGAAACACAGGCAAAAGGGATTGGAAATTGACTGAATTCGATGTCATTTGGCAGATTCCCGGCAAGCCCGCAAAAAATATTCAATACATTCTGGCCTTTAATTAAACCCTGCGGAAGGCTTAACTTTTTGTTTCCATTAATTGGTAATGAAAAAATGTACCGTTGTTTGAGCATCTGGTCGTTTTTCGATAAAAAGGCACGGGGAACATCATCTGAAAGTGTTATTTCCCAATCGAGCGATTTAACAAATGTTTCCAGCTCCGATGAATTGTAACCCAGGGAATATATTCCGCCTACCAAACTTCCCATGCTGGTCCCAACAATCAAATCAACCGGAATTCCTTCTTCTTCCAGTACTTTAAGCACCCCAATATGGGCAAATCCTTTGGCTCCGCCACCACTTAAAACCAACGCAACCTTTGGCCGTTGCGGTTTTTCAGTGGTCTCCTGTGCTTGCCCGGCAAAAGTAAGGCTAAGGAATACCATCAAAAAAAAGGTATTCAGATTTGATATTGGTAGAACTTTCCGGATCATGTTTTTTGCAATTTGAAACATCAATTCAATTCAAGTTTTTGTTTTACGAAATTCATCGCACCGCCTATGGTGTCTAATTCGGGGTAGTCACTATCCCGAACATTAATTTTGAAATAAGACCCTATGTAAAATACAAGGCAGGTAAACTGGAATTCTTCAAAACCAAAATCATTTATGAAGGAAGCTTCCATCCTGATTTGCTCTTTCGGAATGCCCATGTATTTAAATATCAGCGTAAATTTTTCTTCAACATTGTGCATAAATTCATGTATTAATCTTTTTTAATAATTCTTATTGACCCGTTTTGCGGCTCAATCCTGAATATGATCCGTTCAAATCCGGGAATAGAAATCCAGCTAATTGTAAAAATCAGCTCTTATTTTACATTTGTCTAAGTGGATCGAAATGTCAATTCCGGTTGTTCGATTCCTAATTTTATCAAAGCTTTTACACTGCTTGGAATCCATTATCCGGCAAACCCGTATCTAAAATTTCATGCGAATAGGTCTGTTTTAGTTTAATTATTCAATTTCAAAGTAGTAATAACTTCCCGATCGATACATCGGTCGGTTTTTAATGAAAGTCTGAATCGAATCGTTTCGGTCAATTGCTTTCTGCCAAAGGAAAAGTACTGCAGGTCTTTTTATTTTATTGGTGTCGTATAAATCTTTTATTAGCAATTTGCCAGGTTTAACACCCAGATATACATCGAGATTATCGCCCCGGCTCATCTCACAGTAGTAGTAGTTTTCTGCACCTTGTTTTGTTGCCACTTCCTGGGCGTGTTCACACAGTTCTTTTAACCCGATTATCGAGTTATATTGGGGTATGGCAAACGAAATAGCAAAAACACCTGCCAGCATTCCGCCGCCCATTACCTGAATAGCCTGGGTTATTTTTGATTGGTATAACTGTTTTATCCCCACTATTCCTGACGCGGTAAGAATCAACGCTGCAACAATTACCATTGGATGGGTAGCCGATTCAATGGTGGAAATAAAGTGAGGGGCAACAAATATGGCCGGAAGAGTCAGGCAGAGTATAATCGCCGGAAATAGTGCCAGTGGACGAATCCATTTCCGATATCCGATTTGCTTCAGCCATAAAACGGCCAGGTAAACAAAAAACGGGAACGCCGGAAGCATATAGACCGGAAGCTTTGAGCTGAAAAGTGATAACGTTACCAGTGTGCTGGCTGAAATAGTCAGGAAAAAGAGTTCCAGATCCGATGAAGCCAGTTTTTTTCTCACTCCGGCAATGAAAATTCCGGCAATAAGTAACGACCAGGGCGCCAGTGAATACCAAAAGGCAATCAGGTAAAAGTAGAAAGGCTCCTGGTGGTGAAATGAGTTTACAGCGCGATTTACTGTTTGCTTAAAAAGCAGGTTGTTCAAATAGGCGTCGCCACCTTCAGCATAAACCCCTGAAAACCATATTCCACAGAGGATTAGCAGTATGGCGAGCGTTTTCCAGCCCCAGTATTTCCCAATTGACTTCATGTCCCGTTTCAGGAACAAAAAAACGACTGTTGATATCAGTGGTACAATAATGCCGATTGGTCCCTTTGAAAATAGGGCCATAAACACATAAATCGGGAAAAGGTAAGTGTCCCATTTGGTAGTATTGCCGGTATAAATCCGGTAAAAGGTGTTGAGCGACAAAACGATGAACATACACATCAGCATATCCATTCGCATTACAACGGCTGTCCCGATAAAGAAACCACTCGTCAAAAGCATCAGTTGGCCTGCGAAACGTTCGCTTTCAGTCAACCGGTCTTTCACCCAGTTATCCATGATATATACAATCACCAAAGCTGGAATCAACGAAAATAATCCCAGAAAAAGTAGATTGTGGCTTCCAAACAACACTTTTCCAAACATTACAATCCACAGGTAGAGTGGGGGTTTGTCGGCATAAATTAAGCCATGATTGGTAAAAGTAAAGATGTTACCATTGCGCAAGGCTTCATCCGCTATGCTCAGGTATCTCAGTTCATTATCAGGCGTATAGTCGCGGAAAATGAAAATGGGTAAAACGGCCAGCAGGTATAACCCATACCTTAATATGTTTTTTATGTTTAAGTTATATGGCATGGCTTATTTGCTTAGATTCTTTCCGGTAAAGGGCGATGTTACGTGTGTAGGCAATAAATCCGACCGACTGGCCTAAAATGAGGATAGGGTCTAAACGGATTAAACCGTAAATAGCAATTATTCCTGATCCAACGAGACTGATAATCCAAAAACCAACCGGGAGCAAAGATTGGTTTCGGCGCATCGAATAAATCCACTGATAAACGAATCGCAAAGTGAAGATGACTTGTCCCATGGAACCGAAAATAAGTAGCCAAAGCGGAATGCTTTTGTTGGTCAGGAAATTATCTACGAAATAGTTCCCGTTTTTGAGCACAAACCCAATTGCTAAAAATGGAGTTAAAACCAGAACCACTTTGATAAACAAATTAATTTTTTCCCAGACCCCATTTTCATTCAGGTTCCAGATATAAATATAATAGGATATAAGCTGTCCCAGAAGGATGGAGAAATCATTGCGCAACCATCCGTAAATAAAGAAAAGATACGAGGCAACAATACTCAGCACCCAATAAATAGTTGGGGAGACTACTTTCCTTGCCCGTTCAGACTGAACCCATTGAAACAGTGTCCGGGTAAAAAAGAGTACCTGCGAAATAAAACCTAATACGAACACTATCATTTTTCTATATTATTTTCAGAAACCTGGTAATTAATGTATCTTTTTTTCATCCACCGATAAGCAAAACAGTCGATGAAGGGCGCAACCAGCCTGTTTCTCAGGTTGTATTTCGACTTCCCGGCCACACGTGCGAAATGCCTTACCGGAACTTGTTTAATCCGACCGTTTTGTAACAGGATAAGGGCTGGTAAAAAGCGGTGCATCCCGGTAAAGAGCGGCATCCGTTTCGCATAGTCGGTCCGGATAATTTTAAGGGGGCAACCGGTATCTTCAATACCGTCTTTGGTCATAAACCGTCGAAATCCGTTTGCAATCCGGGAAGACAAATTCTTGACAAAACTGTCTTTGCGGTTGGCCCGGATACCCATAACCATTTCGAAATCGTCCAAATGTGGGATCAGCAAATTGAAATCTTCCGGGGCTGTTTGTAAATCAGCATCAATGTATCCCACGTATTTGGAGAAACTGGCATCGATACCTGCTTTGAGCGCTGCGCTTAATCCTGAATTTTTAGCCAGGCTGATGTAATAAAAATGCTCATTCCGGTTGCAAACTTCTACGATTCGGTCTTTGCTCCGGTCTTTGGAGCAATCGTTAACTAAAAGAACGCAGGTCGCTGTTGCACTTTGAGACAGAAAAGACGAGAGTTTTTCTTCCAGTGCTGAAATATTATCCTCTTCATCATATACAGGAACAATAACTGTTAGTTCGTAACCGGATGTACTATTTGTGCAATTGGAGTTCGGGATTTTATTCCCCGACACTGTGTCACGATTGTGTTTTGTATTCATCGTTTAACTATTTGTTCAACTGTAATGATTGTGTGAATCACTACAGTTTTTCCTGAATTTTAGCTTAACTATTGGATTGTAAATAGTTAAGCTATTGTTTTCTGTTTTTTTTACCAATTGGTTAAATCGGCCGGTCAAAATTAGCAGTTCAAAATTTATTGGCAAAATTATTTAACTGAAATGTTTAACCGTTTAGTCAATTTTTTATTTTTACTTCATTTTAATCACTTTTAGCATTAAACTTGTGCCCCCAACCACTGCGCCTGAGTTCCCTCATTAAAATGTATGTTTAGATTAGCCGGCAACAATGTTTGTTATATTTTAGGCCAATCCAAAAAAAATTAAGTTTTGTTCCGGCTTTTTTCTCTTTTTTAACATCACAACGGTTTTCCCGTTTAACCACTTCTGTTTTCATTTTTATTGTGGTCGTGATTCCATTGGGTTCCGCCTTCCTTTATTTTATTCCTGTTCAAATTCTGGAATGAAACAACAAATGGAACAGGGACAATAACTTCCGGTTTATATCTATAATATGACGTTTATGACGAAATTATATTTTAAATTTTTCAGAATTATTGCTGAAACGATGCGCTATTCATATTTCCCGATAGCCTGTAAATACTTGGCCAGCACAATCTGGTAATTGCAGCGTGAGTTGGTCAGGTTGTCGTTTGACGACTGAAAGAGAGTCTGCGCTTCCAGCAAATCAGAAATGCTAATGTTTCCCGATCGGTAATTGTCGTCGGTAACCTTCAGGTTTTCTTGCGCTTGCTCAACCGATTTTTTAGCCAGTTGTACCTGGTCAAAACTTTCCCTGAGTTCATTGCTGGCCTGTTCAATCTGCAAAGCTAATAATTCAGAGGTTTCGCTCAGTTTATTGCGGGCTTTTTCTATCTTAAATCTGGTGTTGTTTCATTTTGTGTGAACCGCCCCACCAGTCGGAAATAGGAATACTGAGGCTGGCAAAAGCAAACTTTTGGGTAACCCCCGAATTGGCAACATCAACATAAGCAGCCATGCCTCCGAGCGCCAACTGCTTTTTTGTGGCAACTGGCCATCGCAATCAGGATGGCAAATAAAAATAGATTCCGTTTCATATTATTAATTGTTACATCATTTAGGTACTAAACGTTCGGTATGTTATTTGCATTTCACTATTGCATACTGAACGTACGGTATGTTTGGTTGTATATTTAATGGATTACTTAATTTGCTGTCCTCGTGCTATTAAGGCTTTTTTAGTAGTTTATAAAACTCTGCCAATTGTTCTTTCTGTAATCTGATGGCATCGTCGATCGAATTGTTTATTACCAAGTTACCAGCGAACCCCATATTGATCGAAAAGAAATTTGTAGCGACCAACGATGTATTGATGTCGTTCCTTATTTCACCTGATTTAACAGCATTTTCCAAAACTTTTTTTGTTTTCTCGATTTCCTTATTAATAAATTCCCCCTTTGATTCAGCAAAACCAGGATAATGCCGGAAAGCATCAGTAAAAAGCGATATATAATTAATAGCGCTGAAAACCAAAGTGAAACTGAACATTTTTTTTGTAATCTTTTCAGCTTCAGAACTGGTTTGTTGAATGTATTCCGACAAGCTGATTGTTTCAACGTCAACAATCGCATCCGGAATATAAAGGTATTTGTCAACAACACATTTAAAAAGCTCCTCTTTGTTTTTAAAGTGGTGATACAATGCTCCTTTAGTAAAACCTATGGCATTACTTATTTGGCTAATTGAAACAGCCTCGTAACTATGATCGAGAAATAGTTTAAAAGCTTCGTCGATGATGAATTCTTTGGTATTTTCCATGTTTTAGATACTGAACGATCGGTATGTAAATGTAAAGACTGTTTTTACAATTCAAAATCTTTTTGTAAATAATTCAAAAAAACGTTGAGTAATCTTAACATGGAGATTTTCTTTTTCAGGTGGTGCAAATTTATGCTCTTTGTGATTCGCTGTGGTTTAGATTGCAACTAATTCATATTTTGACTTTTCTTCGCTTTTTTGAGTGAGGAAAGATCTTTTGTATTGACTGTAAACATCATTTTATGTTGTAGGTCAGTTGCAGATGTTGATTTTCTACAGAATTATTTTTTAACATTGAAAACCAAATGGAGTTTTATGTGTACGAGTCAACCGGATGTTCAGCATATATTTGCAACATATTGCCATAAAATTTAGTTTCTTACAAACGTATAATTCATTGAAATAGAAAGCTTATTTTACCATCTATGAATCAATTCAGGATAATTGCGATTCTAATAATAAACTTTGCATTTTCGATAAATGTATTTGCGGTAAAGTTCTATAGCATCAATTCTTTATTTGGCATTTCGATGCGCGAAACAAATTCAGTGTGCCAGGATGACAATGGATTTATTTGGTCTTCATCAAAAACCGGTATTTTACGACTCTCAAAAGACAATTATCATATTTATAAGCTTCCGTACGAATCGGCCGACGTAATTCGAGTGAAGCTTGTATATGAGAACTTCAAACTTTTTGCTTATACCAATAATGGACAGATTTTTTACTACAATTCGGTATTGGATCAGTTTGAACTGACTTTGAACTTTAGAAATCATATCGCTGACGTCAATCTGATTTTGTTTGACATGCTGATTGACGACCAAGGGGTTTGTTGGATTTCAACGTCATTGGGATTGTATAAATACCAGTCGGGAAAACTCTCTTCAGTTTACGAATTGGTTTCGAACAGGTATGCGATTGATTGGTACGATTCGAAAAACATAATCGTTGCCAAGCAAGATGGAATTTGGCTTTTAAATATCAATTCTTTGGAAAGGAAGCATATTTATGAAAACAAAAATCTATACTCTTTTGATTTTTTCTCGCTTTATTTCGATAAGGATCAGGATAACCTTTGGCTTGGGTCAGTATCTGAGGGATTATTTTTGTACAACTTCGGAAATGGAACTTGCTCCAATAAGCTAAAATCTGTTTTACCCAAACAGCCAATCCTAACGATTGAATCGAATACGGATTCAACATGCTTAATTGGATTTGATGGTCAAGGCATTTGGGAACTGAACCGGATAAACCAGAAAGTACAGAATGTTTATAAAGAAAATTTAGATGTCCCGTCTTCTTTACGAGGAAATGGAGTTTACGACCTGTTCTGCGATAACAACAGCAGAGTCTGGGTGTGCACATATAGTGGGGGGCTGTCGTTTTTCGATCAGGCTTCTCCTTCGGTTAATCAACTGGTTCATCTTTCCAATAATACCAATTCATTAATAAATAACGATGTTAATAGCATTATTGAAGATCGTTGGGGGAAACTTTGGTTTGCCACCAATAATGGAATCAGTTGCTGGGATATAAACATGAATAAATGGCGTAGTTTTTACAACGATAAGGAGACTCAGGCCCAGGTATTTCTTTCTCTTTGTGAAGATAACCAGGGAAGAATATGGGCAGGAACATATTCTTCAGGGGTATATATTCTTGACGGAAAAACCGGGAAAGAACTGGCCCATTACAATAAAAATGAAAATGATTCGCCGCTGCCAAATAAATTTATATTTAATATCTATAAAGATAGTCGTGGTGATATTTGGTTGGGCGGAGGTATAGGGCCTGTTGTTTGTTATTTATCGGGTGAAAATAAATTCAGGGCTTATTCCGAAGAATCGATTGGAAGTTTTGCCGAATTATCTGATGACCAGATTTTCCTGGGATGTAGCTACGGGTTATCGCTATTAAATAAACAAACAGGTGAAGTTAAAAGGTTAATTGAGGGTTTGCTGATTCGCGATGTTCTGGTGATGGGCGAAAATGTTTGGATTTGTACTTCCGGAAGTGGATTAATCAGATACAATTACAAGACCCGAGAAACAGAAAAGTTTACAGATCAGATGGGATTTCCTTCGAATTTCATTAACAGCATTATGTATGTCAACGATTATTTCTGGGTAGGAACGGAGAATGGATTGTGCCGGTTTAACCCCAAAGATAAAAGTGTACTTACTTATTCCTCTATCTATTCGCTTTCGCGGACCTCGTTTAATAATTGTTCGCATTTTAAACTCAAGAATGGTCAAATGGCCTGGGGGACCAATAACGGTGCCGTAATTTTTTCCCCAAATCTGGTTGATGAGTTTTTGGCAAAAGGAAGAATCTTTATTCAGGATTTCAGTGCCGCGGGTCGCTCAATCAGAGAAATCCCATCGTTCAACCTGAAAACCTCCATAGATAGTTTACAGGAAATCGATCTTAAGTATTATCAAAATACGATTAGTCTCGATTTACTTTCATTGGGGCAAACCTCCGGATCAAAATTTTCCTGGATGATGGAGGGTTTTGATGAGCAATGGAGTCAGCCAACCGGAAATAACGTGATTACTTATACGAACATTCCAAGTGGGAATTTTATATTGAGAATAAGATTATTTGACAGTTCGTTGAACGATGTTTTGGCCGAACGGTCATTGGTAATTCGGCTTATTCCTCCATTTTGGAGAACAGGATGGTTCTGGATACTCGTCATTGTAGTTATTTCAGGATTCATCTTTTTATCCTTGTTATACTACATTAACCGGCTAAAGCAGGAACATACCGAAGAAAAGGTGCGCTTTTTCACCAATACTGCCCATGATATTCGGACATCGTTAACCTTGATCAAAGCCCCGGTGGAGGAACTTAACAAAGAGAAACACCTTACTGAATCGGGAAAGTCTTATTTAAATCTGGCAATTGAACAGGTAAGACAACTGACTTCTGTGGTGACACAATTGATGGATTTTCAGAAGGTTGATGTTGGAAAGGAACAACTGTCACTGGCGATGACAGATCTGGTTGCGCTTGTCTCAAAACGCAAAGTTCTGTTCGATACTTATGCGAAAGAGAAGAATATCGAACTTTTGTTTGTATCTGACAGCGAGAGTTATATTTCGGCTGTCGATGAAACAAAAATGGGAAAGATTATAGATAACCTTATTTCGAATGCCATTAAATACTCGCCCAACACTAGTCAAATTCAGATTAATTTGAAGTGCGATGCCAATAAATGGATACTTCAGGTAAAAGATAATGGGATTGGCATCAGTAAAAAAGCGCAACGGCAGTTGTTTAAAGAGTTTTACCGGGGCGACAATGCCATCAATTCAAAAGTTGTTGGTTCCGGAATTGGGCTTTTGTTGGTTAAGAATTATGTGGCCATGCACGGAGGTAGCATCAGTTGCAGTAGCCAGGAAAATATAGGATCAACGTTTCAGGTTGTCATTCCGTTTAAATCCATTTCAACGGAAGAATTGGTAATGAATACGCGTTCAGATAAAATATCCGATTTATCCGAAATAGCCATTGCCTCGCAAATTAAACCTGAAAATGAAATCCCGGCTTCAAAGGAAATGAAAGTATTGATTGTTGAAGACAATGACGATCTTTTGAATTTTATGAAGACTGCCCTTAGCAACGATTTTAAAGTATTTACTGCCGTTGATGGGGAGAAAGCCTGGGAATTTATCTTGAAACAAATCCCGGATTTGGTGGTATCTGACATCATGATGCCCAAAATGGATGGCTTTGAGCTGTGCAAAACCATGAAATCGACCTACGAAACTTCTCATATACCCCTTGTTTTACTCACAGCTTTGTCAGAAAAAACGGATCAATTGCATGGATTGGGATTAGGAGCTGATGATTATCTAACCAAACCTTTCGACATGAATCTCCTGATTCAACGAATCAAGTCGATCATTCGCAACCGGGAAGTTGTCAGGGAAAAAGCCTGGAGAATCATTAAGGGTGCGACATCCGAACATATTCTGGAAAATGAACTCAACGATAAATTTGTAAAAAAAATGATGGAAGTGGCCAGGGCAAACATTTCCAATACCGAATTTGGTAAGGAAGAATTTGCTTCGGCAATGAATGTCAGCTCCTCGTTGCTTTATAAAAAGATTAAATCGCTCACCAACCAATCGCCTACTGATTTTATCAAAACCATCAGGCTCAATCACGCTGTAGAATTGTTGCAGTCTGGAAAATACACGGTTACCGAAGTGAGCGAACTTTGCGGTTTTGCCAGTTTGACCTATTTTGGAATCGCCTTCAGGAAGCATTTCGGGAAATCTCCATCTGAAATTTCACAATGAGTGAACATCTGGCCATTGCTTTAAATGGCTCACTTATCAAACGAGAAATTGGTTTAATATCCGCCGTTGCCAACCTGTAACCAGAGCCGGGAAATATGAGCAGTTACCATTAATCTGATTTCTGTCTGTAAATACTTTTGAGTATTCTTTTTGTCATCTATGAAGTGAGATGTTTGCAAAACATGTTGATTGATAGGGTTTTGTTTTGTGTGGGTTGCTAAACTACTGGGAAAGTAGCAGGACGTAATTTATCCAAAATATAGAATCAAATATCTGTGATTTAGAGTCAGCCACTATCGCTGTATCTACTTTTACTTCGCTCAATTTACTAACGAACCTGAATTTTTATGAGTAGAATATTTCTATACCTATTGTCAGGCCTTTTGTTCTGTTTGCTTCTTTTCAATCATGCAACTGCATGGTATGCATCGGACGATAGTCTCGGTAAAGAAGACTCGAATAAATCAACTAATACTTCGGTTGACTATTTTAATAATTTCTCCTCTGAAGGTGAAGATAATTACTACAAGCAATTTTTTCCTGCCTGTTGGCTTATTGATGGACCATTTGAAAAAATTGGACGTGAGATCTTTCTGATGCCCGTGAAATGGAGCGAAGAAGGTTTTCCATATTTGACACAAGGAGGTGATCTGATTCTTACGGCCTTGAATCGGAACGGAACAGAACGGCATCCTGATGTTTTTTTTTTGCAACATTATATGATGTCTGATTTTGATCAGATTGATTATAACAGTAGTAGTGATAAAATGAGAATATAAGATATTGACATCTCGTTGAGTATTAGTGTGTTTTAGCTAATACGAAAGCAGCTAACATTAACTAAAATTAAATTAAAATGAAAAAAAAACGATTCCTGAAAGTGGTAGGTTTAATTGTACCACTATTATTGCTATCTATCTGGAGCTTTGGTCAGCCTAAAACGGTGCAAGGCACAGTCAAAGACATAACTGGAAACCCAATACCTGGAGTTACCGTTATGGTGAAGGGAACAACGCAAGGTACACTTACAGGTTCTGATGGTAGTTATGCCCTAAAGGATGCAAATTCTGATGGGGTATTGATTTTTTCGTTTGTTGGAATGAAAACAACGGAAGTTGCGATTAATGGCCGTTCACAAATCTCGGTTAATCTTGCCGAGGAGGTGTCTGACATTGATGAGGTTGTAGTTGTTGGCTATGGTACGCAACGCAAGGAAGCTGTAACCGGTTCGGTTTCTTCAATGAAAGGCGATGTGATGCGAGAAGTGCCATCCTCTAACATTACGCAGGCTTTACAGGGAAGAGTTGCAGGTGTTGATATGTCACAAACATCATCGAAACCTGGAGCAACCATGCAAATCCGTATTCGGGGAACTCGTTCGCTCAGTGCCAGCAATGACCCGCTTGTTGTACTCGATGGTATTCCTTTTTCCGGATCGATAAGCGATTTAAGTACTGACGATATCAAAAGTATCGATATTCTGAAAGATGCCTCTGCTACAGCTATTTATGGTTCTCGCGGTGCAAACGGTGTTATTCTGGTAACAACAAATAAAGGGCAGAAAGGTAAAAAAGCACAGGTTTCGTACAACAATTATTATGGTGTGAAAGATGCCATTAAATACCCGATGATGAATGCTGAAGAGTTCAAAACTCTCCGCACCTATGCCAATAAATTCACTAACGGGGTAGATGAAGCTGATGATATCAATATCGATTGGCAAGACCTTTACTACAGACAAGGTGTTGTAACCAATCATGATGTTAATGTTGTTGGTGGTACAGACAGATCAAACTACAAATTCGGAATCGGTTACAATCGTGATGAGGCTGTAATGTACGGACAGGACTATAGCCGTTATTCGTTGCGTGGGTCGCTTGACCAGGAAATTGGGAGATATTTTAGGTTTGGTTTTACTACAAACAATAACTATTCAATTAATATGGGCAATAACTTAGGTTTGTATGGGGTATTAAGCATGTCGCCAATTGCTAATCCGTACAATGCCGATGGTACCATGAAACGAATTGTTAAAATGCCGTTGGACGACCAGTTTGTGTACACCAGAGAAATCATTGAAGGTTTAGGCGATCAATGGATCGATCAAAGTAAAGCATTCGGTTCTTACAACTCAATGTATGGCGAAATGGTCATTCCGGGTGTTGAAGGCCTTAAATTTCGTACCAACCTTGGTGCGGATTTCCGCATGACCAATGGTGGCAGTTATACCGGAGAAGGTGTATTTGCAACCAATGCAACAACCCCTTCATCAGCAAGTATAAGCAACTCCCTGAACACCCACTGGGCTGTTGAAAATTTGCTAACGTTTGATCGTACATTTGCTGAAAAACATCAGGTTAACGCTGTGGCTATGTATTCGGCTGAGCAAACCCAATACAACAGATCGCAAGTTTCTGCAACAGATATACCATCCGATGCACTGCAGTTCTATAATTTAGGGCAAGCACCCGGTGATAAAGTAACTATTAATCCTGATAATCAGGACTATCAGGAGAGCGGACTGTTGTCATGGATGGGACGTGTAATGTATTCTTACGACAATAAATACATGTTGAGTGCTACTTTACGCTCCGACGCTTCTTCAAGGCTGGCTCCCGGATACCAGTGGCATTCTTATCCCGCAGTATCCGTGGGATGGAACATCAAAAACGAATCGTTTATGGAAGACGTAACCGATATTGACATGTTAAAGTTTCGTGCAGGTTATGGGCAAACTTCTAACCAATCTGTTGCTCCTTATGCCACACTCGGACGTTTGGCAACAAGGCCTTATAATTTTGGAGATACTTATTCTACAGGATATTTTGTATCTCAACTACCGAACCCCAATTTAGGATGGGAATATTCTGAAACAATGAACGTTGGGTTTGACTTCGCATTGCTAAAGAACCGCCTGTCGGGTACTATTGAATACTACCAGACGAAAACAAAAGATATCCTGTTGGGACTTGGTTTGCCTGCAACATCAGGAGTGAGTGGTTATACCGCAAATATTGGGGAAACAGAAAACAAAGGCTGGGAGCTTTCTCTGAATGGTGTAATTTTAGATAATGCCAACGGTTTTAGCTGGGATGCCGGTATCAATATGTACGGTAATAAAAATGAACTGACAGCTCTTGCTTCAGGACAAGAAAAAGATGAAAACAACTGGTGGTTTGTTGGCCATTCGCTTAATGTGGTTTATGACTATGAGAAAATCGGACTTTGGAATGAAACGGATGCAGACTATAAGTATCTGCAAACATTAGTTCCAGGAGGAAATGCAGGTATGATCAAAGTTAAATATACCGGCGAATACAACGAAGATGGTTCACCAAAAAGAGCAATTGGCACTGCTGATCGTCAGATAATTGATTTGGATCCCAAAATAATGGGAGGTTTCAATACCCGAATTGCATATAAAGGATTCGATTTGAGTGCTGTTGGCGCTTTTCGGTTTGGTGGTAAACTTATCAGTACCTTATATTCTTCGGCTGGATACCTTAACATGTTGAGTGGACGCAGGGGAAATGTGCAAGTAGATTACTGGACTCCTGAAAATACAGATGCGAAGTATCCAAAACCTGGTGGAATTACAGATGGAGATAACCCTAAATACGGGTCAACCCTGGGTTTATTCGATGCTTCGTATGTAAAGATTCGTACGATTACCCTTGGATACAATTTCAACCAGAAATTGATAAAAAGTATAGGTATCGAAAAACTTCGGGTTTACGGTACGGTACAAAACCCATTTGTATTGTTCTCGCCTTACCACAGCGAAACAGGTATGGATCCGGAAACCAACTCATATGGTAACGAAAATGCGGCAGTAGCATATTCTTCAAACCTGAGACGCTTGCTGACCATAGGTACAAATACGCCTTCTACGCGCAACTACATGATTGGTATTAATTTAACATTTTAAAAGATAGCTATGAAACGAATGCTTATAAAAACATATATAGGAACTGCGCTGCTGACATTGTTCCTGATCGGATGTTCTGATATTTTGGAAGAACAGCCACGTAGTATTTTTACTCCCGAATTCTTTAAAACCGAAAAAGGTGTAATGGGCGGGTTAACTGCCATGTATTCTCATCTCCGTTACATTTATGGACAAGCTTATTATTATAACACAGGTCTTACCGGAACTGATGAAGTAACTTATGCTCAAAGTGCAGACGGAAACTTTAAGGATATGGATTATTCAGGAGTAGGTTCAGTTACCCCAAGTACCAGTCGTAGCGATGCATTGTGGGGACAGGCGTTCCCAAACATTAATACAGCCAGTGGTATTATTGAAAACGCAGAGGCAGTGGGTTCGATATCAAATGCGTTGATTGCTGAGGCCCGATTCTTCCGTGCATTTGATTACTTTTTGTTGGTGCAGACATTTGGAGGAGTACCTTTGGATTTGGGCGCAGGAGAATTGAAGTTCAATACAAGTACGTCCAGAACCTCAGTACGGAATACTGTTCCTGAAGTATATACCAAAGCCATCTTCCCTGATTTGCTAAAAGCAGTCGCCGATTTACCTGATGCTGCACGTTTAACAGGTACTGTAACGAAAACAGTTGCACGTCTGTATTTGGCTAAAGCCTATCTGACTTATGGCTGGTGGCTTCAAAATCCAAATAATATTCCTACTTATCCGGCAAGTGATCGGGTTGATCCAGATGGGCATGATGCTGCATGGTATTTTCAGCAAGCTTATGATGTGGCTACAACTGCAATTGAAAATCCGGGAGCATATGCCTTACAAACAACATTTTATGATGTTAATGTAGGCTCGAACGATCGCAATAAAGAAATCTTATTGTATGCTGACCACACTGAGAAAAGTGAGAAATATAATGCAGGAAGTCTCACTTATGGTAGTGGAGGTGCGCCTGATAATTTTGCAGGCTGGATGATGACATGGAATTACACCAATATCAGAAGTTCCGGTGTAAGTTCAGTACAAAGAGAAGCATCGCAAGCTTTGGGACGTCCATGGACTCGTATGTGCCCAACAATTGGCGCGATTAAAAACACTTTCGCCGACAAGACCAACGATTCTCGTTACGATGGAACCTTTACTACGGTTTATCGCGGCAACTGGGATAAAGCTGGAAATACAACTGCAACCCTCGTTAATGCCAATGGGCTGACAGTTGCCCCTGGTGGTGCGATTTTAACATTCCTGAACGAAGATGATGCATCTGTTGTTTATGCCAATTCAAACGCGAACATTGGTGCCGGGGTATTGCCGGGCAGAGCAGATTATGTGATTGCGCCGAGTGGAATCAGCCGGATTGTTTATCCCGGACTTTGGAAACTTGGTCCATATCGTACCGATAATGCTGGCGGATTAGGGCAACCGAATGCTTCCAGTACACGCCCATTCAATATTGCCAAGTTCTCGGAACTCTATTTTGTGGCCGCCGAAGCTGCGGTAAAAGGTGCTACTGTAAAATCAGGAAAAAGTGCCAGGGAACTGATTAATGTAATTCGTGCACGTGCCGGAAAATGGCGTTGGGATAATAATGGCAATGTAGCTAAAGTGGCTGACAATAGTGCTGCAATGGTTGCTGCAACACCTGCAACGATTGATATCAACTATATTTTGGCAGAAAGCTCACGTGAATACTATGGCGAAGGCAATCGTTGGTTCGATTTGGTTCGTACTCAAAAATGGAATGAACTTGCTTCAACTTACCAGATTTGCGGTAGCTCCTATGGTCAACATACACCTGCAACGGTTACGCGTACCATTGAAAAATATCATTATTTACGTCCTATTCCTTCAGGTCAGATTGATGGTCTGGAAATGACTACTGAAGAAAAGGCTGCTTATCAAAACCCCGGATATTAATTGTATTTATTATCCTACTAATTCGTTATTAACCTGTACTAACTTCTCAGCAATCTACTATTTTGCTGGGAAGTTAGTTTTTAATCACAAATCGTCCCGGAAGCCTTGTTATATGGCATTTGTTTACCTGCGGAATTCCGTTGAATGCTCTTGATAGCGCGTTCGCAGCCGCTCTGCCTGTTTCCTCCATGTACAAAAAATCAACAGAAGACCTATGACTTGGTTTTGACCTGAAAAATGAACTGAAACTATAGGATTGCCTTTGTTACCGCTACCTCTGCCTGCTTTTCACTCAGGGTAACTTTGGGCATCTTGCTGCAATTCTTTTTCGGAATTATCGGTTTATAGGTTATGAATAGCCCCGACCTTTAGGTCTGGGGAAAATGAGAAACAGACAAATCCTGGCTTTAGCCGAAATAATTGAATGTTTAGGCTAAAGCCGAAATACGGATTATTCATCTTTCAACGGCATAAATGCCGTTGCTATTCAAATCAACCATATATCCGATAATTCCGTTTTTTTTTTGCCAATAACCAGAACCAACAACCCATCGAAAAAATGATAAGAAGAATTTTATACCACATAATCATTGCAGTTGTACTTTTAAACTCTCATGTTACACTGGGGCAAGTGCGTTTGCCCAGGCTGGTTAGCAATGGGATGATACTTCAGCGCGAAATGCCGGTGAATATTTGGGGCTGGGCAAGTCCTGGCGAAAAAGTTGAACTTAGCTTTAACAGCCAAACTTTTAAGACTATAACTACTGCTGAAGGCAAATGGAAAATTGTTCTTCCGGAGCAGAAAGCTGGCGGGCCATTCTCGATGACGATTACGGCCAGCAATCAAATCAACCTGAAAAATATTCTCTTTGGAGATGTGTGGCTTTGTTCGGGTCAGTCGAACATGGAGTTGCCCATGAGCCGGGTTGCCCCGCTCTACCGGAACGAAATAGAATCGAGCACAAACCCAAATATAAGGCTGTTTCAGGTTCCTGTCCGGTGGAATTACAATAACCTTCAGGAAGACATTAAAGGCGGGGAGTGGGAAGAAGCCAACCCCCGGGATATATTAAAATACACGGCTGTTGGCTACTTTTTTGCGCACGATCTGTACAAAAGGTACAACGTTCCGATTGGAATTATTCAATGTGCAGCAGGCGGTTCGAGTGCCGAAAGCTGGATCAGCGAAGAGTCGTTAAAAAACTTTCCGGAACAATACCAAATTGCCAGGCAGCTTGCTGACTCTACCTTTATGCGTAAGTTGCTTGCTTCGGAAAAAGAGGCTCTGGGAAACTGGTTCGAAGGGCTCGAAAAAAACGATCTCGGAAGAAAAGGTATTTCCTGGATGGATCCGCTGCTCGACGATTCTTCGTGGCCAAATTTCCAGCTTCCGTCATCGTTTGCCGAGGCTGGAATGGATTTCGGAAACGGCGCAGTTTGGTTCCGGAAAGAGATTGATTTACCCGAGAGTTGTTCCGGAAAATCAGCACTTTTGGAGCTTGGCCGTATTGTTGACGGTGATTCGGTATTTGTAAACGGAACATTCGTGGGCAACACAACCTACCAATATCCGCCCCGCCGTTACCCTGTAGCTCCCGGTATTCTGAAAGCTGGAAAAAACAACATCAGCGTGAAAGTGATCAGCCAATCGGGTAACGGAGCTTTTATCAAAGATAAACCATACCAATTGAATGTTAATGGAAAAACCTTCGACCTCAAAGGGGTCTGGAAATACAACATTGGATCAGCGTGTGCCCCTTGTCCATTATCAACCTTCTTCCCTGGAAAACCTCTCGGGCTTTACAATGCGATGCTTTATCCCGTGGCAAACTATACGCTAAAAGGGATGCTCTGGTATCAGGGGGAATCAAATACCGAGCGGGCAAACGAATATAAATCAGTTCTTTCAACACTTATTGGTGAGTGGCGTAACCTTTGGGGGCAAGGCGACCTTCCATTTCTGTTTGTCCAGCTTCCCGATTTTTCGGAACCCGGAAATGATCCATCGAATGGCGATTGGGCGATTCTGCGCGACCAGCAGTTGAAAACACTTTCGGTACCCAACACAGCGATGGTGGTATCCATTGGTTTGGGCGAGTGGAACGACATTCACCCGCTTCGGAAAAAAGAAGTTGGGCAACGTCTTGCGCTGGCCGCTGAAAAGCTGGCTTACGGCGATAAAAAAGTCGTATCTTCAGGACCAATCTGCCAGTCGATGAAAATCGATGGAAACAAGATTGAACTTACATTTACCAACTGCGGAAGCGGATTGATTGCAAATAATGGCAAGGAACTGAAGCATTTTGCCATTGCAGGCGCCGATAAAAAATTTGTGTGGGGCGAGGCTGAAATAAAAGGAAATAAAATCATTGTTTGGAACGATACTATTGTCAATCCTGTATTTGTTCGTTATGCCTGGGCCGATAACCCGGCCGGGGCTAATCTTTACAATAAAGAAGGATTGCCTGCATCGCCCTTCACAACTGAAAAATAAACAGAAAATCACACTCATTCCGGGGCTTGGTGGAATGGTTAAGATTTTCGAAAATAAAATTTATACAGATGAAAACAATAGTTCACCTCGTAATTTTTGTACTTGTTTCAATCTCTGTTTATGCCGAAGATGGTCATAACCTTTGGCTCCGTCGTTTAAATCCGAAACCGGTGAATGTGGTTTGTATTAAAAATTCATCAACCGTTTCACTTGCGAAACAAGAACTTCAGAACGGTTGGATGGGAGAGGCGGGCGCTTCTGTGAATCTGGTAATCAAGACTGATAAAGCTATCCGGGGCGATGGGTTCAGGATTAATGCAAATTCAATTCAGGCCAATACTGAGCTTGGAATTTTGTATGGTGTTTACGAACTTTTGCGTCGTCAGCAAACCGGCGAAGCCATTCAGGAGGAAATCTGCAATCCTTCTTACGAACGCCGGATTTTAAACCATTGGGACAATCTTGACGGCTCAATTGAACGCGGTTATGCCGGTCAGTCTATTTTCTGGCGCAAAGGCAACGATGCATACACGATCACCGAAACCGATAAAACGCTTTGGCAGGAATATGCACGGGCAAATGCTTCGATTGGCATAAACGGGGCGGTGCTCAATAATGTGAATGCTTCTCAACTGATGCTGACGAACGAATGCCTGCAACGCGTAAAAGCCATTGCCGAAGTTCTTCGTCCCTATGGAATCAAAACCTATCTTTCAGTTAAATTTTCATCGCCTGCACAAATTGGCGGCTTAAAAACTTCCGACCCGTTAAATCCTGAAGTCGCCCAATGGTGGAAGGACAAAGTTAAAGAGATTTATAGCCTGATTCCTGATTTTGGCGGCTTTTTGGTAAAAGCCAACAGCGAAGGACAGCCCGGACCTCAGGATTTTGGGCGCACCCATGCCGACGGAGCCAATATGCTGGCCAATGCCCTCAACCCTTTTGGCGGAATCGTAATGTGGCGGGCTTTTGTTTACAGCGCATCAGACGAAGACCGGGCCAAACAGGCGTATCTGGAATTTATGCCGCTCGACGGACAATTTCGCGATAATGTGATTATTCAGGTAAAAAACGGCCCGATCGACTTTCAGCCGCGCGAACCATTTAGCCCGCTTTTTGGCGCTATGAAAAAGACTACGGTAATGCCCGAATTGCAGATCACCCAGGAATACCTGGGGCATTCCGTTCATCTGGCCTTTTTGTCTCCCATGTGGGAAGAATTTCTGCAAAGTGATACCTATCAGGAGGGAGCAGGAAGCACCGTTGCGCGTTGTACCGATGGCCGTATTTTTCCGCAGAAACATTCCGCAATTGCTGGTGTAGCCAATATTGGGCTGGATGCCAATTGGTGCGGTCATCCTTTTGCACAGGCCAACTGGTACGCTTTTGGGCGTTTAGCCTGGAATAGTTCCATCCGAAGTGAGCAGATTGCTGATGAATGGATTAAATTAACTTTTGAGGGAACAGGAAATACGAATGAGGCAACATTGGATCAAACCATGGACTGGAACCTGAATTTTTTGTCGCCGGTTAAACAAATGATGTTGGATAGCCGGGAAGCAATAGTTGATTTTATGATGCCGTTAGGTTTGCACCACATTTTTTCTGCAAACGGTCATTATGGTCCCGGGCCGTGGTGGGCCCCAAAAGGAATGCGAAAAGACTGGACTCCACCGTACTACCATCAGGCTGATTCGTTGGGAATTGGATTCGATCGGACCGAATCTGGCAGCAACGGAGTTGGTCAGTATCACGAACCACTTCGTTCTGTTTTTACCAATCTTGCGACTTGTCCCGAAGCTTACCTGTTGTGGTTTCATCATTTGCCGTGGGATTATAAAACGAAAAGTGGGAGAACCTTGTGGAGCGAGTTGTGCTATCATTATGATGGCGGTGTACAACAAATACGTCATTTCCAGCAAGTTTGGGATCGGATTGAGCGATATGTTGACCGTGACCGTTTTGTTGATGTTCAGAAAAGACTGCGCGACCAAAGCCTTAATGCTCTTGAATGGAAAGACGCCTGTTTGCTTTATTTCCAGAAGTTTAGCCGGATGCCTGTTCCGTATGACCTTGAACGGCCCATGTACAATCTCGACTATCTAATTGAAAAAGATACGAAAAGAGTTGGTGTTTATCATCACTGATGATTAAGCTGGTTTCCGTGGTGTAATTGTAAGTCAGCATAAAGTGCCGTGGGGCGATTCGGCTCTCACAACATGTAGGCTCCCGATCGTTTTGAACGAAACGGGAAATGCTACTTCTAATTTTCAATACAAAAAATGCCAGTTCCACTGGTCGAAAATTTTGCGGTATTGGTGTAGATCATAGTTTAGCTCCGAAAAAGATCGAAAAATAGTTTATAAATTGTTTTGTTTTATAAACATAACTCGTTACTTTTAAAACGTTGAAAAACAAAACAGAATGAGTAGTTGAGTTGATGCTTGAAACAATTAAGTCTTCGAAAAAGTACGGTAAGCTCCCCACTATTTGCTAGTTATAACCAATTTTAAATGAAGACAGAAATGACAATAATAATTCTTCAAATAGTAATCGGACTTTTAACCGCATATTTAATTTACTATGCTCAGCAGAAAGGAAAAAATCAAGCAGACAAAGAAGACTTGAGAAAACTTACAGAAATAGTTGAGGATGTAAAAAGAAAAAACAACGAAGAAATAGAATTACTAAGAGCCAATCTTTCTTTATTGACAGATAGGGAGAAACAAATATTTAATGAAGAAAAGCAAGCGATTGTTATATTTTTTGCTCAATTGAATACTTGGATTTGGGATAGTTTGAATATTTACATTTACGAATATAATCACTCTAACTATCAGGAAATATCATCTCGACTTATTGTAATGCGCGATGCTTATAACCAAACAAACGTAGCCTTTTCAAAAGTTCGATTAATTGTTACCGACGAAGAAGTAATTAAAGCAGGACACGATGCAATAATTAAAACGTTGGAACTACACCACTTTAAAGAAGGACTTCTAAAACGGCTGGTTTCAACTTTGAGTTGGGAAAAGATACTGGTTGACCAAATTGTTAATAAAGAGGTTGATTTTCGGACAATGACGAGTGACCTTCGAGACTTTTATCAACGACAAGCGGAGAAACACGAAAAAGACAAGAAAGAAATTACGGATGAATATTTTGCTAAACACAATGATATTTTTAAACCTGCACTTGGAGAAGTAAATAGTTTTAAAGACAAAGCGAAAGTGTATTTAAGAAAAAATAAATAGAAAATGACTGAAAGAAAAACTGGTTATAACTTCAGCGACCCGTCAAGCGCGGCAGCGGTGGTTTTCGGGGTGCATCTTTCCGCCCGGGCTGCTTTTCGGCTTGACGGGAAATCGCCCACAATCCGCCCTTGCATATAGTTCCTACGTTGTAGCGCATAATACCCGGACCATGAGAGACACTACAACTTCACTAAGATATTTGGAATTCGAAAAAGACTTGTTATCTTTGGAGATAACTTTTCACGTATGGCTAGACAAATAATATTTCATGGAGACTACTTCACCGACTTTTATAAAGAGCTGGATATAAAGGTTAAACAGAAAGTTCAGTATGTACTTGAATTAATAAAGCAGGTTGACAGAGTGCCGGAAAAGTTTTTATCTCCCATGACAGGATATGATGGACTTTATGAAATACGAATTGAATATCAATCAAATATTTACCGAGTATTCTGTTGTTTTGACGAAGGAAAGCTGATTGTACTATTTAATGGTTTTCAAAAAAAGACGCAGAAAACACCAATTAATGAGATTGAAAAGGCAATGAAGATAAAGAAAGAGTATTTTGAATCTAAAAAATAAAAACATGACTGATTATAAAGGAATAAAAACATTTGATGAACTTATAGAAAAAGAGCACGGCAAGATTGGGACTGAAAGCCGAAATGAATATGAAGAAGGTGCTCAAATGTTCATCGTAAGCGAGATGCTTAAGGAAGCAAGAAAAACAGCGAATATGACTCAAGAACAACTTGCAATAAAAGCAGGAACTAAGAAAAGTTATATTTCAAAAATAGAAAATGCTAAAGGCAATATTCAATTATCGACACTGATTCGGATCTTCGAGAAGGGTCTAAATAAGAAGGTCGGACTGACATTCTTGTAACCAATTACGACGCCATAACTTCAGCTACCCGTCAAGCGTGGCAGCTGTGGTTTTCGGTGGGTATCTTTCCGCCCAAGCAGCTTTTCAGCTTGACAGGAAATCACCCGCAATCCGCCCCTGGGCATATGCGTAACGTTAGTCAGAAAATTAATGAGCACCTCACACATGAATGAACTAATTAGAAAACTCACACCAGCAATTGAATTATTTATTGTACTAATTCTTGGGTTTGGACTATTTATCTATTCTTCGACTCGTGGATTTTTTGTTGTCAACTCAAATTATAATCATTCATGGACTTATAAGATTACAAGTCAAGGAGACTTTTCGATTGTGATTTATGAAACAGTTGCTCTATTGATTATTCTGTATATTTTAAAAATAAGGAATTGGAGCATATCTGATTTTAATCTTGACTTTACGTTGAAAATGATATGGATAGGGCTATTAATTATGTTCGTCCGTAATGTTATTGGAAATATCGGATACAAAATATTTGAGTTGGTTAATGTTGTTGATAAAACAACCCTAAAACATGTACAATTTGGATTAGAATCAAACTGGGTAAGCATTTCATTGATTATCATTGTAAACTCGATTTATGAAGAATTTATTCTAATTGGATACTTCTTTAAAAGACTTGAAAAATATCATCCTGCTTTAGTAATTGGATTGAGCATGTTTATTCGACTTTCATATCATACGTATCAAGGTTGGATGAGTCTGTTTGCTATCGTTCCTACAGGATTAGTATTTGGATACTATTATTATAAATACAAAAAATTATGGCCTTTAATTATCGCACATGGATTTTGGAACTTAATTGCTTCCCTAGGGATGCATTTCCATTGGCTAGAAAAGTTGCATGATTTGAACGGTTAGATAAATTCTGTGCATACATCAGCTACCCGTCCTTTAGCTTCCTACCTTAGCGGTCATTGTAACTGACGACGGCTGCAACAAAGAAAAGTTGACGACTGAATTAAAATTTAAAACAACAGATATGCTTACAGACATTCATCCAAAGTTACCGATGCGAAATAAAACTGCAACAAGGGATTTTTACATGAATAAGTTAGACTTTCAGGAATTTGGGAGTGCTGACTTTGATGGGTACCTCATGTTGAAAAAAGACAGCATCCAAATTGATTTTTTTGAGTTCAAAGAACTTGACCCAAAAGAAAACTATGGGCAAGTTTACATCAGAACTGATAACATTGAAAATTTTTACCAATCATTGCTAGACAAGAAAACAAGGATACATCCAAATGGACAATTAGAAATAAAACCTTGGCGACAAAAGGAATTTTCTATACTTGACCCAGATAACAATTTGCTGACTTTTGGACAAAGTATGTAACAAATAATTGAACTCAACCAGATTGAATAAAAAAACAACGAACCGCTAACTTCAGTTACCCGTGGGGCTGCGGTGGTTTTCGATGTGTATCTTTCCGCCCGGGCTGTGTTTCGGCTTGATGCCGAGGATTCGGGACCCGCAATCCGCCCCTGCTACACACACACCGTTTGCTGCAACTAAAAAAAACGAATGTGTTAAGAAACTGTTTAAATTTCATTCATTTTGATTTTTCGGATTACCCCAAGCCCTGAAGGGAGCCCGAAAAATCAAAAAATCACCCTTTAGGGTCGGGGTTAATTTTTTGATTTTGGGCATATTTTCAAATTTTAAACAGTTTCTTAATATCATCAAAAAAATCAGGTAGGCAATCAAAGTCATTTGCCTATTTTTACGACTTAAAAATTACAGACTATGTATTTCAAATATTTACCACTGCTTTTGCTCTGTTTATTCGCAACAAGTGCTTATCCACAGGATCAGCAAAAAGAAATTCTTAAAACATTTCATTCCATTTCGAGCCACGATCTATTGGATAATGCTGCCGAATTGAGTTCAGCAAAATATGGCGGACGCTTATCGGGTTCGCCGGGTTACCAAGCCGCTGCGGAATGGGTCGCCGATCAGCTCAAACAGGCAGGAGTTAAACCAGGCATGAGCGATGGTACTTATTTTCAGTATTTTCCCAATGCCTACAGCGATGTGCTTAATCCGGGAAGTGTAACCTTACTGGCAGGAAAAAACAATAAAAAGAAAGCATATAAATTTCCCGACGATTATTTCCCGGGCTCCAACTCTGCTTCAGGAACAGTTTCGGGCGAAGTGGTTTATGTAGGATTCGGCATTTCGGCACCCGAATTGGGTTACGACGACTACCAAAACGTTGATGTGAAGGGGAAAATTGTAATGCTTGAAAGCGGCCTTCCTTACTCGGCGAACGATAGCACCCAATTGAAGTGGCTGAAATATACCTACCACAATTACAAATTTAAACGGGCTAAGGAACTTGGGGCCGTAGGATTGCTTTATGTGAGCAAAATTGCCAACCCCAATGTAGCCTACGTCGATGGGTTTGTTTACGCACATATAAGCGAAGCTGTGGCTGAAGAATTATTTACCGGAACCAGCCAGAAATATGCCGGGATGCGTGGCTCCATTACCAAAAGTATTCAGCCGAACTCGTTGGAACTAAATAAAAAAGTGCAGATATCGGCATCGACCAAACATTTTCCCGACAGCCGTTCGTGCAATGTGGTGGGGATGATTGAAGGATCGGATCCGAAACTGAAAGCTGAAGCGATCATTCTGGGCGCTCACCTCGATGCCGTGGGTAGTCCGGGCAGCTTGTTTCCCGGTGCACTCGACAATGCTTCAGGTTCGGTTGATATTCTGGCTGCCGCAAAAGCACTGGCTGCTTCAGGAGTGAAACCCGCCCGTACCATTGTATTTATATTTTTTGGTGGCGAAGAATGCGGGCTGTTTGGAAGTACCAAAAGCGTGGAGTCGCCCGTTTGGCCTAAAGAAAAAGTAATTTGTATGATCAACCTGGACATGGTGGGCAACGGAACCGGGTTCAACTTTGCCAACGGGAAATCATTTCCGGAACTGTTGAATCCTTTTTCTGCGGCAAACGACAAGTACATCCACCGCGATCTGATTGCCACAGAAGTCCGCCTAAATTACGGACGGCCACGAACCGACGGCGCTGTTTTTGAAAAAGCAGGGTATAAAACGTTGGGATTGTGGACCACCGGCACCGTTAAAACCGTTTATTATCACCATCCGCTCGATAATACCGACGCGTTAACTCCTGAAATTATGGAAGATGCGGCCAAACTACTTTACCTGGGGATATTAGGATTAGCCAACGACCAAAACATTAGCCTACAATGAAAGCCGATTCCTGATAAACCTGCGGCAAACAAGGAAACCTAATTAAATCTCAACTGTTTAAAGTCTGTTCAAACAACAATCTGACTTTATGCAAAAAACATGGAAATTTAAACTCGGAATAGTTCTTTTGGTCGTTTGCGTTATCGCGTTTTTGGCCATACCAGTTGTCCCTTTTCTTGATTTGGAAAACAGTGTAAAAATCACGCTTTCAACTGTACTTCTGGTTATTGGTGAAATCACGTTCTGGACTGGCGGATTGCTGCTCGGGAAAGAATTATTCAGCAAATACAAAGCCTGGTTTAATCCCAAAAACTGGTCTAAATCGAAATCCGACGATAAAGAAAATACCCACTGAAATGAAAATACTTGCTATCGAAAAAGAAATGCCGGGATTGACAAGTGCTGATTATCAGCCCTGGCTGGAACCAGAAGCCCGAAAAGCATGGGAATTGCAGCAGGAAGGGCTAATCCGCGAATTGTATTTTACCGACGATCATTGTGCCGTGTTAGTACTCGAAGCACGCGACAAAGCCCATGCCCGCGAAATTGTAAACCAGTTGCCATTGGTTCAGCAAAAACTCATCGATTTTGAGTTGCTGGCCTTAACTGCTTATCCGGGCTTTGCAAGGTTATTTAAAGAATAGTCAGGGTTCCACTTGTGAGGTGAAGCCCTGACTGCTCAACTTATTTCACTTTCCAAACCAGTACATCAGCCGTTTTCATCGCCTTGGTTCCGATCAGGATTTCTGTGTCAGCCGGAAGATTCATTTCGTAAACCTTATCCGAATAATTCATCGCCACACCAAATCCATCGCGGTACTCCACCATTATCCCTTCCGGATAATTTTCAACCGGAATGCCCTGTTGTTTGTACAATTTGGTCAAAACCTGTTTTTCCAGATCACCCGATTTCGAATCAACCCCAATATAAGTTACCGTTCCTTTGCCCAGTTTGCGCGAAATTACGGCAGGTGTCCCGGCATAAAAATCACCTTCGAAAGTGGCCCAGATTTCAGTGCCTTTGTTGGGTTTCAGCAAATCGCCCCAACTGGTCCACAAATAATCCTGATTGTTAAAACGAATCTTGTCGGGCGAATGAGGCATCAGCAAATCGTATGATTCAATTTCAGCGCCAATCAGTTTCCACATGGGCTGGTAAAATTTGGCCTCCCACAAGTGACCATTCCTATCCTGAATACCAGTGCGACAACTCATCACCAGATTTCCGCCATTTTCAGCATAACTGGTCAGTTTGTCAATCATCGGCTGATCGATCATTTGATAAGCCGGAACAACCAGTACCGGATAATTAGCAAAGTTGGTCGAGTCGCGTACAAAATCGACTGGCGCGCCAAACGATTTCACCGCTTTGTAATATTTCAGGAAATGGGCTTCGGTGTTCCATTCGGTTGTTTGTTTATTCAGGTTGATGCCCTGAACATTATCCGTATTAATCAGGATACCAGTTTTGCGTTGCAGGTAAGGTTTGGGAAGTTGTGCTTTGGCATCATATTTTTTGCGCAACAGGTTTATTTCCTGAATAAACTGACTGAATTCCAATCCACCGGGAGTTGGTGTTACACCATCGGTTCCCACAATTCCGTAATGGTATTGCTCGTAACCATACAAAGGAGCCCGGTAGCGATAGGTGCAGGTAAATTTACTTCCACCGGCAAAAACATGCCACAACCACATGCGCATGGCGCCCGGAAGCGGCTGCGGATTGATGCTTCCCCAATTGACCTGTCCCGGCTGAAGTTCCATCACCCCATAAGCACCCTTTAGCGGACGGAAGAAGTCGTTAGCCATCGCAATGCGCGAATATTCGCCAACCCGGTAGCCTTTCGGACCGATTCCACGGTCACCGCCATAAACCATATAGCGGGTGTAAGCAACAAAATCGAGCTCTTTACTCATGCCCACATAGCCCACATCGTACATTGGGATATAATTGGAAGTAATGTATTGGTCTGGTGAGGTATATTTCCGGAGTACCCGGGCCTGCTCGTCTAAAAAGGTAGCCGTTTCTTCATCGGCAAAACGGTAATGATCGAGTTGCTGATTCAGGTTCATTCCCCATTGCCTGTGCTTTGGGATGTTTATCTCCTGAAAATCAGTATAAGTTCCGCTCCAGAAGTTGGTACCCCAGACTTTATTTACCGCATCAATGGTTTTGTATTTTTGCTTTACCCAATCGCGAAACCGCTGAGCTGCATCTTTGCCATAATCCAGAAAACGACGGGGTTCATTATCCAGTTGCCAGCCCACAACACGGGCATCCTTTCCGTAGCGTTTCCCCAGTTCGGCGATCATTTTCATCGAATACTGGCGGTAATAATTGCTCGAAAAAGTAGCATGTTGCCTGCTACCGTGATCCATCTGTGTTCCATCCTCTTCTATAGCCAGCACATCCGGATGACTGCGAACCAACCAAACCGGCGGCGTAGCCGTTGAAGTACAAAGAATTACTTTTAATTTGTATTTATCGGCCAGTTGCAACGACCGGTCAAGCCATTTGAAATCGTAGCGGCCTTCTTCCGGTTCGAGCTGCGCCCAGGCAAATTCGGCAAAGTGAGTAAACTCGAAGCCCATTTTTGCCATGTTCTGAAAATCGCGTTCCCATTGAGCCGAATCCCAATGCTCAGGATAATAATAAACGCCCACCGAGGTTAAATCTTTGTCCGGAAAAAACTTATCGGCTTTCTGAGCCAAAGAACTGAAGCACATAAATGCTCCCAAAATGCTCAAAACAGCGAACTTTCGAATAGAAAATAGTGTGGAATACATAACGGTATAAATTAGATTTGTAATAAATTGGCGCTACAAGTATAGGTCTTTTCGAAGACATTTGGGAGAATTAGCTGCACGAAATAGGAAAAGAACATCAAAGTTTAAAGTCACTAAACACGACCTAAAATCCTTGGAAAAGCAAATTTCGTATGCGAATAACAAAGGGACCATCTTTTCCAGATAGTCCCTTTGTTATTCGCATATTTATTCAGATCAAATAGCGTTTTAAAATTTTTTAGCAGCTACCTCAACCGCTTTCAGAATCGCTTCGTTCGACAGTGGTGCGCCAACAGCCTGTTTCATCCATTCGTTCGGAGTAAGTTGTCCAAGCGCAAAAATGCGCAATACTTCGGGGGCAAACTCGTGTGTTTTAAAATGCTCTTCCAACTGAAAATGAATGAGGTGGCCGAAAGCATAGTTTGGAAGGTACATTGGGGAATTGATCATGTGCGAATAAATAGCCAGAATCGTTTGGTCTTTTTGCCCAAAAACCGGAGCATAATAGGCATTCCAAACGTCTTTGCTTATCTGGAGAACAGCATCGCGCAATTGAACAGCAGTTGCTGCTGGATTGGCATACAGCCATTGCCACATCTTCATATCAACCACCGAAACACCCATAATTTCGTACAGCGACCAGAAAATATCCAGTGTTTTCAAATACTCCTTCTCCGGATTGTTGTCTTTCATATTCAGCAAAAACAAGTCCCTTTCCTGAAATACAAAAGCCAACGCTTCGGTAAACGCGGTATTTGGCACCCCGTTGATCATGTAATTGGGCACATCGTTCAGCGAAATGGTTTGTTCCACATTATGTCCGAACTCATGGATGGCAATGTTGTAACCTTTGTAGTTCATGCCAGTGGCCGGAATGCGGGTGCGCAGATGAGCTTTTTCAGCTTTCATCGATGCGCCCCAGGCATGGCCCGAACCGCGTGCCGGATCTACAGCAATGCGCGAAGCCAGGAATTCAGCCTTTTCTTTGGCAAAACCCAGTTTCAGTAACAGGTTTCCCAAATCGGCTTCCAGTGCTTGGGCATTCGGATATTTCTTTTGGGTTATAGCGTTCAGGCTTTCTTCGTTGATTGAACTGCGGGCTTTGAACCCATCGTACCAAATATCCCAGGGCGAAAGGTCGCGGCCCAGTCGTTTTTTAATGATTCCGGCTACATCCTGAATCAGCGGTGAAGCCAAAAATTCGGTGAACAGTTTTCCCACCTCAGGTTGTGGAATTTGCATACTGGCAGAAAATGCGCGCTGTATAGCCGTTGGCATCGCCGGATTATACTGATCGTATGCCTGATAAACATGGAAAGTATTCAGGATTTGCTGGTAGCGGACGTCGGTTTCGGCGGCACTTTCGGTTTTTACCCCGGCAGTAAATACATCGTTGGTTACCGGATTCCAGTCCACTTTTCCGGAGTTAATAACCGTTTTGGGTATCGATTGGTCAACAATCCGCTGCATCACCTGGTAAATCATTCCCTGTTTTTCGAAACCTACTTCCTTGTTGGCATAGTTGGCCTTAATTTCGTCGCGCAGGTTCCAGTGACTCAGCAAAACCATATCTTCCGGAAAAAGTTTTTGGTTGTCTTTATTCAGCAAATGCCCCATATAAATGTTGTAATCGGCAATATAAGCATCGCCGTCAGCCGAAACTTTTGATGCCTGCTGAACCAGTTCTGAAGGTACGCGAGAGCTGAACACATCGCCCAGACGGGCGTAGCCCCATTCGAGCGAAGTCCAGGCTGCACCGAGTTGGTTCTTTTCTTCAGTGGAAAAATACGGAAAGTTGAGGGCTACGATAAAGGCTATTTTATTGTCGTAGAAGTCATTCATCAGGTGAGCACCCGGATTGTAGGCAGCAAAAAGCGGATCGATGGGCAACACCTCGCCTTTCATCAGTTGTACATTTTCCTGCATGTCGAGCGTCAGTTTGTTAAAATGTCCGTTCAGTGATTCCAGGTACTCGGAGAATCGTTTAAAGGATGCTTCCTTCTGGGCAGGATCAGCTACGAAATTTTCAGCACAGAATTTGACAAATTCCTCCTGAGATCCATCACCTTCACGCCAAAGCGAAGCTGCATGTTTTACGCCTTTTTCAATCAGGGTAACATCGCTGCCTGCATACTTTTCGGTAATCGCTTTTACAGCACTATTCACAGTGGTTTCCGAAATTCCGACAGGAGCGCTTTGTTTCTTTTCGGTTGGCTGGCAAGCTGAAATCATAACAAAACAGGCTAAAATAAGAATAAAATTTTTGGTCATAATGGGAAAAACTTTGGTAATTTGCTTTTGAAAGTGCGAAAAATAAGGAAAAGATTTTTCCGAAGATATGATTATTGACAGAAGATCGTTCTGAAGCAAAAAAGGACCCCATCCGTTTACCGAAATGAAGTCCTTTTTACTGGCACTAAAAAACAGATTCCTACTGTTTCAGAAATTTCAATACATCTTTTCGGACTCCGGAATTGACTTCCATAAAATACATGCCCCTTTTGTACTTGCTGACATCGTATCGAAGCGACTCCGTGTTTCCTGAAATATTCTTTTCTTCCAGTATCGTTCCTGTGACGGAATAAACCTTTAGTGAACGAATGGATGTATAAGTATTTGGAATCCTCAATTCGATATATTGACTCGCCGGATTGGGAAAAAGCCTGATGTGATCTGAACCACCGGCAAATTCCTCACTGGTTGTTGCTATTTTAGGATTTACCACAACCTTCCCGATCATTCCCATGCCAACATGCGGGTCGCACTGATAATTGTAAGTACCGGCCACAGTAAAAACAAATTCATAGGTCCAGCCCGTTCCCACATTATTCCCGAAAGAAGCGGGATTGTTAGGGAATGTAGCTTGAGTTCCGTTCACATTGTGAGAACCACCGTCATTTTTCCAAACCACCTTATCGCCTGCCGTAATTGTAAGTTGCGAGGGTGTAAAAACATTGCTGGTTACTGCAACATTGTGAGTAGTCTGTCCAATCAGGGCTAATGATAAAAAAGCCAGAACAAAAGTCAGGGTAAAATACCTGAATCCTTTAAAGGTAAAACTTGGTTTCATAGGCTTTGAAAAATTAAATGGATAACAACGCTTGTCACTCACTGTAACACCCGACAAATCAGTTTGTTTATAAATAAAAGACAAAACAATCTTTTATCATTTTCAACAGCTATTTCTTCAATGAGCAAATCAATCGTTATCTCCGGTTCCTGATGAGTTGTAGCATTATCATTTTTGTCTTTTTCTGAATCGAACACTACATTACCGTTTTTTAGAACGAATCTAAATACGCCCGATTGGACTAAAACAAGTTTTTTACAGTTGTTTTCCACATTGAATCCGCTATTTTTGGTTCCGATTTTGAAATTTAATAAACTAACTATGCAAAAGCATTTGTTTCTGGGAGTTGAAGCTATCGGGCAGGGAGCCATTGATGGCGGAATGTCGGGCGTTTATTCCTATCCCGGCACACCTTCCACCGAAATTACCGAATTTATTCAGGAAAACCCGCTTGCTGAAGAACGCAATATACACCGTACATGGACAGCTAACGAAAAAACAGCACTGGAAACAGCTTTAGGCATGTCGTATGCCGGGAAACGTGCCATGTCGTGCATGAAACATGTGGGCCTAAACGTAGCTGCTGATGTTTTTGTGAATGCAGCCATGACAGGCGTTAATGGTGGATTAATAGTGACTGTAGCCGACGACCCGTCGATGCACTCTTCTCAAAATGAGCAGGACTCACGTTTCTACGGAAAATTTGCGATGGTTCCGGTACTCGAACCTTCGTCGCAACAAGAAGCTTACGACATGGCCCGCGATGGATTTGCCTTATCGGAACAAACCAAAGTCCCTGTAATGTTGCGCATTACCACTCGTCTGGCTCATTCGCGCGCCGGGGTTGCCCGCAAGGAAGTACTACCCGAAAATCAACTTTCACTGCCTGCCGATCCGCGCCAGTTTATCCTGCTTCCGGCCATTGCCCGCCGCAAGTACAAAGGATTGCTCGAAAGTCAGAACCTTTTCCTGAAACTTTCGGAAGAATCGATTTATAACCGATACGAAGAAGGCGCCGAAAAAAGCCTGGGAATTATTGCCTGCGGAATTGCTTACAATTACCTGATGGAGCATTACCCGAACGGAACGTGCCCTTACCCGGTCGTAAAAATATCGCAATATCCGCTTCCTGAAAACTACATCAACCGGTTGGATCAGGAATGCGACGAAATATTGGTACTCGAAGAAGGCGCCCCCATGGTGGAAGAAATGCTGAAAGGCTTTTTTGCCAAAGGGACGCCA
This sequence comes from Prolixibacteraceae bacterium, assembly GCA_019459525.1. Taxonomy (GTDB): domain Bacteria; phylum Bacteroidota; class Bacteroidia; order Bacteroidales; family Prolixibacteraceae; genus Aquipluma. The sequence goes on from JAIBEY010000052.1 coordinate 141,514, forward strand.
ATTAAAGGCAGACTAGATGGAACATTACCACGTGATGGTGAGCTAAATCCTGATTTGATTGCCAAAGCTCTCGGGAAACAAATGTTCAGTGGGTATGCCATTCCTGAAGTGGTTGCCAACCGCCCGCCAGCTTTGTGTATGGGTTGCGGCCATCAGGATGCTTATGTGGCTATGAATGAAGTGTTGGCCGATTATTCGAAAGGCCGCGTATTTTCTGACATTGGCTGTTATACGCTGGGCGCTTTACCTCCTTACGAAACAATTTTCTCTTGTGTTGATATGGGTGCTTCCATCACCATGGCCAAAGGCGCTGCCGATGCCGGTTTGATTCCTGCTGTAGCCATGATCGGAGATTCAACATTTGCACACTCCGGAATAACCGGGTTACTGGATGCCGTGAACGAAAAATCGAGCATAACTGTGGTTATTTCCGACAACGAATCTATTTCAATGACCGGTGGACAGGATTCATCGGCATTCGGTAAAATAGAATCCATTTGTATCGGATTGGGAGTCGATCCGGCGCACATTCACACCATTGTTCCACTGAAAAAGAATCACGAAGAAATGGTCCGCTTATTCCGTGAGGAATTTGCCTATAATGGCGTTTCTGTAATTATCCCGCGCCGCGAGTGCATTCAGCGCGCCAGCAGCCGGAAGAGGAATAAAAAGTAATCAGCAAAAATTGTTGCGAGTTGTGGGTTACGAGTTGCATGTTAAACCCGAAACACGTACCGCGTAACCCGAAACAAATTGAAATTTGAACTTGAAACTTATTGAATATGAAATCAGATATTATACTTGCAGGTGTTGGCGGACAGGGGATTTTATCCATTGCAACCGCATTGGGCGAAGCAGCTCTGGCCGATAATCTGCTCATCAAACAGGCCGAAACCCACGGGATGAGCCAGCGAGGTGGCGCTGTGTATTCGCACATGCGCATTTCCGATCGTCCCATTTCTTCCGATTTAATTCCGGGTGGAGCAGCCGACCTGATTTTGTCGGTTGAACCGATGGAATCGTTACGCTACCTCCCCTATTTGTCGGAAACGGGTTATTTGGTTACCAACATCACTCCTTTTGTGAACATTCCAAATTATCCGGATATCGAAAAAGTGATGGAAGAAATTCGCAAACTGCCCCGTTTTATTGCTATTGATGCCGATGCTATTGCCAAAGAAGTGGGCAGTTCCCGTGCGTCCAACATGGTTATGCTAGGCGCTGCATCACCATTTATCGACATTGAATTTTCGAAGATTGAAGCTGGTATCCGCACTATTTTCGGACGAAAAGGAGAAGAAGTGGTTAACCTGAATCTGGAAGCTCTACGCCGCGGACGGCAATTTGCAGAAGAAAACCGATAGAGTTTAGGATAAATAAAAAGTTGTCGCAAACATTTGAACGACTTTTGAAAAAAACTCAACCCATTTCAAGGCCGAAATGGGTTGAGTTTTTTTATTGAACCTAAAACCATCTGTTTTTTTTTGCTTTTAAGTTTTACGGTTTCATAAACTCTGACATTTTCTATTGAAAATAATCTAAGATTCATTAAATTTGAAAAAACCTAAAAATCTGGGTATTTCTCATTTAATTAATCACTACCATGAAAACAATCTGCCTGTTAATCTTATGCCTGCTTTCATCTGGTCTTTTTGCTCAGGAAAATAAAGTTAACGAAATCAAAACCGAAGTTAACGAAGTAACAGTTTTTCTGGAGGGAGCCCAGATTACAAGTCGTAAAACAGTTGATTTGACTGCCGGGATTTCTGTACTGAAATTTATTGGCCTTTCGCCTTTTATAGAAGCAAAAAGCATTCAGGTAAAAGCTGATGGAGAACTGACGATTTTAGCCATCAATCATCAGCAAAACTTTATTGACAAACTGGAAAAGCCAAAAGAGCTAAGCGATTTAGAATCGAAACTGGATTTATTGGATGAAAAAATAAATCTTGAAAACACCCATTTGGCTATTCTACAGGAGCAAATAGCATTCCTCCAGGCCAACCGCCAGATTGGTGGAAGAAATCAGGAATTGAGTGTAGTCAAACTAAAAGAAGCAGCCGATTTTTACGGCAATCAACTCACGGCACTCAAACTAAAAGAAATTGAGCGAAACAGTACTCTTCGTGAATTAAACAAACAAAAGACCGATCTTCAAAATCAGTTGAATACGCTTACGAGTAAAAAAGATTATCCCAATGGAGAAATTCTAGTCAAAGTAGAGGCTAAAAAGAATGTAAAGGTCGCCTTTGAACTTTCTTACGTAGTGGGTAATGCAAGTTGGTTTCCATCGTATGACATTCGTGCTAAAAACATTAATCAACCAGTTGAACTGATCTATAAAGCCAACGTCAGACAGGATACCAAAATGGACTGGAGCAATGTAAAACTGCGATTTTCTTCGGCCAACCTGAATATTTCTGGCATTGCACCAGACCTAGAGCCCTACTTTTTGAATTACAACACCTTACCTCCCGTTTATAATCGATCAGTTAATTCGGTCAGCGGACGAGTAGTTGATCAAAACCATCAGCCCATGCCGGGAGTTAGCATCAATGTTCAGGGAACAAGTATTGGCAGTGTTACCGATATGAACGGAAATTATTCAATCACGTTGCCAGGTCAGGGAAGTTATTTAACTTACTCGTTTATTGGGTGTATATCGCAGACTCTGCCGGTGACCGGTAAAATTATGAATGTATTACTCGAAGAAGATCAGGTTGCATTAGACGAGGTTGTGGTGGTTGGTTATGGCGTTCAAAAGAAAAGTTTATTATCCAGTGCACTTGAAGGAAAAATAGCAGGAGTAGCGGCAAATAATAAAGAAGGGATGAAAATTCGCGGAGCAAGCAGCATTCCGGTTCCTTCAATGGCAGTTGAAAAGCAAACCAGTGTCAATTTCGAGATTAAAACTCCCTATAGCATTAAATCCGACAATAAAAGTTATTCGGTTGACATGGAAGTTTACGAGTTACCGGCCAGCTTCCAATATTTCTGTGTGCCTAAAATTGACCAAACAGCATTCCTGATTGCCCATGTTGTTGATTGGGAAAAATATAACCTGCTGGAAGGAGAAGCCAATATCTTTTTCGAAGATACATATGTTGGAAAAACTTTACTCGACACACGCGCCGCGTCAGACACCTTGCAGATTTCTTTAGGACCGGATAAAAATGTGATGGTCAGCCGCGAAAAACAGAAGGATTTTACTACCAAACAATTTATCGGGAATAAAAAAGAGGAAACCCGTTCATGGAAAACAAGTGTCAAGAACAACAAGAATCAACCAATCAACATGATTGTGCTTGATCAGGTTCCCGTTTCCACCCTTGAAGAAATTGAAGTTGAAGTACAACTCATTTCAGGAGCCAAACACAATACGGAGACTGGTGAAATTAAATGGGAATTTATGATAGAACCTAAAGCAAAGAAGGAGTTTGAATGGAGATATTCAGTAAAATATCCAAAGAATAAAAAACTCATGGTGGAATAGAACTAAATATATTGGCAAAAACTAAAAAAACCGGCTCATCACCGGTTTTTTTAGTTTTATATGGATGTTGAATTAATCGCGACTGGCTAATTTAGAGAGCAGACGCAACATTTCGAGGTACAACCAGATTAAAGTTACCATCAGGCCAAAAGCACCAAACCATTCCATGTATTTTGGAGCACGGGCGTTGGCACCTTGCGTAATCATGTCGAAATCGAGAATCAGGTTGAGCGCGGCAACAACTACCACAAACAAGCTGATACCAATGGATAACATGCTGTTGCCATGTAAAAAGCTTACATTCACACCAAATAATCCGGCAATAAAACTACCCAGGTAAACCAAAGCAATACCGCCGGTTGCTGCGAAGATGATGGTTCTGAATCTTTCGGTTGCACGAATGGTTCCTGAACGGTACAGCAAAAGCATAATGACAAATACTCCGAATGTGAGCGAAACGGCACGCATCACCAATCCGGGATACATGGCTTCGAACATGGCCGAAACTGCTCCCAGAAACAAACCTTCAAAAACAGCATAAATTGGGGCAGTCATCGCTGCACGCCGTGGGCTGAAAGTCGTAATCAGTGCCGTAATTAAACCGCCAATAGCGCCAACCATAGTCCAGATCATAATTCCCTGAGGCATTACTCCCGGTGTGGCAGGATCGATAGCACCAAAAAATTTGCGCCACGTAAATGTTGCCGCAAAAATAACGATGAGCAGCATCAACCCAGTTTTATTAATCGTTCCGTTCACGGTCATCACTCCGTCGCTGGTACTGGTAGCCGCCTGACTAAATATGTTCTTCCCGAAAACGGGATTCGATGATTTTGTAAGATTCATTGTTTATCGTTTAAATGTTGTTTCTGTTGTATAAAAACTGTACCAAAAATAATCAGCCTTTTCGAATGCCCATTCGACATTAAGTATTCTTAACAAATGATTCCTGCACGTATTCACTTCTCAACTCAGACAATATCATTTCCGAAAGATTACGACTTTCCTCTGAATCAAGCTCTTTCAGGCTTTCGGCAAATAAAACAGCCGTTTCGTTCATGTTTTTGCTTTTCATCCCCAGCAAAATAAACGAACGGTAAAAAACCTGTTTCAAATGTGGGTCTTTAGCCAAAGGTGACAAAACGTCGAAAAATGGCTCAAAAAGTTCGTCAATTGCTGACTTTTCGGCAATTGCCAACCGCCCCATCAGGTTTAAACCTGCAAAACGGACCAAATGTTTCTTTCCGCGACACCATTCCAGCGATTTCACAAATGCGAATTTGGTCTTCGACCACAAATATGTGTTTAGTACTTCAGCAATTTCAGCAGTTTCCAGACTTTTTGTCCAGTAATCCATCTGTTCTTCGGTAACCTCAGCCGGAACGTCGAGCATGGCAGCCAAAATCATCGTTTCGCGCCACTGCTTGTTCCACAATTTCAGCGCTAAAAGGTGATTGGGCTCATGTTGCCTGGCAATTTCGCGCAACGAAATGACCGACGCACCCCAGTTCAGTTTATAAACAAGCCCAAGCTTTTTCATCTGATCAACGGTCTCTCCATTTTTGGCTAAACGAATTTTTGCCAGAATCTGACGAAATTCCTGCTCCTGTTTCGGATCATCGATAATAAAATCCATGCTAATAAATTAGATATTCAATAACTATAAATTCAGTCAACAAAAGTAAAGAATAAAGCAAGTGTTGTTTCACATTTAGATATGCAGACAAGCTAAAGCCGCAACTTTTCCTGACAAAAACAGTCAGGACAACTTTCTCAAAAACGTAGGCACAAACCGTTCCGTAAGCCACACCGGCTAAACCCCAAAACTGCACAAACCACAAACTAAGTATCACATTTACAACAATCTCCAGAAACGAAGCCCACATTATTGCGTTGGTCTTCCGGAGGCCAATCAGGATGGTTTGCGGAAACAACAAACGACTAACAATCAACAACAAATAAATATTAAATATGGTGGCACTTGCCGCGAAACTGACATTAAAAATTACAGGAAATGCCCAGTGCGACAAAAGCATTAAAACTCCTGATAAGGGGAAAAGCCAGAAACCTAATTTCTGCGAATTTTGCCTGATCGTTTCCAGATTAGATTTCAGCATAGACCGATCGGCAAACCCGGGCAACATTGATGAGCTGAAAGCGTTGGCCAGCAACAAAACCAGCGGAAATTCACGCGCACCAAACCGGAAAACGGCAAAGGTAGCGTCGTCGAAATAACTGGTAATGATAAACCCATCGATATACTGGGCAGAGCCACTTAAAAACATGGAAAATACCAATGGGAAAGCACATTTCAGGTGTTTCCGGATAAACAGGAAATCGGGATTTGGTTTGGAATTTTGAAACAATAAAACCAGCAACCAAACCAATCGGATGGCTGAACTGATGACCAGGCCAATCATACTGTATTCGATGCTGTAACCGAGAACCGGAGGCAAAACTACCAGCAAAAACATTAAAACAAAGGTGACATATCCGTAAATCAGGATGTTGCGACCCTGTTTTTTAATCAGATAAATGTATTCGACCAGGCTGGCTGGCGACGAAATCAGGATATAAACAATCAGGTAATTCAGAAAAGGGATTTGCGATCCGTGTAACAAATGTCCGGAGATAGCCTTTTCAAAAATTAAAATAAAAAGGACTGCCAATCCGGAGAATGTCGCGAGCAAATAAAATAGATTGAATAAAACCGGCGATTTGCCTGAGATCGATTTTTCGTCAACAGAAGGAAGGAATCCCTGAATCAAACCATTTAGCCAGAAAAAACTTACGGCTCCAGCTAAAAAAAGAAACGTTTCGTATTGCCCTATTTCTGAAGTCGGGAGTCCCGATTTTGTAAAAACTACACCAATCAGCAACAGCGTTGAAAAGCGGATAAGCTGAAAAAATTGTAAAGCCGAAATCTGGGTAATTTTAAAGTTCACTGACAGATGTTGAAACGTTTGCGTGACTCAAAACTACGAAAAAGCACGAAATGAGAAGCAGTTTATTGCTATTTACACGAAGAACTTATTCGAAAGATCGCTCTTAAACCAAATCGCAGGCATCGGCAGGCATCCATTTCCTGTCTTTGCCCTCCCATTTAATGTTGCAGCCAATAGGGTTGGTTACCGGTACCGAAACCGGTTGACCGGAAAGTAACTCCGAAAGTGTACGATCGAGGTCGTTAACCGTTATTTTAGATGCATCACGCGGCTGATCGACAGCACGACCCGTATAAACCAATTTCCGTTCCTGATCGAACACGTATAAATGCGGGGTTTTCAGCGCACCATAAGCCAAAGCAATATCTTGCGTGTGGTCGTGAAGGTACACCCACGGAAAATGATTTTCGCTCATCCGGAGTACCATATTTTCAAAACTATCTTCTTCGTAGGTATTGGGGCTATTGGAGTTAATGGCCACCAAACAAACTCCATGCGCTTGAAAACGAAGAGCTGTCTGGCGTGTCACTTCATCACTTCCAAGTACATATGGACAGTGGTTGCAGGTGAAAAACACAACCAGAATTTTAGAATCGGCGAAATCACCAAGCTTATAAAACTTCCCATCGGTAGCTTTCAGACAAAAATCCGGCGCCTGATTTCCAATTTGCAAAGTATAAGCCATAAAATCAGATTTGAATAATTTAAAATCTAAACAAAATTCAGGCAAAAATGATCACAAAAAAAATCGCTGCCAGTACAAAATATGCACTGGCAACGATTTTTTATAAATACGTTTTCCGGAGGCTAATCTTCTTCCGAGTTTGCAATTATTTTTTTGTTTTTCAGCACATTAACAATTACATCAACAATATGGTCGTCGAGCATGGTTGAGTAATTAAAAATCAGGTCAAAATCGTTGTTATCCAATTTTCTTCCGGCCACATGCTCCACAAACAAATTACGCTGACGGTCAATTTCCAGCACATATTCCTGAGCATCAGCCCACGACAGGTTACTGATCTGCATAATCCGGTTAATCCGCCAGTCGAGCGGTGCCTGAAGTTTAACACTTAAACGCTTCGGAATATCATGCGCAATAACGCTGGCCGCCCGTCCAACAATAATGTAATGCCCGTCTTCCGCAATACTCCGTACAACAGCTTTCACCGTATCAATCACCTGTTGGTCGTCGGCATCATAAACTTTAGAGGTAGAAAAAGCTGTGGTAACTTCGTGGATACTTTGTTTGGCTTCGCCTAAAAATACATTCTTGATTTTATTCGGATCCATTTCCAATTCCTGCGCGGCCAATTCAACCACTTCTTTACTTACCCATTTCCATTCCACATCGGTTTTTGTTTCCGAAAGGTAATTGTAACCGGTAAGAATTTTGGAGAGTTTTGTTGCAATACGTTTGGCCGAACAACCGCATTCCCTGGAAATGGTCACAACCGGACCAAGATGACGGGGTTTTCCATTGCTTTTCTGATCAGCATGATTCAGGTAACTACTTAAAAAATCTTTCATAAGTTATGTATTAATTTTAGGATGTCAGTTGTCAGAATTCAATAGTTAAAGCTACAAATGAAAAGCCCAACAACAAAGCTAAGCTGCTTTACAAAACTGTTATTTTCTTATGTTTTAAAACTGTTTTAAAAAACATATGCGTTCAATAACACACGCACACAGTAAAGCAGCAATTACTTACCCGAATAAGATGGCATACTTCCCCAAAAAAGAGCTAAACTGTCCGGATAAAAACACTTTCAGGATATTCCACATCGGTTAAAAACAATCCATGCGCCGGAACAGACAATCCGGCAGCACTGCGGTCTTTCTGCTCAATAATTTTCCGGAATTGATTTAAATCGATTTTACCAATTCCAACCTCTAAAATGGTTCCAACCAATGCCCGAACCATATTTCGCAGAAACCGGTCGGCCTTTACCGTAAAAACAATAGCTGAGCCTGTCTGGGTCCATTCGGCCCTATACATTTTGCAGTTGTTGGTTTTTACATCGGTGTGCAATTTACTGAAGCTGGTAAAATCGATGTAATCAAATAAAACCCAGCTTGCTTCGTTCATTATTTCAAGATTGGGCTGATTGAAGAAATACCACGAAGTTTCCAGTGAAAAAGGGTCTTTTCGAAGATTGAGGTGATACTGGTAAGTTCTTGAAATAGCATCAAACCGCGCATGTGCTTCCGGGGTAACCTTTGAAATATTGAAAACAACCATATCCTTATTCAGGAAACTGTTCAGTTTGTGGGTAAAATCAGGATGATCGAGGGTGAGTTTCCCCGAGTCGAAATGCACCACAAAATAGCTGGCATGAACACCGGTATCCGTTCGCCCGGCGCCTGTTACTGAAATGGGTTCGCGGGTGATTGTCGATAACGCTTTCTCCAAACATTCCTGCACCGAAACAGCGTTTGGCTGAACCTGCCAACCATGAAAATGAGTGCCTTTATAGGCAAGTTCTATGAAATACCTTTGTGTCAATGGTTTGATTTTTGGCAAAAATAAAAAAGTGAAAGCATATTCTGTTAAAGATCGCCGATTTTATTAATTTCACGGCCATTTTGGGCTCAAATAGCTTAACAAATTTTAACGAAAATTTATCCTTTTTCAGGCACGGATAGTTTATTTTCGTGTTCGCAAAAAAAAATCAGCATTCAAAATAATTTTATTCAAAAAAATATGAATCAAACAGTAGATATCCGCGAATTGAACGAAAGAATTCAAAGAGAGAGTTCGTTTGTCGACATCATCAGTATGGAGATGAACAAAGTGATTGTAGGTCAAAAACATTTGGTCGAAAGCCTTTTGGTTGGACTTCTGTCTGGTGGCCATATTTTATTGGAAGGGGTGCCAGGATTGGCCAAAACATTAGCCATCAACACGTTGGCAACGAGTATTGACGCCAAGTTTGCCCGAATCCAGTTTACCCCCGATTTGTTACCTGCTGACTTGCTGGGAACCATGATTTACAGCCAGAAGAAAGAAGAATTCATTGTAAAAAAAGGCCCGATCTTTACCAACTTCGTACTGGCCGATGAAATTAACCGTGCACCCGCCAAAGTGCAGTCGGCACTGCTCGAAGCCATGCAGGAACGCCAGATTACCATTGGCGAAAACACGTATAAATTGCAGGAACCATTTTTGGTAATGGCTACCCAAAACCCGATCGAGCAAGAAGGCACCTACCCGCTTCCAGAAGCGCAGGTTGACCGTTTTATGCTGAAAGTGGTGATCAAATACCCAACTAAAGACGAAGAAAAACTGATCATACAGCAAAACTTACTGAAAGCTTTCCCAACGGCATCAAAAGTGATGCGTCCGGAAGATATTCTGAAGGCCCGCGATGTGGTAAAAGACGTGTATATGGACGAAAAAATCCAGAAATACATCGTTGATATTGTATTTGCCACCCGCGATCCGAAAGCTTACAAACTGGATAAATACGTGGACATGATTTCATACGGAGGTTCGCCACGTGCAAGTATCAGTTTGGCTCAGGCGGCAAAGGCTTATGCGTTCATTAAACGCCGTGGTTACGTTATTCCTGAAGATGTACGCGCGGTTTGCCCCGATGTCATGCGTCACCGTATCGGTTTGAGCTACGAAGCTGAGGCAAACAACATTACTTCAGAAGAAATTATTGCGGAAATTTTGAATTCGGTAGAAGTTCCATAGCAGACACAAGTATCAAGATGCAAGTATTAAGACTCTTATCTTGATACCTGATACTTGAAGCCTGATACAACTTGGAATTTGGAACCTGAAACTTGGAACTTATTTAAATGGAAACAAGCGAACTAATAAAACGAGTCCGAAGAATTGAAATTAAAACACGTGGACTGAGCCGCAACATTTTTGCAGGCGAGTACCACAGTGCGTTCAAAGGACGTGGGATGGCTTTCAGCGAGGTTCGTGAATACCAGTTTGGCGACGACATCCGCAACATCGACTGGAATGTGACTGCACGGTACAATAAACCATTCGTCAAAATCTACGAAGAAGAACGTGAACTGACGGTGATGTTGCTGATTGATGTAAGCGGATCGCGCGAATTTGGCTCGACAGATAAGCTAAAAAAAAATATTGTTACCGAAATTGCTGCTGTCCTGGCATTTTCAGCCATTCAGAACAACGATAAAATCGGGGTTATTTTCTTTTCGAATAAAATTGAAAAGTTTATTCCGCCTAAAAAAGGGCGAAGCCACATTCTGCGAATTATTAGCGAATTAATTGATTTTGAACCACAGGAACGCGGGACCGACATTTCCGGAGCAATCCGGTATTTGACCAATGCCATCAAAAAAAGGTGTACCGCTTTTGTTATTTCCGATTTTATTCAGAAAGACGAGGCGTTGGAAAATGCCCTTTCGATAGCAAATAATCGGCACGACGTGGTTGCCCTTCGAATTTACGATGAGCGTGAAACAGAATTACCCAACATCGGAATGATTAAACTGAAAGATGCTGAAACCGGTAATTACACCTGGGTGGACACATCCGACCGCAATGCCCGGGATATTTACCGAAAATGGTGGATCAATTTATCGCAGCAGCTCGACAACAGTTTTAAAAGAAGCCGGGTCGATTATGTGAGCATAAGCACCAATCACGACTATGTAAAGTCGTTGATCAGCCTGTTTAAAAAACGTGCATAAAACCAATTTCAAATGAATCAAAGAATACTATATATCGTGCTATTTGTTTTGCTATCGGGCAGCATGCGCTCGCTCCAGGCTCAACAAGTTACGGTAAAAGCAAGTATCGACTCAACACATATTTTAATTGGGGATCAGATAAAGTTATTGTTCGAAATCGAAAAACCGAAAGATCTTGACATCCGCTTTCCACAGGTTCCCGACACGTTCAGCGCTCACGTCGAAGTTATCAGCCGTTCGAAAATCGACACGCTGCAACTTGATGATAAAACGCGCGAAAAGCTAACCCAGAGCCTTTTCATTACCTCTTTCGACAGCGGGGCTTACCAGATCCCGCCATTCTATTTTAAACTGAAAGATGGTAAAGTGCTCGATTCTATTGCCAGCCGACGATTAGCATTTCAGGTTTACGGAATGAAAATTGACACGGCCAAAGGCCCTGTTGATATTAAAACCGTTTACAGTGCACCGGTTACCTTAAAAGAGGTTACACCTTACATTTTAGGGATAATCCTTATTGCGGCAATTATCTTTTTCATTTTTTATTACATCAAATGGAAAAGAAAAAACGTACCGTTGTTCAGCAAACCCGAAAAACCGGCAGAACCGGCACATATCGTTGCATTGCGCGAACTCGACCGTATAAAAACCCAGAAACTCTGGCAGCAGGAAAAAATCAAACAATACTACAGCGAAGTGGCTGATACCATCCGTACTTATATTGAAAACCGTTTCGATATACAGGCTATGGAACAGACTTCGGCTGAAACCATTGGCACGTTCAGGAAAAAAATGGAGCTGGCCGACGAGAATTCGATCAACCAACTCCAGCACATCCTGAGTTTGGCCGATTTGGTGAAATTTGCGAAATACACACCACTGCCCGACGACAACAACCTGACTTTAATGAATGCCTATTTCTTTGTCAATCAAACCAAAAAAGAAGAATTAAAAGCTCCGGAAAAACCAACATCGGAGCCAGATTCTGAAGAAATTACCGCACAATAACCCAAAGAAATGATGAACGGAATAAGCTTTAAAAATCCAGAATTTTTCTACCTCTTTCTGCTGTTATTGCCCATGCTTGCGTGGTACATCTGGAAACAGAAAAAAGCTGGAGCCAGCATACAATTTTCGTCGGATATGGGATTTGCCAAAATTCCGAAAAACTGGAAATATTACTTCAGGCACAGTGTTTTTGTGTTGGTGCTGATGAGTTTATCGGCCCTGATAATGGCTTTGGCTCGCCCTCAATCGTCAAATAGCTGGCAGAATGTGACCACCGAAGGAATTGACATTGTGATTGCCCTCGATATTTCAAGTTCAATGTTGGCTATGGATTTCCAGCCCAACAGGCTGGAAGCTGCCAAAGACGTGGCTACCCAGTTTATTTCGGGTAGGACCAATGATAAAATCGGGCTGGTGGTTTTTGCCGGCGAAAGTTTTACGCAATGTCCTTTGACTACCGATCATGCCACGGTGATCAACCTGTTCAAAAATATCGAAAGTGGGATGATTGAAGATGGGACTGCCATTGGTAACGGTTTGGCCACAGCCATTTCGCGGTTGAAAGAAAGCACAGCCATCAGCAAAGTGGTTATTCTGCTTACCGACGGAGAAAATAACCGGGGAGAAATAGCTCCTGTAACTGCTGCCGAAATGGCTAAAACCTTCGGGATACGTGTTTATACGGTTGGGGTAGGAACCATTGGAACGGCTCCTTACCCGATGCAAACACCGTTTGGGCCACAAATCCGCGATGTGGAAGTTAAAATCGATGAAGCAACGCTTCAATCCATCGCATCAACCACCGATGGGAAATATTTCAGGGCAACCAACAATAACAAACTGGCCGAAATCTACCAGGAAATCGACAAATTGGAGAAGTCGAAGATAGACGTAAAAGAATTCAGCAAAAAAGAAGAAGAATACCTGAAATACGCTTTGGCCGGTGCATTCCTGTTGTTAATGGCACTGTTTCTGAAAACAACCATTTTCAGGAATATACCCTGATAAATAATTGGCGATTATAATGAATATCCAGAAATCAATCTGGACTTTGAAATTGTAACTTTGAACTTGAGAAAATGTTTAGAATAGCAAATCCGGAATATTTATATGCCTTACTGGTAATCCCGGTACTGATCGCTTTATTCTGGTATTCCAGAATTAGGAGAAAACAGGCGCTGGCACTGTTCGGACAGAAAGAAATACTGTCGGTTTTGATGCCCAACGTGAGCTCCGGTCGGCCCGTATTAAAATTCGTTATCCTGATGTTGGCTCTTGGCAGCATTATTATTGCCATAGCGCGCCCGCAATTTGGCTCGAAGCTGAAAACCGAAAAACGCAAAGGAATTGAACTGATTATTGCACTCGATGTGTCCAACAGCATGATGGCCGAAGACATCGAACCCAACCGGCTCGAACGGTCAAAACGTGCGATTTCGCAACTGGTTGACAAACTCAGCAACGATAAAATCGGATTAATCGTTTTTGCAGGCGATGCCTACACGCAACTTCCAATCACGGCCGATTATGTGTCGGCCAAGTTATTCCTGAATTCGATAAGCACCAACATTGTACCCACCCAGGGAACCGCTATTGGGGCAGCCATCGAGCTTGGGATGAAATCGTTTAATCCGCAGTTTCAGGGCAGTAAAGCCATGATCATCATCACCGATGGTGAAAACCATGAAGATGATGCCATTGGGGCAGCCAAAGCAGCCGCTGAACAAGGCATTGTTATTTATACCATTGGCATGGGGTTACCACAAGGAGGCCCAATTCCTGATTATTCGAACGGAATGAAAAGCTACCGGAAAGACAGGGAAGGTAATACTGTTGTAACTAAGCTTGATGAGCCGATGCTCCAGAAAATTGCTGAAGCAGGCAAAGGCGCCTACATCAGGGCAAATAACGCCCAGGTTGGACTGAATAATCTTTTTAATGAAGTAAATAAGATGGAAAAATCGGAACTCGAAACACAGATATATGCCGATTACGACGACAAATTCCAATACTTTATTGGATTGGCATTGTTCCTTATTTTACTTGATTTTATGGTGCTTGAACGAAAAAATAAGTACCTGAAAAATTTCAAATTGTTTGCAGACAGATAATAACAGAAGAGCTATGAAACGAGGATATTTATTCGTGTTATTCCTGATGGTTTGGGCAATGACCACATGGGCCCAAAGCGAACGAAAGTTTGTTCGTCAGGGAAACAAATATTACGAGGCTGCCCTGAAAGACACCACCAGACAGGATACGGCTCAATACAATAAAGCTGAAATTGAATACCGGAAAGCTTTGGAGAAAAAACCAGACGATCAGAAATGGAATTTCAACCTGGCCAATTCGCTTTACAAACAGAATAAGATGGAGGAGTCGGCTGAAAAATTCAAAGAAATAGCCGACAAAACCGAAAACAAAATTGAAAAAAGCCGGGCATTCCACAACATGGGCAATTCACTGCTGATGAACAACAAACTGGATGAAAGTATAGATGCCTACAAAGAAGCATTGCGCAACAACCCCGGCGATCTGGAAACGAAATACAACCTGTTGTATGCCATGAATCTGAAGAAAAAACAGGAAGAGCAGAAAAAGAACCAGGATCAGGACAAAGACAAGAACAAAGATCAGAATAAGGATCAGGACAAGAATAAAGACAAAAATCAGGATCAAAACAAGGATAAGAAAAAAGATCAAAACAAGAATCAGGATCAGCAAAATAAAGATCAGCAACAGCAGCCGCAACAAAGTAAAATATCAAAACAAAATGCTGAACAAATGCTGCAGGCATTGGAAAACAGCGAAAAGAAAACTCAGGAAAAAGTAAAAAAGATTCAGGCCATGAAAGCCCAATCGAAAAAGGTAGAAAAAGATTGGTAGTAAATTTCAGGTTCCATGTCGGTGACCCGAAACTTGGAATTTGAAATCTGGAACTGTATTTTTAACCCGATTTTTGAAAAAAGAACCGAAAATACTATGATCAAAAAATTTAAAGTACTGCTAATTTTGATGTTTGTAGGCTACCTTTCGATGGCCGACAACGTTCGGTTTATTATGGAAGGGCCCGAAGCCGTTACCGCAGGCGAACAGTTCAGGCTTGGCTTTACACTGAACGAAAGGGGAACCGATCTTCAATTGCCAGACTTGTCGAATTTCGATGTACTGATGGGGCCATCCACTTCTCAAAGTTCAAGCATTCAAATCATCAACGGAAAAACGACCCAAACATCGAGTTTTTCGTATATTTTCATCCTTCGCGCCAAGAAAGAGGGAAAATTTACGATTCGCCCGGCATCCATCAAGGTTGACGGTAAAACTTACGAATCAAACAGCCTGTCCATTCAGGTGGTAAAAGGCCAGCCACAACCATCTGCCGGACAACAGGGAACTCAGCAGGGTAATCAGGCGCAGGAAGAAGTCGCCACCGGAAACATCAGTAAAGACAACCTGTTTGTACGGGTTACTGTCGATAAAACCAACGTATCGAAAGGCGAACAAATCCTTTCGACCGTAAAATTATACATCAGCCAGAATGTACCGCTTAACGGTTTCGATGAGGTAAAATTACCGACTTACGAAGGCTTCTGGACCAAAGATATTGAGGTTCCAACCCAGGTAAACTTTACCCGTGAGGTTTACAACGGAAAAATTTATCAGGTCGGAATCCTGAAAAAAACCATTCTTTTTCCTCAGCAAACCGGAACAATCCGGATTAATCCTTTCGAAATTACGTGCCTAGTGCGGCAAAGAGTGCGCCAGCAGCAGGGGTTTTTCGACGATTTCTTCGACAATTACCGGGTAGTGAAAGCGAAAGTTGTCAGCGATCCGGTTGCAATCAATGTGAAAGATTTACCCAATCCACCGGCTAATTTCTCCGGAGCGGTAGGGAATTTCAGCGTCAGCTCTTCGCTCGATAAAAATGCACTGAAATCGAACGAGGCGGTTACGCTAAAACTCACCGTGAATGGTAGTGGAAACCTTACCCTGATTAACGCCCCGAAAATTGAATTGCCTCAGGATTTTGAAGCCTACGAGCCTAAAACCAGCGATAATGTGGTTGCCAGCGACAATGGTTTGAGCGGATCGGTTACATTCGAATATCTGTTTATTCCGCGTTTTGCAGGTAATTTTACGATTCCTGCCATTCAATTTGTTTTCTTTAATCCGGGTTCACGCCAGTTCGAAACCCGCACCACCGAAGCTTTTGATATTAAAGTAGAAAAAGGCAGCGACGACCAGAACTCCTCTGTGGTTAGTTCGTTCTCGAAAGAAAATGTAAAAATGATCGGGAAAGACATCCGCTTTATCAAGCAAAACGAATCGGAACTTAAACCCAAGGGAAGTTCTTTCTACGGCACCTTTGAGTTTTACATCATATACCTTTTGAGCCTTGCCGGATTTGCCGTTTTCTTTGTTGTAAACCGTAAAAAAATCAGGGAAAACGCGAATGTAGTACTTGTTCGTAACAAAAGAGCAAACAAAGTAGCGCTCAAACGTTTAAAAGAGGCTTCAGGATTCCTGAAAACCAATAAGCCGGAACAATTCTACGAAGCTGTAATTAAAGCGCTTTGGGGTTATCTGAGCGATAAACTAACCATTCCTGTGGCCGACCTGAACCGCGAAAAAGCATCAGAAAAGCTGTTGGGCAAGGGAATTGATCAGGAAACGGTAACCGAACTAATGAAAATAATTGACGACTGTGAATTTGCCCGTTATGCTCCGGCTGCTTTTTCAGGCACGATGACCGAAATTTACGACGGGGCTGCCAGGATAATGGGAATTTTCGAAAAACAAATTAAGTAACGATCTGGAACACATCTGTATGAAACGACTATTCAATACCATACTGGCCATCCTAATCACCGTTTCGGTGTTTGCCCAGGCCGATCTGCTTCAGAAAGCAAATGAACTCTATACCAAAGATCAGTTTAAAGAAGCCATCGAGGTTTACAATCAAGTGCTGATGACCAATCTGGAATCGCCGGAATTGTATTACAACCTGGGCAATGCGTACTATAAAACGAATCAATACACCTTGGCCATACTCAACTACGAGCGCGCCAAACTGCTGGCACCTGATGACGAAGACATTGAATTTAACTTACTGGTTGCCAATCAGAAAGTAGTCGATTCCATTCAGGAATTACCCGGAATATTTATTGTCCGCTGGTGGAATTCGCTGGTCAACAGCCAAACTACCGATACCTGGGCTGTTTTAAGCATCATCGGTTTTATTTTGTTTTTAACCTTGCTGGGCTTATACTTTTTTGCCCGTTCAGGAGACATTAAACGGATTTCGTTCTGGGCCGGCTGTTTCCTCATCGTGTTCACCATTTTCAGTTGGTCATTTGCTGCCAAACAAAAAAGCCGGATGGTTAACCATTCGTATGCCATTGTAATGCACCCAACTGTTACCGTAAAAAGTTCCCCTTCAGAAAAGGGGACGAATCTTTTTGTTGTGCACGAAGGCCTGAAAGTTAGAATTACCGATAAGCTCGGAGATTGGGTAGAAATTAAGCTGGCCGATGGAAATAAAGGATGGTTACTGACTGAATCGATCGAACGGATTTAAGAAATTATCATTATTGATACCATTGCCACTCCGATTCTATTGATCGGAGTGGCAATTTGCTTTAATTTACATCGTATTTTACAACCATTCTCTAAATTGGTTGTTATTTACTGTTGTCTTAATAATTTTTGATTTTAATGGTCACATGAAATTCATCCCGCTTTCCGGGACTCATTTCATAAAATTTTAACTATGGCTTATAATTTACTGAAAGGCAAAAGAGGAATTATTTTTGGTGCATTGAATGCCGATTCAATTGCCTGGAAAGTTGCTCAGAGAGCATTTGAGGAAGGTGCAACGTTTACTTTAACAAACACCGGAGTAGCAATGCGCATGGGCGATACAGCTCAGCTTGCTGAAGCTTGTAACACCGTTGCGATTGAAGCTGATGCAACAAGTGTGGAAGATTTGGAAAATCTTTTTAAACAATCGATGGAAGTACTGGGTGGCAAAATAGACTTTGTACTGCATTCCATCGGAATGTCGCCCAATGTTCGTAAAGGCCGCCATTACAGCGATCTGGATTATGGCTACCTAACCAAAACCCTCGACATTTCGGCGGTATCGTTTCACAAAGTGTTACAGGTCGCCCGTAAACTGGATGCCATCAATCCATGGGGTTCGGTAGTTGCATTATCGTATGTAGCGGCGCAGCGTACATTCTACGGATACAACGACATGGCTGATGCCAAAGCATTGCTGGAATCAATTGCCCGCAGTTTCGGATACATTTATGGTCGTGAACGCAACGTGCGTATCAATACCATTTCGCAGTCGCCAACCATGACAACTGCCGGTAGCGGAGTAAAAGGAATCGGTCAGTTGCTCGATTTCTCTGAACGCATGTCGCCGCTGGGCAATGCAACCGGCGACGAGTGTGCCGATTATTGCATCACCCTGTTCTCCGACCTGACAAAGAAAGTGACGATGCAGAACCTGTTCCACGACGGAGGATTTTCTTCGATGGGTATGAGCCTGCGCGCGCTTCAGCAGTACGAAAAAGGTTTGGGTTGCGATTGCGAATGTGGCAACGACGAACCTTGTGGCGAGCACAAATACGACTAGCTGGAATTCTTTCCATAAAAACAAAAACCGGTGATGAACCGGTTTTTTTGTTTTATTCCTGAATCCAATCGAATTTCATTAAAACTCGATATCGTACAAACCCTCTGAATCAAGTTCGAATTGCTTCACACTGATGTCGGTCATCGGGTGTTTAATGAGCTGGTGTAGCAATTCAGGACTGATGGTCGCCGAGTGGGCTCCAGCCATGCTGGTCCGATAAATCTGGTCAACAGTTTTAAAACTTGCCGCCAACACTTTGCCGTTCAAATTGTATAATGCAATGTTTTCTACAATATCACCTACCACTTCAATTCCGTGCGATGATATATTGTCCAGGCGGCTCACATACGGGGCAACAAAATCGGCACCGGCCTTCATGGCCACCAAAGCCTGCTGTTGTGTAAAAATAGCTGTTGCAGTCACATTGATTCCTGCATCTTTCAGGATTCGCATAGCTTTGTAGCCATTGGGAGTTACCGGGATTTTGGCATAAAAGTTATCCCCAAAATCAAAATAACTGCGGTATTTTTTTGCTTCACGAACCATGTCTTCCGACTCGGCCGAAATCATTTGTACGTGAACCATTCCTGAGCCTACCAACTCCTGAATTCCTTCAACCGCTACAGAAAGTTTATACCCTGAATTTTTTAAAATCGTTGGATTTGTTGTTACCCCCTCGAGCGGGAAAAATGTGTACAGCCTCCGAAGTTCATCCAGATCGGCTGTGTCGGCCATGTAAATCATTGTTTTGTTTCTAATTGTTTATGCGGCAAAGGTACAGTATCAAAAGTAAGCACAGGAAAAAGAGACATCAGAATTTAAATATTAGACAAAAGACTTAAGATAAAACAAACAGGTACGTCATTGCAAGTAACGAAACAATCTGTCGATTTGCAGATTGCTTCACTTTGTTCGCAATGACGTTTCCTGATGGTCGATTATCGAATACTTCTTCTAGTTTGCCAACAAATACTCTTCTGCCTCAACCGACCACAAACCCTGGTGATGATCACAAATTTCAGCCAGTTTCGCAAATAATGGATCAGTTTTTCCTTTTTCTGCAAAATCAGCAATGGCTGTCAGAGGCATTTCCAGATGGGTGTAAATCAGCTTTTTCCCACCCGGAATCTGAGGAAGATGCAGTGTCGTTTCAATCACTGCATTCAGTCCGCCAATGTGAGTTACCAGTCCGGCCGGATCAAGTCCTTTGGTCATCACATCCAGCGCTTCTTTCATGTCATCGGTGTTTCCTCCTGAAGTTCCTACGATGTGCGTATAAGCGTAGTGTACGTTGTAGAAATTCATTTTGGCCTGAAGATTCGGATCTGATGGACCGGCGAAGAAATTCAGACAGCCGTCGAAAGCCAGAATCGCATCACCCTGCTCAATCACAGGCGCAACCGGTGCAAACACGAATACATCATCGTAACCGGTATCTCCTGAAAGGCGTTTCAGTTCAGCAACCGGATCTTCAATTTTTGTATTCAGGTAAATCAGTTCAATGCCGCGTTTGGCAGCCTCTTCAACGGTATAAATAGAAGCGGCGCGATCCAAGCGGGTTTGATCAATGTCGGTAACCACACACAACTTTGGCTTACGGTCGGCGCGATGGATGACGTAATTGATGGCTGCCAGTCCCATTGGACCAACGCCTGCCAGAATCGCCATTTTACCGTCGGCAACAATTTCCATGTTGTGTATGTACGAACCCGGCGTAGTGTGATAATTGGCATGCATGGCGCCAATCACGCACGAAAGCGGTTCGGCCAGCGATGCAGGGTAAAAACCCGGTCCATCATAAGCCAGCAAACAATCCTGAACCAACACATCTTTCGGGATGATCACGTAAGTGGCATCGCCACCGATAAACTGGTACGAATATCCCGGAGCGCTCAATACGCCAACCGGACCTTCTTCGTAATAGATTGCTGGTTGGATGGAGAATTTTTGTCCGGCTTTGAATTTGTGTTTCCAATTTTCGCCAATTTCGACCAACTCGCCACTAAACTCGTGACCAATGATGATTGGATTTTCGGCCACATCATTCGGGATACGTTTATGATCGGTAGCTTGTTTGGCTGCCTTGTATGATGACATGCAAATGCTATCAGACACCACTTTTGCCAAAATTTCATCGGCTTTGATTGCCGGAAGTTCAAACTCTTCCAGTCTCAAATCTTCTTTTCCGTATAAACGAACTGCTTTTGTTTTCATATTTTTTTTGTTTTGCCACGGTGGCACAGTAATTTTCTAAAGTTTTTTAAGGGGTTCTCGTCATTGCGAGGAACGAAGCAATCCTTTCGAACAGATTGCTTCACTTCGTTCGCAATGACGTTCTATTCAACTATTTCTCCGTGTCTTTGTGTCTCCGTGTTTAATTCAGTTTACTAATTCAACATATTTTGACCTCCAGTTACCGGTACAGCCTGACCAGTTTCATATTCCTGCTCGATGATGTAATACACGGCACGCATCACATCAAGCGGGGTGCAACCGCGACCTGCCGGAACCTGTGCTTCATAAAAACGTTTCACATCCGCTATGGTTTTGGCGCCCGGCACTTTACCCGCACGCAGGTATTGCACAAATAAACCATTCTCCGGATCGGCCCACAGCGGTCCATCGAAAAAATTACCCGGACAAACCGAATTCACCTTGATTTTTGAAGGCATCAGTTCCATTGCAAACGACTGTGTTAGCCCAATTCCACCAAACTTACCACCGGCATATGCAAAATTTTTGTTACTGCCCTTCAATCCCGATTTGGAATTGATTTGGATGATATCGGTAAAATGATCGGTTTTAAATTTATTTTGAAGTTTCATCACCGCCGATGCATATTTGGCACACAGGAAGTAGGCCGAATAGTTCACTTTGGTCATCAATTCGAAGGTTTCCGGAGTCATTTCGTCGAGCCCACCGGCACGTAAAATTCCGGCATTGCTGATGAAAATATCCAGTCCGCCAAATTCGCAAACCGTTTGAAACACCAGATTTTCGACTGATGCAGCATTCGACACATCAGCTTTCACAAAAAAAGCTTTGTTTTTGCCTTTTCCTCCATTCAACGATTCGGCAAATTTTTTCCCTAATTCTTCATTCAGGTCGGCAATCACCACATTGGCACCATTTCCCATCAGGTTTTCCACGATTCCGGCGCCAAAACCCTGAGCGCCTCCGGTTACAATGGCAATTTTGCGGTCCACACGTCCGGCAGTAGCTCCCATGGCAATAGCGCTACGGTATTGTTCTACTTCCCAGGTATCGATAAACTGAACCTGTCCGGCAGTCATCGGACTTTGTCCTCCAAATTTTTCGGAGTACAAACTTACCAGGCAAGTATCCATCATTACGTCTTCCAAAGTGGCTACTGCCTGCGCATTGTCATTGGCCAAAATACAACCAATACCTTTAATGCAAATGATCTTTGGCGTTTTAGGCTGCGTTTCAGTGTATGTTTTTATTTTTCCTGAAAGATCATTCAGTAAAGCATCCACATCGCCTTTATATTCAGCATAAACGAACGACGAATTGCAATACACAATTCCGTCAGGAATAAATGGCAAAGCTATTTTCTGAAATTCAGTTTCCGAAGAAAGGAACCGCTCGTAGTAATTGTTATTGATGACTTTCAGCGTTTTCAGTCCGTTGGCAGAAAGCAGCATTCGAATGGCAGGGATAATTTTAGCGGCAACAGGATCAATCGGTAAACTGACGGCTGGTTCAATTTCGCCAATGGCAGAATCCAGCAAACTGATCACTTCGGTATAAATCTTCCTGATTTCATCGGTAGTATCAGCAGCCACAAAAATACCGTGATTCTGCAACAGAATAATCTTCGGTTCCTTCCCCGTTCTGGAACGATAGGCATTGATGCGGTTTTCGACCTCCTTAAACAGGATGTATCCCGGATCGACATACGGTACATAAACCACCGTATCGCCAAACAGTACAGTGGTCAGCCGTTCTGCATTGGTACTACACATCAGTCCATTTACTTTGGTGCTATGGGTATGAACCACAAAACGAAAAGCGATCAAATCGTGCAACGAGGTTTCAACCGATGGGCGTTGCCCTTTCTCGGGATGAACACGGGCATTCAGCAAATCGTTTTTGATCTGGTTTTCGCGCTCCATCACATCTTCTGAATAGGTTTTCCCGGCGATTAACTGCAACCCCTTCCGGTCGAGCTGAGCAAAACCGTCTTCGCCAATTGTAGATAAACTGTGTCCACTGGCTTTGATATACAGATGATTTTCGTCTTTGTACGAGGTATTTCCCCCTCCGGCAATTACAAAATCCTTCTGTTTCCCATAGAACTGTGATATTTCTATTAATTCCTTAATTTCTGGTTTCATTATATTTTGTTTTTTTTTGTAGAGACGCGATTAATCGCGTCTCTACATCGCGTATTATTTTTATTTACTGATGAAATATGAAATTACCGCCTTCCCTAATTCAACGAACGAATCGTATTCTTTTGTTTTGGCGTCGCCGTCGGCATTCAGATAACCTTGTTCGCCTTTGGCTATCAGGTACTGGTGGGCAGCAATGATGCAGGCGCCTTCGAATCCGATTTGTTCCAGTTCTTCGTCAAGTTCAACGCCACCGCTGCACGAAACTTTTACCGGATCGAGTTGCGGCGTATTGTGCTCGGTGCCAAACGTGATCAGGAAGTTTTTTGACCGGAAGAAGCTTACAAACTCTTTCAGTACGGCAAACGTATTACGCCCCGGAATCAACTCCAGACTATATACGCCTTTGCTTCTGAGCGTTTCGTAAAGTTTCACAAAGTCGCCTTCGTAATCGGTAAAGTTTCCTTTGGCATCGTCGAGCAGCACCGGATAACATGGAATTCCACCGGCTGTGATAATAATGTCTTTCACCTGTTCGAGACTCAAAAATGCCTTCGGATCTTCAGAAACAAAAGCACGGCCTCCAGCTTTAAGCAAATTTCCACGAATTTCGTTTTCCAGACCAGCTATATCGGTCAGTTTCGATTTTACCTCTTTTCCAGAAAAAACCTTTGTATAGAATGCTTTTTTATCTTCCGGATTACTGAATTTTTCGTCAATAGCAATGCGTAAAGCCTTGGCAATATGCCTTTCGCGCAACATGTTTTTGGCATATTTAGCTTTCAGGGAATCAAAACTAAAGCTGAAGCCAGCATTCAGTTCGGCCAGCAATTCATTCAGCTTCTCCACCATTTCAGCCGTCTGCACATTGCTCTCGTGCTGAACCTGTTCCAACAAGCTCAACTGTTCGCCAGCCAAAACCAACGGACTAGTCAAACCTTTTCCGGAGAAATAGGTGCGCCCCGGGTTGGCCGGATCATTCACCCGAACTCCGGCATTCTGCAAATCTTTTTGCAGCGACATAAATTCGATATTGAAAAGTGGAAAAATTTTGTATTTCAGGGCTAGTTCTGCAAATTCTGCATATCCGTCGGTGGTGTAAAAATCGTTGATCCCAAGCACCTGAACACCTTCAGCTTCGGCCAATTGAAACACCTGATCAATTTTAGCAAACGCACTGAAAGAGAATGGAGTATGAAAATGTCCGTTCACCAGAAGCGTACTCTGAATCCCTTTGTTTTTCAGGTCTTGCAGCAAAATTTGTTTGCCGGGGTAATTGGCAAATAAGGATTGATTACTCATCGTATCTTAGATTAAAAAGTTTCTGAATTTCCATCTAAAAGTAACTAAAATTGCAACAGCCGGCATCCTTTGCTATCCTGTTTATGTCGGAAATTACCTAGCCCTAATCCGGAAAACAAACCACATCAAACCCAATGATATCCAGATTATTTCATAAATTTATTCTCGTAATTTTTACATTCATACTAATTGAAAAACTTATGAAAAAAGCACATTACCTCATTCTCTGTTGCTTACTTCTTTTTTTAGGGTGCGCCAAAGAAACCCCTGTCGAAAATGAATTTCTGATGTTGAAAAAAGCGGGACTTCCCATACCTATGAAATTTGATTTTTCTGCCATACCTGACCTTACTTTTCCACTTACCGCATGTTCACCAATTGAAGGTAAAATTTATCTGCCAGGGAAACAATGGTTAAGTGGAACAACGTCGTATTTTGGCAACATTGATGCTACAAAAAGCTATATACTCAATACCCAGTGTGATTTTATTGACAGCTACAACATTAAAGAACATTTCACAGGGGTGATCGCCACATCAACCGGTGATAATTTGAACTTTACAGGTTGGATACAGATTGATGTTTCAAAAGCCATTTCAACCCAATCCATACCGGTTTCAGGCGAGATTGTGGTAAGCAGTGGGACGGGCGTTTTTGCCGGAGTTAGCGGTTCGGTGAGCATGAGTGGTACAGCCAATTACACCAATGGATCCATTGGCTGGAGCGGAAACGGCTCGTTGATTTATAATTAGCCGACCCAATTTAGCTACGATAGTACATAAAGGAAACGACCATCATCAAAAATACACTTTCATTTGATGATGGTCGTTTCGTTTTAAAATAATATAGAAAGAAACAAAAAATCAAGATCGGATTAGCAACTGAAATAAATCAGGACGATCGTTGATGTATTCGGAAATAAACCCGTTTTCCTCCATACGCTGCACCAATCCGGCATAATCTTCTTTATCCTGAAGTTCAATCCCGATCAAAGCCGGACCTTGTTCACGGTTCGTTTTTTTCGAATACTCGAACATGGTAATATCGTCGTTGGGCCCGAGCACTTTATCTACAAAATCACGCAAAGCTCCGGCGCGCTGCGGAAAACGGACGATAAAATAATGTTTCAGCCCTTCATAAAGAAGTGACCGTTCTTTGATTTCCTCCGTTCGGGTAATGTCGTTGTTACTGCCCGAAACCATACAAACTACATTTTTACCGGCAATCTGTTCCCTGTAAAAATCGAGTGCTGCAATTGATAATGCCCCGGCAGGTTCAACCACAATAGCGTCCTGATTGTACAATTCCAGAATCGTCGTACAAACTTTTCCTTCAGGAACCGTAACAATATCATCAACAACCTGCTGGCAAACCTTAAAAGTTAGGTCGCCCACACGCTGCACCGCAGCTCCGTCAACAAATTTATCGATATCTTTTAGCGGAGTTACTTCGCCATTTGCGAGGCTCATTTTCATCGAAGGCGCGCCGGCTGGCTCAACCCCTATGATTTTTGTATTTGGGCTAATTTGCTTGAAATACGCCCCTACCCCAGCCGCCAGACCACCACCGCCTATCGGGAGAAAAAGATAATCAATAGTTCCCGCAAAATCCTGAAGTATTTCAACGCCGGCAGTTGCCTGTCCTTCAATAATTTGAGGATCGTCGAACGGATGAATATATACCATTCCTGTTTTCAGGCTGTTAATATGGGCGGCATCCGAAGCAGCATCGTAAGTATCGCCCACCAGAACAACCTCAATTTTGTCTTTGCCGAACATTTTTACCTGAGTAATTTTCTGTTTGGGTGTAGTGGTGGGCATGTAAATTTTGCCTTTTATGCCAAGCAACTGGCACGAATAAGCCACTCCCTGAGCATGGTTTCCTGCACTGGCGCAAACCACGCCACGCAACCGTTCTTCTTCGCTTAATCCCGAAATTTTATTGTATGCCCCCCTGATTTTATAGGAACGTACAATCTGTAAATCTTCACGTTTCAGGAATACATTCGAGGAATACCGTTCTGAAAGATTTGTATTTCTCAGGAGTGGCGTAGAAACCACGATCGGGTTCAGGGTTAATTTGGCCTGGGTAATATTTTGAAGTGTTGGATAATAATTCTGTTTCTGCTGTGTCATGGTTAATCTTTCTGTTTTTGGATAGCGCGGGCAAAATTAAACTGAAAACCCGAAACAATGTGCATTTTTGACTGAAAACAGCAGCCCGAAACAATTGTTTAAAACTGCACCGAAGGTGAACACGATAACATGGAAACGGACCAATTGCCATAAAAAAAGCTCCCTGCTTTTGCAAAGAGCCTCCGGTTCATCCGTCGAAATCCATTTTTATTTTTTGTAGAATAATTTTCCGGTGATTAGCAGTCCGGCAAAAACGAATGCCCCGAACAATAAGCTGCTGGCAGCAATTTGCATTCCGCCTGAAATTACATGCCCGCTCGTACAGCCACCAGCCATACGCGCACCTATCAGCATGATGAAACCACCGATAAATGACCAGACAATACGTTTTACAGGAGAAGAACCTTCCGTTTTGGCCCAGCCGGTGTGGATCAACTGAATTTTGAAATCTTTCCGCATCAAAGAGATAACCAATCCCGACAAAACAGAGCCTGCCAGAAAAATCAGCTCCCACCGACCTGCTTTAACAGTAGATGCGAAATAATCGTTTTGTGTTAATCCGGTCAGTAAATCGCCCACATACGGATAAGTGGTTGAAGCGCCAATCTGACGATCGAATACTGCGGTCAGAAAAACGATACAATTCAGAACGGCCAGCCCGATTCCGGCAAAGAGCCAGTTGTAGTTTTTCTTGTTCTCCAATTTATTGAGCAAAAAAGCAATCCCCACCAATGCCAGTCCGAACACAAACGTTAACAGGTAATAAAGTGCACCTCCACCCAGAGCACTCTGAAGGGTATGTTTACCTAAATCAGGCCCAAGCATTCCCTGAATAGCTGGTTGAATGAGGGTATAAACAATCCCGCCGATAATCCCGCCGATAATCCCGATCAAGGCATCAACAGAACCTTCGCCCAAAGAAATAGGCAACGTTCCGGGACAGTAGCCCAAAATGGCCATTCCGGCTCCAAAGATGAGTCCGCCAACAGCAATTCCGGCCAAAAGTATGGGTTTGGTATGCCACGAAGCATAGCCGAGACCGATTTCCACACTCAGCAAAATGGCACCAACACCAACGGCAACAGCAATAGCTTTAGCCACTGTGTAATCTTCGAGCCGGGCCATTCCGCTAATAGTGTTGTATTTATTCAGTTTGGCGCTTTGCAGAAGGGCTCCGAACAGGAAGCCGAACAGGAGGATTAATAAAGTCATATCAATGAAATTTATAGTTTATCAATTCGAATGCGCAATTTACAATTTATGAAGCTCAGTTGCCAATAATTTCGGGCAATGTTTTTTTTGAACATTTGTGCAAGTTTCAATAAAAACAGGTGTCAAATACATTAAATTCACACTTGATAAATTTTAATGGACGAATCCGAACTGATAAAAGGCATACAGCAAGGCGACCACAGGTCTTTTCAAACACTGGTTGATACCTACCAGCGAAAGGTTGTGAATACCTGTTTGGTAATTGTTCACAACACGGCCGATGCTGAAGATCTGGCTCAGGATGTTTTCCTTGAAATATTTCGGACTGCCGGTAACTTTAGAGGAGAAGCCAGACTATCGACCTGGTTATACCGGATTGCGACCAACCGCTCGCTGAATCATATTCGCAACAAAAAGCGGAAAGGCTTTTTTCAGTCGCTGGAAGAAACTTTTACAGGAGGCAAAAACAGGAACAGCGAAATTTCGGAAAACGGTGACGATCAACCCGACCATCGCATTACCGACCGGCAGCGAAGCGATTTGTTGCATCGTGCTATCGACCATCTTCCTGAAAAACAACGCGTAGCCTTTACCCTGAATAAATACGAAGAATTGCCGTACCAGCAAATTGCCGAAATCATGGAAATATCCCTGGCTTCGGTTGAATCGCTCATACACCGGGCAAAAAAGAACCTTCAGGAACAGCTTTACGAATGTTACCGAAAAAAATGTGTATAAACAATGCAAGTTTTTGTACCGAATAGTGTCAAACTTTAAACGACGAAAGAAATGAAATGCAAAACGCTACATAAGGACTTGATTTTTTATCTCGACAATGAGTTGCCGATCGAAAAACGGAAAGAAATTGAGAGACACCTCGAAATGTGTGCCGATTGCAGGAATTTTTACTCTTTTCTTCAAGCCGAAATGCAAATAATCGGGAAAGAAAAAAATCCGGAACCTTCGCCTTTCTTCTTTACCCGCTTAAGTGCCAGAATAGATGAACGGCCAGATTTCAGGCAACAAAGTTTGTGGAACCGCGTAGCACAACCCGCATTTTTTTCGCTGATCCTGATTGCCGGAATTTATGGCGGACTAAGATTTGGAAGTCATGCTTCTTCCGGAGCAATTCACCAAACAAGCTCCTCATCCGTTCAGTTATTGAACGATTTTGAATCGGAACCTATCGAATCTTTTTTACTCGACCAATGATGAACCCAACAAATAAAAACCGAATACTAATCTGGATCATTGTTATCCTGGTTGCAACCAATCTTTCAACCATTGGTTCGTTTTACTATCACCGGATTACTGAGTTGAAAACAACGACTCCAAAACAAGAAGAACAGACTACGCTTCCGGGAGAACAGCGTACCCGTTTTTTCAGAGACGAATTGAATCTAAGCAATGAACAGATTGACCAGTTCCGCGACATTAACCGAACTTTTAACCGAACGGCCCGCAACATTGAAGCAGATTTGGCCAGACTGCGAAAAGAACTGATAGACGAACTCGGAACTCAAAATCCGGACAACAACAAACTTGATAAACTGGCTATAGAAATTGGCGAAAATCACCGCAAACTCAAGCAAGTTACAACCACTTTTTATCTGGACATGAAGGCGATTTGCAACACGGGGCAGCAGGAAAAACTGCATGAAATCTTTCAGTCGATGCTCAACAAAGATAACCAGGTAAATCTTCCCCGACCCGGAAATCAGGGAGGCCGATGGCGTAACCCATAAACATTTATTCTAATAGTTCCAATACGGAAACAAGTCGGTTTAATCGGGTTGATGGGTCATTCCTTGTCCTAATTTCGAAAGAATAAGAACACCCAATTAATTAAACAACAAACATTTAACAATTAAAAACAAAGATTATGAAAGTAAAGATTTTTTTAGCTGGATTCGCCCTGGTGGCAGTAACAGCTTTGGCAAGTGCACAAAATCCGGTTGCCGGGAGAGGAAATGGCAACGGGACATCGAAAAGCGCAGCTTTTGTTGACGCCAATAAAAATGGCATTTGCGACACGTACGAAAACCGCGCAAGCCAAACATCAGTTGGCAAAAGAAATGGAACTGGAAATTGCGTTGGACAAGGCAACAGAAAAGGAAACAATTCAGGGAAAAGACAAGGTTCAGGCAACGGAAGCTGTCGCCGTTTGCAATAAACAATCACATTTTATTCATTCAAAAAATTCAAGAGTAATGAAAACAAAAAACATGATTTTCGGATTGATGCTAGTTGCATCAGCAGCTTTCGGGTTTATTTCGTGCAACAACTCTCCTGCTGTTGACAATGAACTGATTGAAAAGTCGGCTACTATGGATTTGATCACCAATTTTCCGGTACTGGTTTCGGGCGAAGATGCCGGCATCCTGCTAATGCGCGAAGAAGAAAAAATGGCCCACGACGTTTATACCGTTTTTGGCAATAGCTACGACCTCCCCATTTTCAATAACATTGCCAACAGCGAAACCAACCATTACAACGCCATGGGGACACTGATTTCTACCTACCAACTTACTGATCCTTCGACCGGGATAGCTGGAACATTCACCAACATCACCATTTCCAACCTTTACGCACAACTGGTTGAAGCGGGCTCCGGTTCGGTTGAAGAAGCTCTGAAAACCGGCGCATACATTGAAGAATACGACATTGTTGACCTTGAAAAACTGATTGCAGCTACCAGGAATACCGCACTTCAGCAGATATACGGCAACCTGCTGCGCGGTTCGCGTAACCACTTGCGCGCATTTGTAGCTACACTCAAAACCTACCAGGTGACCTACGTTCCGGAAGTTATGAGCGCCGAAGATTTCGAGACCATCATCAGCAATCCAATGGAACCCGGGAACCAAAACGGAATGATGAACGGAAACGGGAATAAAAATGGCAAGGGAAAAGGAGGAAATGGCAACAAAGGTGCCGGTGGGCAAAAAGGACAGGGAACCGGTACTGGCGTTTGCATTAACGGATAAACCGCTTCCAAACTGATTACTTTTAACTAACCGAAAAGCCTTTCATTTCATCGAGAGGCTTTTCGGATTTTTTAACAACAACCAAAGCTGTTTTTCATTCATACAAAAAAACAGATGGTCAGCTTCAACGAAAGCCTGAAGAAGGAGTAGAAATAGAAAGCAATATAAAGAAAACGAATGGTGCGAAAAACCATTCCTTTATCTATCCTGTCGGGTATATTTAAAAATAATCTCCATTAAAAGCCAAGATGTTTCCTGGCTTTTAATGGAGATTATTTTTTAGAAACTGAACTATTCAAGTATAAAATTACCAGTTCGACTCGTCAAGGACTTCTTCACTTTCAGCAGTTTTAGCGGCAGTCTTCAATGCTTTAACAGTTTTAGAAGTCTTGGCAGTGCCCTCGGTCTTTTTCGTATCCTTTGCTTCAACTTTTCCACCTTTAGCGGTATTTTTGGCATCGTTTACAGTACTCTTCGCATCGTTGGCCGTACTTTTGGCGTCTTCAACAGTGCTCTTTGCTTCGTCCACCGTGGCCTTGGTAACTTCGATAGCAGCTTTCGGGTTTTTTAGAAAAGCTTTTGGGTTGGTGGCCATAAATTTTGCAGTGTTCAAAACCCCTTTCCCTTTTTTGGCAGTTGCCTTCCCCTTTTCTACCGTTTCTTGTCCTTTCACTACCGTTGCGGCCCCATTTTCTACTGTAGCTTTCGCTTTTTTGCCTTTTGATACCTGAGCGTCCTGTGCCTGAACATGGCTTTGACACACCACAAGCACAAATAATACAACGAATAATACTTTGCAATAATTTTTCATTTTTCGAATTGATTTAATGATGATTGGGTTTTTATGGTTGAATTGATTGATTTTTTGTTTGTCGGTAAAATCGGACTGCTTCGTTTTTTCTGACCGGTTGGCCGTTTTAAATCAGGTGAGAACGCCGAATAGACCAAGGCTCAAAACTAAAGATGATTTACCAGAAGACAGAAAAACAGGATAAGACAAAAAGTGGACAATTGGAAAAACCGCATCTATATCTGTAAAAATTCAGAAGGGCAAACGATCAAAATCCCGGGCTATGGGTTGGACGAAAAAATGGGGCTGTCCCAAAGTCAAAAAATTGTTTTGACCTTTGAAACAGCCCCAGTAAAACTAGAAGTACCGGTTAAATCTTCTTCCCGATATAAAATACATAACCATAGTACGCCTTGTATTTGGCGTACAATTGCGCTTCATGGCGCTGAAATGCGACGAGTTCTTCGGCAGTGGTATTGCCTGCATGCTTCTTTAAGAAAGCTTCCTGCACCGAAATTTGCGGAGCATGGTAGTGGTCTGTCCAGCAGTTTTCAGGCAAAATAAACGATGCCACCGGAACATAACCGGTCTTTTGCATAATCGCAACGTTATTCGGAATGGTATCAATTTCAGGATAAGCTGCCATCCAAAATTCACTGATCTCAGCAGGTCGTGTTTCGGTAAACCACGATGCTTCTGAAACGGCAACATATCCTCCTGTTTTCAGAAATTTCCGCCATTCGGTCAGTCCACGTTCGAACCCAATGTTGTAAATCGCACCTTCCGACCATATCAGGTCTAATTCTTCCTCCTGAAAAGGCAGGTCGTCCATTGAACCAACGATGCCCCCTACCCTTTCCTGAAGGTTCAGCTTCGTCGCATTTTGGTTAAATCGGCTAATGAAATCGGGAAACAAGTCAAGCCCGGTGATTTGACCGGGTGCATTTTGCGCTAAAGTCATGGTTTGTCCGCCTGTTCCGCAGCCCAAATCGACAATGCGCGATTCCGGAGTTAAGTTGTCTATAAAGCTCAACGCTTTAATTGTGGCTTCAGGACTACCGGGGCCTTGTCGTTCTGTACTTGAAAAATATTCGCAGATTAAACTAATGTCGAATTCGTGTATAGTTTTATTTTCGTTACTCATGATGTTTAAATTTAAATGTTGGGCAACAGCAAAAGTTAATCTCACTTTTGCGTGCCATTTTTATAAATATATAGACGTGAAAATAACTCTGACCTGAACAGGCCTGAGTTTGCTAAGGGATAACCGAAGGCGGAATGCCCAGGGTTATTTACTTCACACTATCCGAAATTAAATTAAACATCCAAAGTTTTTAGAAGCGGCAAATGTAAGTTTTTTTTGTATTGTGTCTTTAATTACCTCTGCCTTTTCTCACACATATTCTTTTTAATTGATACTTCCCAATCAGAAAATTTCTTAATCAAAACATAATCTCACAAGTAACCGGAAACAAAATATTGATTGTACTTTTGCCACCGAAAACAAAAACAATTCGGGAAAAACCTCATGAAATTCAGAGTCGGGTTTCAGGTTTCGGTGTCCCTTTCACGAAAACACGAAAACATGAAAAACACATTACTTTTATTGATGTTGTTCCTGATTGGCTTTACCGGATGTAAAGACGATTCGGGATCAACAATGCTCGATGGCCCGTGGGTCACCACTTCGCAAGGCTTAATTACCTTGCATACCCGTCCGGCAGGTTACGGATACGGCGCTTCGCCCGACCAAACGGCCATCGACTCAACCCTCGTTCACCAGAATGCTTTTATTGGGCTAATCAACCAAAAGCTAAACACCGGATTCGATGAAAAATTGGAGATTTATTTCTTCAACAAAGATGAGGTAGAATTAAAACTGGGTGTAAAGGCCGGAGGAAGTACCAATCCAAAACGAAAGGAGATTTACTATTCATTTGGCTACCACCAATACTACCCCAACCTGAAATTATATGATTATCTGGGTGTACATGAGATGGTTCACATGGTTGCCGAAAATACGATCGGACAGGGAGGAACAACGATGATTATTGAGGGATTGGCTGTTGCCATCGACGGAACTTTAGGAAATGTGGGCGAAACCCGGAAACTGATTGGCGAATGGATGGCTGAATACCAGAATGCAGGCAACATTTATACCCCAACGCAGTTGCTCGAAAAACCATCAGCGATCACCGACATTGAATTTTACGCCCAATCGGGGAATTTTGTAAACTGGCTTCTTCAAAAGTTTGGGGCATCCGAAATTGCCCAATTGTATCAACTGAACAAAGACCAGTTCAAATCTGAATTCCAAAAAATCACCGGACAAACCTATACTTCCATGGAAGCAGACTATCTGGATGAAACCAGGGAGAAACAATAAAACACTACATCTGCAAATCTGGTTTTGCAACAAAAACCAAAATCAGGAGTTAAATATATGAATTGTTTTACACTATTTTTGCCCCAATTTTTATTTGCATGAAACATTTAATCATCCTCTTTTTCTTGGGTTCGCTCTTGTTGGAAACACCGCCAAGTTCGTTCCGCGAGAAACAGTTAAATTTCACACGTGTCAGGGAAGCCTACCATTCCAAGGAAAAGATTGTAACCAAAACACTTACTGAACACGGTATTTCGCGCGATAGCCTACAGATTTACCTCCGGGCTTTTAAAACCGAAAAAAAGGTTGAAGTGTGGGGAAAAAACAACTGCGACTCCGCCTACACCTTAATCAAAGAAATTCCGATTTGCGAAATATCGGGCGTGATTGGCCCCAAACGACGCTCGCAGGATTTGCAGGTTCCGGAAGGTTTTTATCGCATCAACGAATTAAACCCGTACAGCAAATATTATTTGTCGATGAAGATCAACTATCCGAATGCGTCTGATAGTATTCGCGGAGTAAAAGGGCGGCTGGGTAACCTGATTTACATTCACGGCGGCTGCGAATCATCAGGGTGCATCTCCATTGCCGACGATAAAATCAAGGAGTTGTTTGTGTATTGCATCGAAGCCTACAACGCAGGTCAGAAAGAAATCAACATTGCCATTTATCCGGCCCGTCTCGACGATAAAACTTACGCCCGGCTAACAACAGGATACAGTAAAAACAAAGATAAAATCAGCCTGTGGGCCGACCTCAAAAAAAGCTACGATTTGTTTAATCAGAAGAAAGTTCCGCCTACGGTGAAATACAATACCGATGGAACACATGAGGTGAATTGATTTATTTGATACCTTTCTCTTTTTAAAGTACATCTAAATGTATCCTAATTTCATCAGTCATATTCGCAAATATGTAGAACTCGACGATCATTCAGTTGCCCGATTAAATCAATACATATCTCCCCTGAAATTAAAGCGGAAGGAGTTTTTACTGAAGGAAGGTCAAATTTGCCAATCCATTTATTTTGTAGAGAAGGGTTGTCTAAGGATGTATTTTATCGACGACAAGCTAAACGAGCAGATTACTCAATTTGCCTTGGAACATTGGTGGATAGCCGACCATTTTAGCTTTCTGGACAATAAACCATCACCCTACTTTATACAAACCATCGAAAAATCGGAAATCCTTGCAATTAGCACAACTTCGTTTGAAGAAATGCTACGTGAACTCCCGCAAATGGAGCGCTATTTCAGGATAATTGTGCAACGGGCGGTGGCAGCCTCACAACTCCGCCTTAAATACATGTACGAGATGTCAAAAGAGGAATTCTACCAACATTTCAGCACTACCTTCCCCGAATTCGTTCAGCGCGTTCCGCAATATATGATTGCTTCTTACCTGGGCCTTACCCCGCAATACGTAAGCGAACTCCGAAAAAAGAAATTGTAGGCTTCATTTCTTAAACCAGCTTAATTTTTTATTGCGTTCGCACGGATAGTTTTGTACTCACAAACAATCTGAAAATAATACTATGAGCGAAAACAGAAAGCTATCCGAAAAATTTCATGAAGTATTGAAACATGAAGGCGTTGTTTCCATTGTATCCTGGGGAGTTGAACCCCATGTAGTAAACACCTGGAACTCGTTTCTGGTGATAACGGAAGATGAGCGGATTCTGATTCCGGCCTACGGATTCAGGAAAACAGAGAAAAACGTAAATGTAAATAACCAGGTAAAACTCACTCTGGGAACCAAAGAAGTATTGGGGCACAACAATTACCAGGGAACAGGGTTTCTGATTAATGGTACGGCCAGATACCTTGCTTCGGGTGACGAATTTGATTTTATGAAAGAAAAATTTTCGTTCCTGACCAGAGTATTTGAAGTAACCGTCGATAAGGCCAAACAAATGCTTTAATTAGGAATATTCAGTTTTAGTGATCCGATACTTAAGTTCATCGGATCAAGTGATGAAATATGCTCAAACAAATACATAGTCGCTAAAAAGAGGCAGTCCCCAAGCTGAAGTTTTCTACAATAGTATATTGCTAACCAGAAACAAAATGAGTAGGTTTGGAGAAACTTATTCTTATGGAAAACAAGGAACTATCGTCCGAGCATAAAATTAAAATTGAGCTCAAAAAGCTTGATCAATATGCTTGGTATATCGGCGGAGTTGGAATGATCTTTCTGTTTGGATTTACCATATTCGCAACTCAATTTCATATATGGTTTGATTTTACAAATACTGGGCAAATTGGAGATACTATCGGTGGTTTAACTACCCCAATAATTGGAATTTTTTCTGCATTGTTGATTTATTTTTCTTTTCGTGCTCAGATTAAAGCTAATTACATCGTTCAAAGTCAAATTGATCGACAACGGCTAGAAGAGACTGAAAAAAGAGAGTACAATTACCAGATGGAAATCTGTAATCATGTCAAGGAAATGATTAATAATTACGATAAAATATACAAGAGGTTTAATGATTCCGATTTAAAAGGTCCAATTGCATTAAGCATTATTCTAAAAAGTTTGATAAATAAAAAGGAGAATGATTTTGTTGATGAAAATTTATTAAAATCGCTATATAAAATATTATACCCGATAGACTCAGTCATTAAAAGTTTTAAAAATGCTGAGTTTAATAATTTAGATATCAGGCTCCCTATTGAAATAATATGTTTTATTTTTGAAGCACATATAGTAGGCGAAATTAGAGACCATATAAGTGACGCTTTATCAAAAGATACCTTAGTTCCAGAAAATGTTTATAACCTGTACAAGTTTATAGATACACTTGACAAAGAACTCGACCATCTGTATATAGCTCAACAATTTAGCCACGAAGTGATACCATTTATAAAAAATTAGTCCTTACTCTTTAGATTACCTATTGCAGCATAGCAACATGAGCCGCAAATACAACTTCGATAAATTTCTTGATGTACTTTCCTAGGACAGTTACAAAGCAAAAAGGCTCCCTGCTTACGCAAAGAGCCTTTCCCTATAATTTCTGAAAAATCTTAGTTCTTACTTACCCATTCGGCAATCCAGTCACCTACTTCTGAAGTGGAGTATGGTTTTTCAGTTGAAATATCCACGGTTACCACTTTGGCATCCAGCGAAGCATCAACTGCTTTACGGATGATGGCGCCTTCAGCCTGAAGATCGAACGCGTATTCGAACATCATGGCAGCCGACAAAATGGTTGCAACCGGGTTGGCAATATTTTTACCGGCAGCTTGCGGATACGAACCGTGAATAGGCTCGAACACCGAAGTGTGAATACCGATGGAAGCTGATGGGGACAAACCAAGCGAACCGGTAATTACGCTGGCCTCGTCGGTCAGGATATCGCCGAACATGTTTTCGGTCACCATCACATCAAAGTTCTTTGGCCACTGGATAATCTGCATAGCGGCGTTATCAACGAACATGTATTCTGTCGTTACTTCCGGATAAGTTGGAGCCATTTCCTGAGCCACTTCGCGCCACAGACGTGAACTTTCCAACACGTTGGCTTTGTCAACTACAGTCAATTTTTTGTTGCGTTTCATCGCATATTCGTAACCCAATTTCAGGATACGTTCCACTTCCATGCGGGTATAAACACAAACATCGAATGCGGTATTGCCATCGTCTTTTCGGCCTTTTTCACCGAAATAAATACCTCCAGTTAATTCGCGAATAGCCACAAAATCGGCGCCTTCAATCAGCTCGCGGCGAAGCGGTGATTTATGCAACAACGATGGGAAAGTTACTACCGGGCGAATGTTGGCATACAAGCCAAGTTTTTTGCGCATCAGCAACAAACCTTGTTCCGGGCGAACGGTTGCTTTCGGGTTGTTGTCGTATTTCGGGTCGCCGATGGCACCAAACAATACGGCATCCGATTTCATACACAATTCGTGGGTTGAATCAGGATACGGAGCGCCCAATTCGTCAATGGCGCACGCGCCAGTCAACGCGTATTCGTATTCCAACTCGTGGTTGAATTTGGCAGCAACCGCTTTTACAACTTTCATGGCCTGATCGATAATTTCAGGACCGATCCCGTCGCCGGGAAGAATGGCTAATTTTAACTTCATATTTTTGGTTTTATTTATTTCGTTTTAAACCACATAGACGTATAGTTCACATAGAAAATAAAAATGTGTTCTATGTAACTATGTGGTTCCTATTTTTCCTTGCGCCGAAGGCTGCAAAGTTAAAATGTTTATGCAATACTATTGTTTCAGAAAATCCAACCTGTTTCATCAGGTCAAACTGATACGACAAAGTTCGCGGTGTATCTTCCGATTCGTAGCGTTGCATGTACATTTCAATTTCTTCCTGACTAACTTGTTTCTTCAACATGCTGATCCAACCTTCCAACATCATCTGATTAATCTCATCGGTTTCGCCAATTACGATATCGTTGATCCAGAATGTTCCACCGGGTTTCAGCGCATTGAAAACCTTCGCGAAAACCGATTCCCATTCCTGATCTTCACGCAGGTGATGAAGCGTTGTTCCGGCGGTAATCACATCGTAGCAGTTTTCGCCCAAGTCAATGTCGCGATAGTCGCCCTGAATGACAGTTACGGTTCCATTAATATTTTCACGAACGCGTTCTTCGGCTTTAGCCAGCATGTTCGCACTCAGGTCAATTAAGGTACAATCAACATCGGGAAGAAACGATGTAACTTTCACTGCATAATTTCCGCCTCCGCAACCCAAATCCAGAATTTTTGCTGCCTCCGGATTTAACAAAGCGGCCGTACGAGCTACCAACTCCATGCACAAAGGCGAATCGATGGCGGTAGTTTGGCCGGTCTCAATATTCGAAAACCGATCTACCTGCTGGTCGAAATTATTCCGAATGGCTTCCGGGGTTGATTTTGTATGTTGAGGGATCATCAATTTTTAAAAATATCCAATAATAAATATCCAATGCTCAATATTCAAAACGTCTCACTTCGCAATCGAAACCTGAAACTTGGAACTTGGAACCTGAAACTTCTTATTTTTCAATCAAATTCAGCATTCGCATAGTGGCTTTAATCGCAGCGGCGGTCTGGTCAGAATCGAGTCCGCGGGTTTTAAATTCGTGCCCCAATTCCCAGGTAATTAAAGTTTCAACCAACGCATCAGTTTGTCCTCCCGGAGGAATGGTAACCGAATAATCGAGTAATTTGGGGAAAGGCTTATCCAGTTCCCGGTACACCGACTGAACGGCATTCATAAAGGCATCATACTGACCATCACCGGCAGCAGTGGCCTCGTATTTCTCACCCTTCAGCATAAAGCTTACTGTGGCAGAAGGGCGCAGGCCCATGGCATGAGACAAGGAATAATTCACCAATTTAATAGCCGTTTCGCCATCCTCGTAATTCAGCACATCAGCCACAATATAAGGCAGATCTTCAATGGTTACAGTCTCTTTGCGGTCGCCCAGCTCAATAATCCGGTCGGTAACCAGTTTCAGGGAAGCAGCATCAAGCTCAATGCCCAAATCTTCGAGATTATTCTTAATATTTGCTTTTCCTGAAGTTTTTCCCAATGCATAAACACGGGTACGGCCAAACCGTTCAGGCAGCAAATCGTTGAAATACAAATTGTTTTTACTATCGCCATCAGCATGAATTCCACTGCATTGCGTAAATACGAATTCGCCGATCAGTGGCTTGTTGGTCGGGATGCGGATTCCGGAAAACGACTCAACCAGCTTCGAAATTTTATTGAGCATGGTTTCGTTCACACGTGTTTCCATTTTCATGTGATCTTTCACCGTTGCAATTACGCTCGAAAGCGGTGCGTTACCGGCCCGTTCGCCCAGTCCGTTAACGGTGGTGTGCACGGTGCGGATTCCTGCTTTTATGGCATGAAAAACATTGGCTATCGCCAAATCATAATCGTTGTGAGCATGAAAATCGAATCGGGCTTCCGGATAAGTTTCAATCATTTCGCGACAGAACTCATAGGTCTCATCCGGATCGAGAATACCCAACGTGTCGGGCAACATGATACGATCGACATGCAGCTTCAGCAATTCAGAAACCATAAAATGAACGTAATCTTTTGAATTACGCATCCCGTTCGACCAGTCTTCGAGGTAAACATTCACCCGAATGCCCAGTTCATCGGCATAATCAATCGACCTTTTAATGTCTTCGATATGCTGTTCAGGGGTCTTCCGTAGTTGCTGGGTAACATGCCTGTACGAGCCTTTGCAAAGCAGGTTCAGCACTTTACCTCCGGCAGAATTGATCCAGTCGAGCGAGGTTTTCCCATCTACAAAACCAAGAATTTCAACCTGAGGTAAACGACCTTTATCTTTCGCCCATTCCATCACCCGTTTAGCGGCAAGAAATTCACCGTCGGAAACGCGTGCCGATGCTATTTCGATACGATCAACCTTTACATCTTCCAACAGAATACGGGCAACACTCAGTTTTTCCATATCGGTGAATGATACTCCCGAGGTTTGCTCCCCATCCCGCAGTGTCGTATCCATGATACTTAGCACCTGATCCTTCACTTCAATTATTTTTCCTGTCATAATACGGTTTATTTTTCGAAGGCAGCGATCTCTTCTTTCATGCTGATCAAATAATCAATATCGTCGAGTCCATGAGTCAAACAATGTTTTTTGTACGGATTGATTGTAAAATCTGCCGATTCGCCAGTTGCTTTGATCGTAAATTTTTGATTCTGAAGATCAACTTCGAACTGTGCGTTATTGTCTGCACCAATGGCTGCAAATATCTTTTCCAGAAACTCAGGTGATACAACCACCGGAAGGATGCCATTGTTCAAAGCATTTCCCTGAAAGATGTCGGCAAAGAAGCTGGAAACCACTACGCGAAAGCCGTAGTCGTAAATGGCCCAGGCTGCATGTTCTCGACTCGAACCACTTCCGAAATTTTTGCCTCCAACCAATATTTCGCCTGAATATTTCGCCTGATTCAGCGGAAAATCGGCAATTGGCTGGTTGCTTTTATCGTAACGCCAGTCTCGGAACAGGTTATCGCCAAAACCTTTGCGCTCAACGGCTTTCAGAAAACGAGCCGGAATAATCTGGTCAGTATCAATATTTTCTATGGGCAGCGGAACTGCCGAAGATGTTAATGTTGTAAATTTATCGTAAGCCATTTTTAAAATATTAGAATGTTAGAATATTAGAATCTTGAATGACAGAAAACCGGATTATTTATGTGAGTTATTTTGCAATGTCATTCTTGATTTTATTAAAATTGATGCGATTTCGTGAGCCTCATTCATTAAAGAAGAA
Organism: Prolixibacteraceae bacterium; assembly: GCA_019459525.1. Classification (GTDB taxonomy): domain Bacteria; phylum Bacteroidota; class Bacteroidia; order Bacteroidales; family Prolixibacteraceae; genus Aquipluma. The sequence goes on from JAIBEY010000052.1 coordinate 182,732, forward strand.
CCATTTGAGTTTGAATTTAAACCTTCATCCAAAGCAAATTCAATCCAGAATTCACTTTCATCAACTTCCTCAATCGCGATGCTCATTTTGCTTATCAACACCGGAACCGTTTGCGCAATGCAAGATGCCCAGTAATTGGCTGCTACTGAAGTTGAACATCGTATTAATTGACCACTGATGTGTCTCCCAAGTTGATCATTTGGAAGATCCAATGAAAACTTGACACAATCATGAGCAAACTTTTTTGTTCGCTTTTTGAGTTGATCTTTAAACAATGACAAATCAGACATTTCAGAAGATTAGAAGGTTAAATTTAAAAATCTAGAATGTTAGAATATTAAAATCTTGAATGTTAGAATCTTGAATATTAGAATATCAGAAGCCAGATTCTTTTCATTCGAGATTCAAGACTTAAGATTTGAGACACTTTTTCATTCAAAACTCAAGATTCATCATTCGAGACTCTTTTTCACTTAAGATTCGAGACTCATAATTCAAGATTCCTAAAGGAACTCTCTCGGATCAGTAATCTTTCCTGTTACGGCGGCGGCAGCGGCGGTTAGCGGACTGGCGAGCAAGGTGCGGGCGCCTGGTCCCTGACGACCTTCGAAGTTGCGGTTCGAGGTGGATACCGAATATTTTCCTTCCGGAATTTTATCGTCGTTCATGGCTAAACATGCTGAACATCCCGGCTGACGCAGTTCGAAACCTGCTTCATTCAGAATTTCAACCAAACCTTCAGCAATGATTTGTTTCTCTACAGCACGTGATCCGGGAACAATCCAGGCAGTCACATTGTCGGCTTTCTTTTTGCCTTTCACAAATTGTGCAAAAGCGCGGAAATCTTCAATGCGGCCATTGGTGCAACTTCCAACGAAAACATAGTCGATTTGTTTGCCAACCATTTTGTCGCCTTCTGTGTAACCCATGTATTTCAACGACTTTTCGTAAGTCAGCTTGTCGTTGCCAATTAAACCGGCACTGGTCGGAACATTTTTCGAAATGCCAATTCCCATTCCCGGATTGGTTCCAAAAGTGATCATCGGTTCGATATTGGCTGCATCAAATTCATAGACTGTATCGAAAACTGCATCAGCATCCGATTTCAATGTTTTCCAGTAAGCCAAAGTTTTATCCCATGCTTCGCCTTTTGGTGCAAATTCGCGACCTTTCACGTAGTCGAAAGTAGTCTGATCAGGAGCAATCATCCCGCCACGCGCACCACATTCGATGCTCATGTTGCAAAGTGTCATACGTCCTTCCATGGTCAGGCTTTCAATGGCCGATCCAGCAAACTCAACAAAATGGCCAGTTCCGCCAGATGTTGAAATCTGAGCGATTACATATAAAGCGATATCTTTTGCTGTAACGCCTTTGTTGAGCTTACCGTTTACCGAGATCAGCATTTTCTTTGGTTTCGGCTGCATGATACACTGACTGGCCAACACCATTTCCACTTCACTGGTACCGATTCCGAATGCAATTGCTCCGAAAGCACCGTGAGTAGATGTGTGGCTATCGCCGCAAACAATGGTCATTCCGGGTTGGGTAATCCCCATTTCAGGACCAATGATGTGAACAACTCCGTGCCCTTCGGTTCCTAGCCCATGATAAACGATGCCATGTTTGGCGCAGTTTTTCTTCAGCATTTCCACCTGATTGCGCGACAACTCGTCTTTAATACTCAGGTGCTGATCGATGGTTGGCACGTTGTGGTCGGGGGTTGCAACCGTTTTTTCGGGGCGGAGCACTTTCGCACCGCGTTTTTCCAATCCCAAAAATGCAACCGGACTCGTCACTTCGTGGATAAAATGACGGTCGATGTAAATTACGCTTGGGCCGCCTTCAACCTCTTTCACTACATGCGAATCCCAAATTTTGTCGAATAAAGTTTTTGCTTCCATTATACTTTTGTTCTTCTCTCCTGAAAAACAATGATCCAGAAGATTTCAGTTAATTATTTCTCTTTTAATCGTTTTGCTCATTCCGTCCGAAAAGAGGTCTTCACTTTTCCGATTACCATTTCGCGGACGGACTTTTCGCCTTTTACCGTTTCCCCGGGGTTTCGCTACGCTGCACCCCGGGCTATTGATATTTAACCCTTTCAGGGTAACACAATTTTCAAATCTTTTTTACTGATAACTGAGACTGCGACTTTCACCCCTGAACAGCTTTTGTGGCTCCAGGAATTTTGTTAATCGCATCCAGGAAAGCTTCGACCGATGCGGTGATGATGTCGGTATTGGCGCCAAATCCGTGGTAAATACCTTCTTCGTGTTTTACCTGCATGTGCACTTTTCCCAAATCGTCGCTACCGCGATTAATGGCCTGTATCAAAAATTCTTCCAACACCACTTTACGGTGAATGATTTTCTTAACTGCTTTCAACGCTGCATCAACCGGACCGTTTCCTGAAGCTGTGGCATCCAGAATTTCACCCGCAATATTCAGGCGGACATTGGCAATCGGCACCAATCCTTTTCCGGTAACCACTTGCAGAAAGTCCAATTTCACACGACGTTCTTTCTGTGTAACGTCGCCCAATAAAGCAGCTACGTCGTCGTCTTTAATATCTTTTTTCTTATCAGCCAATTTCAGGAACTGATCGTAAACTTCATCAAGCTTTTCTTTGTCCAGTTCGAAACCCATCAGTTCAAGCCGGTGTTTCAACGCTGCGCGTCCGCTGCGGGCTGTCAACACAATGCTCGATTCGTTGATACCCACATCATTTGGATCCATGATTTCATAGTTTTCGCGGTTCTTCAACACTCCATCCTGATGAATTCCGGAGGAATGAGCAAAAGCATTGCGCCCTACAATTGCTTTGTTGGGCTGAACCGGCATATTCATCAGGTTTGAAACCAAACGGCTTGTTTTGTAAATGTTCTTCGTATTGATATTGGTGTCGATATTTAAAATCGCATAACGGCTTTTCAGGATCATCACCACTTCTTCCAACGAAGTATTTCCGGCACGTTCGCCAATCCCGTTGATGGTCACCTCGGCCTGACGGGCTCCGTTCATGATCCCCGCAATGGTATTGGCAGTGGCCATCCCTAAGTCGTTGTGGCAGTGAGTTGATAAAATCGCTTTATGCACGTTTGGCACGTTATCAATCAGGTATTTTATTTTGGCGCCAAATTCGTGCGGCATAGTATAACCTGTTGTATCCGGAATATTCACTACCGTTGCACCAGCTTTAATTACCGCTTCAACCACACGGGCCAGGTACTCGTTTTCGGTACGTCCGGCATCTTCAGCGTAAAACTCTACATCTTCGACATACTTTTTGGCATATTTTACAGCCGCAATCGCACGTTCAATAATTTCATCCTGATTCGAGTTCAGCTTGTAATGAATATGGTAAAACGAAGTTCCGATACCAGTGTGAATACGTCCTTTCTTTGCAAATTTGAGAGCTTCGGCTGCAACATCAATGTCTTTTTCGACTGCGCGGGTGAGGGCACAAATGGTTGGCCAGGTAACCGCTTTTGAAATTTCTACTACCGAATTGAAATCGCCAGGACTTGAAATCGGGAAGCCAGCTTCGATGACATCAACACCAAGTTCTTCCAAAGCTCGTGCAACTTCAATTTTCTCAACTGTGTTCAACTGACACCCGGGAACTTGTTCCCCATCGCGCAAAGTGGTGTCAAAAATGTACAATCTGTCGCTCATAACTATTTGTTTTATTGTTATTTCTATATGGTATAAAAAAAAAGCCATTCCCTGATTTGAGAATGGCCTTATTTAAGCTCTTATAGTTTTACCCATACCATTCTCAATCGCGCATCCAAATTAGAAGAATACCGAGAAGGAGACCTAGAAGGGAAATGTTAGCAAAACCTGTCATTTTTGAATAATTTGATGCAAATATGAACATTATTTTTTAAAATGAAAACAAAACAAACATTTTTATTCGGATTACGAAGAAAAAGATAAAAATATCCGAATCTATACCCATCCTGTGGTTTTGTTCCTCAAAAACTGAAACAAAGATTTTGGAAGAAGGTTCGTAGCATGCTCGGAATGGAGATTAAAGTTTAATTTCCTCGTTCAGGCAGCCTCACTAAAATTGTAGAAATATGAAATAAGAAAAGCCGTCACAATTTTTAATTTGCGACGGCTTTTCATACAAAATCAGCAATTAATTATTTTGTTTTAATCACTTCAAATTCAACTCTGCGGTTTAAAGCACGACCTTCAGGAGTATCATTTGTAGCAGCAGGAGTAGTTTCACCTAAACCTTTCTGTGAGGCAATACGGTTCTTTTTAACTTTGCTTGAAGTTATTGCCTTTACAACTGCGTTGGCTCTGATTTTAGACAAATTCATGTTGTAATTATCTTCGCCCTGACTGTCAGCATGACCCGTAATGTTAACTTTGTAATCTTCGTTTTCTTTCAACAAGTTAACTAATTTGTCAACTTTTACTTTTTCGTCAGCAGTAAAGGTGGTTTTGTTTGAGTCAAAATAAACTGGCTCAACTTTCATTTTCTGAGCTTCCAGTTCTTCAGCAGTCAATTCTTTTTTCGGGCACCCTTTGTTTTCTTTTAATCCGGCAACGGTAGGACACTCATCTTCTTCATCCACCACACCATCCTTATCAGTATCAAGCGGACAACCAGTTGCATCTACTTTATACCCCTTTTTAGTACCAGGGCATTTGTCGTTAGCATCAGTAACACCGTCACCATCAGCATCCGGACAACCTTTGAGGCTTGCAACACCGGCAACTTCAGGACAAGCATCATCCTTATCGGCAATACCGTCTTTATCGGTATCAGGACATCCTTTTAAAGAGGTTAAGCCAGCAACAGTAGGGCAATCGTCAATATAATCTGCAACGCCATCGCCATCGGAATCAATCGGACAACCATTTTCGTCAACAGCAACACCGGTCGGTGTATTGGGACACTTATCCTTTTTATCAGATACGCCATCCATGTCGGAATCTGCTGTTTTCCCGAAATCATATTCAATGCCTAAAGTGGCTTTCCAAAAATTATCACGAACAGTTTTACTGGCAACTGTAGTTTCAATGCCATTAATATAACCAGCATCCAGATACAATGCCGTATTCGGGTTAAAATAATATTTACCTCCTAAACCCAAATCAAAATTCAGACCTGTTTCTGAATTGTCAGCAAGAAAACCCGGTCCGGCAAAAAGATAAGGACGGAACTTTTTACTCTCATCTGTAAGTTTATATCTCAGATTCAAGAAAGCATTAGCTAAATCCAGGTTACTGTTAAGTTTAGAGTTAAAAACGCCGAGATCGCCCTTTAGCATTAAATCCAGTTTTGGACTAAGATACCGACTTAAATACAACTCCGGCATTAATCCTAAACCGCCATCGTTTAGAGAACCGTAACCACCAACGCCAGCAGCTATTCCCCATTTTTTATCAACCGTTTGGGCATTTACTGTTAAAGCAAATGCCACGATTAAAGAAAGTAAAAGTACTTTTTTCATGATTATTCGTTTTTGGTTTCCTAAAGATAATAATTTTTACTTATTGTTTTAAATTTATGATTAAACAACTACAATTAGATATTGTTGATTTAGCGTTCGACTTATAAAGGATTTTTTAATCTTTACGCAAAGTTAATGCGATTCCAAACGCTCAGCTTATTTAACAAGCTTAAAGTTACAAAATGTTTGATAAAAATCACAATTAATTGTACGCAATTATTGACATAGAAACAACAGGGCAGGCTGCATCGACTGGTAAAATTACCGAAATTGCCATTTTCGTGCACGACGGGTTTCAGATTATTGACTCGTTTTCAAGCTTAATAAATCCGGAATGTTATATTCCGGGATTTATTACCAGCTTAACCGGAATTGATAACGAAATGGTAAGAAATTCACCCAAATTTTATGAGGTTGCCCGCCGGATTGTTGAAATGACTCAGGATAAATTTTTTGTCGCTCACAATGTTAGTTTCGACTATAAATTTATTCAGGAAGAATTCAAACGATTGGGGTATGATTACCAGCGAAAAACGATGTGTACGGTTCGGATGGGCAGGAAATTTTTGCCAGGGCATCAATCGTATTCGTTGGGAAAGTTATGTGATGAACTTGGAATATTCATCAATGGGCGACATCGTGCCGCTGGCGACGCGTTAGCTACAGTAAAACTTTTTGAAATTATTCTTGCCCGGAAAGCCGAAAAAGAAACGAAACAACCACCCGGACAACTACGATTGTTTTAAATAAAAAAACCGCATGTTTGAATGCGGTTTTTTATTTATTCTTCAGTTTCTTTTTCTTCGTTTTTTTCCTCTTCAGTTTCTACCAGCAGGTCTTTTTCGTTGAGTAACTGGTACCATTGAAAAATCTTCTTCATATCAGAAACATACACCCGATCTTTATCATATTCAGGCAAAACCTCTTCAAAAAAGGCCTTTATTTCAGCATTCGAAGCTTTAGCTGAAATCACTTTCCCATTCTCCTGAATACGTTTAAACAAATCCTTTAGTTGAATTTCAGCAGTCTCGGTAAAAACTGAGATATCCGATAATGCACTGATTTTTGATGTTGAATAGGCTGGAATGCGTTTACCTGTAAGCAATGATTCAACAATAATGCTATTTTTTGCTTCGGTCACCATTTTAAATAATCCGGGCTGACCACTAATTGCTAATATTCCTTTTAACATACGTTCTAATTTTTTTCGGTGGGCGAAGATAATATTTTCCCTGAAGTAAAAAAACGACTAAACCCGAAAGACCGAATTTACCTGAACCTGATTTGGTGACTAATTCCAATGCTGATCCATCGGCCTGGCTGCTGCAAAGTCCCCAGATCAAAATAGGTGGTGTCGAAAAGATTGGCTGCCGTAGCATAAATTTCGGTTGATTGAGTTTTCCAGACCACACGGGCATTGACCAACCAGAACGGATCATAGGCTTCCGTTTTTGTACGCATCCCATTTCGGTCCTGATAACTAACTCTCCATGAGCCGGTCACATTCTTCCAGATTCTGTGATTAACTTCAACATCTAATTTGTGCTTTAAATTATCAAGTACATAATTCGAGAAGAAATTATTGCCTCCCTTATCCAGATTCACGTAGGCGTAATTAACACCCAGCTTGGTCAGGAAAATCCTGGTATTCCATATTTTTTCAGGAAAAATATTCCCACTGAATTCGATCCCGGTGGTGTTGATTCTGGTCAGGTTTTTAGTTTGCCACTTATCGGTTTCATTTTCTCGCACCCAGTCAATCAGATCTTTCCCTTTTCGATAATAAACTCCTGCGTGACCAGTAAACCCTTTTAGGTTAAGTTTCAATCCGCCTTCGTAATTAACAGATTTCTCCGGTTTCAGGTCAGGGTTACCCAGATTGGTCGCTCCGCTATAAAACAAATCGGTAAATGTTGGCATCCGAAGGCTGGAACTAGCCGACGCATATATTTTTAATTGTTCTGAAATTGCATACGAAGCATCAATTCCAGGGTAAATATTCCATCCAAAACCAAGATCAGAAATCCAGTTGGTCATAGCTCCCCCGGAAAACGTAAACCGCTCCAGATAAACCGAGTGTTCAGCAAAATAGGAAATGATGGTTCGCGAATATGACTTGGTAAAAAACTGACCCGATTCACCTGGAACAGCAATTGGGGTAGTTAAAATCTCACCCAGTACATTACTCCATACATTTTCAGTCCTGATTTCGGCGCCAAAAGCGGTTTTGCCCAAACGCGATGAAAACCAGGCATTCAGGTTGCTTCCGAATACATCAGTCAAATGATAATTGTGCCCTTTATAAAAAGCAGGCCATGTTGATGGTTCACTCCTGAAAAGCTCGAACCGGTCCTGATGACGACGCCAATAAACAGAAGGAGTCAGGTGGATTTTGGTACCCGATTCAAATTTCACCGATGCGAAAGTTGTCTTAGTCGCCTCAAATTGGTTGGGATAAGCTGCTGAATAAAACCCATTAGCCCCAAATGCTTTATTGGTCCTACCCACCTGAAAATCGAGTTTCCCAGGCTTGGTGTTCAGTGATGTTTGGTAGAAAGCATTCCAGGTCTTAAAGTCGGTATTGTCAATATAACCGTCAGACGACATACGATTAAACGCAGCAAACTGGGTCCAGGCACCGGAACTCAGGTTGCCCGAAACATTCAGATCAGCCAATTGATGCTGACCAGCCGACACATCGAATTTCAAACTGGAATTTCCCTCCGAACTGGTAATTATATTAATAGCACCCGAAAATGCGTTGGGGCCAAATACCCTGGCAGCAGGGCCTTCGAGAATCTCAATACGCTGGATGTTTTTAAAACTGACCGGAAGGTTGAGGGCATGGTGCCCGGTCTGGGGATCGGAGATGTTGATGCCATTAAGTAGGATGAGCGTTTGATCGAAAGATCCGCCCCTGACCGAGATATCGGCCTGAACGCCATGAACACCGCGCTGGCGGACATCAATACTCAGCGCGTATTCCAATAGTTCCTGAATACTTTGGACGGGAGCCGCCTCAATTTCTTCTCTGCTGATCACGGAGACAATCCGTGCCACCTGCGAGAACGCAACAGGTGCTCTTTGGGCGCTGACCTCAACTTCGTCAAGATCATACTCCATGTTTACTTTGGTACTGTCGGTTTGGGCAAACACAAATTCAGGCTCTGCAACGGTAGTATAAACAGTCAGCAGTACACCGATACGAACCGGCTTTTTTATGGCACTGAATAATGAATATGCTTTTCCACCCCAACGTTTGAAAGTAAACATTTCAGCCCGATTACTAAATCCGGATGTTTGTTTCATTTCAATTAATTAGTGAAAAATTTGAGGCGGCTAAAGTAGTAATTATTTGGGAACCCGATTTAAACCTGTTTATTCATAATGTACGAAAATTACTTCTCATTTCCAATTCAAATCGTCACAGAAATATTTGTTTAAGAACATCATACATTCAACAAACATAGTTATGTAAACACTCGTACAACAAAAACTTTCTGTCGCATATAAATTTTCTTTATATGCAATAAAGAATATTGAAGAATAAAAGACTCAAAAATCCTTTATTTGAAATTTTGATTGCATATATTTGTATCAACATTAACAATCAAAAAACGAACGCCATGACACAGCTTCAATTTAACACCGCTCTATTAGGCCTGCAAGACAAGTTGTTGTACTATGCACTAAGTCTTACATCTGATCAGGAAAAGGCACAGGATTTACTCCAGGAAACTTTTCTGAAAGCGCTAACATATCGTGATAAGTTTACTCAAAATACCAATTTCAAAGCATGGATTTACACCATCATGAAAAATACATTTATTAATAACTACCGCCGGAATGTGAAAGCAAAAAACACTTTCGACGGAGCCAACAACGATTTCCATCTGAAATTCCAGAACGACAAAAGTTATCCATCACCAGAATCGGTCTATAGTTCAAAAGAAATCATCAAATCCATTAACGCATTGGAAGATGAATATAAAGTTCCGTTCAATATGTTTCTTGATGGATTTAAATACAAAGAAATAGCAGAACAACTGGAGTTGCCGCTTGGCACAGTTAAAAGCCGGATTTTCTTTACCAGAAAAAAACTCGAAAAAACGTTGAAAGACTACGCTTCATAATACGAATTTATTTTGTTCAGATTTAAGTTGATTTTACGGGTAAAAATGATTCACAAATTGTGAATCATTTTTTTTGCCCGCCAATGACTTATCTTTGAAATAAAAAAACTGAACCATGAAAAGAAAGATTGCAGTTCATTTAGCCGACGGCTTTGAAGAAATTGAAGCGGTCAGTATTATCGATGTTTTGCGCAGGGCCGATTTAGATGTCCGTGTAGTTTCAGTTACCGGTCAGCTTGCTGTCACAGGTGCCCACCAACTTCAGGTTATTGCGGATATGTTATTTGAGCAGGTGGATTACAACACGATTTACATGATTGTTCTGCCTGGAGGAATGCCAGGAGCATCGAACCTGGATGCACATTCAGGACTAAAGAAACAAATCAAACAGTTTAATGCTGCCAACAAAGAACTTGCAGCTATTTGTGCAGCGCCATTGGTTTTTGGTAATTTAGGAATTCTGGAAGGCAAGCCAGCAGTTTGTTATCCGGGATTCGAAAAATTCCTGAAAGGGGCCGATGTGCTTATGCTTCCGGTTGTTGAATCAGGAAACATCATCACAGGCCGGGGAATTGGAGCTGCAATAACGTTTGCGTTGAAGATTGTTGAGAAAGCCGTTTCAGCAGAAAAAGCACAATTACTTGCCCGCCAAATGCTTGTGGAATAAACTCCCTTACGCCAAAGCTCTGGAAGGGATAGTGATGGAGAACGAACTTCCTTCGCCTAAATTACTTTTTACCCGAATAGCACCTTGATTCTTTTCGACAAATTCCTTGCAAAGAATAAGGCCAAGCCCGGAACCATCTTCATTGTTGGTTCCTTTCCGTTTTACTTTTGAATCTATCCGAAATAAATTCTGAAGATCTTCTTCAGCAATTCCAACTCCAGTATCTTTTACACTGATTTCAACTTCTTCACCAAGTGAAACAGCAGCAATCTCAATTGTTCCATGTTCAGGAGTGAATTTAATGGCGTTGTTTATTAAATTTCGCAGCACCGTTTCAATCATTACAGGATCGGCAAATACTTTAATGTCTTCCCTGTAACTGTATATGAGTTTGATCTTCTTCTGCTCGGCCAGTGCGTGCAAAACACTTACCGAACTTTCCAGAACCCTTTTAAATTCAACTTCAAGCGGTGTAAACTTAAGCCGCCCGGTTTGAGACCTCGACCATTCCAACAGATTTTGCAATAGCCTGAAAATACTATTTGTAGATTGATTAATATCTACAGCAAACCGTTTTCGTTCCTCCTCGGTAAACTTATCGTAATCCTTACTAAGCAAATACGAATAGCCCATGACGTTATGAAACGGATTTTTAAGATCGTGGGCAATGATCGAGAAAAATTTATTCTTAGCAGCATTTAATATTCGGAGTTCCTGCTCACTTTTTTCAATAATTTGATTTTTCTCTTCCAGCAACTGATTGGATTTGATTTTTTCAAAATATTTCATCAAAACAAAAAACACAAAAATAAGAAGCAACGTAGCTGTTATAAATCCAAGCTGTTTGAGCTGTTTGTTCTTGCTCAGTTGTATATCTGTCAATTCCTGTTTGGCATGTAACCGAATAATTTCATTTTCTTTTTTTTCGGTTTCATACTGCTTTTCGAGGTTTGCAATTTGCTCGTACTTTTGTTTCTCGAACAAACTGTCGTTGTATTGTGTAAATAAAATGTGGTGATCCAATGCCTTTTTGTATTCTCCTTTTGTCTGATAAACCTCTGAGAGGGCAAGATGGATTTGTTTTTTCATCAATAATTCCCGATTAAACCGGTGAGCCAGTTCGATACTCTTTTTTAAGGACGAAATAGCCTCGTCATACCTGCCTTTTTTAACCAAAACATTTGCAATACCCAAAAGAATGTCAGCCTCGTAATGCAACCATCCCAACTCCTGAAATTGAGCCCAGGCCATATTGAAATAGGTGATTGCTTTGTCCAGACTATCCGGATAATTGGGAAAAACGTTGGCGATATTAGTCAAGGAAACGGCATATCGATCCTTTTTTTTCATTTTTTTGAATAGATGGAGCGCTTTATGGTAATTTACCACCGCTGAATCAGGCATTTTCAATCCGTTATAAGAAATTCCGAGATAATCGTAATTTATGGCCATACTTCCCGAGTCTCCAATGGATTTGTTGATTTTCAACGCCTTTTTATAATAATTGATCGCTTCAACAGAATTATTCATTTCGTCGTGTACCAACCCTATATTCGCCAGCAATTCAGCACTATAATCCGGGTCATTTTTGCTCAGCTTTAATCCTTCGATGTAACTGGCTATAGCCTCTTTGCTTTTCGATATATTAAAATTAGATATTCCGATGTAACTATAACAAGTAGTCATCGAGGTCGTATCATTTATTTGCCGGTAAAGAGGTATCGCTTGTTCGTAGAGTTTGATCGCTTCGGTAAACTCTCTGGCAGTAAACTGAATTTTAGCTGATTGATAAACGGACTTTGCCTGTTCAGGCATCTGTTCATTGGCTACAGCCAGGCGATAAGCCTTTTTATTATAAAAGTTACTCAACGCTGAATCCTGAATAGTAATTCTGGAAAGTTGTAAATACAGGCTTGTCTTTTGAATATCGTCTGCTTTTTCGCAAAGTTTCAACAAGCTATCTACCTTATTCTGTGCAAAAGCAGCTAAAGAAAATACAAGACCTATAAAAACGAGTAATGCCCTCATCTAGTTTAGTTTTTCCGGAGGGCGAAAATTAGTTATTTTCCGGAGATTGTAATAGCCCGATTTATCTTTTACAGCAAAGAAAAACAGCATATAACATTCAGTTTATCAACAACCAAACATTCATACAGCCAACTCAGCATGCCGATGACCAATCAAACATCCTAAATCATACATATGAAATTGTTTTCGTGTAACAGCCAATCACGTCATCGGCTGGACCGGAATGGTAAAAAAGAATGAACTACCCTGATCCGGAGCACTTTTCACCCAGATTGAACCATTGTTTTTATGCACAAATTCCTTGCAAAGAATAAGCCCAAGCCCAGAGCCATCTTCGTCGTTGGTTCCTTTTCGTTTTACTTTAGAGTCGATACGAAATAAATTAAGGCAGTCTGTTTCAGAAATACCGACACCATTATCGGCGATGCAAACCTCAACCTCATTCTGATTTTGTTTTGCCGTAACCAGAATTTCACCATTCTCTGGAGTAAACTTTATAGCATTGTTGATGAGATTCCGAAGTACAGTTTCGATCATTAACGGATCGGCAAATACTTTCAATTCTTCATCGTATTTCAGGCTGATCGTAATATTTTTTTGTTCGGCCATGGAAAAATGCACATTTATAGAATCGGAAAGCAGTTTTTTTAATTCTATTTCAAGAGGCAAAAATGTTAACCTGCCGGTTTGCGATCTGGCCCATTCCAGGAGGTTCTGCAATAATCTGAAGATATTTGTTGTTGATTGGTTAATATCTTTGGCAAACCGTTTTCGTTCCTCCTCGGTAAACTTGTCGTAATCCTTACTAAGCAAATACGAATAGCCCATAACGTTATGAAACGGATTTTTCAGATCGTGGGCAATGATGGAGAAAAATTTATTCTTAGCAGCATTTAATAATCGAAGTTCCTGCTCGCTTTTCTCAATGATCTGGTTTTTCTCTTCCAATAGCTCGTTCGATTTTAGTTTTTCGAAATATTTAACAAGAACAAAGAATACCAACACGAGCAGTAAGGTGGCTGCAATAAATCCAAGTTGTTTGAGCTGTTTGTTTTTGCTTAGTTGTATATCCAGCAATTCCTGTTTGGCATGCAACCGAATAATTTCATTTTCCTTTTTTTCGGTTTCATACTGCTTTTCAATGCTAACCAGCTTTTCGTACTTTTCTTTTTGGCTCAGGCTATCGGAATATTGAGCAAAAAGAATGTGGTTTTTCAGGGCCGATTTATAATCGCCAATCAAACTGTAGGTGGTTGCAATTTTCTGATAAGTAGATTTTTTAAGCCCAAATCCCCGGTCAAAATGCTCGGTTAGCCTCAGGCTTTCATTGTAAAATTCAATGGCTTCCTTGTATTTACCCTGCCGACTTAAAATATCGCCCAATCCTTCCTTTATTTCAGCTTCGTATTGATTCCATCCCAATTCCTGAAACTTCGCCCAGGCCTGATTAAAAGCATAGTAAGCTTTTTCTAAACTATCAGGATAATCGGTGTAAATAGTTCCGAGATTGGCGAGTGCAATGGCCTGGTAACCTGACTGGTTTAATTTTCCGAAAAGTTGATTCGCTTTTTGAAGATACAAAACTGCTGAATCAGCCTGATTTAAACTGATAAATGAATTTCCGATGCCATTATAAGTTACGGCCAGACTAACCGAATCTCCTATCTGTATGTTTATATTTTTTGCCTTCTTGAAATAGCTAATGGCCTCCTTCTCATTTTCCATCTTATGATGCACATTACCAATATTGTGCAACAATTCGGCGGCATATTCCTGGTTCCGGTCACACAACTTTAGCCCCTCAATAAACTGTTCAATAGCCTTCTCACCCTGATCCATATTGTGGTAGCAAAGACCGACAGAGCTATAGCAATTGGTCAGATAGAAAGTATCCTTTAACTGTTCAAAAAGAGTTTTTGCTTTCTCATAGGAAGGAATCGCATGAATATACTCACGTGCATAGAAATCGGTTTCTCCCAGATAGTAAAATGATCTGGCCTGTTCCAAAAGCTGCTTGTGCTTCACTGCGAGCTGATAAGCCATCCGGGAATACGAATTGCTTTTGGCAGTATCTTCCCTGGTAAAAAATGACAATTCCAGATAAAGACCTGATTTCTGTTTTTCGGTGGCTTTTTCTGTCAGATTTAATAAACTGTCAACTTCAGTTTGTGCCAATGCAGCAATTGAAATAACTATTGTACCCAGAAAGAGACAGAATTTCTTCATCAGTTTTATACAACAAGCAGATTTTCGACAGGTATGATATTTTCACCTTTGTACCGCAACATCAGGTTGGCCAATGCAAGCGTGTCTTTTTCGCAATACCTGATGATGCGGTCCAGGTCACCATCCTGGTAATATACACGCGCAACCTGGCTTCCGTCAATGTCGTCTTTGGGAGTAGGAATATTGAATACGGCGCACAACAAATCAAGTGAAGTATAATTTTTATAGTCGCCGAATTTCCACATTTGCAGCGTGTCGAGCAGCCGATCTTTAACTTCCCAAGGTTTTGCCCCGGCCACATCCAGAATTTTGGGTATCCTGAGCCCGTTAATCAAAGTGCGGCGCGCAATGTACGGATAGTCAAATTCCTGTCCGTTATGGGCGCAAAGTTTTTTGCCGGAATGTGAGGTGAATTTTTCGAGCATATCGTTAAACGAGAGCAGTAATTTTTTCTCATCATCATCATAAAATGATTTTACCCGATACCATCGTTCACCGTTTTTCTGGATAATAACACCTGCCGAAATACAAATAATCCGGCCAAATTCAGCATAGATTCCTGCCCGTTCATATACATCAGAGGCAAGTTGGTTTTCATCCCTGAAATGGATTGATTTTTTATCCCACAACTGCTGGAAATGCTCCGACAGCTCAGCAAATTCGGGCTTTTGAGGCGCAGTTTCAATATCGATGAACAGAATATCTTCGGATGAGAGTGATTCGAACATTTACTTGAGATTTTGTTGGATGTAATTGGTTAGGATATTAATGGCAACCAGATTGTTACCACCCTGAGGCACAATAATGTCGGCAAATTGTTTGGTAGGCTCAATAAACTGGATATGGCTTGGACGTACGGTTTTCTCATAACGATCCAAAACCATCTGCACATTTCTTCCCCGTTCAATAATATCCCGCTGAATCACACGAGATAAACGCAGGTCCGAATCGCAGTCAACAAATACTTTTATACCCATCTGCTCACGGAGAATTGCCGGCGATAAAACAAGAATCCCTTCAATAATAACAACCGCTTTAGGCTGTATCTCCCGGGTTTCTTCGGAACGGGTGCAAGTGAGGTACGAATAGATAGGCTCCTGAACTGGATGCCCGGCTTTCAGTTTAATAATGTGCTCAACGAGCAGTTCAAATTCGATAGACGCCGGATGGTCGTAATTGATTTTCTGTCTTTCGTCCATCGGTAAATGACTATTGTCTTTATAGTACGAATCTTGCGAAATTACAGCAACTTCGCCAGCCGGAAGCTTTTCGATAATCTTCTTAACTACAGTTGTTTTACCCGATCCGGTTCCACCGGCAATTCCAATAACAAGCATAAAAATGTTTTTTTTCAAAGATAATGAAGTGAATGGCTTTTCAGCAAGCAAAATTATACGTTGTGGAACAGAGGTCAGAAAATGTTAACTTCGCAGTGAAAACGTTAAAACCATATCGTTATGATTAACCATATTGTATTGTTTAAACTGAAAAAATACGACACCGAAAGCGAAAAGCAAGACGTGATCGGCGCTATTGAGGATGCTTTGCTTAGCTTAAAAGATAAAATTACCGAACTGAAATACATTGAGGTTGGAGTAAATTACGAATTAGCTGCCAAATCATACGATGTTTGTTTAATTTCTCATTTCGAGACCATCGAACAGCTTGATTCCTACCGGATCCATCCGGAACATGTGAAAGTTGCTGAACTTATTGGACAGCACGCTGTTGAACGTGCAGCAGTAGATTTTGAATTTTAATCTGCTACCGAGTTTCAAAAAACGATTTCTAAATTTAATTATTCCTTAACGCATGGAAGGATTGTATCCACTGAAGTTTACACCCATTTTCAAAGATAAAATATGGGGTGGCAATAAAATAAAATCGATCTTGAACAAAGATTTTGGCCATTTGCCAAACTGTGGCGAAAGTTGGGAACTTTCGGGTGTCGAAGGCAACATTTCGGTTGTATCGAATGGTTTTTTAGCCGGAAATACGCTCGAAGAGCTGATCGAAATATACATGGGCGACTTGGTTGGTGAGGGTATTTTTGAAACCTATGGAATAGAGTTTCCCCTACTCATTAAATTCATCGATGCCAACGACGATTTGTCTATCCAGGTTCACCCGGATGACGAAATGTCGAAAGAACGCCACAATGCCTTTGGCAAAACAGAAATGTGGTATGTGATGCAGGCTGATCAGGGCTCAAAACTTCAGTCCGGATTTAATCAGCAGGTCGATCAGGACAAATACCTTTTTAAGTTAGAACACAACGAACTGACCGACATCCTGAATTTTGAAGAAGTTGCTGCTGGTGATGTCTTTTTTATTCCTGCCGGAAGAGTACATGCCATCGGGAAAGGAATCCTGCTGGCCGAAATTCAGCAAACCTCAGATATAACTTACCGGATATACGATTACGACCGCCGCGATAACGAAGGCAATCCGCGTGAACTGCACACCGAACTGGCATTAGACGCTATCGATTATACGCTTTCACCGGAATACAAAACCCGTTACGAATCAAAACTAAACGAGTCGGTAGAATTGGCTAAATGTAAATATTTTACAACCAACGTATTAGATCTCAATACCATTGTCGAAAAAGATTACAACAAACTCGATTCGTTTGTTATTTATATTTGTTTGGATGGTGAATTGCAAATCGAAACAGAATCTGGTTCAGAAACGGTACAGAAAGGTGAAACGATACTGATACCGGCTTCTATCGAAAATGTACAGCTTAAACCCTTATCGGCTACGGTAAAATTACTCGAAGTTTATATTGGTTAACCTGGTTATTGGTTGTCGTTAAATTTGCACCAGCAATTAACCTACAACATTTGACTACAGAGTAACAACAGAAGGCCATTTCTTAAAATTTAACGCAGCAATATTGAATGATCAAACAAGCCAGATTTTTAATCAGTAATACCGATGTCCGAAAGTGTCCTGCACCGGATAAGCCTGAATATGCTTTTATCGGGCGGTCTAATGTAGGCAAATCGTCGCTCATCAATATGCTTGTTGGTCAAAACAATCTGGCAAAAGTTTCAGTACGTCCTGGCAAAACTCAACTCATTAATCATTTTATTGTTGATGAAAGTTGGTATCTGGTCGATCTTCCCGGTTACGGATACGCCAAAATTGCAATTTCGGTAAAGGAAAAGTTCCAGAAGTTAATCAGCCGGTACATCCTTGAACGTGAAAATCTATACTGCTTGTTTGTGCTGATAGATATCCGGCATGCACCACAAAAGATTGATGTGGAATTTATAACCTGGCTGGGCGAAAACAACATTCCGTTCGCTATTATTTTTACCAAAGCAGATAAATTAGGAAAAGTGACAGCGGCTAAAAATGTAGCTGCTTACTCGCAGGAACTTAAAAAGTTATGGGAAGAATTACCTCCAATGCTGGTTAGTTCATCGCACGACAACACTGGGCGCGAAGAGATTATTTCGTACATCCAAAACATTAATAATTCACAATAAAAACATTCATTACCAAACACTTAAATAAAAATAAAATTTACTTTTATTTCCGGTAAATGTTAACTTATACCGTAAATACAAGGGGATATGAGTAAGTTTTTTATACCTTTGCCCGCATTCCAGAAACACAAATTTTAAAAAGGAAGAAATGTCAAGAAAAGCTCCTCTCAAGATTTTTCCGTGTACAAAAAGTGTGGATTTAACCAAACGGATTTGCGATGGTTTGGGGGTTGAAATAGGAAAAACTTCCTGTCCGATTTTCTCGGATGGCGAGTTTGAACCTTGCTACGAAGAAACAATCCGCGGTTCGCATGTATTTATTATCCAGTCAACTCCCCCACCGGCTGATAACCTGATGGAATTATTACTCATGATTGACGCTGCAAAACGTGCGTCAGCCTATAAGACCATTGCAGTTATCCCCTACTTTGGTTATGCCCGGCAAGACCGGAAAGATAAACCACGTGTTTCAATTGGTGCCAAGCTGATAGCCGATTTGCTTTCAACTGCCGGAGCCGATCGTATCATCACCATGGATCTCCATGCCGATCAGATTCAGGGTTTCTTTAATGTGCCGGTTGACCATTTGTATGCATCATCACTTTTTATTCCATTCATTGGTCAAATGGGATTAGAGAACCTGGTTGTTGCATCGCCCGATGTGGGCGGTACCAAACGGGCCAATACCTACGCCAAAATGCTTGGAACCGACATGGTTATTTGCCACAAGTCGCGCGCAAAAGCAAATGTTGTTGACAGCATGACTTTAATTGGTGATGTGAAAGGCAAAGATGTGATTATTGTTGACGACTTAATTGATACCGCCGGTACAATTGCCAAAGCTGCCGACCTGATGATGGACAAAGGCGCCCATAGCGTTCGTGCCTTTGCTGCACATGGCGTATTATCAGGCCCGGCTTACGAAAGAATCGAAAATTCAGCATTAACCGAAGTCTATTTTACCGACTCCATTCCCGGAAAACAAGAATCATCAAAGATTAAATATATCCCGATTGCAAAGGCTTTAGGCGAGGCAATTGAAAGAGTTTATAAAAATCAGTCAATTAGTTCGATGTATTACGGCTAATTGTATATATTTGCACCGCTTTTTCCATAAGCACATGTTATGCATGCTGTTTGCCCTTTCAACGTAAAGGGAGGACTGAGTACCATAATTTTAAACAAAAAAAGTAAGATGAAATCAATTTCGATTAAAGGCACTAAAAGAGAAGTCGTAGGTAAAAAAGAGGCCAAAAGACTTCGTAAAGAAGCATTAGTTCCCGGAGTATTGTACGGTGGCGAGGAACCCATCCATTTTTATGCTCCTGAAAAAGAATTTAAATCGCTGATTTACACACCAAACGTTTACCTGGTTGATTTAGACATCGACGGTACTGTTTACCAGTCGATTATTCAGGATGCACAATTTCACCCGGTTGAAGAACAACTGATGCACGTTGACTTCCTGCGTACTTCTGATGACAAAATGGTAAAAGTTGAAATCCCTGTAAAAACGGAAGGATTTGCAAAAGGTATCCGTAAAGGGGGTAAATTAAAACTGAACCTTCGTACCTTGAAAGTTAAAGCAATGGTAAAACATCTTCCGGATGCCATCACCATTAATGTTGATGATTTGGATTTGGGTCAGAGTTACAAAGTAGGTTCTTTAGTTAGAGAAAATCTCGAATTTTTGAATGCAAAAGCGGTACCAGTGGTAACTATCATGATTACCAGAGCTGCTAAAGCTGCTAAAGCTGGTGGTAAAGGTTAATTCTTAAAAGCACTATTTTGAAATACCTGATTGCAGGATTAGGAAATCCGGGGAAAGAATACGAAAATACCCGGCATAATATAGGATTTAAAATATTGGACGCTCTTGCAGATGCGTCCAATATTGTTTTTAGCGATGAACGTCACGGTTGGGTTACCGAATATAAATTTAAAAGCCGTACGTTTATTTTGCTGAAACCTTCCACATACATGAATTTGAGTGGAAAGGCTGTAAATTACTGGATGCAGAAAGAAAGTATTGCCATCGAAAATCTTTTGGTAGTCGTTGATGATCTGTCGCTTCCACTGGGTTCGCTACGACTTCGTGCCAAAGGAAGCGATGCCGGTCATAATGGACTGAAAAACATTACTCAGGTAATCGGCAGCCAGGATTATGCCCGTCTTCGGTTTGGAATTGGCGATAATTTCAGGCAAGGCCAACAAGTTGATTATGTGTTGGGCGAATGGGATAAACAGGAAAAACTTGAACTTCCGGCACTGATTGATACGTCCATCGAAATCATCAAAAGCTTCGGCACCATTGGCGTAAGCCAAACCATGACCTTTTTTAACAAACGGAAATAAACAAAAATGGCAGAAGGGATTCGCATTGACAAATGGCTTTTTGCTGTGCGTCTGTACAAAACGCGCAGCCTGGCATCCGAAGAATGTAGAAAAGGAAAAGTTACGATCAATGGGATGAACGTAAAACCTTCGCGCGAGATAAAAGAAGGCGAAACCATCCAACTTCGACGCCCTCCCATTACACGGAGCTACAAAGTGATTGCCCTGACTGAAAATCGGATGTCGGCCAAACTGGTTCCTGAATTTATGGTTGAAACAACACCTGCCTCGGAACTGGAGATTTTGGAGGTTCAGAAAAACATGAGCATTTATAATCGTGAACGTGGAACCGGCAGGCCCACAAAAAAAGAACGCCGCGACCTGGATGATTTTTTTAATGTTTGATTTAAGCCTTCAACACCATGCTGGTAGCACACGAAAAACGGAAAACAAATATTGCTGAATATATTTTGTACATGTGGCAGATAGAGGATTTGCTGCGTGCCTGTTCATTCGATCCGGAAATTATCGGACAGCAACTGGTAGCCCGGTTTCAGGCAAATAAAAATACCGAAAAAGAAATAACCGATTGGTACTTAAGTCTGGCTTCAGCGATGAACAAGGAAAACATTCGGGAAAAAGGCCACCTGCTGGCTATTACCAACAACCTGAACGATTTGAATGAATTTCATCTCAAAATGCTTGAACAACAGAACGATCAGGAATATTTACACTTGTACCGAGTCAACAGCGGAGCCATTGCTGAACTGATGCAGCGCTCGGGCAACTCTGCCCAAAATGAAATTGAAGCTTGTTTGAATGCTTTATATGGACTGATGACATTGAAATTAAAAAAAGCAGAAATTTCTGAATCAACACAGAAAACGGTACAGGGATTTGGGCAGTTGATCGGTCATTTATCGGCCCGGTACATTCAATTCGAGAACGACGAATTCGATTTCAGATAAATCTTTCACGTTCTCTTTCTTCAGGCAAATAACAGGACTTACGCAATCCAAAAAATCGGTAACGATTTTTTGCCACCCACAAATACAGGTTTTTCCTCCACCTGGCTGGGAGTATTTTAAAAACAGCGATTAACCGGTAAATTCCACCCAATTCGTATCCGATCTTGAGTACCGCATCAAAATAGCAGTACGTTTTTTGTCCATCGTTTACAATAACCGTATCGAACAACTGATCCGATACGGTTGGCTGAAGTGTTTGAAAAAGGAACTTTTGCTTTCGGTCGGCCTTCAGAATAAATCGTACGGTGCCGCTGCAAAGGATGCACATCCCATCAAACTGGATAAGCATTTTACCTTCAGGTATGACTGTGCTCATTTGACGCTCTTTTTATAATCCTCGATTAATCCATCGCGCAGCCAGTTCGATACAGCCTGCCGGTTATCTGAAATAATAAATCGTTTCTGATCGCGGGTGTGATTAATATTCCCCAACTCGATAAAAACGGAAGGGACAACCGCGTTTTTAATCACATACAGGTTTCGTTCAGAAACACTTCCTTCGTATCCCCGATTGGGTTGGTGTATGGCATACTTTTGCATGAACGTTTTCATCAGCGTATTGGCAAGCCGTTTTCCGGTATTGCTTCCGTGGTCGTAATAGAAAAACACATCAATATTTTCCTTTTTGCTTCTCGAATCAACGTGAATGACTACATGCCGCTCAAATTTCCCTTTGTTCCTGACGTGTAAATTATTCACAGCATTGGTGCTCTGTCTTAACCGTGCCAATTGACTCAGCGGAATCACACTGTTCGGATAGCAAACTTCGTCTCTGTCTGGTTTCAGAAATGGCTCATCACGAATACCGTCATTGGGATCACGAATAATCATATATACGGTTGCTCCCCGTTCTATCAGATTCCGGGCCAGCCGAAGGGTCACATCGTATGCATACTCATCTTCGCACAACTGATGACCCTCCAAAATTCCAATTGCTCCGGGATCCGGTCCGCCATGTCCGCTTGCCAGGTAATATACAGCGCCCGAAAGCTCTTTGCTTTTTTCTGTAATTTCACGATACTTCGGTCCAAAAACCTCGTATGCTACTTTTTTCCCAACCTTTCTACTTGAAACCTCAGGCAGGACTTTTGAATTTACCACGGTAGCAACGGAATCTTTCTTCAACGGCAACCGGTATTGACGACCAATTATCAACGCATTGTTTTTACCCAGTTTTGACTGGTTCAGCTCAACGAATTCATTCAGATATTCGTTGGGAGCATAACCATTTTGTTTCAGGACGGAGTAAATTCCATCTCCATTTTTTGCCTTTATCGTTGTATAATCCTGAGCCGATAGCTGCAGACAAATAAAAAGCAAAACAGTAACACAGGTAAATTTTCGGCAAACAGGTGGTATGTTGTCTGATATAAAACAGGACTTCATCAAAAAAAGTATTTTTTAACAAACGAATATTAATACATTTTGTTTTTATCTTTATGCATGTTGTTTCACGAAATACTAAAGAATTTTATTTTTAAATATACTTCAATGCCTCGTTTATTCATAAGCCTTTCATTAATTTTTATATTATTTTCATGCACCCACCATTTGACAGTAAGTCAGATTAATACAAAAAATATTCAGGTTGACAGTCAAACGGCCTCTGTCGATTCGTTGGTGCAATCGGTTGTAAAACCATTTCGCGACAGCATCGAAACGGACATGTCGAAATTGGTTGGCTACACCGCAACATCATTAGTTAAAGGTAAACCCGAGAGCAATCTCACCAATCTGGTTGCCGATATTTTGCTTGAATCCGGAATTGATTATTGTACGAAACTAAACCCGACGATCAAACCCGACGCCTCGTATGTGAATTATGGAGGCTTGCGGGCATCGATTCCAAAGGGTGAAATAACTGTAGGAAATATTTTTGAACTAATGCCTTTTGAAAATGAGATCGTGTTGATCAAAATCTCAGGCAAATCCTTTTTTAAAATGGCTGAACGAATCGCTGCCCGGGGAGGGGAAGGTGTTTCAGGATTTAAAATGGGAATCAGGAATGAAAAACCGGGAACGTTGAAAATTGGCGGAAAAGATGTCGCTCCCAACGCCATGTATTGGTTGGTAACCAACGATTACATTGCCAACGGTGGCGACCAGATGAATATGCTTTTGAATCCTGTAGAAAGAATAGATACCAAAATAAAAATCAGGGATATTCTGATTCAGGCTATTGGAAACCGTTACAAAGCGGATGGAATAATTGAAATAAAAGTGGATGGGAGGATTTACAATGAGCAATAGACGCACTTTTTTAAAGCAAGCCGCGATGAGTGGCGGAGCATTATCGTTAGGACTTTTCCCGAAAGAATTGTTTGCCTCGGGTGAATTAGTAAAGCTTACCATTATGCACACCAATGACATGCATTGCCACCTCGACCCATTTCCTGAAGACCATGCGGAATACCCAGGAAAGGGCGGATTGGTTCGTATTGCCTCCATGGTAAATGAAGCCCGCAAAGAAAATCCGAACCTGTTATTGCTCGATGGTGGTGACATGTTTCAGGGAACTCCATATTTTAATTATTTCAAAGGCGAACTGATTGTAAAAGTTATGAGCAAGATGGGTTACGATGCCGGAACCATCGGAAACCACGAATTTGATAACGGTCTCAACGACATTCTGGCCGCATTAAAATTTGCAAACTTTCCGCACATATCGAGCAACTACGATTTCGCTGACACGGTTTTATCCGGACACATTAAGCGCTACCACATCATAAAGAAAGATGGGTTGAAAATAGGCATTTACGGGCTAGGGATTGAGTTGGATGGCCTGGTTGGGAAACTGAATTATGGCAACACGGTATATCGGGATCCATTGGAAACGGCACTTGAAATGGAACAGTTGTTAAAAAAAGACCATGCCTGCGATTTGGTTATATGCCTTTCTCATTTAGGTTATTCGTACGAACACAGCAAAATATCTGATGTAACACTGGCGCCCCATACTAAATATACCGACTTAATTGTGGGTGGACATACGCATTCTTTTCTGGAAAAACCTACCGTATTGAAAAATGCTTCAGGAAACCCTGTTCTTATCAATCAGGCTGGTTGGGCTGCATTGGCTATCGGGAAAATTGAATTTGTGTTCGATCGCACTGGCAAGTTAAAAAATCCGTTAATCGTTGATAATGCTTAGCTAAATTTGTGTCAATAAACTTTTCATGACAAGGAAACAACTCTTTTTCCTTTCGATTACTTCTGGACTATTATTGTGTCTTCCCTGGCTATTTTCGTTCATGGGATGGATACTGCTTATTGCTTTTGTCCCTTTATTGCTGGCCGAAGAACAGGTAATACAGCGAAAAAACGAAAGGAATTTATACCATTTATTTCTTCTTGCATTCCCAGCTTTTCTTACGTGGAATTTATGCTCAACCTGGTGGATTGGATATGTTTCCTGGGGAGGAATGTTTCTGATTGCCATACTTAATTCCCTTTTGATGACATCTGTGTGGTGGTTAAGACATCTGGTTCGCATGCAGGTTGGAGCTATCTCTTCACTTTTTTCGTTACCCGCATTCTGGCTTACGTTTGAATATTTACATCACCATTGGGACATGCCATGGCCTTGGCTATCGTTGGGCAACGGACTGGCAAACTGGGTAAAAATCATTCAATGGTACGAATTCTCAGGAGTTTTGGGTGGATCGCTTTGGATTTTAGTCTCAAATATTTTTATTTTTTTATTGATCCGAAGCCTTTCATGCAAAACAATTATACAATCTGCGAAGCTTGCAATTTGCATCATTTTCATTCTTTTGCTTCCGATTTATTGGTCAATTTCCAGATATTCCAATTACAAAGAATCCGGATCTGCCCTAAACGTAGTTGTTTTGCAGCCCAACATTGATCCTTATACCGAAAAATTTTCAGGAATAAGCCCGGAAGAACAGGTTGAAAAACTCATTTCGCTGACCAGATCAGTTGGCTTCGATTCCACAGCTATTTTTGTTGCTCCGGAAACAGCTTTGCCTGAAATGTGGGAAGATTCCCTATCCAATCAACATCCGGCCATACCGTCTTTCTCCCAAATTTTCAGCAAAAATCCTGGTGTCAGCATGGTTGCAGGAGCAATGACGAAACGCAGATTCAGGAACGATGAACCGCTTTCATCAACAGCCAGAAAATCCGGTGATGGGAATTATTATTTCGACGTTTATAATTCTGCACTTTTAATCAATCAAACCTCAGCAATACAGTACTGCCATAAAAGCATATTGGTTAGCGGAGTGGAGATGATGCCCTTTCAGAAATATTTATCTTTTCTGAGCAAACACCTGCTTCAGATTGGTGGAGTAAGCGGAAGCCTGGGCGCGGCAGAACAACCAACGGTTTTTACAGTTAATGAAAGTGTTCAGGTTGGCCCGGTAATTTGTTTTGAATCAGCCTTTGGGGAGCATTGCGGTAAACTTGTAAAACTTGGAGCATCCATGCTGATTGTAATTACCAATGATGGTTGGTGGAAAGCTTCACCCGGGAGCTGGCAGCATTTTAGCTATTCCAGAATTCGTGCTATTGAAACCCGCAGAAGCGTTGCCCGTAGTGCCAATACGGGCGTTTCGGGTTTTATTAATCAGCGGGGTGATGTACTAAAAAAAACAAGCCTAAATACGTCGTCGACACTACAAGCATCAATACACCTAAACACTACACTGACATTCTACTCCAAACATGGCGATTGGATTGGTAAGATTAGCTCCATGTGGTCAGGAATGATTTTACTATTTATGGCATGGGGCTGGTACAAAAAAAAATGATTCGCAATAAGTAAAAATGAACCTAATCGCAGATTATCAAACACATAACTCCATGTTAACATTTAACTTTTGGGCATAAAAAAGGATCAATCGGGAATGTTGTGGAGGAGGATAAAAGTTTTTTTCTTTGAAGGAAAAAACGAATGGGATCAGCAGCAGACAAGAATTTTTTGGATTTGATTTTACCCCAAGGGATATTAGAATATTTTTTGCTTACCGATTT
>JAIBEY010000077.1 GCA_019459525.1 Prolixibacteraceae bacterium
TTATTTGTGTTGTTTACTTGCAAATTTTTAATTGGTACAGCATGATTTGCTCCATGTATTCAATTTACGCATGTCCTCGAAATGTCGTGACCGTACGGAGGCGATCTGGATTAGCAACACTGCGGTTGCCGTAGATGAAGCATGGTCACGATACAACTTGACCAATAAACCACTACCCCCGCCACCTGTTTGAAGCAAAGCTTTATATCTAATTTGTGTGGTTTCCTTGCAAATTTTTAATGGTGAGAGCATGTTTGGCGTCAGGGATTCAATTTAAGCATGGTCACGACATGTCGTGACCGTACGGAGGCGATCTGGATTAGCAACGCTGCGGTTGCCGTAGATGAAGTATGGTCACGATACATCGTGACCAACAAGCCACTAACCCATCCACCAGCTTGAAGCAAAGCTTTATGTCTAATTTGTATGGTTTCCTTGCAAATTTTTCATGGTGAGAACATGTTTGGTGCTAGGGATTCAATTAAGCATGGTCACGACATGTCGTGACCGTAGGGATTGTGATCATGAAAGCATATTGCGGCAGATGAATATATCGGATAATGTTTAACTTTAAAGTTGAATTTTTGAATGTATGGATTTTCATAACCGAAAAAATATAAGACAAGTCAATCACGATTACAGTAAATCGGCAAGCTATTTTATTACAATAAATATTAAGCTGGGTCAGTGCTTGTTTGGAAAAGCTATCTCTCCAACTGAAATTCAACTCACCGAACTTGGTAAAACAGCACAAAAATTCTGGATTGAAATTCCTGAACATTTTAGTCATGTGCACCTGGATGAGTTTATCATTATGCCCAATCATCTGCATGGAATTATTCATGTTAATGATATGCAGGAACACAATAAGTTACAGCCATTCCCTTCTTTTATAGATATCGATGTAGGGTCACGATACATCGTGACCGATGAACTTATATTTACCGATTCCGCCACTGAGAATGCGATTGGATCACGAAACTCTGCTACCGATGAACCAACCCGAGTCAATCAATTTGGACCTTTACCTAAGGGCTCTTTAGCTGTAATTATCGGTCAATATAAATCTTCAGTCAGTCGCTGGGCAAATCTAAATAAATATGGAGGTTTGTTTTCATGGCACTCCCGTTTCTATGATAGGATTATTAATGATCAAAAATCGCTGATAGCAGCACAAACCTATATTCGACAAAATCCAGAGAAATGGTGGAAAAAATATCGGGATCAGGAATGGTGAACAAGAACTAATAGCACGATCACGACATGTCGTGACCGTACGGAGGTGATCGGAATCCGGAACACTGCGGTTGCCGTAGATGAAGTATGGTCACGATCCATCGTGACCACAACCCCCCAACCCCGCCACCTGTTTGAAGCAAAGCTTTATATTCAAATTTGTATGGTTTTCTTGCAAATTTTTCGTGATGAGAACATGTTTGGTGCCAGGGATTCAATTAAGCATGGTCACGACATGTCGTAACCTTACGGAGGCCGTCTGAATCCGGAACATTGCGGTTGCCGGGGATGAAGTATGGTCACGATACATCGTGACCAACAAACTACCAACCCCGCCACCTGTTTGAAGCAAAGTTTTATATCTAATTTGTATGGTTTTTTTGTAAATTTTTAATGGTGAGAATATGTTTGATATCAGGGATTCAATTAAGTACGGTCACGACATGTCGTGACCGTACATGACCCCCTAACCCCGCCTGATTTTAATTTGTGCAACTGCCTGTACCTGTTAGTTTTCACCAACTTGTGTAACCGGAAATCTATGTTTTGCACTTTTTCAATAACACGCGTTATCGTTTTTTTTCGTTTCCTTTGCGGAGGTAAACAGATTAAATACAGATTCGATTTCCTTATTTCGTGAGGTTTTCGGGATTAAAAATTATAAAATGAGTGATCAGGGAACGGATGGACTTCAGATACTTGCGGTAGATGATAATCAGATGAATTTGATGGTGATGCGAAGTATGTTTAAGTACCAGAATTATCGGGTGCACTATGCCGATTGTGGGGAAAAAGCCATTGAAATGGCCCGTAGCCTTAAACCCGATATGATTTTACTGGATGTGGTAATGCCCGACCTGAGCGGGTTTGAGGTATGCCGCATTTTAAAGAAAGAAGAGTATTTCAAGGATATTCCGGTTATTTTCATTACCGCTGCCGACGAAATTGAATTCATTATCAATGGTTTCGAGTCCGGTGGGGCCGATTACATCACCAAGCCTTTTCGCCGCGAAGAAATTATGCTGCGTATCAAAACGCATTTTGAGCTCAAACTAACCCGCGACCAATTGGTTGAAACGACCCGTACGCTGATGGACCTGAATAAGGTGAAAGACCGGATGTTTTCCATCATTGGACACGATTTGCGCAGCCCTATCGGCAATGTAAAAATGGTGCTTGAATACATGTCGAGAGGCATTATTGATCCCAATAAGGGCGACCAGTATAAAAAAACGATTTCTGATTTGTTACGCACTACTGATGAGGTGTTTATCTTGCTCGAAAATCTGTTGGCATGGGCTACCAGCGAAAGCGGAAACCTGTCGAATATTCCTGAAAACATCAAGTTGAAAGAAGCCGTTGTGAGTATGCTTAATTTGTATCAGGCCGGAGTAAACAATAAAAATATTGCATTGGAAGTAAACATCGATCCGGATCATGTGGTGGTTGCTGATTTGAATTTGATTAAAACGGTAATCAGGAACCTGTTCTCGAATGCCATTAAATTCACTCCGCACGGAGGAACGATCCGATTTTCGTCATCGCTGGAGCCGGGATTCGTTAACGTCTCAGTGTCGGATACCGGCAAAGGTATGACTCCCGATGTGGTAGGTAAAATTCTGGATCCGCATACTTTTTATACCTCTGTAGGGCTAAATGATGAAACGGGCAATGGCCTGGGATTAAAACTATGTAAAGATTTTGTTGAGAAAAGCGGTGGCAAAATCCGGATAGAAAGTACACCTGACGTGGGAACCACTGTTTTCTTTTCACTGCCTTCGCCCAAAGACGACTGGTTAAACGATGATTCGAAAACGCTGATCTGGTAAAATAAAATGGAATTATCGGATATATGGTTGATTTGAATAGCAACGTCATTTATGCCGTTGAAAGATGAATAATCCGTATTTAGGCTAAAGCCGGGATTGGTCTGTTTCTCATTTTCCCCAGACCTAAAGGTCGGGGCTATTCATAACCTATAAACCGATAATTCCGAAATAAAATCAGCGTTTCTCCTGAAACCAACAAAGCCCGTTTCTGATTTAGGAACGGGCTTTTACTATTTCAAATGCCAGCTTTATTTTTCTTTTAAAGCGGCAAGAGTTTGTGATTTGGCAGCGCTACCAGCCGATGATCCGAAGTAGTAACTGTAAATTTGAGTAAGTATGGCGCTAAGCACTCCAAGAATGTAAAGGACTATTTCTTTACTGTCTTCCGAAATACTGTTTGGTTTAAAAACCAGGATATAGAAAAACAGCATCGTCAGAAAAGTGGTGGCAAAGGCCAGAATTGGCGAGACATTTTTAGCCAGCTTGGTGGCATGTTCGCTGGTTTGTACCTGAATTTCACGGTTGCGGGCGCTGCTGATGTCGCCAATAATTAATTGCTGCTCTTCGAGTGAAAGTTTTTTCAGATCAAGCTGAAACTGCATTTCCGATTTACGGATTTCATTTTCGAGCTGCATTTTCTCTTCTTTCGTTGTAACCACGTTATCGAGCACTTTGCCTACCGAATCGACAAGCGTATTGGCTCCTCCTGAAAATAGATCTTGTAGAAATCCCATAATGTTTTGATTTAATTATATACTATTTATGCGTCATTGCGAGGCACGAAGCAATCTGTTGTTAACGGCAGATTGCTTCCCTATGGTCGCAATGACGGTCTAGTCGTTAATTTTCGCCTAAAGCGCGTAATACCCAGCCGTAGAAGTATTTTCGGCTGGTTGGCCTTTTCTTTACAATACTTACATAACGGGCAATTTTGGCAACTGTAAATGCCGCAAGAAAGTGCTCGGGGTCAAATGCGTTGATTGATGCAACGGATTGCGGGCCAATTACGCCATCCGTTTTAGCTTTAATAACCAATTGGGCGAGCGTGGCACTGGTGGCCACTCCGGCATTTACGCCAAAATCGAAGATTGATTCGGCTATTTCCTGGTTCTGGATCTCATCGCCTTTAATTTTATCCCAAAAGGTAATCCGGTAGAAATCGGTAATGGCTTCCTGAAGCTGAGCATCTTTGTCGAGATTGGCCGGAAAACCAGGTTCGCGTTTTCGCATATCAACATTTTGCCAGCCATCCCATTTGCTGTGAATTTTTCGGGCTACTCCTTTGTACGTTTCGCCTCCCGGATCATCCGGATCGTTGACATAGCCACCTTCATGGGCTATCATCAACTGGAATGCTTTAGTAAAATCAGCCATAAGAATTGTAGTTTAAGTGAAGAAAGAGTTGTGAAATAGGAGATTTGAATAAAAGACAATTTTATCTTTTATTCAAATATACAATTAATTGTATAAAAGTTACAACTTTTTTTTCGAACTGACTATATTCCTCAATATAAAATGAATAACAAAAAAAAGACCTGTTCCGCAGTACGAAACAGGTCTTTTTTCAGGAGCTGAAAATTGACTTCTAATGTTCAGTTTATTTGAGCCCGCGACGAACGAGCAGGGGTTCGATAGATGGCTCCTGTCCACGGAAGTTTTTATAAATCACCATTCCTTCGTCTGATCCGGATTTGGTCAGCAGGGTGCGGAACTTGGCCGCATATTCCGGATTAAAAAGATTACCGCTTTGTTTGAAAGCATCGAACGCATCGGCATCGAGCACGGCAGCCCAGATATACACGTAGTATCCGGCCGAATATCCTCCGGCGAAAATATGCGAGAAATACGTGCTGCGGTAGCGTGGCGCAATTTCACTGATCAGCCCGATTTTATCCATCGAAGCTTTTTCAAAGGCTTCCACATCGCCGGTAAAATCGGTGATGTGCCAGTCCATATCGAGCAACGAAGCGGCCAGGTATTCCACCGTTTCGAAACCTTGGTTAAACTGGGCGCTTTTTTCCAGTTTGTCGATCAGCATTTCAGGAATCACCTCTCCGGTTTGGTAATGTTTGGCGTACATGCGCATTACTTCGGGTTCTTTCGCCCAGTTTTCCATAATTTGCGAAGGAAGTTCAACAAAATCCTGCGGAACAACCCCGGCAATGCGGCGGTACGGGCCATCGGTAAATAAGGCATGAAGGGCGTGCCCGGCTTCGTGAAACAGCGTGGTTACCTCTTCGAAACTGAGCAACGCGGGAGTATCGCCTGATGGGCGTGTAAAGTTGCAAACCACCGATACCACCGGTGTAACCATTTGGCCATCGTTATTGTACATCTGGTCGCGGAAAGTGGTACACCAGGCGCCGTTGCTTTTGCTGTCGCGCGGGTGATAATCCATGTACAAAACCCCAATGTGTTTGCCATCAGCTTCCTGAACTTCGTAAGCGGTTACTTCTTCGTTGTAAACCGGAATGTCGGTACGTTTAATAAATTTTATTCCATAGAGTTTGTTGGCGGTATAGAATAAACCTTCAATCACGTTATCCAGTTTGAAATAGGGTTTAATCTGAGCTTCGTCCAGGTCGTATTTGGCCTTGCGCACTTTTTCGGCATAGTACCACCAGTCCCACGATTCGAGTTTAAATTTTCCGCCTTCTTTACCAATCATGGCCTGCATGTCGTCGCGTTCTGTTTTTGCTCTTTCCAGCGCTGGTGCCCAGAGTTTCATCAGGAATTCGTTGATGTTTTCCGGAGTTTTAGCCATGTTTACATCCACAGCGTAGGCGGCAAAATTGCTGAAACCCAAAAGTTTGGCTTTCTGGTCGCGCAGTTTAACCAGTTTCCCGATGATTTCTTTGTTGTCGTTGGCATTTCCGTTATTGCCCCGGTTCAGATACCCTTTGTACAGTTTTTCGCGCAGGTCGCGGTTTTCGGCAAACTGAAGGAAGGGGATCATGCTTGGTTTTTGCAATGTGAAAACCCATTTTCCTTCCATGCTGTCTTGTTTGGCCTGATCGGCTGCGGCTGCAATTACTTCTGCAGGCAGACCTTTTAAATCAGCTTCACTGTCAACAACAAGCTTGAAGTTCTTATTGGTTTCGGCCAGGTTGTTTTCGCCAAACTGGAGTTCGAGCATCGACAATTCGTCGTTCAATTTGCGGAGTTCTGCTTGTTTGTCGTCGGGCAAATTGGCGCCGCTGCGTTCAAAATCAAGGTAATATTTTTCAACTACCCGTAACTGATCGGGATTGAGGTTTAGCTCCTGACGTCGGTCATAAACCGATTTTACCCGTTTAAACAGTTCTTTGTTCAGGGCAATGTTGTCGCGGTGAGCCGAAATCTTGGGTGTGATTTCACGGGCCAGAGCCTGCATTTGTTCGTTGGTATTGGCCGAGTTCAGGTTGAAGAAGGTCAGTGCGGTGCGGCCAACCAGAATGCCCGACTGATCGAAAGCCTGAATGGTATTTTCAAAAGTTGGTTCCTCTTTATTGTCGGTAATGGCTTTTATTTCGTCAAGTTGGTCGGCAATTCCGGCATCAATGGCGGGCAGGTAGTGCTCCAGCTTAATTTCGTTGAAAGGCGGAACCTGAAAGGGGGTTTTAAATTCGGTAAAGAATGGATTATTCATGTCTCTTTTTACTTCTTTTTTTGGATTGCACGAACTCAATAGCAGGGCAAGGGCAATAACTGTTGTTCCGATTTTTATCATTTTATAAGGGTTTAAAGTCGTTTTTGTTCGATAATTTGCTTTTAGAAGAGGTTTCACCTGTGGGCGAAACCTCTAAAATGTATTTATTTCAATCCTCTTTTTTTCAATAGTGGCTCGATAGATGGTTCCTGTCCACGGAAATTTTTATAAATCACCATTCCTTCGTCTGATCCGCATTGGGTTAGCAAGGTTCGGAATTTGGCTGCATATTCCGGGTTAAAAAGATCGCCGCTTTGCTTAAAGGCATCGAACGCATCGGCATCGAGTACGGCAGCCCAGATATAGACATAGTATCCGGCCGAATAACCTCCGGAGAAAATATGCGAAAAATAAGTGCTGCGGTAGCGTGGAACAATCTCGTCAATTAACCCGATTTTATCCATGGAGGCTTTTTCGAAAGCTTCCACATCGCCTGTAAATGTTTTGGTGTGCCAGTCCATATCGAGCAACGAAGCGGCCAGGTATTCAACGGTTTCAAATCCCTGGTTGAACTGGGCGCTTTTCGTTATTTTGGCAATCAATTCTTCCGGAATTACTGCTCCGGTATCGTAATGTTTGGCATAAACGCGCAGTACTTCGGGTTCTTTGGCCCAGTTCTCCATGATCTGCGAAGGCAATTCAACAAAATCGCGGGCTACATTTCCGGCAGTACGGCGGTATGGGCCATCGGAGAATAAGGCATGGAAAGCATGTCCGGATTCATGAAATAAAGTCGTTACTTCTTCGAGGCTTAACAGGGCGGGAACGTTGCCAGCGGGACGGGTGAAATTACAAACGATGGAAACTACCGGTGTAATCCGTTGCCCGTCTTTGTACGATGGCCTGCGGTAGCTTGTGCACCATGCCCCGTTGTTTTTTCCGGCACGGGGATGAAAATCCATGTAAAAGATCCCGATGTGTTTGCCGTCGGCTTCCTGAACTTCGTAGGCCATAGCCTCTTCGTGGTAAACGGGTATGTCGGCGCGTTTGATGAATTTAACTCCGTATAGTTTGTTGGCCACATAAATCATTCCGTCAATCACGTTTTCGAGCTTGAAGTAAGGTTTCAACTGGGCTTCGTCGAGGTCGTATTTGGCTTTGCGCACTTTTTCGGCATAATACCACCAATCCCACATTTCCAGCTTAAATTTTCCACCCTCTTTGTCGATCATGGCCTGCATATCGGCACGTTCTGTTTTGGCACGTTCCAGTGCGGGTGTCCATAGTTTCATCAGGAAATCGTTGATGTTTTCAGGCGTTTTGGCCATATTGACATCAACAATGTAGGCCGCATGGTTGGCGTAACCCAATAATTTGGCACGCTGGTCGCGCAGGGTTACAATTTTGCCAATAATTTCCTTGTTGTCGTTGGCATTGTTGTTATTGCCGCGACTGGTATATCCTTTATACAATTTTTCGCGCAATTCGCGATTTTCTGCGTATTGCAGAAAGGGTAGCATACTTGGTTTCTGAAGGGTGAAAATCCATTTGCCCTCCATGCTGTCTTTTTTTGCCAGCTCGGCAGCTGCAGCAACAACATCCGCCGGAAGTCCTTTCAAATCGGCCTCGTTATCGACTACCAGTTTGAAGTTTTTGTTGGTTTCGGCCAGGGTGTTTTCGTTGAACTTAAGCCCAATCATCGAAAGTTCGTTGTTCAGCTTGCGCAATTCGGCTTGTTTGTCGTCAGGAAGGTTGGCGCCATTGCGTTCAAAGTCATGATAGTATTTTTCTACAACACGCAGTTGTTCGGCATTCAGATTGAGCTCACTGCGTTTTTCGTAAATGGCTTTTACACGGGTAAACAACTCTTTGTTCAGATTGATGTTGTCGCGGTGTGCCGATAATTTGGGTGTTATTTCACGGGCAAGGGCCTGCATTTGCTCGCTGGTATTGGCCGAGTTCAGGGTAAAAAAGATGCTTGCCTTGCTGAGCAGTTCGCCCGATTGGTCAAAAGCCAGAATGGTGTTGTCGAATGTCGCTTCATCCTTGTTGTCGGTAATGGCTTTTACTTCGGCCACCTGTTCCTCGATTCCGGCTTCAATGGCCGGTAAAAAATGTTCCAGTTTAATTTCATTGAAAGGTGGAACCTGGTGCGGAGTTTTGTACTCGCTGAAGAATGGATTACTCATGTCTTTTGTTGGTGCTTTACCGGTGTTGCACGCAGTCGCGATCAACGCCAGGGCGATCAGGGATAAACTAATTTTTTTCATGCTTCTCTATTGTTTTGATTATTAATATTTTTCGGGTTTGAGTGAATTGGGCCGTGAATATAAAGATTCGGACTTAGTACAAAGCTGATAAAAGTCTGTAAAATAACAGAAACATGATTTATTTCAGGAATCAGGGAAAATGCAAATGGACAGTGGAAACCATCAGATTTTTCTTCCCATCCCCTAAAATTTTATTTACTTTTGCCGTTCATTGAATTTCAGACGTTAAAGACCATTTATTATGAATATATCTTACCGCTGGTTAAAAGAATACATTAATCTTGATTATACACCGGATGAAGTAGCTGTTTTCCTGACCCAGATTGGGCTGGAAGTGGGAAGCATGGAAGAAATGGAAACCATTAAAGGTGGGCTGAAAGGCCTGGTGATTGGCGAAGTGCTGACTTGTGAAAAGCATCCGGATTCGGATCACCTGAGCAAAACTACCGTAAATGTAGGAAATGGTGAGGTTTTGCCCATTGTTTGCGGCGCTCAGAATGTAGCTGCCGGTCAGAAAGTGGTGGTGGCAACTGTTGGCACTACCTTGTATGACGGCGACAATGAGTTTAAAATTAAAAAATCGAAAATCCGCGGTGAAGCTTCGGAAGGTATGATTTGCGCCGAAGACGAAATTGGTTTGGGTGCAAGTCACGATGGAATTATGGTTCTCGACCCAACTTCTGTTCCGGGAACTCCGGCCAGCGAATATTTTAAAATTGAGTCTGACTATGTTTTGGAGGTTGATCTCACTCCCAACCGCATCGACAGCGCTTCGCACATTGGCATTGCCCGCGATTTGGCTGCCTACATCAAACAAAAACATCCGATCAGCTATCACCGGCCTTCGGTTGATGCTTTTAAAGTTGATAACCATTCGCTAGAAATTCCGGTTGTGGTGCTGAATACAGAAGCTTGCCCGCGTTATTCAGGAATTACGGTGTCGAATGTAACCGTAAAAGAATCGCCGGAATGGCTGAAAAATAAGTTGAAATTAATTGGGCTGAAACCCATTAACAATATTGTTGACGTTACCAATTTTGTGCTTTTCGAAACCGGGCAGCCGCTCCATGCGTTCGATGCTGCCGAAATTAAAGGTGGAAAAGTGGTGGTTCGCACGGCCGATTCAGGTTCAAAATTTGTAACGCTGGATGGAACCGAACGTGAAATGCATCCGGATGATTTGTTGATTTGCAACGAAACGGAAGGTATGTGTATCGCCGGTGTTTTTGGCGGATTGCATTCAGGCGTAAAAGATTCAACCACCAGCATTTTTATCGAAAGTGCCTGGTTCGATTCGGTTTACATTCGGAAAACTGCCCGACGCCACACGTTGAGCACCGATGCTTCGTTCCGTTTCGAGCGGGGGACCGACCCGAACGGTACCATTTACGCGCTGAAACGTGCTGCTTTGCTCATTAAAGAAGTAGCCGGTGGCGAAATTTCTTCGGAAATTGTGGATGTTTACCCGAATCCGGTTGCCGATTTTAAGGTGGATGTGACTTATGCCAACATCAAACGACTGATTGGCGTTGATTTGGGCAAAGAGAAAATCAAACAAATTCTGGATGCGCTGGAAATCCGTATCGAAGCTGAAACTGAAACCGGACTTTCGTTGCTGGTTCCGCCATACCGCGTTGATGTAAAACGCGAATGCGATGTGATTGAAGAAATTCTGCGCATCTATGGATACAACAACATCGAATTGCCAACCAATGTCAATTCGTCGCTGCAATATTCGGTAAAACCCAATCCGACCAAACTGCGCAACCTGGTTGCCGAAATGCTCACCGCACAAGGCTTTAACGAAATCTGGTCGAATTCGCTCACCAAAACTTCGTATTACGAAAATAATTCGGTGCACACCATTGAAAGCACCGTGAAACTCTTTAACCCCTTGAGTAACGATTTGGGCAGTATGCGCCAGACTTTGCTATACGGTGGGTTGGAGTCGGTTGCGCACAACGCTAACCGCAAAAATCCGGATTTGCGTTTATACGAATTCGGAAACTGCTATTTCTTTAACGGCAGCAGCCTGAAAGAAAACCCGATCAGGAATTACCGTGAAGAAGAGCATTTGGCTTTGTTTGTGACCGGCGATAAAGAGGCCGCTAACTGGTCGAACCCTGCTGCTAAAACTTCGTTCTTCCTGCTGAAATCATACACCGAGAATGTATTGAAACGATTGGGCTTTTCGGCGCTGAACCTGAAAACAGAAGGTTTTTCGAATGAACTGATCAGCGAGGGAATCCAGTATTTCATCAACGGGAAAAAACTGGTTGAGTTTGGTGTGGTTTCAGGAAAAACACTGAAAACTTTCGGTATTGAAAACCCGGTTTATTTTGCCGATTTCAGTATGGACGTTTTGTTTGTTGAGCTGAAAAATAACAAGGTTGTGTTTGCCGAATTACCTAAATATCCGGAAGTGCGCCGCGATCTGGCTTTGCTGCTCGACAAACCCGTTCAGTTTAACCAGTTGCGCGATCTGGCTTTCCGCTCCGAACGTAAATTGTTGCAATCGGTTGATTTGTTTGATGTTTACGAAGGGAAAGGCGTTCCGGAAGGCAAAAAATCGTATGCCGTCAGTTACATTTTACGCGACGACGAAAAAACGCTGAACGACAAGCAGATTGAAAAAATTATGCAGAAACTGGTTTCGACCTACGAACGCGAATTGGGCGCTCAGTTGAGGTAGTTTTCTGCAATCAGATAAAAACTTTTAAAAGGTGTTGCTGTTCAGTTCGGTGGCACCTTTTTTAATCGGTAATTTGTATTAATGAAATTGCCGTCAGCAGGTTCAAGAATGAAACCTGGAACTTGAAACTTTGAACTTCTTCGATGACCAACCAGACAAAAGGGATACTTTATACATTAATCACCGTACTGATGTGGGGCGTTTTGGCTATTGCGCTAAAAGTAGCGTCAAAAGTTATTGATTCGCCAACCATTGTGTGGTTTCGCTTTTCACTGGCTTTTTCAGGAATGGCGCTCTGGGCGGTTTTTACCGAGCCCAAAGCCCTGAAAATATTGTACAAACCCTCGCTGATCCTGGTCGTTTCAACCTTAATGCTGGCCTGGAACTATATTGGTTTTATGTGGGGTGTTCAATATACCACTCCCGGAAATGCGCAGGTTGCGGTTCAAACCGGACCGGTTGTGCTGGCAATCTTTGGCGTTATTTTTTTTAAGGAGAAGTTGTCGTTAATGCAGGGATTTGGTTTCTTATTAGCGCTTGTGGGATTCTGGATTTTTTATCAGCAGCATGTGCAAGCGTTGTCGGGCCAAACCGGAGAATACACCAAAGGGATACTTTTAACGGTTTCGGCAGCCCTGACATGGGCGGTGTACGCGGCCATGCAAAAAAAGCTGATCCTTCAGCATCCGGTAACTACCTTAAATTTATTTATTTTC
The DNA here is from genome assembly GCA_019459525.1 of Prolixibacteraceae bacterium. Classification (GTDB taxonomy): domain Bacteria; phylum Bacteroidota; class Bacteroidia; order Bacteroidales; family Prolixibacteraceae; genus Aquipluma. The sequence continues at coordinate 12,372 of JAIBEY010000077.1, forward strand.
GGATTGCCAATCCTGCTTTATTTTCCGTTTGCCAATTTCGAAAGCTTGGCGCATTTAAGCCTGGGCTATTGGTTGCTGCTCATTTTTCTGGGGGCCAACACGCTTATTTCTTATGTCTGTTTATCGCTTGCCCTGAAATACATGGAAGCCGGGAAGGTTAGTGTTTTGCTGATTTTGAACCCGATCATCACGTTTGTAATTATGGGCGTTTTAACCTGGCTCCAAGTGAGTTGGATTGCCCCCGAGCATTTTTCGGTACTGTCGGTCCTGGGTGCGTTAATTGCGCTGGGTGGCGCGATGCTGGTGGTTTGGAAAAAAACCAAATCCTGAATGTTTACTTGTAATGAGGCTTAATAGTGAGGGCTTCACTTTAAGTGATTCACTATGAGATATGTTTATTTGTAGATAGAAACCCGGAACTTTTTGGTGCAAAGTTGAAGTAAAAAGGTTCAGCAACGAAGCATTCAGGTATAGCGAAAATAATTTTGGGGTGGGTACAGGTTATTTTTTAGTCAATTAACGACTTTCCGAAATTTGCTTTCATCAAAGTATCAGTTTTACAGCCTAGTTTTGCTGCTGAAATAAATTTAGAGCATTTTTATGTGGGTTGCTTTAGCATTGATGTCGGCAGTTTTGTTGGGAATTTACGAAGTTTTTAAAAAGCTGTCGGTGCATAAAAATGCTGTAATTCCGGTACTTTTTATCTCTACCTTAACCAGTTCGGCCATCTTTCTGCCCATTACCTTAGGGTCCCATTTTTATCCTGATTTTTTCAAAACGATTCAGCTTTTTGTTCCTGAAATTACCTTAGAACATCATGGACTCATTTTCCTGAAATCGATGTTGGTGGTTTCGAGCTGGATACTGGCTTTTTACGCGGTCAAAAATCTCCCGATTACCATTGTGGCGCCCATACGGGCAACTGGCCCAATCTGGACTTTGCTGGGTGCTATCCTTATTTTTAGCGAACACCTGAATTCCTATCAGTGGATGGGTGTTAGTGTTACGTTGCTGTTTTTTTACATGCTTTCCACCACCGGAAAGTCGGAAGGCATTCATTTTACAACCAATAAATGGGTGTTTTTTATTGTTGCCGGAACATTTCTCGGTGCGGCCAGCGGATTGTACGATAAATTCCTGATGCGCCGTATCGACCGGATGGCGGTTCAGGCCTGGTTCTCGTTTTACCAGGTTGCCATTTTATTACCCGTGCTGGCTGTCAACAGGTGGCGTTTGCCCAAAGGGGAACGCACTCCGTTTTACTGGCGGTGGTCAATCCCGCTTATTGGTGTGTTTTTGGTGCTTGCCGACTACCTCTATTTTAACTCGCTGAGTTACGAAGATTCCATGATTTCGATTGTATCGGCGTTGCGGCGTGGGGGAGTAGTTATTTCGTTTGTGGTGGGTGCGTTGGTATTCCACGAAAAGAATATTCGCAAAAAGGCCATTTATCTGGCGGGTATTTTAATCGGTATTTTATTAATTTCGCTGGGATCACATTGAGTTCCATGTTTCAGGTTCAAAGTTCCAGGTCGGCGTTTAATACTATTGCCTGAGTTCGAACTTTCTTATTTCTTATTCCTTGTTCGATATTCAATATTTAAGATTATGAAAAAGCTATTCCACTTTGTCTTTGTTGTTTTGTTCTTATTTTCCTGTGCCGAAAAGAAGCCTGTGCCCAATCCTCAGGTCCTGATTGATGCCGATATGGCTTTCTCTGATTATTCGGTACAACACGGAATCCAGAAGGCGTTTATCGAGTTTGCCGATGATAGTTTGGTGCTTCTGCACGACAACGAAATGCCGATTGTTGGCAAACAAAACTTAATCCGGAGTTATGAAGGGAAAAGTGACAGCGGGGTTGTTCTAATCTGGAATCCAGCCAAAGCAATTATTGCTGAAAGTGGTGAATTGGGTTACACCTATGGTTTCTGGAAGCTTATTGCTAAGCAGGATACTACTCAGGGAACCTATTTGACGGTTTGGAAATTAAACGAAAAGGGGCAATGGAAATATATTGCAGATACCGGAAACGAAGGGCTTGGCAAGTAGGATTGTTAGTTTGTCACGTCATTGCGAACGAAGTGAAGCAATCTGCTGATTAAAGATTGCTTTACTGAGTTCGCAATGACGGTTCTTATTGTACTATTTTAGCGGATACTAAGGCTCGAACAATTCATTCAATCCATTGAAATAGTCTTCTTCCCAGCCTTCAGAAATGTTTCGGTAAGCTTCGTCAGGAATATTGGTTTGTACGACTTCCATGCTGGTGCCGCCCTTGTCGGGATGTAATTTAATGGTTACAATCGATTTTTTATCTTCGTCTTCTTCGCCAAAATACCACTCCTGAACTATTTTCTGATCCTTTTCAAATTCAAGGTTCATGCCGCAGATACTTTCTTCCCACATCGAAAATTCAGTCCCCGGAGTGTCTTCCATTACGGCATCTTCCCCTGTCCAGATTTCAATCATCGTTTTGTTCGTCAGTGCGTTATATACATCAGCGGGAGAAGCCGTTATTTTGAAGTATTTTTTGTATGTCTTCATTGTCTTTGGTTTTAGATGAGGTTACTATGCAGCACTTTCGATTCGGATCCGATCAGGAGCCAAATATAAGCTAATTCCGGTACGAAATGCTTAGTCGCTGCAATTCCGGCAAAAAATCGAACGTATTGTGTTAATTCATTTTCTTTTGCTTATAGATACGCTTGTTTATTTTGTACGAGAATCCGACCGTCATCAATTCCCTGGTTTGCCATTTGGGTTTGAAGATGGCCTTGCCTTCCAGGTCAGTTTTTCCGGTATCGAAAGTTACATTGTCATCGTAAAGCAAATAAAGCATAAACGACATGTTAATCCGGTCAGTCAATTGGGCGACTACCGTATTTTCCCAGTTAATATCCACTTTTTTAAATGGCTGCTGGTAATTCATGAACATCTTATACTTGGTTTCGTAGCTGATACGCGGTGTGATGTCCATTTTATACTTCAGGTCGGTGTTGAGACCGGGCTCCCAAAAGCTGCGGCTGGTTTCCGGAACTCCATAGCGGGTTTGGTCGATAAGAGCTGTATCGCGCACAAAAACATATTTGGCCGTAATTGGTGAAATGAACAACGAGAAATTCTTGTTCGGTTTATAATCGAGACCAAGTTTAAACAACGTTTTGGCTGGCGATAAATAGCTCGAAATAGGTGTTGTTTTGTCAGGATAATTGTAGCCTTTAAAAAACTGTGTCACAAAGTCAATCTCACTACTGTAGTACCATTTTTTGAAAGCACTGATACCGAGACGGGAAATTAATTCGATCTTGTCGTCGTTCTTTTGGGTCTGATTAATGTCACCGCCCTGCCTTATCCAGCCGTTGCGCAGCTCGCCGCTGTTTTCCCATTTCAGTTTATCGTCCGAATAGTTGGCATATCCTTTCAGCACGCTAAGAAAAGAAAACGCGCTTTTCCCCCCGGCTTTCCAGTTGTTCAGGTAGGTTTGTGTAAACCCGAAGGTGCCCGTTCCTCCTAAATCCCACGGTGTCAGTATCTGGTATTTCTTTTGGATCTTAGTCAGGTTCTGTTTCGGGGTCATGGTTTCGAACACATAATCGCGGCGCTGTTTCTGGGCGATCCGGTTGAATGTCACGTCGTCGTCAATAGCAATCCCCAGGGTATATTTGTCCAGGTTCATCATCCTGATGGCCAGCGAATCGTTTTGCTCGTTCTTGATGTACAAGCGGTTGATCGACCGTTGATTGTTGCGTAACCATACTTGAGCCGGCTTGCCGGTTAAGCTCTGAATCCAAACAGAAACGGAATCGTTTTGAGCGTAGCGTTGCAGCTTCTGCACAAATTGGTTTATCGAATCGTTTACCGAGCGTACAACCGAGTCGTTGTAGTGAGCCAATACCTGTTGGTTTTGCAGTTTCAGGGAATCGCGCAACTGGCTTTGAAGCGAATCGGAGAATACGCGGACGGCATACTTCCGGTAAGCTGTAATTGCCGAGTCGAGGTTGATTTTTGCAATCCGGTTATTGAACCGCTGACGGGCATTTTCGAGTATAAAACTTCTGGCTTCCTGCCGCTTTTTAATCCGGTTAAAATCGTTTGCCGATTGAGACAGTGAATCCGGAACTGCATGCACATTTTTCAGGCTGTCGGGTAAAATGATTCGGGTTCTCCGGATTATCGCAGCTTCATCGCCTTCAGCAATGGGCTGAACTTTACCATCGGGACCGGCAATCAGGTTTTCTGTTAACGGAATCGCTTTCATATCCACGCCATTCCAGATGGCACGGTCGAGCTGCTTCATCTTCTCCAGAATAGTCGGATAATTTTGATATCCCTTCACTTTAAGCGAATCGCTGACATGGGCAGGCGAACGGTTGATGTACCTGAAATTTTCGCTTTTCTGAAATCTTTCGAGTTTAACCAGGATTGAGTCAATCCGTTCATGTTCGGCAAAACTAATCAGGCCGCTTACGGCATTCAGGATTTCAGGGTTTTCCGGTTTCCAGAAGTTGGTTGGATGAAGGTACTTTTTCAGGAAGTCGATACTCAGCGAAACGGAGTCTTTAGAACTGGTATTGTTTTCTTTTTTACGGTCAATGGGGTTGGTTTCGGCAAATATGGAAACACTAATCAGGATTAAAAATCCTGTCAAAAGTTTTTTAAGCTGCATAATTATTTGGTTAATTGGCTATCTAAAAACGATTATCTCTTTTGAATTGTTGTGTACCGCCTTTCAAAAATCAGGCCATGTCGTCGTCCCATTCCTGAAACGGACAGCCCGAAAGATACGAATTATAATATCTTCCGTCGTGCGAAACTTCTTCCAGAAGCCAGTCGGGGCGCGGAAAATTCTGAAATTCAGATTCCAATTCTATTTCGGCCATCACTAATCCTGAATTTTTTCCTGAGAATACATCTACCTCCCAGGTAAAACCGCCAACCTGAATTTCGTACCGTATTTTTTCTACCGGATGGGAAATGGCCATTTTCATCATTTCCTGCGCATCTTCCACTGGAATTTCGTATTCAAATTCCGGCCTCGAAATCGACTCAGAGCGTCCTTTTATGGTTAGGAATGCTTTTTCTCCGGCAATCCTGACCCGTACTGTCGGGTTGGGCGCTAATCCCAGGTAGGCTTGCACCAATCTGGTTCCCCTATTATTTGGCGACCATTTGCTGGTATCTACTAAAAATTTACGTTCAATCTCGAGCGACATAATTTTCTGATGTTTGTTTAATACTCCAAAAATCAAAGGATAAAAATAATATACCTTTGAAAATTGGAATGATGCAATTGAAGCGAATGATTGGTATTTTTTAACTCAATAACGCTTGTTTTTGCTAATTTGCAGCAACAAAAATAGAACTACTGTAATGATTTCACGCGAGAATGCTTATAAACTTTTGAATCAGCATATTCAAAATGCCCAAATGATCAGGCATAGTGTGGCCAGCGAGGTCGTTTTACGAGTCCTGGCCACTAAACTTGGTCACGATCCGGATGAATGGGGGCTGGCCGGTTTGCTGCATGATATTGATGTGGAGATTACCCAGGGCGATCCTTACCGGCATGGCCCGTTTGCAGCCGGAATGCTCGATGGTTTGCTCTCCGCTGAAGCTATTGATGCCATTGTGATGCACAACGAGATGGCGACCGGTAAAGAACGAACCACCGTTTTTCAACATGCGCTGGCCGCCGGTGAAACCATTACCGGGCTGATCATGGCTACAGCTATGGTTTATCCGGATAAAAAATTGGCTTCGGTAAAAACCAAATCGATTACCAAACGCATGAAAGAGAAGGCGTTCGCGGCTTCGGTAAAACGCGAAAATATTCTGGAATGCGAACGAATTGGAATTCCGATTGATGAATTTGCCGAAATGGCTTTGGTGGCCATGCAAGGGATTAGTGATGAGTTGGGGTTTTAAACTAATGTTTTTACAATGAATTCCTCCGTATAAACCGGAAGGGACTTTTAATTCGTTCGAATTTTCGGGTAAGGATCATTTGGGCAGCCAGTTGCCCGATTTCTTCGTGGTTGGTGGAGATGGTTGTAATCCCGTCGCACAAAATTTCTTTCACCTGGTTTTCGTTGTAGGCCACCACGCCGCAATCTTTTCCCAATGTCCAGTTTTTCTGCTTGATTTTCCGGATAAAAGCGTATAAATCGTCGTCAGAAACAATGATGTAAGCTTCGCCCTGATGAATTTCAGTGTCTTCCATACGGTCGATAACGGCATGATTAAACCCGTTTACCTGGCAAAATATTTTAAACCCGCGGACGATGTAGGGCGGATAGTATTCGGCCTGCGGAAAAACCAGGTTTAAGCGGTTGTATTTCCGGAGTAAATCGAGCCCACACGTTAATGCCGACTGAATATCTTTGTCGTATTCCTGGTAAACCACCGGGTAGTCTTTCAATTCATCCAGAAAACGATCCACAATCAGCACTTTTTCGCGCGGAATCTTTTTAATGACTTTACTGATGTTGGCATTTTCGTTTCTGACATGTGGCAGGATTACGAAATAGTCGTAGTTGTTGAGGTTGTTGTTTACAATAGCTTCAAATTCATCCAGTTCGTAGTTGTAAATGAACACGTCAACACTGGCTTTCACGCCCATTTCCTTCACAAACGAATAATAAATACTTCTTTTGTAGTTGCTTAATTTATTGAATATCAGGCATATTTTTAGCTTTTTGCTCACATTTACCTGATTGATGTAGTACCCTTTTCCGCGAACAGCCAATACAATACCTTTTTTCTTCATATATACATAGGCCTTCTCCACGGTATCGCGCGATAAAAGCAGTTCTTCGCTGGTTTCGTTGATGGACGGAATGCGTTGGCCCTGTTTGAAAATACCTGCCTCGATGTCGGAAATAAACAGATCGACCACCTGTTTGTATTTGGGGATTTCCGACTCTGAGTCAATTTTAAGGTTTTGAAGCATACGATTCCGATTGAATGCCCGAAATTACGAAAAAAAGGCAAACCAAACGGCTGCCTTTTTGCTTGAATGTATTCGTGTATGGACTGTAAGGACACGGTATGCCGTGTCCTTACGAAAATATTATTTCAATCCCTCCAATTTCTGTCTCAGCAACACGGGAATTTCTGCAGGTTCTTTGGCCACCGGAACTCCGGCTTTATTGAAAGCTGCAATTTTTTCTTCGGCGGTACCCGATCCGCTTGAGATGATGGCTCCGGCATGACCCATCCGTTTTCCGGGAGGAGCTGTTTGTCCGGCGATGAAGGCCACTACCGGTTTGGTCATTTTTTCGGCAATGTATTGGGCAGCCTGCTCCTCAGCATCACCACCAATTTCACCAATCAGAACAACAGCCTTGGTGTCGGGGTCGTTTTCGAAGCGCTCCAGCAAATCGATAAAATACAATCCGGCAACAGGGTCGCCGCCAATACCCACGCAGGTGGTCTGCCCAAAATCATTCAGGGTTAACAGATTTACAACTTCGTAGGTTAAGGTTCCGCTGCGTGAAATGAATCCGATATTTCCTTCTTTAAAAATCATGGCAGGTAAAATCCCGATCAGTGCTTGCCCAGGGGTAATTAATCCGGGGCAGTTGGGGCCAATTAAAAGTGTTCCATTCTGTTTCAGGATGGGAGTTACACGGATCATATCCTGAATGGGAACTCCTTCGCTGATGGCTATAACCAATGCTACGCCTGCTTCTGAAGCTTCCAAGATGGCATCGGCAGCAAATGGTGCCGGAACAAAAATAATGGATGTATTTGCTCCCGTAGCTTTTACCGCAGCAGCTACCGTGTTAAAAACCGGTATTCCATCAACTGTTTCGCCAGCTTTTCCCGGAGAAACGCCTGCAACGATGTTGGTTCCGTATTCTTTCATACGTCCGGTATGGAATTTTCCGTCGCGTCCGGTTATTCCCTGAACAACCAGCTTGGTATCTTTATTGACTAAAATGCTCATTGGATGTGTTATTAAAAAGTTTCAAGTTCCAGGTTTCAAGTTGCCCCTTTTGGAAATTGTTTATTAAATGTTCAGTATTGGATATTATTAAAAGAAGTTACCGTTTGCTCAGTTCAATTGCTTTTTTGGCTGCTTCACTCATCGAACTCACGGTTGGCAGTCCGGTTTGTTTTAACAATTCCAGCCCTTCTTCAGCATTTGTTCCTGAGAGCCTGACAACAATAGGAATGTCGGTCATGATAATTTCGAGCGCTTTGATTAAACCCTTCGCCACGTCGTCGCAACGGGTAATTCCGCCAAAAATGTTGATCATCACGGCCTTTACATTTTTGTCGCCCAAAAGGATGTTCATGGCGTCAATAACTTTTTGTGGGTTCGAACTTCCACCGATGTCCAGAAAGTTAGCCGGAGAACCGCCATATAATTTGATCATGTCCATGGTAGCCATGGCCAAACCGGCGCCATTCACCATGCAGCCAATGTTTCCATCCAGTTTAATGTACGATAAGCCTTTTTCGTGCGCGGCAATTTCCTGCAATTCGGCTTCGTCGGGTTCGCGCATGGCCAGTATTTTGGGTTGGCGGAAAAGAGCATTGTCGTCAAAATTCATTTTCCCGTCGATGGCCAGCACTTCATTATCGGGAGTCAATACCAGCGGATTGATTTCAGCCAGTGTCGCATCGGTTTCCACATACAGTTTGTAGAGTTTGGTGAAAATGGATGCTGCTTTATTGGCCAGCCTGATGTCACCAAACAGTTCCAGAGCCACATTCCTGGCCTGGTAGTCTAATAATCCGGTGAGCGGATTGATATGAAATTTGATGATTTTTTCGGGCGTTTCCTTGGCTACTTCTTCAATTTCAACACCACCTTCGGCACTCACCATCAGGGTAACGCTTTTGGAATTCCGGTCGCTGATGAGCCCCACGTAAAACTCTTTGGCAATGTTAACAGCATCGGCAACCAGTACTTTTTCAACCGTATAACCTTTGATGTCCATTCCCAGGATTTGTTTTCCGGCAGCAACAGCGTCTTCTATGGTACGCGCTAATTTTACACCACCAGCTTTGCCCCGCCCTCCGGCTAAAACCTGGGCTTTTACAACTACCATACGGTTCATTTCGCGGGCAGCTTTTTCAACTTCGCTTACGGTGTAACACAAAACACTGTCGGGTACAGGAATGCCATAATCCCTGAAAATTTGTCTGGCTTGATATTCGTGAATCTTCATTTCAAATAAAAATAATTGGTTAGTATGCTTTTATTTTTCGTTCTTTTTTATCTTTTTCCCGCATGTCAGGTCTTTCAGAAACAAAATAGGAAAGCCGCTTTATTGCCATCTAAATATCTGCATAAATAGATAAATCATAATCACGGTTTTTACATTTTTAAAACATATGAACACATTAATATCCGTTTAGTTTTCAAAAACGCCGGGAGAATAAGAGAAAAAAGCGTCGAAAGAATAAATCTGATTACAATCGCGTTCTAAATACTAAAAAGGAAGCGGGGTTTGCTTCCTGAAACATATTTTTAGCCTATTTTTGCGACGAAAAAATTACATTATGCTTGAAGATATTAAACAGGTTTTGCGTCAGGAAGCTGAAGCTATCCAGAATATTCCGGTGACCGGGGCTTTTGAAAAGGCCATTGATATTATTGAAGAACGTGTTCACCGCCTAAAAGGTAAATTGGTGGCTTCCGGAATGGGAAAAGCCGGACAAATTGCCCTGAATATCGCAACCACTTTTAGTTCGACCGGAACCCCGGCAGTATTTTTGCATCCGAGCGATGCCCAGCATGGAGATTTGGGTGTAGTTCAGCCGAACGATGTGCTGCTGCTGATTTCCAATTCGGGGAAAACACGTGAAATACTGGAACTTGTTGAGCTGGCAGAAAACCTGCATCCCAACCTGCCGCTGATTGTGATTACAAGCAATAAAGATTCGCAATTGGCACAAATGGCCGATGTTTGCCTGGAGACCGGAAATCCGAAGGAGGTTTGTATTCTGGGATTGACACCTAGTACATCGACAACCGTGATGACGGTTATCGGCGACGTGTTGGTGGTGATGATGATGAAACGAATCGGTTTCAACAACGAAGAATACGCCAAACGCCACCACGGCGGTTACCTGGGACATAAATCGAGGTTGCAGGCAGGATTGAAATAGCGATCAGTGCACAGTCTCAGTTCCCAGTAAATTAGTCATTTTATATTCAGTTAATTCGTGTCATTCATAGTAGAGACGAATCTAAATTTACGATCAATGACAATTGAATGACCTAATGACAATAAATTAAGATTTGAAACTTTTAACTTTTATAGAATGCGCATTTTAAGAGAAAACACCATTGGATTGGTGATCGATATTCAGGAACGGCTGGTTCCGGTGATGGAAGAAAATGAACTGTTTGTTGAAAATTGCAGCAAACTGATTCAGGGATTGCAAATACTCGGGTTGCCCTTGCTGGTAACTCAGCAATATACCAAAGGACTGGGCGAAACCATCGAAGAAATTAAATCTGTAATCAGTGATTTTCAGTACATCGAAAAGAAAGATTTTAGCTGTTACGATGAGCCCGCTTTTGCTGAAAAATTGGATCAGTCGGGAGCAAAAAATGTGATTATTTGCGGAATTGAGTCGCATGTGTGTGTACTCCAAACCGCTATCGACCTGAAAGAAGCCGGTTATACGCCGGTTGTGGTTTTTGATTGTGTGTCGTCGCGTTCGTTCGATAATGTCGATTTGGCAGCCGAACGTTTCCGCTACGAAGGGATCATGATGACCTCCCTGGAATCCATTCTTTTTGAACTAACCCGCAGTGCCGGAGCTCCTGGATTTAAAGAGATTTCGAAGTTGGTGAAATGAAATTTTGGTTGATCGTAGAGACGCGATTAATCGCGTCTCTACGGCGCCATCTATTTATTCACGTAAAAATACCTGATCCGGCAGGCTGTTCCTTTGCTTTGAATATTTTTTTCAGGCAAAACCCGGATTTCCAACCGGTGTTTCCCTTGCTTTAATCCGTAGGCAAAGGTGTGAAAGCAAGGTAAATGCAGTTGCAAACTCCAGGGATTAAACAAGTCAAATTTTTGCCACTTTGTTTTATCAATTCGGTATTCAATCGTTCCGGCATCCAGCCCTGCTGCTACCGCAATACCAACCGCATTCCCTTCAAAGTCAAATTTTAGCGTTTCTCCCGGCCCTTCGGCAATCATCATGGGTACTTTCACAAAATCGGCACGTGTTCCTGTTTGGTCAGCAGGAATCCAGTTTGGATCAATTTTCCAGCCTTTTACCGGTTTGGTTTCAACTGCCGGAATTAAAACTCCGCGATTGTAGCAAGCGTCAGCCAGTTTCTCCGGAAGCGGATAGGCTGCTAGCTTATCATCTTCTGCCACAAAACCGCTCCAGCATTCATCCAGAAACGATTTCATTGACTGGTAATAAATGTGCTGGCCAAATGGGGAAGGGTGGAGGTTTTTAAAATCGTTTTCCCAGGTAAACTCGCCGTTGTCAATCCGGTCTGTTACTTCTTTGGCCAGGTTGATGGTTGAAACTCCATAATGCGCGGCTACCTTTTCATGATTTTGTATCTCCGGAGGTGTGATTCCTTTTCGGTATTCGGCCATTTTATCCGGATCGACAAAGTGCATGACTACTACATCCATTGCCGGGTTCGATTCGCGGGCATGACGAACAATGCCTTCCATACCCAGGATTTGCGTTTCGGGACCAAACCCGTTCACCCGATCGTTTACGGCGGCTTCTTCAAAAAGCAGATCAACTTTCCCGCTTTTAAGCACATCACGTTCGAAACGGAAAGCTCCGGGAGTACTGCCAAAGGAGGGAATTCCGGCGGCAATAAATTCGAATTGCGTCTCGGGAAATCGGTTTTGTAAATAAGCACAAATGCTATCGCGCCACCCGCCATTAGCTGTAATAGAGCCACCCAGAAAGGCTACCCTCCCCTTCTTTTCGCGCTCGAAAACCATTTGTGCATTGTGCAATTTACTCCGGAGGGTATGGTAATTCCGGCTATCCAGCCTGGGGTTTACTTCCGGATAACTGTTCAGGATAAAATCAACTCCGGCTTTCAGGTTTTCAATCGGGAAATGATGGCCTTTTAGGGTTTGTTTGCCCAGCGTATTGGGATAAACAGTTGCCGGTCCGCCCAAACGAATGTATTTGTTGGCCAGGATGTAGGTGTTTTCTTCCGGAGGAACAATGCTGTCGTGCAGCCCGATGGAAAAGAACAGCGGGACTTTGGCTGTGGCCAGTTTTTCCAGGTTGTCGATCGGGTTGTCGGCATACCTCAGCGCTTCTGTTTCGCTGGCAAAACCGTACACCTCCTGAAGTTGTTTCCACGAAGCGGCATCACCATCGCCCGAACCTTTCCCGCCCGGCCAGCTTTTAAAATCGCAAACCGGCGCTTCGGAATAAATGCAGCTTACCCGTTCGGGCCAGCGTTTGGCAAAATTAAATACGAACAATCCGCCCCGGCTCACGCCTTCCAGTGCTACTTTTTTGTTGAGTCCGTATTGTTCGGTCAGGTAATTGTAAAAACTGTTCCAGACATCCATCGCTTTGGGTGAGCCAAACATGCCGTCGGTATTGACATAAACCACATGAAATCCTTTGCGGATAAGCATACTGTCCATTTGGTAATGCCATTCGGGGAAACGTGCCCGCCAAACCCAGGGTTTCCCAGGTGCAGCTTTCTCCGGAACAATAATGCGACAATTGCGCCGGTCGAGCTGAAAATCATATCGTGTAAATCCGTGCCACTCCGACTTTTTACCCGGATATTGGGCTGAAACCAATTCTCCGTCTTTTCCGGTCAGTGTTTTGGATATAGTTTTGGCCATCAGTCCGGCACCTTCTGCATTGGGGTGAATCTGGTCGGGAAAAAGTGAAGGTTTTCCTGAAAGTGCTGTATATAAATCGATAGCCTGAAGATCTTCTTCTTTGGCCAGTTTTTCTACTGCCGGAATTACACCATGAATTACAATGGAATCATTGATTCCCCAACGGCTGGCATAAACCGGAACCGGCTTGCACAAGTAAATTTTGGGGTACGACGAAAGCGCTTTTAGTTCCTTGACCATCGTACGATAATCGGACAAAAACTCTCCGGAATATTTCCAGTTTTGTGGCTTGGTGTCGTTGGTCCCGAGTTTAATAATGACCACATCAGGTAAAAATGCTTTAGCCTGAGCGTAGGCTTCTTCTTTCCAAAACGGGTAATCACCTTTTTTCAGCAAGGTGCGGCTACCCACTCCAAAGTTGCGGACTTCCCACTTGTCGCCTAACATGCGCCCCAATTGCGATGGATACGAATCGCGCGGACGGTCAGCAATTCCGGAGCCATACGTGATACTGTTCCCAATGCAGGCCACTTTAACCGGGGCTGAATATTGGGCAGGGTCAATGGGTTGGGCAAAACCTATCGATATCAGAAATGAAAATGACAGGAGAAATAAAATGTGTTTCATCGAGTCTATCGGCTAATCGGGTTAAGACTACTTTGCTCCATCCTTTACCCGAAACACCCAGGCATACGAACAGGGATTATTTGCCGGGGTAATGGCTGGTGGCGTAATGGTGAGTTTATTGCCCGATACCGAATATTTTACTTTCCCGTTAAAACCCAACATTGTCACTTCTCCGGATTTGCTTACTCCATTGATTACAATGGGTTTTTCAGGCCATTTGGTGACGATGGCATACAAATCGTTTCCTTTGGTAGTATAGAAAACGGTGGTTTCTTTTCCAATGGCGGGAGCTTTAGTCCAGTCGTGTGTGCCGTAAATAGCGTCACCGTTCACAGTTAGCCAGTCGCCCATATCTTTCAGGCGTTGCTGCATAATTACCGGGATACGCCCATCGGCGGTAGGCCCAATGTTGAGCAGCAGATTGCCGCCACGCGCTACTTTGTCTATCAGGATATGAACCAGTGATTCGGAAGTTTCATAATCTTTCAGGTTTTCGTTACGGTTGTAGCCGAACGAACCTCCAATGCCACGGCATTCTTCCCACGGATGTGCGATCTTTTGTCCGGCAGCATTCTGATCGTGAATCAGATCGTATTCGGTAGTATAAATTCCACCATGTTTTCCTCGGGTTTCTTTGCCCCAGCGGTCGTTTACCACCACCGTTTCTTTTACCGGCGATTCGTTGTATAGCCAGGCCAAGAATTCGGTACTTTTCCATTTTTCGCTCGGCATATCCCATTCGCCATCGGTCCATACCACATCGGGTTGGTAGCGGGTAACAAGGTCTTTCATTTGCGGGATCATGTGCTCATCGACATAACGGGCTGGGTCTTCCTTGTAAAGTGGGTTGAACCATTCGTAAAGTGAATAATAGAATCCCATGTGCAGGCCTTTGGCTTTTGCGGCTTTGGTCAGGTCACCGGCTAAATCGCGGTGCGGCCCAACATCAACCGAGTTCCAGTTCCACGAATGTTTTGAGGGCCACATGGTAAATCCTTCGTGATGCTTGGACGTTAACACAATGTATTTTGCTCCGGATTGTTTAAAAACTTCGGCCCACTGATCGGGATTAAACATTTCGGCCTTAAAATCTTTTACAAAATCCTGATATCGTACCTTTTCTCCGTACATTTTGTTGTGAAAATCGGTAAAGGCTTGCGATGGTTTTCCCTGCGGGTTTTGGCGCGACCAATACCATTCGGCATATTTCTCATATACGTTTCCTTCGGTTGGTCCCCATGCCGGAACGGCATACAGTCCCCAGTGGATAAAAATTCCGAACTTGGCATCTGTAAACCAGGTTGGGATTGGGCGACTATCAATGGATTGCCAGTTGGGTTGATAGGGTTGGGCGGCAGAAAAAAATGAAAAAAAGCAAAGAAAGATTGCTGGAAATAGCTTTGCAATAGATCGAAGTTTTAGGTTCATCAGAGTTTAATTTAGTTGTTACTATAATTAGGTTTAATTTTCCAAAGATAGCAACTTTCTTGTGTGCTGATATGTGCTGATGGTGTTTTTAGGCATCTTATGCTTCTGGAACAAAACTTAAAAGTTTATATGCCAGAATGGGTTCAGTCTGCTTATTACCAGAGTTTTTTCGATGGGTTCCATTTTCTCTGAGAGGGTTGTTGACCTGAATTTTTCACTCCCATTATCGAAACAAGTACAGGTTTGTGTTTGGGATTTCCGGGGGATATAAGAATTACATCGGTTAGGCGATTAACAAACAACCCCTCGTTTCGCCGTAGCGATAACGAGGGGTTGAGAACCGGACAAACGTTTGTCCGGGCTAGTTCACCGGATTGGTTATTTGTTAATAGCCGGGATTTTGTTCAATTAACTGATTGCTGGCCATCGCCTGCTCGGGTATCGGAAAGCGGTTTTGATGTGCTTTGTTTGGTCCGTCAGCCGGGTGATCCCACCACGATTGGGTCGTGTATTTATTCCAGCGGACCAGATCGGTACGACGGCGACCTTCGCCGATAAATTCAATCATCCAATCGTCCAACATTCTCCACTCATCGAGATTAGCTACTGAAACAGGATCGGGATCGGCACCTGTAAAGTAGCGCTTACGCACATCGTTGATAAGTTTAGCTGCGCCAGCTTTATCGTTTGCACGCAGTTTACATTCAGCCAACATGTAGTATGCTTCGGCGAGGCGGAAAACAGGGATGTCGGGGTTGCCTCTTAGTGTTTGATTGGTAGCCCATGGGACAGGTGAAAACTTGGCTAAACGAACGCCCGAATTTTCTTCTCCCCAACGTGCTCCTTCTTTTCCATGATCGGCTTCGGAGCCCTGCATCGGAATAATGCGGGCTATCTGGTCAACAATCACCAATGTATCGGTTGGCTTAAACTGACGGTTACCTCCATGGCACACTTTCCCGTTAACAGGATTGACCATTTTGCCAAAATAGAACATACCGCGAAACTTGCCGTTGCCTTCATACGCATTTAACTGTTTGCGCACATCCTGATTGTGGAATTTGGCAAAGGGGCTGCCCAGACGATAGGTTTCCCCTTCTCTGGCGTTTGCGCTGCCTGTCAAATACGATTTCCCATTTTTATCAAGCGAAGGAACAAGGCTATAGCCATTGTTGCGGTTGCCGATTGTTCCGTTGTCAAAGTATTCTCCCATTCCGTAGTGATTTGAATGAGGTCCTACACTACGTTCGCTTACAGCATACTGACTAGGTACCGACCAAATGATTTCGGTAGAACGGTCGTTGTTGAAACCATAAATAGTTGTCCAGTCATTTTCCAGTTTATAAGCGCCGTATTTTCCGTCGATAACGTCCTGGCAGATGGCAGCACACTGGGCAAACATGTCTTTCTTGATGTACGACTGTGCGTTAAAGTAAAGCCGTGCTTGCAGCAGGGCGGCTGTAGCCTGATTAATAGCTCCGGTTTCCTGTGCTCCCAGTGTCATTTTCTTCGGCAGTTTAGGAATGGCCTGGGTAAGCAGGCTATCGATGAAGTTGAATGTTTCCACATCGGTAGCGCGGGGCTGAATATCACCCTGTGTAGAGGTGTAGAGCGGTACGCCGCCGAACATATCGAGTCCAAACCAGTAAAAGAAGGCCGACAACGTTTGTAGCTGCATCAGCACAGCATCGCGGCTTCCTTCAGGGAACCCAAGTTTATTAAAGTCAACATACTGGTCAATGTCATCTTTCGCACTCCATGTCTGGGCAACACCCATCGAAAAGGCGCGCCATGCGTCATATACACCGGGAGTAGTAGGTGTGAAATCATGATTGTAGCCCCGCAGGTAAGCGCCGCCATCATACCAGTCGTTATAACGTGAGGGTACCAGCATCTCATCGGTTGTGAACTCCTGAAGCCGTATGAAATTGGAATGGGCCTGTCCATCGGCCATACACCATGCCCAGTGGGTAAAGGCACGCCCCATGCGCTGATGTACCTTCTGCTGGGTATCGAAAAATAATTCGGGTACCGATTGCGAGTAGTACTCCGGTTCCACCGAGCATGACTGGAAAGCTACGGATAATGTCATAACAACAACAGTGGCTGTTAAAAACTTATATATTTTCATATTCGTACTTTTTAATTGATTTGTGGTTAAAAATTAAACTGAACACCGAACGTAAAAGTACGGGTCTGAGGATAGATGTCACCTTTCTTCTCAATACCAGCATCCCAACCAGTAATATCCACTTCTGGGTTCAGCCCGGGATACTTGGTGAAAGTATAGAGGTTATTGCCGGTAAAATAGAACCTGATATTTTCCATTAGGCTTGTATGTTTCTTCATTGGCAATGTATATCCCAGCGAGAGGTTTTGAATTTTGAGGAAAGTGGCATCGTGTAGGAAATAGTCGCTGGGCGAAGGGCGTCCGGTGATGTGTGAGTTTTTGTTGATAGCGTCGTAGAGCATGTTACCCTGAACCACGTTTCTCAATCCATATTCCAGTTCTATGGCATTGTAGATATCATAATCAATCCAACTGGTAAGGGTCATGCTAAAGTCCAATTTTTTATAGCTGAGGTTATGCGACCAGCCGGCAATAAGTGTAGGTATATAACTTTTTTGATAAACGCGGTCATCTACTGATCCCTCGTCGGAGAAAATCACATTATTGTCTTTGTCGTATATCTGGAACTTTCCTTCGCTGACACCGGCATAGCGGTACATGAAGTAGCTGCCCACTTCCACATTTTCCTCAATGCGGTGTGCATATTCAACCCAGTTGTTGACGGAGCTGCCGTTGATATAGGTTTGGTCGCCCCAAAGCGAACCAATGAAGGTTTTGTTGTGACTCAGGTTTAACGATGTAGTGTAGTGCCAGTTGTTTGAATGTATGATGTCGCCGCCAATTTCAAACTCCCATCCTTTGTTTTCCATAGTACCGATGTTCTTGTACATGCTCGATTGAGTGTAAGGTGGTTGCGGTACTTCTACGCTGTAAATCAGTCCTTTGATGGCGCGGCGGTATAGGTCGAATTTACCATACAGGCGATTTTTGAATAGCGAGTAGTCGAGGCCAATATTCCATTCGTGTTTTTCTTCCCACCCCAGTTCTTTATTCAGGTTTGTGGTGGCGCCATAGCTCATGGCCCAGTTCCCATCAGGCAGTAGCCAACGGGTATCGGAGCCATATTTTCTGGCGGCATAGTCTGCAGAGAAACCCTCATTACCCGTGACACCATAAGCAACACGGAGCTTGAGATCGTTCACCCAATTGATATTCTTCATAAAGTTTTCGTTTGAGATACGCCATCCTGCTGACGCAGCCCAGAAGGTGCCCCAACGGTTATTGACTGCAAATTTGCTTGAACCTTCCCGCCTTATAGATGCAGTAGCCATATAGGTATCTTTATACGAATAGTTGGCGCGGGCAAAATAGGCCATCAGGCGTTGGGTGATCCCTTTGCCCGAGCTCATGCTGGCAAGGCCCTCCGTCAGACGGGTTCCTTCGCCGAGGTTCCAGAATTTGACCAGATCGTTCGTGAAATTGCCGTTAGCAGCCGAGAAGTTGTCACTGTTTTGCTCAAAATAGCTGTACCCTGCCACTGCATTGAAGGAATGGTTGCCGAACCCATTGATGTATGACAAATACCCATCGGTATTTATCAGTTCAGTCTTGCTGAAATCCATCTGTGCCCAACCCTTACGTCCAGCCTTTATCTCTTCGCGCGAAAACATAGAGCGATAGAAATGCCGTTCCCATTGGCGATTTTCATATGCGCCAGATTGACGATATGACAATCCTTTTATAGGCTTGATGTTCACTTTTAATTCGATATCGGGGCGGAACCATTTGTCCATGCCTTCGTCGGTAGTGAGCGCTGCTTCGGCAATATTGTTCATTTCAGTACCATCGCCTTGTGTTATTACATTCCAGCCGGTTGTGTTGGCAGGGTCATAAACCGATTGCGTAGGGTTGGCGCGCATAACGCCTTCGATAGATGGTTTGTTCTGGTTACGCAGCGCCTGCCGGTAGCTAAGGTGGCTGCTGATGTCCAACCATCCGTCGAGTACTTTAAAGTCGCCGTTAATACGTCCCGAGTAATCTTTCCGGGTGTCGCCACGCAACACACCGCGGTTGTCGTCGTACATAACTGTGGCGTAGATACGCGCAGCTTCGGAGCCGCCTTGCAAAGAGAACACGTGGCGGTTCGATGTGGGATTGTCGCTCATTGCTTCATCCCACCAGTCGGTATCGTACCCGTCGTTGTTTTTTGCTGCTCCGTAAGTGGCCATATAGTCGGCGGCACTGAGCATGTCGGGTTTGCCAAACGATTTTTTAAACAATACTTCGCTGGTCAGACTCATTTTGAGAGCTCCGGATTTGGCTTGCTTGGTGGTGATAAGAATTACGCCACCGGTAGCCCTGGTACCATAAATTGCACCGGCAGAAGCATCTTTCAGCACATCGATCGACTGAATGTCTTCCTGTACAAGCGTGCGGATATCTCCGCCTGGCATACCGTCAATAACAATCAATGGGGCACGCGAGGTATTGATTGATGCCATTCCCCTCAACTGGAAGGTATTGCCCGAGTTGGGGCTTGCGGTTCCAGACATTACCAGGCCACCTACTTTACCTTGCAGTGCTGTAGCAATGGAAGATCCACCGACACCCAAAGGCAAATCTTTGATTTTCAAGGAAGAGATAGAACTCGTCACCTGCTTTTTTTCCATACTACCATATCCAATGGCCACAACCTCATCAATGCCAAATGTTTCCTCTAACATTGTTACATTGATAGTGGTTTTTTCGAAAACAGCTATATCCTGTATTTGCATCCCAACAAATGAGAAGGTCAGTATGCCGTCATTGGGAACTCTTGATAGTGTATAATTCCCATCCATATCGGTAATTACCCCATTTGTTGTTCCTTTTATAACTACCGAAACTCCTGGAAGTGGTGCTCCTGTGGAATCGGTTACTTTACCTGAAACCGATTTCTGTTGCTGGACAAATCCAATAGTATTTTCGGTATCGGAAAATAAAACGTAATTGTTGTTGAACGACCGGTATTTGACATCGGTTCCTTCAAAAAGCATTTCGAGGACTTCAGTAATGCTTTTTGAATTGCAGTTAATATTTACTTTGCGATCGACATTGATGTTGTTGGCGTTGTACATGAACCGGAATTCGGTTTGTTCCTCGATCAATCTCAGAATGCTATTCACTGATTCTTTTTCAGCTTTCAAACTGAGCCGGCCATTATTCTGCGAGAATACGCCTGCCGAAACCTGAAAAAAGAATGCAAATACAAGGAAGGTGGTTAGTTTCATAATTCTACACAATTGTTTTGCGCAGGGTATTCTCCTGCAACGGAAATTCCATCGTTTTTTTTTCATAAATTTGTAGTGTTAATGATTAAAAATTAATACAATCACCTGGTGATTGTTAGAAGGAAAGTCTGGTACACTTTCCTTCTTCTATTTTTAGAAATTTATTTTTACTTGTTCCCCGTTTATCTCATAGGTGAATTTAGAAGTTAATTGCATCATATTCAGTAGTTCACGAAGACTTTCTGTTTTTATTGTCATGGTAAACCGGTCGTTGTTTTTCCCGATGTTACCTAAAGTAATGGTTACTCCAAACCAGCGTTCAATTCGCGGAACCAACTCACCAAATGAAATGTCGGTAAACCGCAATTCGTTGTTTTTCCATAACGAATAAAGTTCAGGAGAAACATTCCTGACCCTGGTACTATTGTCTCTAATCGTATATTGGGCTTGCTGTCCGGCTTCCAATTGAGCCTGTAGTTTGTTGTCGGATCCTTCTATCAGCACTTCGCCTTCTTCGAGGGTGGTCTCCACGAAGGGTTCGCCCGCAAAACTACGCAGGTTAAATTTGGTGCCTGTTACAATTACTTTCATTCCCGAGGCAGTAATTACCTCAAAAGGATGGTTGCTGTCTTTTTCAACTTCGAAAAAAGCTTCGCCATCGAGGGTTATTTGCCGTGGATTGAGCGCATCGTATTTTAGTGTTGTTTGTGAGTTTAGCCATACGAGGCTTCCATCGGCCAGTATGGCCTGCGATTTTTCACCTTTTGATGCCTTAAGCTGGATCATCGCCGATTGGTCTCGTCCCGAAAAATAACCACTCATCCATAAACTACCCAGGCCCCCGGCTACAACTAGCAAAACTGATGCAGCCACTTTCCATAAAATATCGGGCAGAATCAATTGGTGTTGTTTTTTCACCGTTGGCAGTAACCCGTTTAACTTGTTCCAGGCTTCGTCAACGTCTATTTTAGCTTTAAAATAGTGGAGCTTGCTGAGATGATGTGCTTGATGGAGTTTTCGGAATTCAGACCTGTTTTTTTCAGAATCAGAAACCCACCGAAGAACGGCATCGTTTTCCTCCCTTGTGGTTTCTTTATCCAGAAACCGGAGCAATAAGGTTTCGTTTATCGATTCTTCCATTTTTGTGTTTTTTCGTTAGGCTTATACAGGGAACTGTGATTTTACCCCTACAACAAGTCTGAAAAACTATTTAAATTTCATTCATTTTGATTTTTCGGATTACCCCAAGCCCTGAAGGGAGCCCGAAAAATCAAAAAATCACCCTTTAGGGTCGGGGTAATTTTTTTGATTTTGGGCATACTTTCAAATTTTAAACAGTTTTTAAGAAAAAATCAATTATTCAGAAAAATGCCGATAAGCAGGATGCAGAGGTAATCCTTTAGTTCGGTTTTTAATTTTGAAAGGGCGCGGCTCATCTGGGTTTCGACCGTTTTTACAGATAATCCGAGTTTACTGGCAATTTCGGCATATTTTAATCCTTCCTCGCGGCTCATTTTGAAAATCTTCCGGCATTCTTCGGGCAACGAACCAATGGCTTCGTCAACTTTTGCCTGAAACTCGGTGAAAAGAACGGATTCGTAAGTGTCGAAGTCTTCTTTTTGATTCTTGTAAACCACTTCGATGACCGAATAATAATGGTCGATTACCTTTTGGTGTTCGATAAAATTAAAGCAAAGATTTTGTACGGATTTAAACAGGTATGGCTTGATTTCGTTGTCAAGTTTTAACCGGTCTCTCTTCGACCAGATATTTAAAAAGACCTCCTGTACTATTTCTTCTGCCTCGGACTGATTAGCGATGAATTTGTTGGCAAAACCACATAAACGAACGTAGTATTTCCTGAATATCAATTCGAAAGCCTGTTCTTCATTCCATTGCCGATTGCCATCACGTCTCATCCGGGAATAATATTTTGGGGAGCAAATATAAGATTTCCGAAATAGAATTCAGAAAAGTATATCTGCGTTAGGGCAAATCAATTTTTTTCTTCAGCTCATCAGCCCATATCTGGTATCCTTTTTCAGTCGGGTGGCAAAAGTCGCTGGCTATGTCTTTGGGTAAAGTCCCATCAGGGGCAAGCATTTTGGGGCCAATATCAATTCGCTTGATGTGGTTTGCTTTTGCAAAAAACTCCAGTTTTTGATTGATTTGATTGATCAGTATCCGGCGGGGATGGTCGGGATTTTGCTCGCGGGGCATGATTGCCATCAGGATAATTTCAGCTCCCGGAACTTTTGACCGAACCCTGCCGCAAATGGCACGTATTCCTTCTACAATCTCATCGGCTGTATTCATCCGTGCGTTTGATGTTTCGCTGGTGTTGTTGGTCCCGATATGAATAATCACCTTTTGAGGGTGAAGCCCGTCGAGTTCGCCATGATCTAATCGCCAAAGTACATTCTGGGTGCGGTCCCAGCCAAATCCAAGGTTTAGCACACGGGCACTGCCAAATGCTGAGGCCCAGGCTTTGGGTCCATTCGGAGTCCTGAGTTTTCCGTCGGCATATTTTAAGGATGGCAGTCCTCCCCAGAAATGAGTAATTGAGTTGCCAATCAATACGATCTGCGGGTTGATAGAATCTTTTATCCGCAGCACTTCGGCATGGCGTTCCCACCAGTTGTAGCTGTCGTTTTCTAATTTTGACACCGGAACAATGGCTGCATTTTTTCGAATTTCAGTGTCTAACGATTGATCCTCAATCAGTTTCGAAAGCAGGGGTTCCATCGCTTGAGCCCATGCTTTGGCCCCGGCCGGACTCGGATGAAGCCAGTCGGGCATCATTTTGTGATTGATCGAACCATCCAGATTCAGGAAGACATGGTTGACATCGCAATAGAAAATGTGCTTATTGTCGGCAATTTTCGAAACCAAATCCGAAGCGCGTTCCAAAATAGCACGGTGCGATGTTGGATTTGGGCCGCCATAACACCCCGGAAAACAACGAAGGACAATGATCTTCGAATCGGGACATTTTTTGCGTAATATTTTTACGATGGCTGTGATTCCTCCGGCAAGCTGGCCTGCCGTATGGCGGGTTGGATAATTCTTTTCGTCGATGTTGTTGGTGCCAATTTCCAGGACGATCACTTTGGGTGATTGCCCGTCGAGTTCCCCATTCTGAATGTTCCAGATAATGTTTTCAGTCCGGTATCCCGAATAACCCAGGTTAATAGCTTGACGTGGTGCAAAAAACTGATTCCACACGGGCTGATATTCGGGCTTTTCAAAATTGTTGGTAATGGAATTTCCGATCATAATCAGGTCGTATTTTTCTTTTGCAACAAGTGTCAGTTTTGCCGCATGCCGCTGTGGCGAATATCCCTGAACCGCTACTGCGGCCGGATTGTTTTCAGCGATATCCGATATCGTTTTTTCGATTAAGAATGATTTTAATACACCGGCAAGCTGACCGTTGAAAGTTCCGCCTGGTTTTTGGGTTTCAGTATCCGTGATCAGATGAAAAAATGCCTGTCCATCATATCCTTTCCATGTTTTGGTATATTCTTCGGCGCTTTTGACCCAATTGTTATTTCCGCTAGAGTCAAACGAACAGAATAGCCGCGTTGCAGGATGGAATGGGGGCATTACCAAAGGGAATACCGTTCCAGTTCGTGTTTCGTTTAAATCGGAAGGGTTGATCAGAATCAGGTTGTCGGGTTGCTCGTTTGTGTCGAGATATTGCACCAGGTTGGCTGCCAGTTTTCCACCCGAGAGGATGCCCATGATGCTGATGCGGTTGTTCCTCAAACCTATTTCAGAACGGTTGCTTTTTAAACGTTTAAACGCGTGCAGCGCATCTGGTAACGATTTTTTCTGAGCCTGATGTTCGAAAACAACCACATCGAAATTGTTTGAATTAAGGAAATCGGTCGTTTCCCTGGTTTGACCGCTACTTTGTAAATTATCAGGAAACAGCAGGATCGTACCCTCGGGCAATTCAGCCTTTGATTTCAGCAAACGCAAAACAGGAGATGAACTATTTTTCCCTTGAACTCCTTGACTATCGGGTGAAAAAACAGCCGATTCGGGTTTGGGTTGAGATTGCCCGATTGCTGCCGAAACAAAGCTGATTAGTACGAAAAATGGTATCAAAAATTTCATGAGTATATAGTTTGTTTTTTATTGCTGAATGGAATTCATTTTATGGATTTCACTTCGTTCAATTCGCATGATTGGAAAATATTCATTTCGATTGGTGTTTCCATGAATCATGCTCATTTCATGACTAAAGAATTTATTTGACTGTTATCCAATTATTTCACCGGTTTTATCAAAATCGCCTGTCCGCCAGATGTCTGAAGATTGATATTCAGTATTGTTTTCGAATCGACTTTTTGTTTCGAAATGCCCACATGGGTTCGCGTCGCAACATTTGGATCGTCGAAATACAGGGTGGCTTCATACTTTTTGCCCGATTCCAGAAAATCCAGTGGGACTTTTAGCTCACGGGCTTCGGTGTTAGTAATGCACCCCACAAACCAATTTTCCTGATTCTGTCGGGCAATTGTAATGTATTTCCCGATTTCGCCGTTGATGATTTTGGTGTCGTCCCAGGTGGTTGGAAGCACATCCCAGAAAGCCAGTTCAGGCTCATTTTGGTAGTCCTCTGGTTTATCGTACCAATACATCCATTGCAGCGGACTATAATAAATAACCGGCAAAGCCAGTTGGTGTGCCGGGGTGTTTTGAATGTGCCGGGTTGCATGTCCCAGTTCTTTCCGGTAGAAATAGCAGAAGGTATAATCGGCAGCACCGGCAACAAAGCGGGTGAATGGCAAAATGGTGTTGTTCACCGCATCGGGCATTTCCTCGTTTCCGCGGATGCCTTCCTGCGTCATCAGGTTGGGATAAGTACGGCTAAAACCGGTTGGGCGGTATTCATCGTGAATGTCAACCAACAGGTGGTATTTGGCGCATTTTTTTACCGCTTCGTGCAGCCAGGTGGTCCAGCGATGCGAGCCCACCTGCACAAATCCGAATTTGATTCCGGCTACTCCCCATTTCTGGTAAAGCGGCAAAATGGTGTCCAACTGAGCTGCCAAAGCCCGCTGATTGACGTACAAAAACACTCCGATTCCTTTTGATTTAGCGTATCGGATAGCTTCCTGAAGATCGAGGTCGCCTTTGGGATTCCGGCGTGGATCTACAGTTACGGTAGTGGCATCGGCTAAATAATCATTTTCAAAACCATACCATCCGGCATCGAAATGAATGTATTTGATGTTTCGGGCCACGGCAAAATCAACCAGTTTTTTTGCTCCGGAAGTCGAGAGCGTCACTTCCCTCATCACCTGTCCGGGTTTAATCCACGACGGGTCAGCAATAGCGCAAGGAGGATTCAGGTTCAGGATGAGGTCGTTGTTGGCCAGCAAGTCTCCGGCTTTTTCGGCCACCATTACCACCCGCCACGGCGAGGCGAAAGGTGCAATTTCGTCCACATCTCCGTAAATGGAAGTCTGAATCGAGTTTTCTTTTTCCGGATTCAGCTTGAATTTGGTACGCGAATAATTCACCATTTCGGCTTCGGCCAGGCAGGCAAACAATCCGTTGGGCAATTCCAGTGTAAGCGGGCGGTCCGACTCGTCGGGCCAGTTTTTTAGCGGAAGCAATTGGTGCAACGATTGTGCCCGGGCTGTAAACCACGCTTTGGTATTTTCCTGAAAATTAAATTCGGTTGATTCGTTGGTAAGGTGCAAATAAGGGCCGCCATTTTCGTTAGTGGCAAATTTGTAGCGGAAGGCAATGCCTGAGTTATAAGCCCTGACGATCAACTGAAGTGCCGGAAACTTGCGGTTTTCCCGCGTGATCGTAATAACAG
The DNA here is from genome assembly GCA_019459525.1 of Prolixibacteraceae bacterium. GTDB lineage: Bacteria > Bacteroidota > Bacteroidia > Bacteroidales > Prolixibacteraceae > Aquipluma. Next base: position 38,430 of record JAIBEY010000077.1, read on the forward strand.
ATTCGTTATACTGATCGCGTATTTGGTTGCGTTCGCCGTAAACCGGAGTCCAGGTGGTGTCGTGCAATTGAACCGCACCCGGATTAATCATCAATTGCTTGTTCCAGTTGTCGCCGTTGCAGGTAATGCCCAGTTTCGACCACTCCACAACCGACTGGTTTCCGTACCGAATGGAATAAAAAAGCCCGTCTTCGGCACCCATTTTATTCTGAAGTGCAAAATTGATTTTTTTATCAGGAGACTTAATTTCAAAAGTGGATTGCGCTTGGGCAAGTGAAACAAACAGGACAAGAATAAACAGTACGCCTGAAATTTTCATGGTTGTTAGGTTTAGGATTGATTAGCACGACAATTTTACGAATAAATTCTGGTCAAAGTCACTATTCTTAAAATCCAAGTGTGGGCGAAGAATCACCTTTGGGTCCGAGCAGTTTGGGAATCTGAAGTGTCAGGCCAAATTGTTTGTTCAGCCTTTCAATGAAATAAGCCGAAAGAAATGGCGATTCCAACTCGATATTTTGATGGACAAAGAAATAAATGTCCCGGATTCCCTGATCGACCCAGATTTTCAACCGCTCAACCCAGTCGTCCAGTCGTTCGCGGTCGCTTTGCGGATTATTGGCACCCACATACCTGACAAATACTTTGGGTGTTGTGAGACGCATGTGCAACAGGTCGCGCCTTCCGGCGGTATCAACCACAATATTCGTTACCTGGTGTTTTTCAAACAACGAGTAAACTTCTTCGGAAACAGCTTTATCATTGAACCATTCGGTATTGCGCAATTCTACTGCCAGCGGAATGGCTCTCGGAAAATTTTCGATGAAACTCACCAGCCGGTCGTAATTTTTGTACTTGAAATTATCGTGCAACTGGAGGAACACCATTCCCAGCTTCTCCTCAAAGTTGCTGATGTTGTCGCAATATTCAGTCGTCAAAGCCTGCACATCGTTCAGTCGCCGCATGTGGCTGATGCTTTGTGTGATCTTCGGGAAGAACCGAAAATTATCCGGAGCCTTATCTTTCCAGGTAATTACCTGATCTCTACCCGGCATACTATAAAAGGTGGCATTCAGCTCAATGGAATTAAACTGGCGGGAATAATAAGTCAACTCATCTTTGGTGCCGCGCGGATAAAAGTTCTTCAGGTCGGTTTTGTTCCATTTGGCACATCCCACATAAATAGTCAACGGCTTGCTGGTATCGTTTTGTTTCAGTATTTCTGCTGTACGCGGATCATCGGCTGGTAGCCGGAAATCAATAGACTCATGGTTTTCACTTTGTCCGAATTTCATGGTAGATTGTTTAAAGTTGGAAGAATGAAGGTATAATCTTTTTCGGTTATAGAATATGAAATAGATGTCTAGATTTTATTGAATGATTTGAGTGCTTTTAAGAAGAAGTATTGTTAAATTAGCAGAAATCTCTTTTAAATAAACCTTTCGCTTAAATGAAACAAGATCTTAAGCCGTTTTATGAAACAGCTCACAAAATCTATCAGGAGTTATTGACTGTTGATAATATTCCATATAAGAAGGTATTTAATCCGAGTTTACTTCACGAGAACCAATTTCAGAATTTATTAAACGTTTTAGCGAAAATAGGTTTAATCATACAAAAAGTTGCATTTCCTGAAGAGAACGAACTCATAACAATAACCGGAATTAAAAAAGGAAAAGAACTTGCAAATTTTACGAATTGGTTACCTAGTGACACATCTGTCTTAAATCGGAATCGAAATGAGTATTATTTACTCTATTTGGAATATGATAAGAAAATGCTAAAACCGTATTCTTTTCAACATAAAACAAAACTTAATTCCGAAACAATTTATATTTTATCACAAGTATATTCAAACTCAGAGATCTTCTCTATTCTTTTGGGAATTAATAAAGGAGGCAGAAATTTTATTCAAAAAGGAAATCAAAGCTTTCCTCCTTTTTTTCCCAATGATTTGTTAATCTATGACTTAACTAATCTTGATGGTTACACTACAAAGCATACAAGAGAAGGTTTCCAAGAGTTGTTGGATCAGATAAAGGAAAGGTATAGTGAAATTGATGAAAGCATCCTGTCTAGAATAGGTAAAAATGTTACATCTAAATTAGGTTATGATCTAGAGGATATAAAACTTCCATATTTTGAGACTTACTTTAGATTAAATCACTTTTTTCCTGAATTTGAAGAGATTCTATTAGATGAACTTTATTTTCCACAGAAGATAGAGAGTCAACCTCGGAGCGAACCTATGATTGAGAAATCTTCTGAAGTTGCTGTTGGTGAGGTAAAAAGTGAAATTAATACAAATAAATTATCAAATGAGAAGGTAGGGGATGAACTAGACGAACATAGAATTCTATTTAAATATGGTTTATATTTTCCTACCATAAAGGACGATCATATAGAACCATGTTTCAACGTAAAAAATGTTGCTTCAGTGTTTGCCGATCACATATCCAAATTGCAGGAAGAAACAGGACAAATGGTTGGAATATTTGGCAAATGGGGACGAGGGAAAACTTATTTTAAAAAAGAAGTAGAGGGAATATTCAAAAACGAAAATTCAAAATACAATTTTACGATAATAGATTTTCATGCATGGAAATATCAGGATACGCCTGCTATTTGGGCTTATTTGTATGAATGTCTTTCTGATAAATATTTCGGTTCCGAGTGGTTTTGTAAATCTTGGAGAAAGCTTAAGCTTAATTTTCAAAGAGAGAAATCAAATATTGTTAAAGATCTTATATTTTTAGGCGTAGTTTGGTCTTTATTTACTGGCATTTTGAGCCTTTTCAAATCTGGTAATTCTAGTTTAATCGGTAATCTTATTGATATTATCCAGAACTATTGGTGGCAAACAATCTCAGGTGGAACTATTATTTCTTCTCTGTTGAAATTCTGGAGAAAAGAAGGAACAGATGCACGCGAACTTTTAAAGAAATACTCAAAAGGAATTTCATTTAATCAACATTTGGGGGTTCAGGCTGAAATAGAGAAAGAACTCGTCATTTTATTGAAAACATGGATTGCTGAAAAAAATAAAGAGCGACTTATTTTATTTGTTGATGATATTGACCGATGCTCCGAAAAAAAGATAATTGAGATTGTTGATTCTCTAAGAGTTATGCTCGAACATCCAGAGATTGTTAAACGGGTAATCGTTTTAGTTGCAATAGACGAAGAAAAGCTTGCAATGGCAATTCGATATAAATACCGTGAATTTTATCCACCAACAAGTGATAATTCAAAAATTCTCGATGATTTGACTAGAGAATATATGGACAAGTTGTTTATTTCAGGAATAAAACTTCAGGCTTTAAATAGCGATAACGTCAACGAGTTTATTTCAACACTTGTAGCGCAAGACTGGAAAGATATTACGCAAAATCGTTTATCCCCTGAAGAAAAAACACCAAAGGAACAAGTGCATTTAGGTAGAACAGAATTGACAATAGCTAATGAGAAAAAAGAAGAGGCATTGAGTGAAAGTGGGGAATCATCACTTACCATGAATGAAAATGCAAAGAATGAAACTTATTTAGAAGAGCTTGAGGCCAGTGATGTAAAAGATATGTTTAGAGAAGAATTTATGGAATTGAAAGAGGAATTAACTCCTCGGCAGATTCGTATTTTATATTATCGTTTTCAATTAGCAAAAAACCTATACATAAAACTTTTAGATGCAGAGAACGACCAATTAATAACTGATGGATTAAAAGGTTTGTTAAAAGCCATTCATATAAAAACCGTTTCTAAAAAAGATCATTTTGTAGAAGATCCTATCATTGATCAAATTGCAGAAATGGTTGTAGGATATTAGCTGTAATTAAAGAGTTTTTTATTGTAAAAATCCTTTTAAACTCCTCTTTTCCGATACTCTCCCGGCGACATGCCCATCACTTTCCTGAAAACTCTGGAAAAGTAAAACTGGTCGTCGAAACCCATTTCGCGGGCAACATCGGCAATCATCCAGCCCGAATTGTCGAGCAGGCGGCAGGCTCGCTGAATTTTAAGCTGGATAAAATAATCGATGGGCGAATGCCCGGTCCTATTCAGGAAAAGACGGGAATAATGCGAGGCCGACAAGCCGGTTTCGGTAGCAATTTCGTCCAGCTTCAATTTTTTTGTGAGTTGTTCGAGCATAAAGTTGATGCTTTGTGCAACCGGATCTTTTTCGCCCGATTCTTTAATCAGCCTGAACTGGCTCAAATGAGTAAATGATGCCAGCAAATGTGGTAAACACAGGTTCACATATTCGAGTGTTTCTACGCTGAAACCGCGATCAAGATTGCGGAATATTTCTGAAAACAGATCAACACGATCGCTGATTCTCGATGTTTTTCCGCGCTCGATAGGCACTAGTTGACCGGCAAACCTGGCATAACTGCTTGATTTCAGCCCCGAAAAATGAATCCAGTAAATCGACCAGGGATTCTGTTCATCAGAATGGTAGGAGTGCCACATTCCGGCGGGGATAATAAAATAGTGATCAGCTGATACCAGGTGGGTTGTTTCTTTCAGCCGGATTTCCCCTTGTCCTTCCACGCAGTAAATCAGTATCAACTGGCGGCTTCCGGCGGGCCGTTCCCTGAAATGAAAACGTGCTTGAGGGTAGTATCCAATATCGGTAATGAATAAGTCTGCAATAAGTGGATTGTTCTTGACTAGTGACAAAATCCGGTCAGGAATAACAAAGCTGATTTGCCCAGGAAATCCATCTTCTTTTTTCATGCGATAAAGATAAAATAATCCATAAATTCATCAAATCTTTCATTTCCGGAGAGGTGCACAACTGGTATTTTTGTTTCAACTAAATTCTGAACTTGTGAGCAAATCGAACTTCAACCGACAATTTCTTCTGGGTATCACGCTGGTTTCGGCCATGGGCGGACTTTTATTTGGTTACGACTGGGTGGTAATCGGTGGCGCCAAACCATTTTACGAACGATTTTTTGACATTACCAATTCGCCTCACCTGCAAGGATGGGCGATGAGTAGTGCTTTGGTTGGCTGCTTGTTTGGAGCAATAATTTCAGGCTACCTCACTGACCGTTTTGGCCGTAAAATTCCATTAATTATTGCTGCGGCTTTATTTACCATTTCAGCCATTGGAACCGGAGCCGTCGATCTGTTTACTCCCTTTATCGTTTACCGGCTCATTGGAGGTTTGGGGATCGGATTGGCTTCGGCCATTTCGCCCATGTACATTGCCGAAATCTCACCTGCTCCAATGCGCGGAAGGCTTGTTTCCATCAATCAGCTGACAATCGTGATCGGCATTTTGGCTGCGCAAATCATCAATTATCTGATTGCGGAAAAGGTTCCGGAAAGCGCTACCGATATAGAAATCGTTCAGTCGTGGAACGGCCGAGTGGGGTGGCGCTGGATGTTTTGGGCAGAAACTGCTCCGGCACTTGCATTTTTTGTGCTGGCCTTTTTTATTCCTGAAAGTCCCCGCTTCCTGGCTAAATCAGGCAAATCGGAAGCTGCTTTTTCAATTTTGAAACGAATTGGTGGGCGCGATTATGCCATTCAGGAACAGAAAGAAATTGCTGAAACGTTGCACGGTTCGGATTCGAAAATCGACTGGAAAGCACTGAAATCGAAAAAAGTACGGCCAGTTTTGGTTTTGGGAATTGTTTTGGCAGTTTTCCAGCAATGGTGCGGCATCAATGTGATTTTCAATTACGCCGAAGAAATTTTCACTTCAGCCGGTTATTCAGTTGGCGACATGCTTTTCAATATTGTGATTACCGGAACCGTGAACCTGATTTTTACTTTGCTGGCTATGCGCATGGTGGATAGCTGGGGGCGTCGCAAACTGATGCTGTTCGGTTCAATTGGTCTGGCAGTAATTTATCTGCTGCTCGGAACCAGTTATTTTTTCGAACTAAAAGGTTTGGCTATTCTGATTTTGGTCATGCTTGCCATTGCCACTTATGCCATGACACTGGCACCGATAACCTGGGTGGTTCTTTCCGAAATATTTCCGAATAAAATACGTGGAGCTGCCATGGCTTTGGCAACTACAGCTTTATGGAGTGGCTGTTTTGTCCTTACTTACACCTTCCCAATCCTGAATAAACTGCTGGATGCCAGCGGAACATTCTGGTTATACGCTTTTATTTGTTTGTCAGGCTTCCTATTTATCCTGAAACGACTTCCGGAGACCAAAGGAAAAAGTCTGGAAGAAATTGAAAAAATGTAGAATTTTAAAATAACCACATAGGGCACAATAGAATTTAGTCAGGAATAAACTATGTGTTTTATGTGTCTATGTGGTTCAAAAACAATAAAATATGAAAATAAAATTGTTCGTTATTTTAGCATTGGCAATACTAGTTGGTGCCTGCCAAAAACCTGCGCAACAACAAAAAATCGATCTTTCCGGAACCTGGAAATTTGCGATGGATCCTTCAGATAAAGGTATTTCTGAAAGTTGGTTCAATCGGAGTTTAACTGATACACTGACCTTACCCGGATCGCTCACTTCCAATGGCATAGGCGACGACATCACCTTAAAAACCCCGTGGATTGGTCAAATTGTTGACAGTTCGTTTTATAAAGATCCGGAATACGCCAAATTTCGTGAGCCGGGTAACATCAAAATCCCTTTCTGGCTGCAGCCAGTGAAATATTACAAAGGTGCCGCGTGGTATCAGAAAGAAGTAACTATTCCTGAAGACTGGGATGGACAGTCTGTTGGTTTGTTCCTCGAACGCTGCCATTGGGAAAGCCGTTTGTGGGTTGACAATAAGGAGGTGGGTATGCAAAATTCGCTCGGAACCCCACATCAATACGACCTGACCGATTTCCTGACTCCCGGCAAGCACCGACTGACTTTGTGTATCGACAATCGGGTGAAAGACTTTGATCCTGGCGTAAACTCGCATAGTATTTCTGACCATACCCAAAGCAACTGGAATGGAGCAGTGGGGCAATTGTATCTCGAAGCACGGCCCATGGTGAAAATCCGGAATATTCAGGTTTATCCTGATGTTCAGAATAAAAAGATAGTCGTAAAAGTAAAGGTTCAGAACCTGGCAGGAAAAACGACTTCTGCCAAACTGAATCTGGCGGTGACTGAAAATTCGCAGAAAGAATCAGCAGAGTTTAAGTTGAAGGAGGGTGAAAATGTATTGGAAATGAGCCTCGATATGGGTGCAGATGTCAAACTTTGGAACGAGTTCCATCCGAACATTTATAAACTGGAAGCCAGTTTAAATGATAAAACTTCGGGGCAAACCGATGTTTTAAGCACCACTTTTGGAATGCGCGAGTTTAAAACCGCTGGCAAACAAATCCTGATTAACGATCAGCCAACTTTCCTGCGAGGAACTTTGGAATGCGCCATCTTCCCCAAAACGGGTTATCCGTCCACAGATGTGGAGGAGTGGCTGCGTATTTTCAATGTTTGCCGTGCTCACGGGCTCAACCATATGCGTTTTCATTCCTGGTGTCCACCAAAAGCCGCTTTCGATGCTGCCGACCAAACCGGTTTTTACCTGCATGTGGAAGCATCGTCATGGGCCAATCAATCGACCACTTTAGGCGATGGAAAACCGTTTGACAAGTATTTGTACGAAGAAAGTGAACGTATGATGGCAGAATATGGTAACCATCCGTCGTTTTGTATGTTTGTCTATGGCAACGAACCGGGGGGGCCAAATCAGCATAAATTCCTTACTGAATTTGTCAACTTCTGGAAAAGCAAAGACAGCCGCCGCATTTACACTTCCGGAGCTGGCTGGCCCAATCTGCCGGTTAACGATTTTCTTAGCGACTCCAATCCACGAATTCAAGGCTGGGGACAGGAATTGAAAAGCGTGATCAACGGCGAAGCTCCGCGATCGGATTACGACTGGTCGACGTACAATGCCAAATTTCCGCAGCCGATTGTCAGTCACGAAATTGGCCAATGGTGTGTATATCCGAATTTCAGGGAAATTGCCAAATACGACGGGGTGCTGAAAGCCCGCAACTTCGAACTTTTTCAGGAAACACTGAAAGATCACGGCATGGCTCAACTGGCCGACAGCTTTTTACTGGCCTCCGGAAAATTACAAGCGCTTTGCTATAAGGCCGATATTGAAGCAGCTTTACGAACCAAGGATTTTGGCGGTTTCCAGTTGCTCGACTTGCACGATTTTCCTGGTCAGGGAACCGCTTTGGTGGGCGTGCTCGATCCGTTCTGGGGCGAAAAAGGATATGTTTCTCCGGCTGAATACAATCGTTTCTGTAATTCAACTGTTCCGCTGGCGCGAATGAAAAAACTCATTTTTACTAATAACGAAACTTTTGAAGCGGCTGTTGAGCTTGCTCACTATGGTGATGGCCCAATTGCAGCCAGCACTCCTGAATGGAAAATAACCGACAGAACCGGAAAGCTGATTCAGTCGGGTAAATTTGCGCAAACCGATATTCCGTTGGGTAATGGCTTTAAATTGGGTGACGTTTTGTTTCCGCTGTCATCCATTACTTCTCCTGAAAAACTTGTTCTGGAAGTTTCTGTTAACGGGAAAAGCAACAGTTGGGATTTCTGGGTGTATCCGGCGAAAAAGGAAACGATTCCAGGAGAAGAAAATATCCGGGTAGTTCAGAAACTGGACGCCCAAACGACTCAATTCCTGAAAAATGGTGGTACAGTTCTGTTGAATCTGAAAAAGGGAACGCTTTCAAAAGAAATGGGTGGCGACATCAAAATCGGGTTTTCAAGTATTTTCTGGAACACGGCCTGGACGAAAGGACAAGCACCACACACGCTGGGCGTTTTGGTTAATGCGAACCATCCGGCACTGGCAGCTTTCCCGACCGAATACCACAGCAATTACCAATGGTGGGACGCCATGAGTCATTCAGGAGCAATTAACCTGACCAGTTTTCCGGCAGAGATTAAACCCGTTGTCCGTGTCATTGATGACTGGGTGACCAACCGTCCGCTGGCCTTGGTTTTCGAAGCCAAAGTTGGTAAAGGCAAAATCCTGATTTCGGGAATTGATCTGACTTCCGATCTGGGCAAACGACCTGAAGCACAGCAACTGCTTTTCAGCCTGAAAAAATACATGGTTGGCGGCAGTTTCGATCCTAAAGTTGAAGTGACTTCTGAACAGATCAAAAAACTTTAGCCCCATCCCCAACCCTTCCCCGAGAGGGACGGGAGCAGAGTGGAGGATGTTCATGAGGTAAATAGATATAACGAAAAAATTAACAAATTCCTTTTTCTGCACCCCGTTTTCGGAGGGTTGGAGGGAGGCTTTTAAGAAAAATCAATGACCAAATTAATAAGTGATTTCCTAAACTCCCCTCCCTCGGAGGGGTTGGGGGAGGCTCGCGCCTGGAATGAGAAAGTAATTATCCCCACTTACGGAATCGGAAAACCGGAGAAAAATCCCATGTTTCTGGAAAAACGGGTTTATCAGGGAAGCAGCGGGGTTGTTTACCCGCATCCGGTGATTGAAAAAATTCTCGACGAGAAAGTGGACAAAGAATGGAATGCCGTTTACCTCGAAAATCAATATTTGAAAATCATGATTTTGCCGGAATTAGGCGGACGTGTTCAGATGGCTTACGACAAAACCAAACAGCGCCATTTCATCTATTACAATCAGGTGATTAAACCGGCTTTGGTTGGTTTGACCGGTCCATGGATTTCAGGAGGATTGGAATTTAACTGGCCGCAACATCATCGTCCGTCAACTTACGATGCAGTCGATTATTGCATTGAAGAAAATGCCGATGGTAGCGTGACTGTTTGGTGCAGCGAAGTGGAGCGTATGTTCCGCACCCGTGGTATGGCTGGTTTTACGCTGCATCCGGATAAAGCGTACCTCGAAATAAAAGTAAAACTGTATAACCGCACCAATCATTCGCAGACTTTCCTTTGGTGGGCTAATCCGGCAGTGAAAGTGAACGACCACTATCAATCGGTTTTTCCGCCCGATGTGAATGCCGTTTTTGATCATGGCAAACGCGATGTTTCCGAATTCCCGATAGCCAAAGGAACGTACTACAAGATTGATTATTCGCCCGGAACTGATATTTCTCGCTACAAAAATATTCCAGTGCCCACTTCGTACATGGCTGTTAACTCGAAATACAATTTCGTGGGCGGTTACGAAAACGACAGCAAAGGCGGACTGTTGCACGTGGCCAACCGCCATGTTTCGCCCGGAAAGAAGCAGTGGACCTGGGGTCATGGAGATTTTGGCCGTGCCTGGGACCGTAACCTGACCGATGAAGATGGTCCGTACATTGAGTTGATGTGTGGCGTTTATACCGACAATCAGCCCGATTTTTCGTGGCTGATGCCCGGTGAAGAAAAAGCTTTCAGCCAGTATTTTATGCCTTACCGCGATTTGGGTGTGGTGAAGAACGCCACCAAAGAAGCGATGGTTAATTTGGATGTTGAAGGCGATAGAGTGATTGTAAAAGCATATACCACAGGAACTTATTCCAATTCAAAAGTTATCCTGAAATGTGATGATAAAGTAGTTTTTGAAGATACATTCGATTTCCATCCGGCAACTTCTTATGAGAAAACTACAACGTATGGTGTGGCCCAAAAGCCCCCTCTTTCGGAGGAGGTTGGAGGAGGCTTTTCTGTTTCGATTGTTTCCGCTGAAGGCAAAATTCTGGTTGACTGGAAATCCGAATCCGATACCAACCGCGAGATTCCCGAAGCTGCCAAACCAGCATTGCTTCCGGCAGAAATTGACAGTAACGAGCAATTGTACCTTACCGGATTGCATCTGGAACAATATCGGCACGCGACTTACGATCCGCGCGATTATTATTTGGAAGCTTTGTGTCGTGATCCAAAGGACAGTCGCTGCAACAATGCGATGGGTTTGTGGCTATTGCGCCGCGGACAATTTGCTAAAGCCGAAACTTATTTCAGAAAGGCCATTGAAACCTTGACTCAGCGAAATCCGAACCCGATTGATGGAGAATCCTATTTCAATTTGGGATTGACTTTGGGATTTTTGGGCAGAGATGATGAAGCTTTCGATGCCTTTTATAAATCGGTATGGAACGCTGCCTGGATGGACAGTGGCTATTTTCAGCTTGCCCGCATTGCCGCGAAAAAGCAAAACTGGGACGAAGCTTTGGAACTCATCGACCGTTCGCTCATTCGCAACTGGCATAACCATAAAGCTCGTCAACTCAAAGTGAGCATCCTCCGGAAATTGGGACAAACCGCTACCGCAGAAAAACTAATTGAAGAGTCTCTGGCTCTGGATAAATTCAACTTCGGAGTTTTATTCGAGAAATGCCTTATGAAACCTGTCAGGTTTGAAGAGTTAACAACTCTCATCCGCGCAAACATTCACACCTACATCGAGTTTGCCCTCGATTTTGCTTTTGCCGGATTGTTTGATGAAGCAATAGAACTGATCAATATTGGTATCGAAGAACAGAAAGACCTGTCGGTTTACCCAATGGCGCTTTATTGCAAGGCGTGGTTTGAGGCTCAAAACGGTGATCAAATAGCTTCAGAAATAACACTTAAGCAAGCAGCCAAAGCTTGCTCCGACTATTGTTTTCCAAATCAGGCTGAAGCTGTTGTGGTTCTGGAATGGGCAAAAAAACAAAATCCGACCGATTCGAAAGCGCCTTATTATTTGGGTAATTTCTGGTACCATGCACGTCAGTATGATGAAGCCGTTGCGAACTGGGAATTGTCAGCAAAACTGGATGACAGTTTTCCAACCGTTCACCGAAATCTGGCTTTGTCCTATTTTAATAAGCAAAACGAAACTCAAAAAGCTTTGTCCGAACTCGAAAAAGCATTTAGCTTGGATGAAACAGATTCGCGCATTTTGATGGAATTGGATCAGTTGTATAAACGCCTGAATTATCCGCCGGAAGTTCGCCTGCAAAAATTGGAGAAATATCCGGAATTGGTTGCCGATCGTGATGACTTGTACCTCGAACGTGCAACTTTCTACAATCAGCTTGGACAGTGTGAAAAAGCTTTTGAATTAATTATGACACGCAAATTCCATCCGTGGGAAGGTGGCGAAGGCAAGGTAACCGGGCAGTATGTTTTCAGCCTGACAGAAATGGCGAAGAAAGCGATTCAGGAGAAAGAATATGAAAATGCTGTTGATCTTTTAACCAAAGCACAAACTTATCCGGAGAATTTGGGTGAAGGAAAATTGTACGGGGCGCAGGAGAATGCCATTTTTTACTGGCTTGGGAATGCTTATTCGGGTTTGGGAGAAACCGAAAAAGCTTGCCAATGTTGGGAAATGGCTTCATCAGGAATAAGCGAACCCGTACCCGCGATTTTTTACAACGATCAGCAACCCGACACGATCTATTTTCAGGGTTTGGCTTTGATCAAACTTGGACGGAAAAACGAAGCTGTGGCGCGTTTTAATAAACTGATCAGCTTCGGGAAAGAACATCTGAATGATGAATTTAAACTCGATTATTTCGCGGTTTCATTGCCTGATTTGCAGATTTGGGACGATGACCTGACCAAACGAAACCAGCAAAACTGTATGAATTTGATTGAATTGGGAGAAGAAGGATTGGCGAAGATTTGAAATTCTGAGGAATAGTTGCAGAGACGCGATGAATCTCGTCTCTGCAAAAAATAGTTAATATTCTCCGGTAACATCCGTCAGCACTTCGCATCCGGTTTCGGTAATCAGGATGGTGTGTTCGAACTGAGCGGAAAGTTTTTTGTCCACTGTACGGGCGGTCCATTTGTCTGTTTTGTCCACAATTGTTCCGGCACGTCCTTCATTAATCATGGGTTCAATAGTGAAAGTCATTCCCGGTTTCATATACGGCCCGGTATTTCGGCGCGAGGTGTGGTCAATCTGCGGCTCTTCGTGGAAATGTACGCCAACTCCATGTCCGCAAAATTCGTAAACCACGCTAAAACCTTTGGCTTTGGCATATTTACTAATCGCAAAACCGATGTTTCCGAATTGATTTCCAGGCTTTACCTGTTGAATGCCAAGTTCGAGGCAATGTTTGGTTACCTCAATCAGTTCGAGGGCAAGAGGTGAAACTTCACCAACAGTAAACATCTTGCTCGTGTCGCCATAATAACCATCCAAAATAGTGGTCACATCAATATTCAGGATATCGCCGTTTTTCAGAATGGTATTTTCTGAAGGTATTCCGTGGCAAACCACTTCGTTAAGAGAAATACAGCTCGATTTCGGATAACCGCCATAACCCAGAGTTGCCGGAATGGCACCGTTCTTGCGTATAAATGCTTCAATTTTCTGATCTAAAAATTCGGTTGATACGCCTTCTTTCACGAATTCGGCAATATATTCCAATGTTTGTCCGGCCAGCTTGCTGCTTTTTCTGATTCCCTCAATCTGGTCTGGCGTTTTTATGATAATTTTTTCCATTTAAATTCTAAATTTTGTGCAAAAGTCGTTAAATCGATTGATTAATCAAAACTGAACAATAGATTTGCACAAAGGTTTAAAACTTCTCTTGCGAAAATGGAAAAATATCAGGAACAACTGGCCATTAAATCGTACCATACGAATCAATACGGTAAAGCATCTATTGCGTCGCTTTTTAATATTCTGATTGAAGCTGCATGGGCACATGCTCAGGTCATGGATTGGGGCTACGACAGCCTGAAAAGCAACAACCTGTTCTGGGTATTGTCGCGCATGTATTTTCAGGTCGAAAAATACCCGGCCTGGCAAGATCAGATTCGGCTCAATACCTGGTCGGCCGGAACTGACGGCATGTATGCTTACCGCGAATACATTCTTGAAAACGAAAAGGGCGAAATACTTTTGCGGGCCAGTTCTGCCTGGTTGATTCTGGATATGGAAACCCGTAAGATATTCAGGTTAAGCGACTATCGTACTACTTTCCCGAAACGGATTGATGCCAATGCCTGCCGTAATCCCAAACGGATAAAACCCGATGCTCATTCTGAAAACCTGAATTATTATCCGGTGCTATTTAGCGAACTGGATATTAATCAGCATTTTAACAGTGTGAAATATGTGGAGCGGGTGCTGGATGATTTCGGGATCGATTTTCTGAATGCTCATGAACCTGCCGAATTGGAAGTAAACTACCTGAAAGAGGGTGTTGCTGGCGATCTGATTGCAGTTACCCGCACTGAATTATCCGAAAATGAATACCTGAATTGCCTGGTTCGCGAATCGGATGGCGCTGATTTGTGTGTGATGCGGATTGTGTGGAGGGAAAGAGTAAAAGGCTAAATTGTTAAATTGTTAAATGGTTTGATGGTTGCTTCGTTGCAACTTTCATAGCTATTAAACCATTAAACAATATAGCCATTAAAACCATTCACTAAGCAGCATTTCCTTATAATGGTTTAATTTCGTTCAACTCATTTTCTTTTTGAGTTCCCTCTTCCTCCAAATCATAGTCATTCTGTAACCCGAGCCAAAATCGAGGCGAATTACCGAAGAATTTGGATAGTCGGAGTGCTGTGTTAGCAGTAATTCTACGGTTCCCTTTCAATATTTCGCTTACACGCGTTTGCGGAATAAAAGTTTCTTTGGCCAAACGATAGGCTGTAATGCCAAGTGGAATCAAAAATTCTTCATTTAAAATCTCTCCCGGATGTATGTTTTTTAGCTTTTCCATAATCAATTTAATTTAATGATAATCAATTATTTTAACGTCAAACGCATCATTGTTTCTCCAACTAAAAATGATTCTCCATTGAATGTTGATACGAATGCTGTAATAATCATTCGATTCACCTTTAAGTTTTTCCAGATGGTTTGCAGGAGGAATTCTCAAGTCATTAATGTCTTGCGAACTATTATTCATTCTCAGTTTTCTTCGTGCAACATCCTGAATTTCATTTGGCAATTTCCTTGATCGGATTCCATTCCAGATCATTGCTGTTTCTTTATCGCCAAACTCTTTGATCATATATTCAGAATCTTTTGCGTTACTAACGTCAAAGGTAAGTAGTTGAAGCCAAATATCAAAATTTATTTTTCTGAATACCATTTTAATATATTTTCAACCTTCTCATCCAAAGGTATGTATCCATCGAGCCAGTGGATTACGGTTCCCTGGTTTTCCATCCGGCGGAACCAGGTCATCTGGCGTTTGGCAAACTGGTGAATGGCCACATTTAAACCATCGAACATCTGCTGATAAGTGAGTTGGCCGGTCAGATGCTGAGTCATAAATTTGTATTCCAGTCCGTAATAGGTCAGTTGTTCGGGAGTTAAGCCGCTATCAAGCAAACGCTGAACTTCGTCGAGCATTCCTTCTTTCAGCCGTTGTTTCAGCCGGCTGGTGATGCGTTTTCGGCGCGATTCCCGGTCGAATTTTACACCCACCACCAAACTCCGGATGTCGGGCATTCCGGTATCAATCTCCGGATGAGTAAGGTAATATTCTTCAATTTCGATTGCACGGATAGCCCGTTTCGAGCTTTCTGTATCGGTTTGATTGTGGAGGTAATTTTTGTAGCTTTTCAAAATCAGTTCCAGTTCCCACAACAATTTGTCGTCAAGTTCAGCTCTGAGCTTTTCGTTTACCGGAACCTGGATCAGCTTGTAGTTTTTTAGGATGGCTTCCAGGTATAAACCGCTGCCGCCACACATTACCGGCAGCTTATCCCGATTGGTAACATCGTCAAAAACCTTCAGAAAGTCTTTTTGGTATTCATATACATTGTACTCATAACCGGCATCAACAATGTCGATGAGGTGATAAGGAACCTGCTTGCCATCAACCACATAATCCGCATAATCTTTGCCGGTTCCGAGATCCATTCCGCGATACACCTGCCGCGAATCGGCCGAAATTACTTCGCCATCGAGTACCGAAGCGATTTTGGCGGCTACACTTGTTTTTCCTGAAGCTGTTGGTCCAAGGAGGGTAATGAGATTATATTTTTGGTCGATCATGTTTTCCGGAGTTTTCATTCTGCAAAATAATGTATTTTTGCAAGGCAAATACAGCAGTATGGTACACAAACAACAAAATATAAGCATTAAGAACAAAAAAGCATTCTTCGATTACGAGATCATCGAAAACTTTTACGCTGGCATTCAACTCACCGGAACCGAGATTAAATCGATTCGTGGAGGTAAAGCCGGGTTGGTCGATTCGTATTGTTCGTTTTATGCCAACCAGTTGTATGTGAAAAATATGCACATTGCCGAATACGATTTTGGTACCTGCAACAACCACATTGCCAAGCGCGACCGCAAATTACTCCTGAACCGCAAAGAATTGGATAAACTCCAGAAGAAAACCAAAGAAGGCGGTATTACTATTGTCCCCCTCAAACTTTTCATTAACGACCGCGGACTGGCAAAACTGGAAATCTCTCTGGCCAAAGGGAAAAAGACCTACGACAAACGCGAAACCCTGAAACTGAAAGACGATGCCCGCGAGATGGACCGGGCAAGGAAGTTTTAGAGTGAAGTCAAAATTAGGCTTTTTGAGCCGCGAAGGTGGATATTTAAAAAAGAACCCGAAAAAATAATTTCGAAGGTTGAAAGCCAGACATAATTCGAATGGTGTTGCAAGGGCACGAGATCTCGTGGCCATACGATGAACTCAGCAAAACTTTCCGTGGAATAAAAGTCGGAAGATAGGAGAGTGGAGCGGCATTTTGAATCCTACAAGTCGAATGTGATCAACTTCGAAAAGAACCCAAAAAAATAATTTCGAAAGTTGAAATCCCGACTTAATTCGAATGGTGTTGCAAGGCCACGAGATCTCGTGGCTATACGATGAACTTAGCAAAACTTTCCGTGGAATAAAATCCGGAAGATAGGAGAGTTGTACGGCTCTTTGATTTGTACAAGTCGATGCTTGTCACTTTGTAAAAAACCAAAAATAATTTCGAAAGTTGCAAGCCCAACTTAATTCGAATAGTGCGGCAAAGCCACGAGATCTCGTGGCCATACAATAAACTCAGCAAAACTTTTCGTGGAATAAAATCCGGAAGATAAGAGAGTTGTACGGTTCTTTGATTCGTGCAAGTCGATGCTTGTCACTTTCTAAAGAACCAAAAATAATTTCGAAAGTTGAAATCCCGACTTAATTCGAATGGTGTTGCAAGGCACGAGATCTCGTGGCCATACGATACGATGAACTTATCTTAGCTTTTTCTTTGAATTAAGTATTTATTTTCTGCTTGATAATCATTGAATTTGCAATCACATCTTAACTTTTGATCGGTTGCTCCATAATTGTTTCTTCAAACTCCCTTTATGCGGCGAAAAACTATTCTATTCACCGCAACTATGCGGCGAATGCAGCGTTTAATCTTCGCACATATGCGGCGAATAACAAAAAGCCCGGTAGAACTTAATCCACCGGGCTTTTGTATGAAAGTTTAAAACGATAATTTTTACTTTAAAGTGGCCAGCGCGTCTTTGATGCGGGTCAGCGATTTGGTCAGGTCGGCTTCCGAAGCGGCATATGAAATACGGATACATTCGGGAGCGCCAAAAGCTTCGCCCGAAACCACGCCGGTAAAGGCATTCGACAGGATAAATAAGCCCATATCGTTGGCATTGTTGATGGTTACGGTACCATCCGATTTTCCGAAGAACGACGAAATATCAGGAAATACATAAAAAGCGCCATCGGGTTTGCTGGTTTTTACACCGGGAATTTCAGCTAACATCGAAAGTACCAGGTTGCGGCGTTTTTCGAATTGAGTAACCATTGCTTGTACAGTATCAAGCGGCGCGTTTAAAGCAGTTACTGAAGCAATTTGAGAAACAGAACATGGCCCGGAGGTGTATTGTCCCTGTAATTTGTTGCAGGCTTTGGCCAGCCAAAGTGGGGCAGCAATGTACCCAATGCGGTAACCGGTCATGGCAAATGCTTTCGAAACGCCATTCACAACTACCACACGGTCTTTAATTTCAGCGAATTGAGCAATGCTTTCGTGTTTAATTCCGTAAACAATGTGTTCGTAAATCTCGTCCGAAATGACGATGATGTTCGGGTGTTTGGCAAAAATATCGGCAAAAGCTTTCAGTTCGGCTTTTGTGTAAACGCTACCGGTTGGGTTGCTGGGGCTGCTGAACAGGAATGCACGGGTTTTTGGAGTAATGGCGGCTTCCAATTGGGCAGGAGTGATTTTGAAATCGCTGTCAACCGTGGTTGGAATAATCACATTTACTCCTTCGTTCAGTTTTACCAACTCGATGTAAGTCACCCAGTAAGGAGCAGGAATGATCACTTCGTCGCCTTTGTTGATTAAAGCCTGCAACAGGTTGGCAATCGAATGTTTGGCGCCATTCGATACAATAATCTGGTTGGTCGTATAATCCAGGTTGTTGTCGCGTTTGAGTTTATCAACAATAGCTTTCAGCAACGAGGCATATCCGGGAACCGGAGAATAAGTTGAATAGTTATCATCAATGGCTTTTTTGGCAGCTTCTTTGATGAAATCGGGGGTGTTAAAATCTGGTTCACCAACGCCAAGGCTGATCACGTCGATGCCTTTTTCTTTTAATTCGCGGCTTTTCTGGGCCACAGCAAGGGTTGCCGACTCCGAAAGACACGCTACTCTGTCTGAAACTCTCTCCATAACTGATATTTAGATGTGTTTTAATGTTCAACTATTTTCGTGTGCAAGATAAGTAAAAAACTTATTGACTGTATATTCTTGTTTCAATTTGAAAATAAAAAGCCTAAAAAAATTACGATTTGTTATCAGATATAACTAACCTGACAAAATTACTTACTTTTTCCTGAAGATTCAGATATTCCGAATAATCTGAAACGGTAACCAATTCAGAGTTTTTCAGGAGTGAGTGGATTTGTTGGGCCATTTCGAACGGATGGTTTTCGTCGCTCAGTTGGGCTACGATTAACGTTGGCACCTTAATTTTAGCAATGAGCTGGCGGTCGGGCAGGTCGGAAGCTGCGCCGCCCCGATAAATCTGAGAATAATAACGCGGATCGAACGACAATCGGTGTTGCAGTAATTGCTGGCGGGTTCCGGGATGCTGCTGCTCAAAATACTCAGGTGGATCCTGATTTTGCCCAATCAATCTTTTCAGGAATTCAGGAATCGTATCCCGATCGGCCTTGGCTGCAATTTTGTTGTAGATGGTTTTTATGTCGCCACGCATTTCCCAGGCTGGGGGAGGAGTGACCAGGATTAATGCTTTTACCCGCTCCGGAAACTGCACTGCCGCATGAATAGCAGTTCCCGAACCCATCGAGCAGCCCGCCAATATCATCGAATCGTAGTTTTGCGAATCAGCTACACTGAGCAACTCCCTGGTTGTGGCATCCCAACTGTAATTGCCGGTAGCCGATTTGTTGCAGTTATCGTACCTTACTACTGAAACCAATTTAGCCAACCGATTAAAATTGATCAGCGAATAAAGCGAATCCGATTCAACCGAGTTCAGCATTCCGTGCATCCAAACGAATGGCTGGCCGGTGCCGGTTATATATAAGGATGGTAATTTCAATGGGGAAGTTTTATGTTGTTGTTATTGTTGTCATTGTTATCGGGTTGTGGGGCTTGAACTATTTTTTAACAACGACAACCTGATACCAATGATAACTTTTTTTCAACCTGCTTTTTACTCAAACAATCCTTCGTCTCTAATCAGCATCAAAATGGAAGAGTGAGGCAGAATAATAAACTTCTCCTTGTTGAATTCTATTTCCCAGCCACTTTTGTTGAGGTAAACAGCCAAATCGCCTACTTTAGCCTGAAGCGGAACGTATTGCACGGCATCTTTTTTCTCTTTCCAGGGTTCGTCAGCATCCGTCATGGCCGGAATAGGGTAGCCCGGGCCCACATTAACTACATAACCGCTGTGTGTTTTCTCGTTTTCCTGAACGGTTGGTGGCAGGTACAATCCAGAAGCAGTTTTCCCTTGCTGGTTTTTTGGACGTATCAAAACCCGGTCGCCTACCATAATGAATTTTTCCAGGTCTTGTTGTTCTATAATTAGTGACATTCGGTTTTGTTTTCGTTTCAGTAACAAAGATAAAACATTCGGATGGAATGATTCATCTTTCACAGAAATGACCATTTTTTATCTTTCCCTGAATTTTTTTATTCCATTTAAAAATGATTTTTCACTCGTTTTTTTGCTTAAAAGGCTAAACGATATTCCCTAAATTAAAAAATAATTTGATTTTTATTAAAAATATTTGCTTTTCATATGTCTGGAAATTAATTAGTTGTGAATAATTTGAAAAATATTTTAAAAATAAATGGTACTATGTGTTGCATGATACCATTTAAAAGATATATATTTGCAGTACAAATAACAATGTAACGAAAGGTAGAATTTTAAAAAAAGAACTATACAAGTTGTAACGAAATCGAAAATAAAGCGTCATACGATTAGAAAACAAAAACGCAGAAACAGAAAAAACAAATAAACAAATAGGAGAACAGAATCATGAAAACAACAAACAATGCTCAGAAAACAGAAAACGGTCAGGTTAAAACAATGGTATTACGTGGTGTGGCAGTAATCTTTAGTTTAGTACTAATCAGTTGGACGGTGAGCGCCCAGGATTTCTGGAAAGAACTTTTGACGAACAACACTTATGGTAAAATGGCCATATTAATGATTGAACAAACAAATGAAACAAAAAATGCTGATGCAGCTATCGATGCTATTCATGCTGAACTGGCCATTCAAGCCAATCATTCAACTGAAGCTTTGGTGCTGGTGAATGAAACCGAAAGCAACCTGGAAATTGAAGCCTGGATGACCGATGAAACATACTTCGCCAGCCGTACAAGCGCCAATGCTATTGAGGCAGAAGATGCCCTGGAAATTGAAAGCTGGATGACAAACGATGCTTATTTCAGCAACAACACAGCCTCTTCGGTTGATACCGAACCTGCTTTGGACATTGAAAACTGGATGGTACAGGACACTTTCTTTAACTCAGACAAAGTGCTTGCAGACCGGGAGTTTGAAATGGAAATTGAAGCCTGGATGATGAACGACACCTACTTCGAAAGCCTGACAAGCCCCGAAGAATCACTGGAGTTGGAAGCCTGGATGACCGATACCAATATCTGGGGATTTTAATCTTCCCGATCCTGATCGCTTCAAGATCAACGAAAAAAACAGGCAACTAATCAATAAAAAGGGAGGCAAAGTAATGAAAACAGAAAACACCAAAGCACAAATGCGTAAAGGGGTACTCGAATATTGCATCTTGCTGGTACTCGAAAATAAACCTCAGTACGTGAGCGACATCATTGAAAACCTGGAAGAATCGCAGATGATTGTGGTTGAAGGAACGCTTTACCCCATGCTGACCCGGCTTAAAAATGAAGGTTATCTGGGTTACCGCTGGGAAGAATCGGTTCAGGGGCCGCCGCGCAAGTACTACGAACTAACCGAAACAGGCCGGCTTTTTCTGAACGAACTCGGAGCGGCCTGGAACGAACTGGTTGATACCATTTTTAGGATCAACAAAAACAAATAGTACGAAAACAAAGGCGGATAGAACCTACCAGATCGGTTTAACAATCAGACAACAGAAACAATTTTAACAACAGAAATCATGAAAAAGACATTCACCATAAACATTAGCGGCAGTGTTTTTCACATCGAAGAAGACGCTTTTGAAAAACTACAGGCTTATTTACTGAAATTGAATCAGTATTTCGGAAATCAGGTTGGTGGTCAGGAAATTTTGCAGGACATCGAATCGCGCATTGCAGAGCTGCTTCAGGAAAAACTGGATGCGGGGCAGGAAGCAGTAACCAACGAATGGGTGGACGAGGTGATGCACCGCATGGGCAACCCTGAAGATTTTATGGATCAGGAAGAAGCAGCAGCAAAACCAACTGCCGCTACCGAAGCAAAAGGCGAAAAAGTAAATAAACGCTTATACCGCGATGGCGAAAACCGGGTTTTAGGCGGCGTTTGTTCTGGTTTAAGCGCTTACTTTAATTTCGATCCGGTATTTCTACGGATTCTTTTTGTACTGCTGGTTTTTGTAGGTGTTGGCATTTCTATTTTTGTTTACCTGATTTTGTGGGTGGTGGTTCCGAAAGCACGGACGACTACCCAACGCCTGGAAATGAAAGGTGAGGAAGCCACGATATCGAATATTCAAAAAACCATTCAGGAAGAAGTTAAGGACGTTAAGAACAGCTTCTCAAAAATGAATAATTCGGATACTTTTCAAAAAGGTAAAGAGGTTGCCGGTAAAGCCGGGCATGCTTCGGCCCAGGTATTGAAAGGTCTCGGGAAAGCTATCGCCGTAGTATTTGGTGGATTATTGATTTTGACCGGTTTTTTCGGACTTATCACTTTTTTAATCTCATTAGCAGTTGGTAATTCTATTATTCACGGCAGTTCTGTAGGTATTTCTCCCGAAGTTGATTTATCGGGCTTATTAGGATTTGTGGTGAGCCCCGGATTGGTTAGTGTTTCCATTTTACTGTTGGTTCTGCTCGTCGGAATCCCGCTGTTGGCCATTCTTTTTATCGGTACCAAATTGGTTTTCAGGTATAAAACAAACAATAAACTAATCGGGTTGGGAGCCTTTGGAATCTGGCTGGTTGCATTGGTCGCACTGGTTGCTTTAACTGCCGGTCAGGTCAGCAATTTTAGTCAGAAAAGTTCGGTTTCAGCAGGCAAATCACTTCATTGTCCGACATGCCAAACCTTGTATCTCGAACTGGGAAATGCTCCGGGAATGATGGTTGCTGAGCAGAATGTTCATTTTGAAGATCTCATTTTAACTACAATAGATAACGAAAAAGTGCTTGCCGGAAACCCACGCCTGCAAATGGAGGCTACTGATGCTACCGACTTTTCGGTCATCATTAAACGGATGGCACGAGGTAAGAATTTAACCGAAGTTCAGCGTAACCTTGAAAATATTCAATACGATGTTGTTAGCAGCGACTCAACGCTTACGATTAACCCATATTTTTTCCTCGGCAACCAGTCAAAATGGCGCAATCAGGATGTCCAAATTACTGTAAAAGTGCCTAAAGGAAAAATGGTTCATATGGGCGAGAACCTCGATCAACTGCGTTTCGATTTCGATAATATCAACAATATCTGGGATCAGGAAATGACTGGAAAAACATGGGTAATGACTCCGGAAGGACTTTCATTGAAAGAATAAATGGTTCGGGTTACAGATTTTTAATCAGCAACCTGAAACCTGCAACAAACCAGTATAAGAACAACAGAAACAATAGAAAACAAACAATTACAGAAACAATTAAAACTTAAAGTCATGAAACGCTTAACTCGCTCAAACGAAAAATTGGTAGCTGGTGTAATCAGCGGAATCTCCAATTATGTGAACCCCGAACTCGACCCCGTATTTTTCAGGCTGGCATTTGCCTGGATCACTTTTTTCAATCCGGCATTAATCCTGGTTTATTTAGGAATGGCAATCATTTTGCCTGTTGAAGAAGTCAGTTATTCAAAGTAATCCTTTTGTATATAAGTGGTTACCCTAAAATTTAGGTGACAAATTGTAAGCTCGGAGGCACAAAAAGAACTTTGTGCCTTCTTATTTAATTATCATTTTTATCATCCTCTTTTTCCGGAAACTTCTATTTGAAAATCGCCACTTCCTTTTCGCCGTCCGATTTTATATACCCACGAAACATGCCTGAAGTATTAAATTCCATCGCGATATTTCCATTTTTGTCGATTCCGATTACGCCACCGGTTCCTCCCATTCGGGTTAATTTCTCCATTTCCAGCCGACAGGCTTCCCGGATGTCCTGTTTCTGATATTCCATCATGGCCGAAATATCTCTTGAAAAACCCAGCCTAATGTAATATTCGCCATGGCCGGTACACGAAAATGCTCCGGTTTGATTGTTGGCATAGGTTCCGGCTCCAATAATGGGTGAGTCGCCCACACGACCATATTTTTTATTCGTCATGCCACCGGTTGAGGTTCCTGCGGCGATATTCCCATACGTGTCAAGAGCAACGCAGCCAACCGTTCCGTGTTTATCGTTAGTGTCAGATTCTCTTTCTTTTTTTAGCAATTCCTGAAGTGATTTCAATCGTTTTTCGGTGTGGAAATAACTGTTTTCAACCGGTTCAAACCCCTGCTCTTTGGCAAATTGAGAGGCCCCGGTTCCGGTTAACAGTACGTGCTCCGATTTTTCCATAACTGTTCGTGCTACCCGAATCGGATTTTTAATATCCCGGACTCCGGCAATAGCACCGGCTTTTAATGTCTGTCCTTCCATAACCGAAGCATCGAGTTCAACAATTCCGTCGTGCGTAAAAACGGCACCTTTTCCGGCGTTAAAAAGCGGCGAGTCTTCCAAAATAACAATGGTTTCTTCGATGGCATCCAAACAGGTTCCGCCACAAGCCAGAACCGAATCGCCAATGTGCAGCGCGCGATTCAGCACTTTAATATATTCATTCTCCATTTCGGGAGACATGTTTTTTTTATCCATAACACCGGCTCCGCCATGAATTGCCATCGCATACTTTTTCTGTGGCTGCCCCACCGCAATTAATGTTGAAAGTAGGATTATTGAGCTGATTATTAGTTGTTTCATGCGTGTGTTTATTTTATGAAGAATGCTTTTCAAAACTAAGAAATATTCATTGCCGAAGCGGATAAATTAAGTTGTGTATATGCTTTTGTTTATTTTTAGCCCGGAAACTTAAAACAAAATCAATCATGGCTTGTTTTTAAACCTAAAATTACAACTGAAATTTAACGAATTATTCGAGATAACAAGAAATATGACTTTATACTCAATTAAAGATCTGGAATACTTATCGGGGATTAAGGCGCACACCATCCGCATTTGGGAAAAAAGATACCATTTGCTCGACCCCAACCGGACGGACACCAACATCAGGTCGTATTCGGATCATGATGTACGGCGAATCCTGAACGTGGCCTTGCTTATTAAAAATGGGTATAAAATATCGAATGTTGCTGCGTTCGACGAACCAAAACTTCAGGCTGAGGTTCTTCGGATCAACCGAAATCTGACTGACCCGGAGAAGAATATCGATCAACTTTTATTTCATACCGTTAATCTTGATACGTTTGGATTTGAGCAGTTGCTGGATAAAATCATCGGGGAGTTCGGATTCTCGAAAACGATACACCAGGTTATTTTCCCGTTTTTTGAGCGGATAGGCATTTTATGGCAGGCCGGATCAATTTTTACGGCTCACGAACATTTTGTTTCTAACCTGGTCAGGAACAGGCTGATTCGGGAAACGGGTAAATTTGAGCGTAACGAGTTGGCCCAAACTGTTTTATTTTTCCTGCGCGAAAATGAGTGGCACGAACTAAGCCTGCTTTATTTTAATTTTCTGGCGGCGCAGGCGGGGTTGCGCTGCGTTTACCTGGGGCAAAGTTTACCTTTCGAAGATTTGTCGAATTTGCTAATTAACAGCGAATTCGATTTTGTTTGCACTTCGTTTATCCAGGCTATTGAAAAAACAGAACTGGAACAATATTTAGCTAATTTGTCGTTGGTTTTTAACCGCAATAAAATACTGATAGCCGGGCGCCAGGTTACCATCCACAAACCTAAACTTCCGTCGAATGTGTTGCTGATAAAGAATAGCAGCGATTTTATCAAAAAAATCTCCAGCTAATTAAATGCTGAAATAAATAGCAAAGAAATGAAGTACGCTTCCGGCCAGGACAAATAAATGCCATATTCCATGGGCATACGGCAGGCTGCGCCACATATAAAAAATAACGCCAACCGAATAGGCAATTCCGCCTAAAACCAGAAATGTGAGACTCACCGACGGCAGGCTCAGGTAGATTTGTTTTCCGGCCAAAACAAACATCCAGCCCATTAAAAGGTAAACGGCCACCATCAGCTTTCTGAACCGGTGCAGATAAATCGACCGGATTATTGCCCCTGCCAGTGCCAGCGCCCAAATGATAACGAACAAAGTCCACCCCCAGGTGCCACGCATGGACGTTAAAAGTATAGGCGTGTAAGTTCCTGCAATGAGCAGGAAAATAGATACATGATCGAATCGCGCAAACAGGTTTTTAATCTTTGGATTTGAAAAACTGTGATAGAGCGTTGAGGATAAATACAAAAGGACGAGCGTACTTCCGTAAATGGAGAAACTTACTAAATGCCAGATGTCGCCGTGTTGTCCGGCAGCAATAATCAGGATAATTAAAGCTACAATGCTCAACAAAGCTCCAATTCCATGCGTAATGCTATTGGCAATTTCTTCGCCGGTGGTAAGTTTTCGGTATGTTTTTGCTGATGGCGCAGTCATAACGGCAATTGTTTAGTTTATTTTGAAGCGACAATAAATCCTCGGCCTTCTATAGTTTTCGTTATTTCTTTCAGGTCTGTTTTGTTGGAGTCGAAACGAACAAATGCGGTGGAGTCTTCGTGGTTGGCGCTGATGCTGTCTATTCCTGCCAATGCAATTACACCATTCTGAATCGATTCTTCGCAATGGTCGCAGGTCATACCGTCAACTTTAAGGGTCATTTCTACCATAACCGGGGCTTTATTTTCTTTGGGTGGCTGTTTCGATGTGCAGGCCACCAAGCTTATTGCAAGAATTGAGATGAAGATAATAGGTTTCATTTTCTTATAATTTTAATTATTAGCACTGCATGGTCGTCCAAAGTTAAACAATACTTTGGTTAAAGTCATATTTGCTTTCGTTTGTAGAGAACATCAACCGATTAAAGATAAAAAACAAGATAAATCAATGATTATCAACTCGGTGAGAAGTCCTTATGAAAACCTGCTGCAAATTTTTTGTTTTGATAATGAAACGGTTAGGTGCCTGAATTGTTTAATCCAATTCTCAAATAGCGTTAATATCCGTGCGCCAATCACTGATTTTATACTGCTTTTAAAGGCTATCGGCAATCAAAATAATCATCATCAGCAGGTATAAAAAATTGAGTTTGAAAAAGGCCGGGCGGGCATTGAAATTGTGTTTGAAAAGGATACTTCCGGAGAGCGAAAACAGGACGTAGAAGATATAAAAGAGCAGGAAAAACTGCGATACGCTTCCTTTAAGTACCATAATTGAAACGACAATAGCAGTTGCAATGGTTGCCAAAATCCAGGTGAAACTTAAACGTTTGATTTGGTTGTCGTTAAAAAGCGAATGAAGGCTTGGGAAACCGGCAAGCTCATATTCTTTGCCAAACATGAGGAGCAATAACCAAAAGTGTGGAATCTGGCCGATAAAAAAGAAAAGGGCTACCCAGAAAATTTGTTCATTGGCCCAGTCGCCTCCTCCGGCAAACCAGCCAATATAGGGCGGTAAGGCGCCAACCAGCGATCCGGGAACCACAGCAAAAGCTGTTACTTTTTTGAGTGGGGTATAAATCAGGTTATAGGATAAAAGCGTGAGCAGGCTGGTAATAAAAACAAGGATTGGGAAGTTGGCAATGAGCAGAAATGCACCATAGGCAAAAAATCCAAAAGCCACCCATATTGCCCCTTTCCGGCTGATTTTTCCGGAAGGAATTGGCCGGTTTTTAGTTCTGGGCATTAAAGCGTCGGTCTTGTATTCCTGAATGTGATTGATCGCTCCGGAACTGCACGACATCAGGAATACGCCGGCCATCAACATCCAGGCCTGTCCGTCAAATAGTCCTGACTTGAGGGCGTATCCGGTAAATGCAGATAAAGCAATGGGCAAAGAAATTCGTACTTTGCCCAGCTCTGCGATTATTTTTATCCAGGATGAAATGCTTGTTTGTGTCATTTAAGCGTTTTCAGGTATTCGGTAATTTGAGCAATGTCGTCATCAGATAATTGCCCGGTGTACGACAACATCAACCCTTTGTTGAATCCTTTAACCACATCGGCATTCGGATCATAAATGGATTTTTTGATGTATTCGTCATCAACAGGCACTTCGCGTTCTTTCCCTCCGGTAATAACCGTTGCTGTGTGCCCGTAAAGCCCTTTGAATGACGGGCCTACCAGTTTTGATCCATCTACCGAATGACAGGCAAAACAACCGATGTTTTTCATGATTCGTTGTCCGTTGGCAGTAGGCGAGTCAACGGCAACTTCAACGCGTTTGGTGGTATCTACATACCATTTATTGAAATCAGCCTCAGGCATCACTTTTACCCAATTGTACATGTAAGAGTGGTTTAAGCCGCAATATTCGGTACAGAACAGTTCGTAAATGCCTTCCCGCTGCGGAATAAACCAAACGAATTTTTCGCGCCCCGGAACCACATCTTCTTTAACCCTGAAGGAAGGAATGTATAAACTATGTATTACATCGAGCGAAACTAAATTTAGCTTAACAGCTTTATTCATAGGAACAAAGAGGGTGTCGGTTTTTTTACCGTTTTCGTATTGAAAGGTGAAATTCCACATCCGGCTTGTAACCTGAATATTAAAACTGTCATCAGGAGCTTTACGCATTGGGGCCCATCCGGCCCATCCATAATAGAACATAACCAATACCAGGATGGTCGGAATTACCGTCCAGATAATCTCCAGCTTAGTACTTCCCTTTATTTGGGTTGCTTGCGGATTCTTTTTTCGGTTGTATTTGAAAACAAAATACAGCATGGTAAAAGTTAGTCCGATCAGAAAGATAAAGGAAACACCCATGATGAACACAAATGCTTTGTCAACTCCCGTGACGAAATTGGATGCATTGGTCGTAGTAGATAGGATATACATAGCTTTTATCTGAAATAGTAATCTAAAAATGTAATGAATATAACCGCAAAGAACACCAAGAATACAAATCCGACCATGAGCCTCATGAAAGGTTTGTCGAATTTAAGGTGCATGAACCAGCTTAAAACCAATACTGATTTGATGGTTGCAAAAATCATAGCTCCCAACACTGAATACTCGCCAAGGTTAATTTTGGTAATCCCGATCGACATAAAAGTCAGTACAATCAGCGCACCCAGGATATAAAAATAAACTTTGTACGGTACGATATGATGTTTTTCTTTTTCCATATTGAAGGTCGTTGCTTAGTGTATTAAATAGAATAAAGGGAACAGAAAAATCCAGATAAGGTCAACGAGGTGCCAGTATAAGCCGGCATTTTCGAGTAGCGAAGGCCGGTCGGCGTTGACGGTTCCTTTTTGAACTTTATTTAATGCTACAATAATGATAATCATTCCGATAATAATGTGTAGGGCATGTAAGCCAGTCATAATAAAATACAGCCCGAAAAACAGGATTTCACCATGACTCAAATCGTTAATCAAATGTTCTGATCCGGGCCAAATGCCATGTTCAAACTTAACCCCCCATTCAAAATATTTATTGATGAGAAAAATTAAAGCCAGCATGATCGTAATTTCGAGCAAAAGCACAGTCAATCCCTTATTCTTTTTCTGAAGCGAGGAGGTTGACATGGCAATCGTCATACTACTCACTAAAAGGATGATGGTATTGATAGCGCCAATGGTTGGATTTAATTCGTGGCCTGCCAACAGAAAGGCTTCTGGGTTAAGGAAGCGATAAATGGCATAAACAATAAACAATCCACCAAAAAGAAGCAATTCAGTAAATATAAAAAGCCACATTCCCAATTTGGAAGCTTCCTGATCGTAATGCGGATCTGAATGTTGAGTTACATGTTCCATAAAAGTGCTATTCTTTGTTTAGTATTCGTAAGGTCCGTCTTTTTCTCCGTAAACAGGTATTTCGTCGAAGTTCTCAACCGGAGGCGGCGAAGGTACTGTCCACTCCAGTGTTTTACCATGCCAGGGATTTATTTCAGCAATAGCTCCGTTTTTAGCCGATCGGAACAGGTTAATAACTACAATCAGCAGGCCGAATGTCATAACCCACGAACCTAGGGATGAAAGTATATTTGCGGCATGGAACTCGGGTAAATAATCGTAGTAACGACGTGGCATTCCGAGCATTCCGAGATAAAACATGGGTGAATAAAGTGTGAGGAAACCAATCGTGAAAAATGCCCAGCCCACTTTAGCCCATACTTTGTCGTACATGCGGCCAAACATTTTGGGAAACCAATAATGCATGGCACCAAAGAAGGCGAAACCTACACCGCCAAATACGATGAAGTGAAAGTGTGCGACCACAAATGCCGTATCGTGAACATGAACATTGGTTGCCAAAGCGCCAAGTACCAGTCCGGAAAATCCACCGATCATGAAGACAAAAATAAAAGTTACTGCCCATAGGAAAGGTGCTTCAGGATTGATAGAGCCCTTGTGCATCGTCGAAATCCAGTTAAAAACCTTTATTGCACTCGGGATAGCAACAATAAACGTCAGGATCGAGAACGTGTATTGGGCGGTACCACTCATTCCGGATGTAAACATATGGTGGCCCCAAACAAAGTAGCCTACAAAGGCGATTGCCAGCGTTGAAACAATAATGGCGCGGTAACCGAATATGTGTTTTTGCGAAAATGTCGGGATAATTTCTGAAATGGCTCCCATCGCCGGAAGGATCATGACATAAACAGCGGGATGCGAATAAATCCAGAATAAATGCTGGTACAAAATGGGATCGCCACCCAATGCAGGGTCAAAAACCCCGACACCAAAAATGCGTTCAAGGGCAACCAAAACAAGAGTGATACCAACCACAGGCGTTGCCAGTAGCTGAATCCAGGCTGTTCCTTATAGCGACCAAGGGAAAAGGGGCATTTTAAACCAGCCCATTCCCGGTGCACGCATCCGGTGAATAGTTACAATAAAGTTTAATCCGGTGAGGATAGATGAAAAACCAAGCACGAAAGCCCCGAAAATGGCGGGCAGCAGATTGGTACCTGATTTAAAACTGTATGGCGCGTAAAAGGTCCATCCGGTATCAGGAGTTCCGTTGCCGAAAAGTACCGAAGCAATGACAAGCAATGCTCCCAGCACATAAAAGTACCAGGATAACAGGTTTATTTTCGGAAAGGCAACGTCTTTTGCCCCAATCATAATGGGCAGCATAAAATTACCAAATACCGCCGGTAGTCCGGGAATTACAATCATGAAAATCATAATTACACCATGAACCGTAAAAACAGCATTGTAAGTCTGCGGATCCATAATGGTTTTTCCGGGTGCAATTAATTCGAGTTTCATGGCCAGCCCCAGGGCTACGCCAACCACAAACATGGTCAGCATTGAATACATGTACAAAAGGCCAATGCGTTTATGGTCGGTAGAAAAAATCCAACCGAATATTCCCTTGTATTTCCCCTTATAATCGAGGTAATTTACATCGTGCGGAATTGGAGTTGCTGTTTGCATAAATCAAAACTATTTGTTTATTTTTTTTCTTTTTGGTTTGAAAATCAGTATCAGGAAAAATAGCACGGCTACAAATAAGATTAAGGTACCCGAAATTTTGGTTACATTGAGTACATAAGCCTGCCCAACCGGATCGTACGAAAAACAATACTGCATAATTTTATTAATCGTAGGCGCCGACATCCCTTTTGACGATTCGATAATGGCCATTTTGAAATCGAATGGCAGAAAATAGATTCCGTTCAGGTACCGGGTAATTTTTCCTTTCGGGCTAACCACTGTAACCGAAGCCGCATGTAGAAAATCTTTCCCGGTTACTTTATATTTAAACCCAACGGCATTTGTGCCTTTAGCAATACTGGCGCTGTCGGAAACAAAAAATTTCCATCCTTTACTGATGGTTTCTTTTTTGTTTACCAGATTCAGGTAATTGGTCTTTTTCCGGATTCCCAGATCGATGGTTTCCGTTGGATCAAAACTTATGGTGAGTACCTGGTAATCGACTCCGGCAACCAAATCGGAGGCATCCATAACTTTTGCCAAGCCTTCCATGAGCGGACTGCATATGCCCGGGCAACGGAAATATACCCAATTGATAATGGTGGGTTTATCGATTAAATCAGTTAGCAAAACGCGTTGATTGTTTTCGTCAATCAGGTAAATATCTGTCGGAAGAAATTCGTCCAGATGCTCAACAACCCCAATTTCAGGATCTTTGGTTTTGTCGTCAAATACAGGCTGGCCGATCAGCTTTATTCCGAAGCAAAGGAGAAATAGCATCGCAAGAAAAAATTTCCCCGTGAAGAAACGGTAACCGAATACTGTTAATAGCGACCAATTATTTTGAGTTCTGACGTTTAGATCCATACCGAAAAATTGACTTTAGGTCAACCTGATTTTTGGTTTTTTACTTTTCACTTATTTGGTTTGCCTAAGAAACCCCAAACAGAATTGAATGTTTATAGAAATCGGAAATATCATGCACTTTTTTTCCTTTTCTATAGATTCTATTGTTATTTGGCTTTCAATTTAACACTAATTTTTGTTTAACTATTACTCTTTCCGATTGTTTTTCAAATCGTTTGTTTATTTGCAGCAACTTCCTTTTTCAACCATCGATTTTGGGGCGAGTTTTTCGCTTGTCGGACTGATGTATGGAATTCCCAGCGACAGTCCTCTCAGGATAAAAAGTACACCCAGGAAGAACACAAAATAAGGAACCACCCGTTGCATTTTGCTCCGTAACCGTTGTCCGATGGCATCGCTGGCCAGTGTGGCAATTAGAAGCAGTGGAATGGTTCCGATTCCAAACAGCATCATAAAAAGCGATCCCGACAATACGGTGCCCGAATTGATGGCTCCCGCAATGGCAACATAAACCAACCCGCAGGGCAAAAGGCCGTTAAGTATTCCAATCATGAGTAACGAAGAATAAGACCTGTCGGTAAATAGTTTTTTCAGCCTGAGAATTAACCGGGCTGCAAATCCGCTAAAAAGGTTGCCAAGGATGATTTTTTCACGAAAAAAGAATGGAAATAAAACGCTGATAATCATGGCTACACCCAATAGAATAGAGGTCCATTGCTGAAACCCGGCCATGTGAATACCCCGTCCAAGCAGGCCAAACAGGATACCCAGGATACTGTAAGTGATCACTCTTCCGGAGTTATACAACAGAGTTCCGGCTATTTTTGCGGCTAAATTGTGTTTTTTCAGCGGGAGGGCAACCACAATAGGGCCACACATTCCGATGCAGTGAAAACTGCCGATTAGTCCAATGGTTAAAGGTGTGATGAGGTCCATATTATTTCTCCACAGTTATTTCTTCTTCATGATAGTAAGCAGTGCTGTTCGCTTTCCAATCTATTTTAACCTGGTAACGGCCTCTTTCGACCGAATCCAGGAGAATGGTTTGAGTGAGAGCGGTATCCAGTTTAAGGGCTAATGTCAAATCCCTTTTTTTCTCAACCGGGCTGTAGAAATGAATTTCTCCTGAATAATCCTGGTAATTGCCCAAATCAGGGAACTTCAGGGTTAACGAATCAACGGAAAGACTGAATTGTATTTTTTCGGGTAATTCATTGTTATTCTTTACTTTTTCGATGTGCTGCTGGTAATTGATCGATTTCTGGTAATAGTCAGTGTCAACCAGATCAAAATCCTGCCTGATGGCAACTGAAACCAGCACCAGCATTCCGCTGACCATAACCAGTAACGCGATAACAATTCCAGTTCCCCAATTAAATTTTATTTTCATAGACAAGTTATAGTTCTAAGTTTCAAATTCCAGGTTTTAGGTTCTTAAGATTTTGATTTGCACCCAGGACACTGCGACTGATCATTGTTTGTTATCCAGCGAATTAGGCCCGACAAACGATGATGAGATTTTATCGATGAGTTTGCCGTTTTCGAAAACACCGATTTCCAAATGGCTGTTTGATGCCAGTACTAAATTTTTCTCCAAAACAATCAGCAGGTTTCTCTTGGCAACTTCCCCCTTTGCAACGTTCAGCGAATCTCCCATCAGGATGATTTGACCTTCAGGAGCTAAAAGTTTTATTTCGAGCCTGACTTCAGAGTTGGTTTTATTCACCATCTGGAGGTTATACAAATTGCTGTAATGATCGGGCCCGTATTCCTGAAACATGGTTCCCTGCGAGCGGATAAGGGTGGTTTCAACATCGCCGCGAACCGTGAATAAATAGGTGATTACGGTTAGCAGGGCAAATAAAACTACGGAATAGGCGATTACCCGGGCATTAAATTTTACCTTTTTACCTTCTGAAATTGATTTTTCGGAAGCAAAGCGAATCAGTCCGCTGGGTTTTCGTATTCTTTTCATTACCGAATTGCAGGCATCGATACATGCCGTACAGTTAATACATTCGAGTTGGGTTCCGTTTCGAATGTCGATTCCGGTTGGGCAAACGGCTACACAACTGTAGCAATTGATGCAGTCGCCGTGTTCCCCTCTTCTGTTTTCGGCATTTCTGCGTGGTTCGCCTCTTTTATAATCGTAGGCCACCAAAATGGTATTGACGTCGAGCATAACGCCCTGCAGCCTTCCATACGGGCAAACCACGGTGCATACCTGCTCGCGGAACCAGGCAAATACAAAATAATGTGCCCCGGTAAAAGCAATCACTCCCATCAGTAAGCCAAATCTTTGTCCCGGCCAGCCGTCCATAATTTCACCAAGCTTTGCAGTGCCGGTGACATAGGCAATAAAAGTTATAATCGTGAAGAACGAAATCAACAGGTAAATACCATGTTTCAGTATTCGCTTAAGCACTTTTATAGCGTCCGGCTCTTGTTCTGCCAGTTCTTTTTGCTGTTCCGGATTACCGTCAATCAGGTATTCGATGGGCCGGTACAGAAATTCCAGAAAAACCGTTTGCGGGCAAACCCAGCCACAAAAAATCCTTCCGTAGATGACCGTAAACAATACCACAAAAACGATGAGTGCGATGACGGCCAAAACCAATAGATGGAAATCCTGAGGATAAAATGTATTGCCAAACAATACAAACTTTCGTTCCAGAAAATTCAGAAAAATCAGCGGTTCACCCCTGAATTTCAGGAATGGAGCCAGGTAAAAGAAAATCAATAAACTCCAGGCTATAATCCTCCGGATATTGTACAACTTTCCTTTGGGCATTTTTGGGAAAAGCCAAACCCGCTTACCGTCTTTCCCGAAGGTTGACGGGCGGTCCCTGAAGGTGGTTTCCTGATAATTTCCGGAAATTTCCATGTTTATGATGCTGTTAGTTTTTTACAAACTTTTCGCCTTGCGGTGCTTTCGGGTTAGGGGGATTAGTTCCCTGTAAACTCAAAATGTAAGCAATTACATGATTAATTTGAGTCGGGTTCAACTGGCTTTTATACGAAATCATCCCTTTTTCAATCACACCGTCGTTGATCACTTTGAGCAAATCTTCAGGTCTTCCGCCATGAATCCAGTACTCATCGGTAAAGTTCGGACCAACTAAACCTTCTCCGAACTTACCGTGGCAAACCAGGCATGTTTTATCATAAATCACTTTCCCGGCTGCCAGGATTTGTTCCTGGCTTAGTGGTGCGGCGGCAGCCTTAGCCGATTCTTCTTTTACTGCAACTTCAGTTTTTGCACGGGCGGCCATAATTTCTTTACGGTATTCTTTGCGCTGTACAATATCGTCGTCTTCAAATACGAAAAGTAAAGTCAGGTATGAGAAGGAGACTACGATAGTTACATAGAACAGGTATTTTAGCCAGGGTGGAAGCGGATTGTCGAGCTCTTTGATGCCATCGTATTCGTGATCCCCTCCAAAGTATTTAATTTGAGTTACCTCGTCAACTTCCTGATGAACGTCGTTGGGTTTGTTCAATTCATTATCGTCATTGGTGTGCATAAGTCTTTATTTTGCTGTTGTTTGATTATTACTAATGTCCGAATCATCTAAAGGCATGCTGCTCAGTTTGTTTACTTCATCTTTTTTCATCCGGAATGCCTGAATGGAAACGAATACGAAAAAGGTGAAGAAGATGATAAAACCGACCAGGGCATAGATTTCGACGTGAAATATGTTGCGAAATGAATCTGTTAACATGATTTACTTTTTTTCAGGTTTATTGGAAATGTCAACACCCAACCGTTGCATGTAAGCAATTAATGCAATGATTTCGCGGTTGCTGTCGGTTTGGATACCAGCGGCAGCCAGGTCTTTGGCTATGCTGTCGGCCTGTGCTTTGAGGTCGTCAATGGCTTTCAGTTCATAATTGTCGGGGTATGGAACACCCAGTAATTTCATGGCCCGTATTTTCCCCGGGGTCGATTTTATATCGATTTCTTTTTTTGCCAACCACGGATATTTGGGCATAATGGAAGCCTCGTTCATCTTTTGCGGATCGATAAAATGGTTGTAATGCCAGGAGTTTGGTTTGTAAATTTTGCCTGTTTTAACCCCTTCGCGAGCCAAATCCGGTCCGGTGCGTTTCGAGCCAAACTGGAACGGGTGATCGTAAATAAATTCGCCAGACTTGGAATATTCACCATAACGCTCTGTTTCCGAACGGAATGGCCTGACCATTTGCGAATGGCAGTTGTAACAACCTTCTTTAACGTAAATGTCTCTTCCCTGTAATTCGAGCGGTGTATATGGTTTTACGCTGGTTATGGTCGGAATATTCGATTTGATGAGGTAAGTCGGAATAACTTCAACAATACCGCCAATCAGGATGGCGATGGTGGCGAAAATCAGGAAACGGATGGGCTTGCGTTCCAGGAAACGGTGCCAGCTTTCTGATTGTGTTTTCGATTCGGATTCGGATTCCAGCGCTGGCGCCTGTGCCGCTTCTTCGGCAACAAACGAACCTGCCTGAATGGTTTTTACGATGTTGTAAATAAGTATCAGCATCCCGATAACATACAAGGTGCCTCCAAATGCCCGAATGGCGTACATCGGGATTAATTGCGATACCGTCTCCAGGAAGTTCGGATACATTAAAAATCCGTCAGGGGTAAACTGTTTCCACATTAAGGCCTGGGTAATACCGCCAATATACAGCGGAACCGCATAAAATACGATGCCGAGGGTGGCAATCCAGAAATGGACATTGGCCAGTTTGGTCGAATAGAGTGTGGTGTTGTAAAGTCGTGGAATCAACCAGTAGATCATGCCGAAGGTCAATAAACCATTCCAGCCCAATGCCCCAATATGCACGTGCCCGATCGTCCAGTCGGTAAAGTGGCTGATGGCATTGACTGATTTAAACGAAAGCAATGGCCCTTCGAAGGTTGACATTCCATATGCGGTAACACCAACTACAAACATTTTGAGTACCGGTTCTTTGCGCACTTTGTCCCACGCACCGCGCAGGGTAAGCAATCCGTTAATCATACCGCCCCAGCTTGGTGCAATTAACATCACCGAAAAAGTGGTGCCCAATGCCTGAAGCCAGTCGGGTAACGAGCTATATAACAAGTGGTGTGGCCCTGCCCAGATATAAAGGAAAATGAGCGACCAAAAATGAACGATTGATAATTTATAGGAATATACCGGACGGCCTGAAACTTTCGGTACAAAATAATACATCATGCCCAGGAATGGTGTGGTAAGAAAAAATGCCACAGCATTGTGTCCGTACCACCACTGTACCAAAGCGTCCTGAACTCCGGCATAAAGTGTATAACTTTTCAGGAAACTAACCGGAACAGCCAGCGAATTAAAGATATGGAGAACAGCCACAGTCACCCAGGTAGCAATATAAAACCAGATGGAAACGTAAATGTGGCTGGTGCGTCGTTGTAAAATGGTTCCAAACATGTTCCAGCCAAATACCACCCAAACCACGGTAATGGCAATATCGATAGGCCATTCCAATTCAGCATATTCTTTGCCGGTAGTAAAACCAGCCAGCAAAGTAACAGCCGCGGCCACAATGATGGATTGCCAGCCCCAGAAGTGTATTTTACTAAGCAAATCGCTGTAAATGCGGGTCTTTAATAAGCGTTGCAACGAATAATAAACCGCCGTGAAAATGGCATTTCCTACAAAGGCAAAAATTACCGCATTGGTATGCACGGGTCGCGTTCGGCCGAAAGTCGTGAATTCGAGCCCAAAATTCATGGAAGGGATGAAAATCTGGAAGGCTATCAATAAGCCCGCAACTAAGCCAACAACGCCCCAGACCATCGTTGCTATCGCAAAGTTCCGGGTCATTCGGTTGTCGTACGAAAACTTCTGTAATTCCATAGAGTTTTATTTAGTTTTTTTTAAAATTTCAACTTTTAGGTTGTGGGTTGTGTGGTTTGGGTTTTGTCACCGGCGCCTGATCTCTGCGGCTTTCTTTTTCAGTTTTTGGACTTCTGTCTTTCGGCTCTTCTTTCAGAGCAGGGTCTTCAAACAACATCCGGACCGACGGTGTGTAAGTATCTTCGTACTGGCCACTTTTAACCGACCATATAAAGGCCACTAAAAATGCACCTGCCATTACAATTGCCGCAAACACCAAAATGATAACTACTGACATATTTTTCCTTCTTTAAAACCGAAATCCTTTTGCTGATAAACTTACTGAAAAACTGGCAAATAACACCACCGAAACAGAACTTATTGGCATCAGAATAGCCGCGACTATGGGCGTAAGGGCTCCCTGAACGGCAAACGATAATCCGATAAGGTTATATAAAAATGAAATCAGGAAACCGGCTTTTACAATTTTCATGCTTTGATGCGTAAACTGGATGAACTGATTCAACCGGGCAAACTGTTTCGATTGGAGAATGGCATCACAGGCGGGCGAAAAGTTGAACACATTGTCGGCAATTACAATACCCACATTGCTTTCGTTCAGTGCCCCGGCATCATTCAGCCCGTCGCCAATCATTAAAACCTTTTTGCCTTGTTTTTGCAAACTCCGGATGTAATCCAGCTTATCGGTGGGCGACTGGTTAAAATGAAGGTTTTTTTCAGTCCCGAAGAACTTTACCAGATTTGCTTTTTCGGCATCATTGTCGCCGGTTAACAGGTGCAACTCGTGCGTTTTGTTTAATTTTTGTATCAGTTCATGTAATCCGGGGCGGTATTCGTTCTCAAGCTGAAAATGACCGGCAATTTCATTGTCAAGAAACACCCATACCTCGGTTTTTAGGTTTTCCTCCTCCGTTTTTTCACCCGAAACAAAATATCTCGATCCCAGATTAATCCGAATGCCCGAAATTGTTCCGGTAATTCCCAATGAAGGAATCTCCTGAAAGTTACCGACAGTCAGTAACTCATCGCCAGCAATTGAATTACATATGGTTTTGCTTAACGGATGCGAGGAGTGAAAAGCCAGCGATTTGATCATCAGGAACTGATGGGCAGTAAGTCCTTTCCCGATAAACCGGATATCCGACGATTGCGCATTGGTAATGGTTCCGGTTTTGTCAAATACAACGGTGTCAACCTTGTACAAATGTTCGATGACTGCGGTGTTTTTCAGGTAAAAACCTTTCCGTCCAAATTGCCGCATGGTGCTGCCGAAAGTAAACGGAACCGTTAATGCCAGCGCGCAGGGGCAGGCAATAATTAATACCGAAGTAAATGAGAAAAGTGCGATTTCGGGTTTGTTGAACATCCAGAATATGCCGGAGCTGATGGCAATAAGCACCACGATTACCGTAAAATACTGGCTTACCCGGTTTACAATGGTGTTTAGCCTGTTTGCAGCCGTAAACGGATTTTCGGCCTGATTCCAAAGCTGTGTCAGGTAACTTTGCTGAATGTCTTTTTCAATAGTGAGTTCGATGGCGCTGCCGATTTGCCGTCCTCCGGCAAACACAAAATCACCGGCTTGTTTGGCAACGGGCATCGATTCGCCGGTCACAAAACTGTAATCAATGCTGGCGGTCCCGCTTTTCAGGATCGAATCTGCCGGTACAATTTCCTGATTACGAACCAGGATTCGATCGCCGGGTTTCAGTTCTTCCAATGGGATAGTCACATTTCCGGAATCGGTAATGGTGGTTACGGCAAGCGGGAAATAGGTTTTGTAATCGCGCTCGAACGAAAGTGCCTGATACGTTTTCCCCTGGTACCAGCGGCCGATAAGCATAAAGAATACCAGTCCGGTTAGTGAATCGATGTAGCCAATCCCTTTTCCCGACAGGATTTCGACCAGGCTTTGGGTAAAAAGGGTGATCAGTCCCAGCGCAATGGGTAAATCAATGCTGATGATCTTTTTTTTCAGGCTTTTATAAGCGGTAAGGAAATAATCGCTGGCACTGTAGGTTAATACCGGGATGGCCAGCAATACACTTAACCAGCCAAATAGTTTTTTCATGTCGGCTTCCAGAAACTGATGCCCCGGAAGGTATTGCGGGAAATGATAAATCATGGCATTCATAAAACTGAATGCAGCAATCCCGATTTTAATAAACAGCTTTTTCTCCGATTTTTCTGCCTGAGGTTTTTCGATGCTGTGCTGGTTGATTTCCGGAATGTAATGGATGCTTACCAGTAATTCAACCAGTTGGCGAAGCGAAATTTCAGTCTCATTAAAAGTAATGTTAATCTCTTTCTTCGGGAAATTAACGAATGATTGAATGATCCCTTTATTTAGGCTATGCAGGTTTTCGAGCAGCCAAATGCACGAGGCACAATGTATTTCGGGAATAAAGAAGCTGACTTTGGAAATGCCACCCTCCGAAAAGGTAAGAATTTTGGATTTGAATTTTTCGAGGTCCAGAAAAGCGTAAGTTTCATCCGCGGGACGTTTTTCGTCTTCAATGCGGATTCCGGGCATGGGCTCAATCTGGTAGTATTGTTTGAGCTGGTTGGTGTTTAGGATCTGATAAACGGTAGAACAGCCCGAACAGCAGAATGGATGCCCCTCAAAAAGTACAGGCGACTTTCCACACGAATTACCACAATGAATACATTTCAAGTCTTCACTCATAAGTTCAGGGCTGGCAGTTGAATTACCGCTAAATAAGGATTTAAATGAGAATTTGTTCAATTGTTTCTGGAAAAAAAGCAAAGAAAAGTTGGCCGGATTGACAGTGTTTACTGCAATTGGTTATCTTTCAGTGTATTTGAAACAATCGGTTTGTCCTGTCTTTTTAACGCGTTTACTTCTTATTTTTCTATGCCCCAATTCCGGAAAATAAAAAAGGTATTGCCCGTTTTTGAAACAATACCTTTTTCTGTAAAATGTTGAGTTTATTCCTGGATCACCCGGATTCTTTTCCATTTTCCGCTTCGGAACCTGAAGACCAGAACCGTTGAAAACAAAAGGAAGAACAGAATTAACAGGAACCAACTAAACGGGACTGATAGTTTCAGCACGTTGAGCGACACATATAAAATCGGAATAAACGACCAGTGGGCGATGACCGATACAATCATGGTAAAATGGGTGTCGCCAGCCCCGCGCAGGGCGCCAACCAGGGCAATAACCACTGCTTCAACCAGCACATAAAGTGCCGCAAGGCGTATCATGGCTACGGCAATGGGCACTGCATCTTCGAATATAGCCGACTGTTTTTCGGGGTGGAAAACCCGAACAAGTTGTTCCGGAATACATACAAAGAGTGCCAGGATGATGACCGAATACAGGATACCGGTTTTGATGGCCGAGATTGCTGCATGTTGCGCAATATCGGGTTTCCCGGCTCCCATATACCGACCGGCCAGGCTGGTCACGGCAATTTCGATACCCAGTAAGGGAATGAACGAAACCAGATCCCAGTTGAACATGATGGTGGTGGCTGTTGCAACAACGTCTCCCTGAGAATGGAACATCGCAATCATAGTTGCGAATGCCATAAAGTTCAGGAACATCTCGAATCCGGCAGGAGATCCGTAGTAGATCAGCTTTTTCATTACCCCAAAGTTAAACCGGAATGATTTCATAACTCCGAACTCCTTTCGGTTAGTCCGACCAACATATACAGACAAAAGGATAATCATAGCGGCACAACCTCCGGCCACCGTGGCAATGGCAGCTCCCTGCACACCCATAGCCGGAAATCCAAGCTTCCCGAAAATCAGGATGTAATCGAGTACCACATTAACCACCATAGCAACCAAGGTCGCCGCCATAACGATTTTTGTTTTCCCGATCCCGGTGAAATAACATCCCAATGTATAGCGCATCATACCAAAAACGGCGCCCCACGTCAGAATATTCAGGTATTCAACCTGGTAATTAAGTTGTGAAACCGGAATTTTCATGAATTCAAAATAGCTAATAGCCAACGGTTTAATCAGTAAAATTACGGGCCAGGCCAGCAGCGTAACCAGTATGGCCTGAAACGCAGCTTTGGTGGCATTGTGCTTTTCGCCTGCCCCAAAATACTGGGCTACCAAAGCGGTAGAATAGCCTGTTAACCCAACGAAAAAGAACATGAGCATTTGCATCGTCACGCCGCCTCCCATGGCCGCATTCATTTGTTCAGAACCTATTCGCGCCAGGAAAAGACGGTCGGTAAAGGTCATTACTCCGTCGCAGGCAGTCGAAATAATCATGGGTAAGGCCAGCGTCAATAATTCGCGAATCCCTCCCGGTTCGTGATACCGGGAAAAGTACTTTTTTAGAAATGTCATAATGGTTGTGTAGTTTTCTGTTGTTTTCTTCCCACCAGTGTGGTGCGTATATGGATGTTTAAATTTAAGTTGCGGTTGCGCAGAACAGAACAATACTTGTGTTTCCGGATAAAACCGGAAGTGTGTTTTGCCTACGGATTTGCCCGACGAAATTACGGGGAAAATAATTTGGGTTCTTTGTTTCTTTTGGTGAAAAGGAAATTTCTAGGATTGAATGACTAAAGCGGAGCATTGATCGGGTAACGATATATTTGTGCCTTTAATTGACAATAATGATTTGTTTCCTGCTGTTTCTGGTGCCGCAACTGATTTTTGCTGGTGTGGTTCATGTTTCTGTTCCGATGTCCGATGGCGTTCAAAATCAATCGTGTTTGACGAAATCTATCGGTAATCAATTTAATTGATGCTATTTTTTATTCCCAAACTCCTGAAAACCTGAAAAATCAATTTAACTTTAAATGTTAGATTTTTAAAACTATTTGAATCGATTGTTCAAGATGAAACAACTCAGAAAAGTATTCCGGTTCTATACCGAAGGTTTTTCGTCCATGCCCAAGTGGGGAAAGCAAGTTTGGCTGGTTATTCTGATTAAGCTTTTCGTCATGTTTGTTATTCTGAAAATTTTCTTTTTCCCTAATTTTCTGAAGACGA
This sequence comes from Prolixibacteraceae bacterium, assembly GCA_019459525.1. Classification (GTDB taxonomy): domain Bacteria; phylum Bacteroidota; class Bacteroidia; order Bacteroidales; family Prolixibacteraceae; genus Aquipluma. Next base: position 81,335 of record JAIBEY010000077.1, read on the forward strand.
ACTTTAAAACCGATGCCGATAGAAGCAATCACGTTCTTGAAAATTTGACAGATATCAACTAATTACAAAAAAAACCTATGATTGAAGGACTCGATTTAGCTTTAGTAAATTGGTCGAGGGCTCAGTTCGCCCTCACGGCCATGTATCATTGGATTTTTGTGCCTTTAACACTGGGGCTGGGAATCATTATTGCCATAATGGAAACCCTCTATGTGAAGACCGGAAATCCGGAGTGGAAACGAATTACCAAATTCTGGATGACCATGTTCGGAATCAACTTCGCGATTGGAGTTGCAACCGGCATAATTCTCGAATTCGAGTTTGGCACCAATTGGTCGAACTATTCGTGGTTTGTGGGCGATATTTTTGGTGCCCCGCTCGCTATCGAAGGTATTCTGGCGTTTTTCATGGAGTCAACCTTTATCGCCATCATGTTTTTCGGGTGGAATAAAGTGAGCAAAAAATTCCATTTGACTGCCACCTGGCTTACAGCAATTGGAGCCAACCTATCGGCTCTATGGATTTTGGTAGCCAATGGCTGGATGCAAAAACCGGTTGGCATGGTTTTTAATCCGGAAACCGCCCGTATGGAAATGACCAGCTTTTGGGATGTTCTGTTCTCGCCCATGGCCGTGCATAAATTTTTACACACCACTTCATCGAGTTTTGTGCTGGCAGCCATTTTTGTAATTGGCGTTTCGGCCTGGTTTATCCTGAAAGGCAGGGACATTGTTTTTGCCCGTAAAAGTATTGTTGTTGCCGCCATCTTCGGGTTCCTGGCGTCAATTTATACCGTAGCAACCGGCGACAGTTCAGCGCGTTCGGTAGCACACGACCAGCCCATGAAGTTTGCCGCTTTCGAAGGTCTTTACAACGGTAGTGAAGGCGCAGGGCTTGTGGCTTTGGGCTTAATATCCAGCAGCGAGACCGATCCGTCGAACGAAAACCTGAAAGATTTTACGCTGAAAATAGAAATACCAAATATCTTGTCGTACATGGCATTTATGGATTGGGATGCTTTTGTTCCGGGAATAAACGACCTGATTAGGGGAAATGAAAAATACGGCATCATGTCGGCTACCGAAAAAATTAGCCGTGGGAAACTGGCCATTGAAAAACTAAAAGCATTTAAAGAGGCAAAAAAAGCGGGAATGGTGGCTCAGGCCGATTCGTTGAAAACTGAGATCATGAGTCCCGATTTTCAAAAGAACTATTTCAGCTATTTCGGGTACGGTTATATTAGTGATCCGCATACGTTGGTGCCCAGTGTTCCTTTGTCATTTTACAGTTTTCACATCATGGTGGTGTTGGGAATGTATTTCATCCTTTTTTTCCTGATGGCTTTGTTGTATACCCTTAAAGGTAAAATACACAAACACCGGTTGTTCCTGAAAGCCGCTATCTGGACCATTCCATTGGCTTATCTGGCCAGTCAGGCCGGATGGGTGGTTGCCGAAGTGGGGCGCCAACCCTGGGTTATTCAGGATTTGATGCCGACGATGGCTGCTGTTACTAAAATCAGTGCAGGCGCAGTGCAGGTAACATTCTGGCTGTTTGCCATTATTTTTACTACACTTTTGATCGCAGAAATCAAAATCATGATGCGCCAAATTAAAATCGGACCAAAATCAGAAGGAGGACCAAGTCATGTTTGAATCACTATCGCTTATTACTTTACAGCAATACTGGTGGCTGATTGTTTCGCTGCTGGGCGCATTATTGGTTTTTCTGATGTTTGTGCAGGGCGGGGAAACCTTATTTTTCAGCATAGCCAGAACCGAAGATGAAAAAACGTTGCTGGTGAATACGCTGGGACGTAAATGGGAATTTACTTTTACTACACTCGTAACTTTCGGCGGGGCTTTCTTTGCTTCATTTCCACTGTTTTATTCCACCTCATTTGGTGGTGCCTACTGGGTTTGGTTTGCTATCCTGGTTTCGTTTGTTATTCAGGCTGTTTCGTTCGAATTCCGGAAAAAACCGGCGAATTTGCTTGGGGCAAAAACATACGAAATCTTTCTTTTCCTGAACGGGTTGCTTGGGCCGCTATTGATAGGGACTGCCGTAGGGACATTCTTCAACGGTGCCATGTTTTCGCTCGACGATATGAACCGGGTGACCTGGGGAACACCTTTCCGTGGGCTGGAAGCTGTGCTTACGTTCCATAACCTGGCATTGGGATTGGCCGTTCTTTTCCTTTCCCGGGTATTGGGTTTGTTGTATTTTATGAATTCGATTGAGAATACCGCGATTTACGAGCGGTCGAAAATACAGTTGCTATACAATACGGTTCCATTCCTGGTATTCTTTCTTTATTTCGTTATTGCCTTGTTGTTTAAAGATGGGTTTGCATACCAACCCGAAACCGGCGCAATCACAATAGAACCATACAAATATCTGCATAATTTAGTGGCTATGCCTGTTAATACATTCATGCTGTTGATTGGTGTTGTTGGTGTTTTGTGGGGTATCGTTTCAACTCTGCTGAAAGGCGGAACCAAAGGGATCTGGTTTGTCGGCGGCGGAACTGTGCTGACTGTTTGGGCTTTGCTTATTCTGGCAGCATTTAATCATACCAGTTTTTATCCCTCGGTGTTCGATTTGCAATCGTCGCTGACGATCGAAAATGCGTCTTCAAGCCGGTTTACACTGGTGGCTATGAGCTATGTTTCGCTGTTTGTTCCGTTTGTTTTAGGCTACATCTGGTATGCCTGGAAAGCAATGAACAACAAGAAAATCAGCACGGAAGAACTGGAACAGGAACATCACGTTTATTAAAACAAGGAAAAATGGCCGATAGGAAATCAATGTTGTTTAGTTAAGCTCAAACGATAAGAGACCGTCATTGCGGCGAACAGTGTAATCTATAAATCAACAGATTACTTCACGTCGTTCGCAATAACGACCTTAACGAAACGATGTTGAATTGAAAATAGTGAATTGGTAAATCATTTAAATGAAATAATATGTACTGGAATTCAATATTGTGGTTTTTAAGCTGGCCTGCCTTAATTGTAGCCAGTTACCATTTGGTAAAATATACCATTAAAAAATACGAACCTATTCTGGAGAAACCTGTAAAAAAGGCAACTCCTGAAAAATAGCAGATACCTAAAAAACAGAAAAGCGCCTCATAAACAAAGGCGCTTTTCTGTTGAATGTCTTTAAACTTTATTTAGTTCATTCCGGTCAGGTAGCTTATGGCCGAAAGCAAAACATACCAGATAATAATCAGGGGTAAAGCATAAATCTGAAGGAATAGGAGCATGAGAAGTGTAACGCCTAAAAAGAGAAAACGCAGGGCATTTTCTTTCAGCTTCAGGTTTTTGAATTTCAGGTTAAACATGGGTAATTCGGAGACCATCAGAAATGAGCAACAGAAAATGGCTGCCAGTATGGTATATTTATTCAGGATAAGGGGCACCACATTTTGCCTGATTCCTAGTTCCAGAATTAAGGCAAGCGATGCAAAAAAGATGGCGTTGGCCGGTATGGGCATCCCCAAAAATTGTTCGGTTTGGCGGGTATCGGTATTGAATTTGGCCAGTCGGAAAGCCCCGGCAACCGGAATAATCAAACTGGTAAAAAGTAAAATCCATTGGCTCCAGTTGGCTTCAATTTCCTGAATCGGTTGGTTTTTGCCAAACAAGGTGATTTCGAGCATGGTAAAAACAATAGCAGCAGGCGCCAGACCGAAGGAAACGGTATCGGCCAGCGAATCCAGTTCTTTTCCAATAGATGAATAAGCTTTGAGCAACCGGGCTGAAAAGCCGTCGAGAAAATCGAAAACGGCAGCGGCAAAAATGAAGATGGCAGCCCAACCCAATTGGCCGTCAACGGCAAAAAAGACCGCTAAACTGCCACACACCAGGTTTAAGGCGGTGATGGTATTGGGTACCCAAAAAAATATCTGGCTGGTGCGGCTCATACGATTACAATTGACCGATAATGGTTTGCGAACCTTTAACTTTATCGCGTAGTTTTACATTAAGCTGGGTGCCTAATGGTAAATAAAGATCGACACGTGAGCCGAAGCGGATAAAACCCAGTTCAGTGGTTTGGTTAACCTTATCGCCAACGGTAACATAGTTAATAATGCGGCGGGCCATTGCACCGGCAATCTGTTTCATTACGATTTCGCGCCCGTCATCTAACTTTACAGCAGTGGTCGTCCGTTCGTTTTCTTCGGCCGATTTGTCTTTAAAAGCTGCGTAAAACTCTCCGTCCTTGTGTTTCATATAGGTTACCAGTCCGGGAACAGGTATCCAGTTAATGTGTACATTGGTGGGCGACATAAATATGGAAACCTGAAGGCATTTGGTTTTCAGGTATTCGTTTTCTACCGTTTCTTTTATCTCACAGATTTTTCCGTCGGCAGGCGAAAGAATAACATTTTCATTCAGCGTGATGGTGCGCTGCGGATATCTGAAAAATTGAATAATCAGGAAGTAAACGATTGCAGCTACAGCTAAAATGCTGAATTTGATACTTTGTTCGGTAATGAAGAACCACGAAATCAAAATAAGAACTGTCAGAATTGCAGTTGCATAATTGATTGTTCCAATGCCGGCTTTGTGAACTTTCATGAATGTTTATTAATAATACGGCTCAAAAATAGCAAATTAATGAGCTTTTTGACAGTATTGTGTATTTAAAGTCAAGTAACTTTTAAACATTCTGACGTTTATAGTGTAGTTGGGGTCCTGTTTTTCGAGCTGCCTTTATTCCACCATCAACTTTAAATACATGACAATGACCGGCACCGCAAAGAATAAAGAATCGAAACGATCGAGCATTCCTCCGTGTCCGGGTAAGATGTGGCCGCTGTCTTTAATACCAAAGTGCCGTTTAAACATTGATTCGGTTAAATCTCCGAAAGTAGAGGAAATAACGGTCAGGATGCTGATTGCAATCCAATGAACTGTTCTGATTTCGGGAATAAATTCACCAATAGCCCAGGCGGCAGCAATGGCAGTTAATGTGCCACCAATTGCTCCTTCCCACGATTTTTTGGGCGAAATACGTTCGAAAAGCCGGTGTTTCCCGATCGAAACTCCAAAGAGATAAGCCCCCGAATCGTAAATCCAGATAAGCGAAATTAACGCGATAAGCAGCTTGGGAGTGTATGCATTGCCGGTTGACAGGGCCGGAAACACTAAAAAGTTAATGAGTGATAAAGGAATGGCCAGGTAAACAATACAGAAAATGGTTGTGGCTATATTTTCAACTGGTTTTTCTTGTTTCCGGTAGAGTTCTGCTGCCATAACAATCAGAAAAAGAGGAAACAGCATAAACAGGAAGGCGAAGCCCAGAATGCCCTGGGCAATAAGGAATGTAAGTGTAAACAGAACAACTGAAATCAGGTAACTCAATACCTGGTTGGGTTTTATTTCCGATTGGTGAAAGAGTTTATTAAACTCGGCAATCCCCCCAACTAAAATGAGCAGGAACAAAACGGCAAAACTATATGGGCCAACAAGGATAGCTGTCAGCATAACTAAAACGAGAACAATACCGGTGATCGTTCGTGTCAGTAATTTCTTCAATGGATTAATTCTTTTAGAAGTTCGGTGGCTTTATAACTAAAATCCTGATGAACCCACACTTCCCATTCTCCGATAGAAGGGAATGTTGAATCGTGTTCGTTCAGTACAACACATTTAATTTCTTCGTTTTCGAGAATCTCTTTAGCAATTTCAGCCTGAAAACCATGCTCGGTGTGAAATACACGTACCCAATCTTTTTCCATAACTGCTTGTTTTAAATTGGTTCTTCAGAAATGATTACAATCAGCGATTTCGGACCATGCATACCCATAACCAGTGTTTTCTCGATATCGGCGGTGCGACTGGGCCCGGTAATGTTGCTGATTAACGAAGGTAGTTCATTTTTGTATTTATTTTGCAGTTTTTCCATGGCCCCGTCTAAATAATCTGTTAGCTGCGATTGGGCGGCCACTACAATATGTGTTTCAGGAAATACATTCAGGCGGCGTCCCGAGATTTGAGCCGAACTGATCAGTACTGAACCCAAATGGGCGACCAACAGTTCGCAGCCGGTAACGCCAACATTCAGTTCGGTAAAAGTGTCTTCGCCGGAATCTGTTTTAACCGTATTTTTTAGCAGGTCCTGAAGTACAGGATCGGTACAAAAAACGCTGGTTTGGTTCTTTGTTTGGCAAATGGTACTGATGTGAGCGGCAATTTCTGACTTTGTTTGGCACAAAATGACCTGCCCACCAATCATTTCAAGGTTTGCTTTAAATTCCAGTTCCAATGCCTGATTTAAGGAATGGTAAATGGGAGAGGTGAAATCGGGGATATTTACCTCGATTTCACCTCTTTTATCCTGTGCGGCCTTCAGTCGGGCCAAAATGTTGTTTCTTGCAGATTCCATTATTCCGCGGCAGGTTCTGTCGGCATGTCAGCATTTTCAAGCGATCCGGCAGCTAATTCTTTTTTTGCTTCAGCAACCATTAATGGTTTGCCCCACTGACGTTTCCCAAAAACATGCTCCAAATCTTCGCTAAAAATAACTTCCTTCTCCAAAAGCAATTCAGCCAGTTTACCGTGGCCCTCTTTATTTGCTGTCAGCACGTCCAAAGCCCGAAGGTACTGCGTTTCAATCAGAAGTTTCGATTCGGCATCGATCAGTTCGGCAGTTTTTTCGCTGTATGGTTTGGTAAATCCAAACTCATTCTGGCCCGATGAATCGTAGTAACTGATATTTCCGACTTTTTCGCTCATCCCAAAAATACTAACCATGGCATAAGCCTGTTTGGTTACTTTTTCGAGGTCGTTTTGTGCCCCTGAAGAAATGCTGTTGAACGCAATTTGTTCGGCAGCACGGCCTCCTAAAGCTGAACACATTTCGTCGAGCAACTGATCTTTGGTTGTGATGGAACGTTCTTCGGGGAGATACCAGGCAGCCCCCAATGCTTTTCCGCGGGGAACAATAGTTACTTTAACCAGCGGATGCGCATGTTCGAGCAGCCAGCTAATGGTAGCATGTCCGGCTTCATGATAAGCAATTCTGCGTTTTTCATCCACCGAAATAATTTTATTTTTCTTTTCCAGACCTCCAACAATACGGTCAACGGCATCCAGAAAATCTTGTTTGTCAACAATTTCTTTGTTTTTACGGGCAGCAATCAAAGCCGACTCGTTACAAACATTAGCAATGTCAGCTCCTGAAAATCCGGGAGTTTGTTTGGCCAGGAATGCAGGTTCAACTTCAGCCGATAGTTTGATCGGTTTCAGGTGAACATTGAATATTTCTTCGCGTTCGTTCAGGTCGGGCAATTCTACGTGGATTTGGCGGTCGAAGCGGCCGGCACGCATCAACGCACGGTCGAGAATGTCGGCCCGGTTGGTTGCGGCAAGAATAATTACTCCTGAATTGGTGTCAAAACCATCCATTTCAGTAAGCAACTGGTTCAGCGTATTTTCGCGCTCATCGTTCGATCCCATATTTGGGTTCTTGCCACGGGCACGACCGATAGCATCAATTTCGTCGATAAAAACAATACAAGGCGATTTTTCTTTGGCCTGTTTAAATAAATCGCGAACGCGTGAAGCACCAACCCCCACAAACATTTCAACAAAGTCGGAACCCGACATGGAGAAAAACGGGACGTTGGCTTCACCGGCAACCGCTTTGGCCAGCAAGGTTTTCCCGGTTCCGGGAGGGCCTACTAAAAGGGCTCCTTTCGGTATTTTACCACCCAGCTTGGTGAATTTGGTCGGGCTTTTCAGGAAATCAACAATTTCTTCTACCTCCTGTTTGGCCTCGGCTAAACCGGCAACATCTTTAAACGTGGTCGAAACCCTCGAGTCCTTATCGAAAACTTTAGCCTGCGATTTTCCTACATTGAAGATGTTTCCTGCGCCACCACCGCCGGAACCTTTGCTCATTCGTTTGAAAATCCACCACCACAGTAATATAATGAGTGCAAAAGGTCCGATCCAACTGAGCAATTCACCCAGGTAATTGTGTACTGTTTTATATTCGACACTAATTTTATTGTCTTCGGTGGCATTCACCTGCGCTTCCTGTAAATTCTTTTCAAAAGAATCTACCGATCCGATGGTAAAGAAATAATGTGGTCCAGTCTTGGCAGGTGCAGTAAAACCAGTATTAAGCTTCGATGCGTATTTGTCGTAGCTGGTTTCTTTCAGATAGATTTGGGCTTCTTTTTCGTTTACAACAGTTATTTTTTTAATGTCGTTGTTAGCGAGCATCGTTGTTTTAACGTCTTTCCAGTTTGTTTCAACGGGTCCGGCACCCATGGTAAACCATTGTATCGCCAAAAATGCGATAATTATTACTCCGTAAATCCAGTAAGGATTAATTTTAGGTGCTTTGTTTATTGTCGGCCTCATGTTGCCGAAATTCGGTTTTTCTTTATTGTTTTTATTTTCTGCCATTTTTATTGCTTGTTTTCTTCTTTTATTAATTCAATGTGTGCATCGGCCCAAAGGTTTTCAAGATCGTAAAATTGCCGGGCATCTCGTTGAAAAATATGCACCATAATGTCGGCATAATCAAGTAAAACCCAGATCGAATTCTGATATCCGTCAGTATGCCAGGCTTTTTCGTTAAGTAATTCGATTACGGTATCTTCTACCGAATGGGAAATTGCATCAACCTGTGTGTTCGAATTCCCGTGACAAATGATAAAATATTTACATTCGGTATGGTTAATTTTGGTTAGGTCTATTTTAACGATGTCAATCCCTTTTTTTCTTTGAATCCCTTCAACAATGGCATCGATCAATTGTTCAGTCTCAGTTTCTTTAACGCTTTTGTTCATAAATTTTTATTAGAACTACAAAGATAAATTTTTTAATTTATTAGATGTGATTAAACTTGTATGATGAATTTCCTGAAAACATGGAAATGTAAATTTAACCTCGCAAAATGGATAAAAGCATTGAAAATACCATTGTCCGCTTACACGAAACCCAATCTACCAACAACTATGCCAACAGCCAGATTCGGGAAAATGAGGTGCCTGAAGGTACTGTCTTTTTGGCATATGAACAAACTGCCGGTCGTGGGCAATTAAACAATTTTTGGGAGAGTGAAGCCGGTAAGAATCTTACTTTCTCGCTTGTCTTTTATCCCGATTTTCTGGAGATCAGGAGGCAGTTCATGCTTTCGAAAGTAGTTACATTAGGTATTTATACCGCTCTGAGTAAGTATGTTGACCAACTTCGGATTAAATGGCCCAATGATATTTATGTTGGTAATCAGAAATTAGGCGGCATCCTGATTGAGAATTCAATCATGTATGGGTTATTAAAAAGTTCGGTAGTTGGGATCGGTTTAAACGTCAATCAAACGGTCTTTCGAAGCACGGCACCCAATCCGGTGTCGTTAAGGATACTGACAAATCAGCACTACGATTGTGATCGCGTACTGACTGAGGTATTGACCGCAATAAATTATTATTATTTGCGGCTTCGTGAAGGTGAGGATGCAAAAATTGATCGGGAATTTATTTCAGTGCTTTACAGACTCAATGAAAAGCACTTGTTTAAAGCCGAAGATGAGGTTTTTTCAGGTGAAATTATCGGGGTAAACGAAATCGGGCAACTGTTGGTTCGAAAGGAGGATGGCAAAATCCTGAATTTCCATTTCAAGGAAGTTGAGTTTCAAATTACTGAAGAACCGGAGGATTGAAGAATTGGTGGCTTTTTATTCATCCGGTTCTCTTATCTTCCAATATTTTCTGCCCGATAGAAAATGTCCTTTGCCTGCTATCGGTAAGGCAGGGCAGCCAGCATATCAGCCAGTTTGTTGATGCCTTCTTCCAGTTTTTTGTTGACCAGCATTTTAATCATCATACTCATATCAGCATCCAGGGTTAGCCGGAGTTTGGTTTCGTAGGCTGCCACCGGAAGGAGTTGAATCCAGAATACGATTTCAACAGGCATGCTGCCACTGCTGCTTATTTTTATTGTTTTGCTTGGCTCGCGCTCAATAATCCGGATTTCGGCCAGTCCCATCCCGGCAATCTGAAAGCGGCATGAATCGGCATCTGATTCGAAATTCGAAATCTGAATTTGTGGTACCTGTTCTGTCATTTTTGACAAAAGTCCTTCGTTTACATATTTCGACAGGTTTTCGAAGTTCGACAGGTAATTGTAAATAATCTCCTGGTTGTTGTTCACGATTTTAACGTCGCTCACATATTTGGTAACTGACATGTTTCTTGGTTTTTGAAATAAAAAATCCCCTTTTCCGCATAGAAAAGGGGAAGTTATATAAATGTATCAATTTTTTTATTTTCCCCAACTTTCAGGCTGTTCGCGCCATTTGTTGAGTTTTTCAACTTCTTCGGGTTTCACATCGCCCGATTGCAGGGCCAGGTCAATCAAAACCTGGTAACGACTTAAAGCAGTCAATTCCAGTCCGGCATCAGCAAAATTTTTGCGTGCGTGCGGGAAGTTGTAGGTGAAAATTGCCAACATACCCAAAACATCGCCGCCAAAATTGGTAATGGCATCAGCAGCTTTTAAACTGCTCACCCCGGTTGAAACCAAATCTTCAATAATAACTACTTTCTGTCCGGCTTTCATATCGCCTTCAATCAGGTTTTCAAGTCCGTGATCTTTGGGTTTCGCGCGAACGTAAATGAATGGCAACCCCAACTCCTGGGCAACCAGCATTCCGTGCGCAATGGCTCCGGTAGCAACGCCGGCTATCACTTCAGCCTGTGGATATTTATCGCGGATTATTTTGCAAAACTGCTCGCAGATGAACGTCCTTTCTTCAGGATACGACATGATTTTGCGGTTGTCGCAATAAATTGGTGCTTTCCAGCCAGAGGCCCAGGTGAACGGATTGTTGGGCTGAACTTTTATGGTGTTGATGTGAAGCAGTTTCTTTGTAACTTCGATTTGAATTTGTTCGATCATGATATTTTCTTTTTTACTTATAATGCTGACAAATGTACAAAGTTTTTTTCAATGACTCTACCATTCGGCTAGCCTCCGAATTTAAAAAATCATTTAAAAATAACATTACTGATAATGTTGATTTTGAAAGTTATAATCTTATAAATCAGATTGTTTCTGAGATCGAAGGCAACGGGGTGAAATCGGAATATTTAATCCTTGATTCCGATATGGACAAGCTCTGGAATTTTTTCCGAAATCGGTTTGTGGAGATTCCTGCTGCCGGTGGATTGGTTCAAAATAGTGAAGGGTGTTTGCTATTCATCAGACGATTGGGCGTTTGGGATCTTCCGAAAGGTAAAATTGAAAAAAATGAAACTCCGGCGATGGCTGCAATCCGCGAAGTGGAGGAGGAGTGTGGCTTGTCGGGGCTTTCAATAGTTCGGCAACTCGACTCTACTTATCACATTTACCGCTCGCCGTATTTAAACAATCCGGATAATTTAGTTTTAAAAGAAACAAAGTGGTTTCTGATGAAATATTCAGGAACAGAAACCCTGGTTCCGCAAACGGAGGAAGATATTGAGGAAGTTCGTTGGGTTCAGGTTCCGGAAATGGATGAGATGCTGGCAGATACTTATTTGAGTTTACGGGACTTCCTGGGAAAGTCTCTGCCCGTTATTTAGCTTTCTGACTATTTTTCTGCAATTCCCTGATGTAATCGCTTTTAAATAGCTGCCCCAGTTGTCGGTCGAGTCCGTCAATGGGGTTTGGGGCTGGCGAGAGCAACAATTTTCCGTCTTTGCCAATCAGGAACGAAGTCGGAAAGGTTTTAATTTTGTACGTTTCTTCCAGGTTTGTATCGGTCTTGGCAAATATTCCGGCCCAATTGCTGCTATTGGTAAATGCCTGGCTTTTTGGAATGATATTGATAATGATCAACTTCTCTTTGTGGCGTGCGGCAATTGCTTTTAATGCCTCCAGATGTTGCTGGCAGATGGTATTTTTGGGGTCGGTGAAATGAAGATAAACATAGCTGTTTCGGTAATCGGCAAGGTTGATGCTTTGCCCGTTTATATTCTTCAGCGCCAGCAATGGCGGAATCGTCCCACTGCTTAACCAGGTTAGTTTTGTCCTGATCAGTTGTGCTGTTTTTTGTTCTACTGGGCTCCATCCCGAATTTTTAACCTGATCGAGCATTTTTAGGATAGAGGCTTTCGGAAATTGTTTACTGTAATAAGCATCTTTCATTGACTTGAGTAATATCCAGTGAGCCAATTCTTTATTGAAATGAAGTTGCTTTTGGAAATAATCGTCAAGTTGTGCCAACGCCGAAGTGTTGATTAGTTTATCAACTTCTGCCAGATGGCGGTTACTTACCAGTACGTTAAAATAATTCAGGAAAATTTGGTTAAACAGGCTGGTGTATGCTGCCAGATTGATAACCGGTTCGGTAGTATTAAAATAGGTTTCCATAAAACCAACTCCCTTGCCCTGGTGTAACGCAAATTCCAGATTCGCTTTTCGGAACTTTTTGTGCGCTTCAAAAAAAGTTGATTTTGTTGCCGGAAATTCATGGTCAAGTTTCAGCTTAACGGAGTCAACCAGCGACCGGGTCCGGCTGATAAATATCTGATCGAAATATTTGTTTTCGTAGTTGGTGTAGGCTTGTTCAAACTGTTGAATCTGGTAATTCAGTTCGGTTTTATCCGGATTTAAGATTCCAAACCATACAGGTTCTGGTTTTACAAAAGGATTTCGTTTTTGCGATTCGGTTAATTGCCGTTTGGGAGGAAACAATATTTCGTACGATTTTCCGGGTTCCAGGTAAATCATTCCGTGGTAGCCATCAAAATCGGCAAAACACAGGCTGATTTCGTTCAGATCAATTTCTACACTAAATGCTCCATCTGTATTAAATTTCAGTACCGCCAATTTTATTTTTTCTTCGGAAATGAAATCATGAAGTGAATTCAGATCAATGGAATGATTGGCATATTCGGGAGCCTTGCCTGTAATCTTGGTCGGGATAGACCATGCTTTTTCGTTCAGGAAAAGGCATAATACGAATAAACTTGTCAGCAGTATTTTAGTGTTCACAGCATTCAATCGTGTATGGAATGGTATTTTTATACGGGTATAACGAAGAAACAGTGTCTTTATTTTTTGAGTTTGAAATCCTCCATATTCAAGGCGGCAGGTAAAAACTTGCTGGCATCGCCTCCATGCAGGATAATATCGCGCACAATCGTTGAATTAACAGGCGTATGTTCGGGCATCGTTAACAGAAATACGGATTCAATTTGTGGATGCATCATCTTGTTTACCTGGGCAATGGCTCGTTCAAATTCAAAATCGGCAGATGTTCGTAAGCCACGGAGTATGTACCTGGCATTTACTTTCTTGCAGAAATCAACAGTCAGCCCTTCATGACATTCGACACTTATTTTGGGCTCATTCTTAAAAACTTCCCTGATCCACGTTTCTCGTTTTTCAACCGGAAAGAATGAGCGTTTGTTCGAGTTGTATCCGATCATGATGATGATCTTGTCGAATAACGGAATGGCACGTTTTACGATGCTTTCGTGTCCAACTGTAAACGGATCAAACGATCCCGGAAAGATGGCAACTCGTTCCATATGCTTGGTTTTTCTGAAAATTTTGAGCTGTAAATATAGTGCTTAATCAAAAAGCAGCGCGCCAAACACCAAATTAATTCCCTTTCAGTTTTTTTTGCCGGCTAAGCACGAAGATTAATACGAGTGATACCGTTGCTATAAAGGCGCTGATTATAAGCTGATCGGTTTTGCTGCTCAGGAAAAATGAGGTTGCTTTAATTTCATCCCAATACTGAATACTGATCAGAACCAACCCATTGTTGATGGCATGACCTAAAATACACAAATAGATATTGCGGGTGCGAAGCATCAAAATGCCCAATACCAACCCAAGTATAAAGGTGGCTGGGAATTGCCACGGGTTGAGATGAAATAGCGCAAACAATAGTGCCGAAACAAAAACTGCGGTGAATTTGGAATAATTCCGCATCAGTCCGTGCATAATTACCCCTCTGAAAATGAGTTCTTCAATAACCGGAGCCATAATTACTACTTTCAGGATAGCTCCGTAAATTCCGTAGTCGCTTTCGAAAATTTTATTAAATAACTCCCAGAACCATGCTGGCGGTGGTAAAACTTTATCGAGTTCGATGTTGATTACTTCAATCAGGTTATGGGCAGCCCAGAGAAAAAACAAAACCGGAATTAAAATCAGCACATTAAACGATTGATAGGGTAGTAGCTCTTTTAGTTTTACTCCTGCACGCCGGTAGGCATAATACAATATGAAAACATTGGAGCCAACGCCCAGCGCAATTTTTTTTATTGGGTTGTACAGGTAATCGGTTCCGTTGTAATAATCGAGCAAAGCCAGCGGAAAATCGACGATGGTTTGAATAAATGTATAGAGTACAATCAGATGAATTGCACCCATAATCGTTGGATAATGTTTGGTTTGCAGTTGGTTCACTGTTTTCTGAATTTAGAAAGCCTAAATTAATCTACTTTTCCGAATATAATACAAACACGCAACTGCTTAGTTTGGTTTTATTGAATCGAGGCACCATTCGGCACGCAGCTTTTCGGCCATCCAGAGTGATAATTTTTCGGAACCTTTGTCGTTTAGGTGACTGGCATCCATCCAATTCGAACTGTCGTTAAAAATGGTTTGAGGTGGAATAAGGACTGGAGCCAGTTTTTTATAGGTTTCCATGTATTTCGGAATTTCCAGTTTAGACCCGGAATCGGGCAGGTAAACAAACGCGATGGAGATGTTTCTTTCATTCAGGAGGTTGATTGTTTTTTCAAGATAAGCAAAAGGGTATTTTACTTGCATTTCTTGAATTCTTTCTGGTTCTGCTCTGCCCAATCTTTTTTGCCACACCTTTTGGTTTTCATCCCATTCTTCTTGTGTTACCATTCTTTCGGATGCGGCATACCCATAACGTTCAGCCGACGGGTTCGGGTATTTTTTCCTGAAAATGTATTTTGCTTTGAAATATTCAAGCCGCGCTGAACCACCGTTGATAAGATCGGAAAAATAATCGCGGTTGATGACTGTTGGAGTCAGGAGTAAGTCTTCAGTTTCGGCCAGGTAAGGAAATATGTCGTGACTATTCTTCTCTTCGTCTTCGTGTATTTCAATTACCACCAGTTTGGGCGATTTGTATTTCAGTAGCATTTTAAGGATAAGGTATTCCATATTTCGTCCATACCGGCAATAACCCAGATTGGTTACATGATGGACAAATCCGGTAAATTCTTCTGTTTTTTTATCCTGAATGGCATGTAACGTGTGCGAAGATCCAATAAATGCAATGTCGATTGGTGTTGGATTTTGCACAATCCGATCGTAAATCCATGCTCCGTGGTTGTAACAGTCGTGTTCAATATAATGGTAGGCAAATTCTTCGGAATAAGGAATCGTAAATAATACGACGAATGGTGCGATCAGCAAACTGAAAAAGAGGGCTATTTTCAAAAGTAGTCGTTTCATGGCTTAAAATTGAAAATAAATGAATTGAGGGGCTGAGTTTAAAACGCCAAAAACCAGGATCATAAAAGCCATGATCAGGTAAATGCTCCAACGTAGAATGGCTGTTTTTTTCTCGATCACTTTGTTGAAATCAGTTTGACTGATCAGAACTTCGAAGAGAATAAAGAAAGGAAAGCAAACTAAAAGAGAAAGTGCTGCTTCCCTGAATTCGTTGTTTGCAGCAAAATATGCAACTGCTTTTGGGATAAAGTCAAAATTAAGGCTAAATCCAGATAGAATCGTTAGGCTTTGTTCAAGCGAATCGGCCCGAAAGAAAACCCAGGTAAGATTCACGATCACGAAAGTGGCAATTGATCCAACCCACGAGAAATTTTTGGATAACACCATTCGTTTCGAAATGAAATGTTCCAAAACCAGGAATAATCCATGCAGAAATCCCCAGATAATAAACGTCAGCGAAGCTCCATGCCACAAGCCGGAGATGGTAAACGTGAGCAAAATGTTGAAGATCCACCGCCCATACGAAACCCGGTTGCCTCCCAATGGAATATAAACGTAATCGCGAAACCAGGTAGAGAGCGAGATGTGCCACCTGCGCCAGAATTCCCTGAAACTCTTTGCCAGATAAGGAGTCCTGAAGTTTTGCATCAGATCAAATCCCAGTAATCGGGCAGAGCCTATGGCAATGTCGGAATAGCCCGAAAAATCGCAATAAATCTGAAATCCGAACATGAAGGTTGCTGCTAAAAGTATTGTCCCATCGAACTTTTCAGGAGAATTATAGACGTGATCAACAAAATAAGCCAGCCGGTCTGCAATTACCATTTTCTTGAACAGACCGTATAAGATAAACCGAAGACCCGAAATTAATTGTTCTGCCCTGAATGTTCTTGTTTTCAGAAACTGGGGCAATAAATCGGAAGCCCGTTCTATTGGGCCGGCAACCAATTGCGGAAAGAAGGAGACGAAAGTCATGAACGAGACAAAATTATTCGTTGGCTGAATTTTGCCTCTGTAAATATCGATGGAATAGCTTAGTGATTGAAAGGTGTAAAAACTGATTCCAACAGGTAAAATAATTTGAAGCGTTTTCAGGTTGGGTTGAAACCCGAATTGTTGGATAAGGTTGGCAAATGTGTCGGTAAAAAAGTTGAAATATTTGAAAAAACCGAGCATTCCCAAATTAATAAGCATACACAACCAAAGTAACTGAAGCTTTTTTTTCTTGTCGGTTTGACTGAAAATTGCCCTTCCAAGAAAAAAATCGACCGATGAACTGATAAAAATAAGTCCCAAAAAACGGACATCCCACCATCCGTAAAAACAATAACTCGCAATAAGTAAAAGTAGGTTTTGCCCTTTAAAGCTCTTGCGCAACAGCCACCAGTATAGCACAAATACCAATGAAATGAAGTAAAAGTAGGTGAGTGAATTAAACAGCATTTGGCAGATACAAGTGTTTGAACGAAGGTATTTTTTTTCTTTCTTTGGCGGCAGTTAAGGGCTTGAGTATTTTTGAACAATAACGTGTTGAAATTTAATTAAAAAACTTCAAAAACTATTTGATTATTTCATTTTAATGTACTTATTTTGCGGACTGTTTGAAAAATGTGAGATTCTGATTAAAAAATAAGACAATGTCAAGAGTTTGTCAAGTAACCGGAAAAAAAGTGATGGTGGGAAATAATGTTTCTCACTCAAAGCGTAGAACAAAACGGAAGTTTCTTCCTAACCTGTTCAAAAAGAAGTTCTATCTACCTGAAGAAGATCGTTGGATCTCGTTAACTGTTTCAGCTAACGGAATTCGTACCATCAACAAAAACGGATTGAACGCTGCATTGAAAAGTGCAAAGGAAAAAGGTTTTATAACAACTATTTAAAGCTTTAAGAGATGGCTAAGAAAGGTAATAGAATTCAGGTAATCATGGAATGTACCGAACAAAAAACCAGTGGGGTTCCCGGAACGTCACGGTACATCACCACCAAAAACAGGAAAAATACTCCTGAGCGTTTGGAAAAAAAGAAATACAATGCTAACTTAAAGCGAGTTACTGTACACCGCGAAATTAAATAAGAAATAGTATGGCAAAGAAAGTAGTTGCATCATTACAAAAAGGTGCCGGTAAGGGTCACGCAAAAGTGGTAAGAATGGTAAAATCCGAAAAAACCGGTGCATACATTTTTCAGGAAGAAATTATTCCGAATGATAATGTAAAGGATTATTTTAAGAAATAGACCAGATTTTTCTCTATAGAAAAAAGCTTTCATCTCTGATGAAGGCTTTTTTTATTAAGGTTTGTTGTATATCCCTGGAAGAAGGAATAACGTTTGGAGGTCGTGGCTGCTGAACCATTTTATATTACTAAATTGCAGCCCTTTAAATTGTGCAATTATGGGTATTTTCGGAATTTTTAATAGCAAGAAAAAAGAAAGCCTCGATCAAGGGCTGGCAAAAACCAAAGAAAGTGTTTTTACGAAGATTAGCCGCGCTATCATCGGAAAATCGAAGGTTGATGATGAGGTATTGGACAATTTGGAGGAGATATTGATTTCATCTGATGTAGGCGTAGAAACGACCTTGAAGATCATTGAGCGCATTGAAAAGCGGGTTTCGGCCGATAAATACATGGGAACTTCCGAATTGAATTCCATGCTCAAGGAAGAAATTACAAGTTTACTCGAAGAAAATAACAGTAAGGATATTGCCGATTTTGATCTTCCCGTTAGCGATAATCCTTATGTGATTATGGTGGTAGGGGTAAATGGTGTTGGCAAAACCACGACCATCGGGAAACTGGCTTATAATTTTAAAGCGGCTGGTAAAAAGGTTATTTTAGGGGCTGCAGACACGTTCAGGGCAGCAGCTATCGATCAGCTTCAGATTTGGGCCGACCGTGTTCAGGTTCCGTTGGTAAAGCAGGGAATGGGTGCCGATCCGGCTTCTGTTGCTTTCGATGCGCTTTCGTCAGCCAAAGCTCAGGGGGCCGATGTGGTGATTATTGATACCGCCGGACGCTTGCACAATAAAGTGAATTTGATGAACGAACTGAGCAAAATAAAGTCGGTGATGAAAAAGGTAGTGCCCGATGCACCCCATGAAGTTTTACTTATCCTGGATGGCTCAACCGGACAAAATGCATTTGAGCAGGCGAAACAATTTACCAAAGCTACTGAAGTTACCGCATTGGCACTTACCAAACTCGATGGTACAGCCAAAGGCGGGGTAGTTATCGGAATTTCCGATCAGTTTAAGATACCGGTGAAATATATCGGAATTGGCGAAAAAATGGACGATTTACAAATTTTCAACAGAAAAGAATTTGTAGAGTCGCTGTTTTCTTAGTTCCAGGTTTCAAGTCTCAGGTTCCAAGTTTCGGGATGCGAAGATTTGAGATTGAAAAATATAAATTAACCACATAGGCACACAGGCCACATAGTTTTGTTTTTCTATGTGAACTATGTGCCTATGTGGTTTTAAAATTCAGAAAATGAAGAAGCAAAAAATAAATGTGGTGACTTTGGGTTGCTCGAAAAACTTAGTTGATTCGGAAGTATTACTGAACCAACTTTCGATGGACGGTTTTGAGGTGGTACACGATTCGAATGACACCGATTCTGACATCGTGGTGATTAATACCTGCGGATTTATTCACGATGCCAAGGAAGAATCGGTGAATACCATTCTACAGTTTGTTGAGGCCAAAGGTCGCGGCGATATTGAGAAATTGTACGTAATGGGTTGTTTATCCGAACGCTATAAACTGGATCTGGAAAAAGAAGTTCCTGAAGTGGACCGCTTTTTTGGAAAGTTCGATATGAAAGCGGTTGTGTCTGAGTTAAAGGCAACTTATCGTCCGGAGTTTATTTACGAACGGAAGATTACTACGCCCTCGCATTTTGCTTACCTGAAGATTTCGGAAGGGTGCAACCGTGTTTGCGCATTTTGTGCAATTCCGGGAATGACCGGGAAACATCGCTCCAAATCGATGGAAGAGCTGGTGAAAGAGGCCAAATATCTGGCGAAAAGTGGCGTAAAGGAAATTCTGTTAATTGCCCAGGATTTGTCGTACTACGGCATTGATTTGTATGGCAAAGGCATGTTGTCCGAACTTATTCAGAAGATCGCTGAAGTTGACGGCATTCAGTGGATTCGCCTGCATTACCTGTATCCGACCAAATTCCCGATGGATATTCTGCCCCTATTTAAAACGGTACCTAAACTTTGCAAGTACATCGATATTCCGTTGCAGCACAGTTCCAATAATGTACTGAAACACATGCTGCGTCAGGTTACCACCGAAGAAACGGAAGCTTTGTTGTTAAAGATTAAAACCGAAATTCCCGGAATTGCGATCCGGACAACCATGCTGGTAGGGCATCCTGGTGAAACCGAAGAGGATTTTGAACAGCTAAAAGATTTTATTCAGAAACATAAATTCGATCGTTTAGGTGCCTTTACGTATTCGCACGAAGAAGGAACTTACGGCTACCAAAAATATTCGGATGATATTCCGGAGGAAATAAAACAAGCCCGTGCCGACGAAATTATGGCTATTCAGCAAGGAATTTCGGAACGATTAAATGCCGCAAAAGTTGGACAAACGCTTACTGTAATTGTTGATCGCGAAGACGACGAATTTTTTGTTGGCCGTACCGAGTTCGATTCTCCTGAAGTAGATGGCGAAGTGTTGATCGGCAAAGAAACTCCGTTGAAAAAAGGCCAGTTCGTTCAGATCGAAATTACCAGCGCCGATGAGTTTGATTTGTATGGGAAAGTCGCATCAACTTTCTCATTGGTCATATAAAGATTTCAATGCGCCAGTAGTGATGCACGGGTGTGTCACTACTGGTGTAAATTGATTCCAATCTATTCATTCACAGGAACCAGTCCTAGTTTTTCTTCGGCAAATGCAAAGCTCGCCTTTTCGACATCTTGCCAGGCCTTGGAAACCAATTTACTTCCAATGGGGTGGTCGCCTGCTTCAGGAAAAGCTGTTTTTTGTTTCAAATTTTCGGGAGTCGCTAATTGGTCGAACATGGTGAGCATAGCATCCACCCGAACGGTTTGATCTTGGTTTTGCTCGTCTTTGTAATAATAGCCCAGAAAGACAGGTTTATTTATTTGGGCAAATGTCTCCTTTTTCATGGTCGATTCAACCAGTTGCTGCAAATAGCAAACAGCCTCCAACCGGTATTTGCAATTCCAGTAACGACAGTCTTCCGAAGCAAAATCGGTATTGGTCACCCGGTAGTTTCCTTTATAAACCTGTCGTGCAATCTGCAATCCCCAAGGTTTACTGAGTAAAAATGCGGCAGAGTTGTTAATGGCCACGTTGGGCGAAAGCAAAATTAACCCAGCCATTAATTCAGGAAATTCGGAGGCCAGTTTTAAACTCAAGGTTCCGCCGGTAGAGGTGCTCATCAGAATAACTTTTTCACCCAACACCTGGGCTGCAACCAAGGCTTCTTTGGCCGATTCGAACAGCCGGTCCGGAGTCATATCAATCAACGCCTCGGTAGTGTCGATACCGTGAGAAGCCAGTAGCGGAATGTAGAGATTCATGCCATATCGCCGGGCAAAATCCCGGTGTACAGGTTCGCCTTCGTACCACGATGCCGAAAATCCGTGGAGATACAGCAAGCAGTATTCGGTCTTTGCTTTAAGGCTGTCGTTGGCCCAAATAATCCGGCTTTCGTTGTCGGGCTTAAGTTTTAATGCTGAATTTTTGGTAGCCAGGTACGTTTCAAATCCGACGGTTTCAACTTTTATTTCAGGAAGTTTATCAGATAATTCAGGCTTCGGAAACGATGGACCAGCCAGATAAACCAGTACAAAAATTCCAAGTATTGAAGCGGTAATGAGTAAGATTTTCTTCATGGCCAATTGGTTTTACCGGAATGTATGGAAAATGATTTTTGCTAAACTACAGAAAAATGCTTGGTCTGTCAAAAAATATTAAACAACTTGGGCGTTTATTGGTTCTTTTGAGGAATCTGTATAATTCCGGATTCGGTATTTGCAATTGCAATTGATTACTTTTAATGCTTACTTTAAATTACTGAAAAACCAATTGTTCAACCATGGATAAATTTTCGCAAGTGGGTAACCAGGAAATCGCGGCCATCGAAGAATTGTATGCTTCTTATTTGATTGATAATGAATCGGTAGATGCAAGTTGGAAAAACTTCTTCGCCGGTTTTGAATTTGCCCGGAAGAATTTTGCCGATCAACCCAGTTCGGTTCACGACGAGAAAGTTGATAAGGAATTTGCTATCCTGAACCTGATTCATGGCTACCGTCAACGTGGACATTTGTTCACCAAAACCAATCCGGTTCGTGCGCGCCGCAAATATTTGCCTACGCTTGAAATTGAAAATTTCGGTCTGCAGCAATCTGATTTGGATACAGTTTTTAAGGCAGGTAACAGCATCGGGATTGGACCGGCGCCTTTGCGGAAGATCATCGAACATTTGGAAGCCACTTATTGCGAATCAGTTGGTGTTGAGTACGTTTTCATGCGCCATCCGGTGCTTATCGACTGGCTGAAAACGAAGATGGAATCGTGCCGGAACCGTGAGGTTTTTACTCCTGAAAAGCAAAAACATTTTTATTATCACCTGAAACTGGCTGTTGGGTTCGAAAGCTACATTCACAAAAAATTTGTCGGACAAAAACGATTTTCGCTCGAAGGCGGGGAAGCGCTTATTCCTGCGCTGGATGCCGTTATTGAGCATGGTTCGCAGTTGGGAATCAGTGAATTTGTAATTGGAATGGCTCATCGTGGCCGCCTTAATGTGCTGACCAATATCCTGCAGAAACCCTACGAACACATTTTTAAAGAATTTGTAGGAACCGAATACGAACAGGATCTTTCGCTGGGCGATGTAAAATACCATTTGGGTTACGAAAACGATGTGGTTACCGATGAAGGCAAAAAAGTTCATCTGAGCCTGATGCCCAACCCGTCGCACCTCGAAACGGTGGCTCCTTTGGTTCAAGGAATGGTGCGGTCTAGAATCGACTCCCGATACAATGGCGATTACGATAAAGTTGCGCCCATCGTTATTCACGGCGATGCTGCCATTGCCACACAGGGAATTGTTTACGAAGTTATCCAGATGTCGCAGTTGCCCGGCTACAAAACCGGCGGAACAATTCATCTGGTCATCAATAACCAGGTAGGTTTTACCACCAATTACCTGGAAGCCCGATCAAGTACCTATTGTACTGATGTTGCCAAAGTTACCCGTTCTCCCGTTTTCCATGTGAATGGCGACGATGTGGAGGCGATTGTTTACACGATTAAGCTGGCGATGGAATTCCGGCAGAAGTTTCATGCTGATGTGTTTGTCGATATTTTGTGTTATCGGAAATACGGGCACAACGAAGGCGACGAACCTCGCTTTACACAGCCTTTGTTGTATAAAGCCATTGAAAAGCATCGCAACCCACGCGATATTTATGCAGACAAGCTGGCCGAAACTGGTGTGATGACTTTGGATGAGGCTTCAAATTTAAATCAGGAGTTCGACAAACATCTGGAAGAAAAATACAAGGAATCGGAAAAAATCGAGAAAGTAAAAGTCCGTCGATTTTTGAAGGATGAATACACCAAATTTGAAAATCCGACAAAATCCGATTTGACCAAACCGGTAAAAACAAGCTTCAAAAAGAGTGAATTGTTGCGCATTGCATCGCAAATGAATCACTTGCCAGCCGATAAACGGTTTTTCAAGAAGATTGACCGTATTGTGGAAGACCGTCGAATGATGGTACTCGATAACCGCTTGGATTGGGCCATGGCTGAATTGCTGGCCTACGGAACTTTGCTCGAAGAAGGTTATCCGGTTCGCCTGAGCGGGCAGGATTCGGAGCGTGGAACTTTTGCACACCGCCACGCTTCTTTCGTGGTTGAAGATACCGACGAAAGATATTATCCGCTGCAACACATCAGCGAAAAACAGGCTGCATTTAGCGTGTTCAATTCGCTGTTGTCGGAATACGGTGTGCTGGGTTACGAATACGGCTATTCTCTTCCGCAACCTAACGGACTGACAATCTGGGAAGCTCAGTTTGGCGATTTTGCCAATGTGGCCCAGGTTATTTTCGATCAGTATATTTCTTCGGCATTCGAGAAATGGGGCATGATGAACAGTTTGGTGATGTACCTGCCACACGGTTACGAAGGTCAGGGCCCGGAACATTCGAGCGCACGCATCGAGCGGTTTCTCAATCTGACTGCCGACAACAACATTCAGGTGGTAGTTCCGACTACTCCGGCCAATATGTATCACCTGATCCGCCGGCAAATGCACTGGAATGTGCGCGTTCCGCTGGTGGTATTTACACCCAAAAGTTTGCTGCGGCACCCGATGGTCACTTCGTCGGTTGATGAACTGGCCGATGGCGTGTTTCAGGAAATTATTGAAGACAGCATCAGCAACCCGGATAAAATTACCAAACTGGTTTTCACCTTCGGAAAACTGTATTACGATTTGCACAAGCGACAGGCCGAAGAAGGCATTACCAATACGGCCATTGTGCGGGTTGAACAACTGTTCCCGCTTCCGGTTGACCGCATGAAAGCGATCATTGCCAAATATCCGAAGCTGGAAAAAATATACTGGGTACAGGACGAACCTTCGAACATGGGCGCCTGGCAGCACATTCAGCGCTTTTTGCCAGATGTACCGTTCGAACTCATTTCGCGACCTGCAAGTGCCAGTCCGGCAGTGGGGTTGATGCATCAGCACAATACCCGCCTGAAAAAGATATTGGATACCGTTTTCGAAGAAAAGGTGTTGGCATAGACAGGCTTAGCAAAGCAAAAGTGACGGAATTCAGTTTTTAAAGTCCCGTTGGGACGATATATTTGTAGCCCCGGCTTTTAAGCCGGGGACAAGGAATGAAAAAGTAAAAAGCGCCGGACTAAAAATCTAAATCGGAGAAAGAAGCTTGTTTCCGGCGCAATTGAATTCGCTTTACAAAAAGCAGGAATTCATTTCAGAAATGAAGATAAAAACCAAAATAAAAAAGACCAGACATGATCATCGAAATAAAAGTACCCACACCAGGCGAATCCATCACCGAAGTAGAAATTGGGAAATGGATTGTTGCTGACGGCGATCTCGTTGAAAAAGATCAGGAGTTGGGTGAAGTCGAATCAGATAAAGCAACCTTGACCCTGTCGGCTTCCGAAAGCGGGCAGATTAAAATCATAATTCCGGAAGGAGAACGCGCTGCCGTTGGGGCGATTGCCTGTACCATCGATACCAGCAAAGCTTTGGCAACAAAAGCCGAAAAACCTGCTGCTGTAGCCAAAGTCGCTGCTGTAAAAGAGGTGGCTGCTCCTGCTCCTGAAAAAGTCTCCGCTCCCGAAGTTGTTGCAGCTCCCGAAGAATCGAATGTTAAAGTGACTTCGGTGGCAAAAAAAATGATGGAGGAATACCATCTTTCGATGGAAGACGTGCTGAGCGGATTGCACCGGATTTCGAAAGGCGACATTGAAGCTGTTCTGGCTTCGACAAGCTCAGCCACCGGTGCTTTGGCGGGCGCTTCTGTAAGCTCAGTGAGCGGCGCTGCATTCGCTGAGCCAATAGAAGCGCGAACTGAAAAGCGTGAGAAAATGACCTCATTGCGCCGGAAGTTAAGCCAACGGCTGGTTGCGGTGAAGAACGAAACGGCCATGCTCACCACTTTCAACGAGATTGACATGAGCAGGGTGATGGAAATGCGCTCCAAACTGCAAACTAAATTCGTAGAGAAATATGGTTTGAAACTCGGGTTTATGTCGCTGTTTTCGAAAGCAGTGGCCGAAGCTATGCAGTTTCATCCTGCCATAAATGCGCAAATCGACGGCGAAGAAATTATTACTCCCGATTTTGTGGATATTGGTATTGCCGTGCAAACGCCCAAAGGTTTGATGGTGCCGATTATCCGGAATTGCGAAAGCAAAACAATTGCCGCGATTGAAATCGAGCTCAAAGTGCTGGCCGAAAAGGCGCGTTCGAAAAAGATCAGCGTGGAAGAACTGACCGGCGGCACATTTACAATTACCAACGGCGGAACTTTTGGTTCGCTGCTATCGACTCCGATTATCAATCCGCCGCAATCGGCTATTCTGGGCATGCACAACATTGTCGATCGTCCGGTGGCTGTAAACGGACTGGTGGTTATCCGCCCGATGATGTACGTGGCTTTATCGTACGATCACCGCATTATCGATGGAAAAGATTCAGTTGGATTCCTGGTAAAAGTGAAAGAACTGATTGAAAATCCGGAACGTTTGCTCACCAATGGCCGCAACCCGGAAGAAGTATTGCTGGGTTTGTAAATCAAATTACGAATATATTCTGAAGCTCTTTTCGTTAATGGGAAGGGCTTTCCCTTTTTATTTGAGGTTGACAGGTGAAAATTTACTAAATTAGGACAATGGTTTTCTTTCTACCACTCGTTTGTAACGAGGGGTAATTTGTTCGTCGTTTACAACGATAATTTGCTAGTTTAGTTTGTGATTATGCTGGACTTAAAGGAATAGAAAACATTGAAACTATTCTCTAAATTTGAGTTGCAAACTCACAACAACAAACCCCTTGTTGGAAACGAGGGGTAAAGCAGGGAAGGGCTTTTTTTTTACTTCGCAATTATTTTGTAAACCAGATCAATTTAATCCTGTAATTTGCTTAGCTTTGGGAAACTAACTCATTTTAAACTTGCAGGTATCCAGACGCTAGCGTTCGTCGTATTTGCGATAGTAAGTATGGAAAGATTGATAAAAATATCAGAAGAACAAGTTATAACTGTTAAAGTGGTAAAACGTGTTTTTGAAGTTTCTTTGACTAATGGCGAGATTACAACTAAATTAGACATTACTGGAGTTTCTGTTTTGCCACAATTTTTAATTGTCAAACCAAATGATATTAGAGACTCAATAATTAATAAAGATCAGGCGGTCGGAGGAGTAGCAGAGATTGAAAAATCTACAAAAAGAGGGATATATTTTGTCAATATTAGAGACTACACATCTGATGAAATTCAATATTTTTCTCAATATCTTTCTGAAAAATTATTCTCGGAAATTTGGACTACTTTGACTTCAATTGAAACTAAACCTTTTTCAATATCATTAAAAGATGAAAAAGTTAAAGAAATCATTCTAAAAGAGAACAGCGAGATTTTCAAGAATGAGAATGAATTTGAATTTTTTTGTGAAAAATATGGATTGACTATTAATACCTTCATTTCACCTGCCAATTTCTCAGAATTGGAAATAAAATTGAAAGAAATAGACGCAAGGTTTGAATTAGAACAGTTTTTTGGACGTCGATACTTATTTTGTTCTACTTTAATTGGGAAACTCAATAGTAGAATTGCTGAATATACTTCAAACGGCAATCGGATAAGTACGGATCGCCTAACCCTTATTAATTTTTGGATTGAGGAAATGAATTTGAAGCTTGAAGTCCTGAGCCGGTTTAAAGATTACTATAAACTTTATGATATGCCAAAATCATATACAAGAGTTGAAATTAAAAATTCTAAAAACATAAATATTGTTGGAGGAAACATTTCCGATTCAAAAATCACCCAAGAAGTAGGTACAAAATCAGACTCAAAGACGTCTAAAGTCATTGGAATCTGGACAATTGTATTTATGGCCCTCGGGCTTATAGTTACTATCATTATTTATCGAGATAAGATATTTTGAAACAAACATCAAAATGCATATTAAACTTGTTCTTTTATATACAAAGAAACTAGCAGAAACGGCGCTGAATTGTAATCGACGTTTGGTTATTGGTGGATTTTAATCCATCTAAATTCACTAAATTAGGACAATGGTTTTTAAAGATGCAACTATGAAAACTACTCTTTATTTTATATTCTTTGTTTTGGTGATGGCAGCTTGTTCCAAGACCAAAGTGCCGGAAACGAAACACCATTCCAACTACCATTTCGAAACGGTTGATCAGTCGGCTTTTGATACAACCGAAATGGTTTATGTGCCCATTTACAGCGATATTTACTACCTCGATTCCAAACATACGTTCTCGCTTACTGCCACTTTGAGCATCCGAAATACGTCGTTTAAAGACAGCATTTATGTGTTTTCCATCGATTACTACAATTCGGGAGGCCAGAAAGTGCGCCGCTACAACGAATCTACCTTGTTGATCAAACCGATGGAGTCGGTTGAATTTGTGGTCGAAAACAAAGACGATACCGGTGGAGTGGGAGCCAATTTTGTAGTGGAATGGGGCGCCAAACCCGGCGCTCAAAAACCATACTTTCAGGGTGTGATGATTGGAACCACCGGTCAGCAGGGAATCTCGTTTACCACCGAAGGAATAGTAATTCAGAAATAGTTTCGGGCTTAAAACGGAATCGTAAGTCCAAGCCACGGGATAGCCAGAAAACCTCCCATATCCTCAGCAATCGGGATGACTGCCCCAAAATCCAGTCCGGTACGTTTAATAATCCGGCGTCCGCCCACCATCATCATAACCACAAATTCGTCGGGGGTGCCAATAAAATAATTTTCGGTAATAAAATAACCTTTTGGCCCGGTTCGTATCATGGCGCCAATATTTATTGTTGGGTTTTTAGCCATTTCGCCCCCTGCAAATCCCCAGCCCAGCCCAATGTTGAGGTTTTGATCCTTTGATCCGATAGTGGTAAGGCCGTATAAAATTCCGAATCCGGTGTTTTCTTCGCCAATTACAGTTCCTACCAGTGCCCCGGCTCCAAGATTGAATTTATTTTCGATTACCGGAATTGAAAATTTGGCAGTAATCCAGGCAGGGGTTGCCGCACCGGCAAAAAGGAAGAGCGGAACCATACCCACTCCGGCCGAAAAATGATCGGTTAATCCGTAAACAGCCTGGTTAAACAGAATCCATACATTTTGATAATAGCCTTCACCCTTTTTGAGGTTGTAGCCGTTGGGCGCCCAAAAGTAGCGTGTGGCCTGCGGATTATCGAGCCAAAAAGTGCCGTCTTTGGCAAGTACCTGGGTAATGGGTGTAATTTTCTTAATCTCAAGGGCAGAAATGGTTATTTCGCCCAGATTGTCAGTTTTCAGCCGGATTTTTTCGCTGGTCTGTTCGAGAATGATTCCGATGTATTCATTCCCATCTATAGTTTCAATGCGATTTTTGGTGGAGTCCTGCTGGTTTTGAGCGAAGGAAAAGCTCGGGGTAAGAATCAGGAAAACGAAAAACACGAGCACTGATACGAGATTTTTCATGTTGGGGAACGATTTGAGTGAAATTGACAGCTCATTATACGTGATAACTCATTTTGAGTTGAATTGTTCAAAGAAAGCAATATCTGGGATCATTACCTCGTGTTGTGCGATCCATTTGTCAATTGCCTGAACGGCCTTGTTCGGTGAGCCGAAAAACAAGTGAAGACGACGTTAAAAAATCTTTTCTGTTTGAGCCGCAGGCGAGTTTAAAAGATTTTAGTCGTCAAGCGCTGGTTTTTCGTGCGAAGCGAACACAGCCTTGACCTTTTTTGATTACTTTTTTGTGTCAAGACAAAAAAGTAATTGGGGTCACAGGGGCAAAGCCCCTCTTTGATTCATTAGGTATAAATCCGGATGAAACGAACATTCCGATAGAAATTATTTCACAGCTGGCGGCACAAAAAGGAATGAAAATATATCAGAAGTGGATATAAGGTTCTGATCTAAAGCCTGCATGATTCTCAGGATAAAAAAAGCATAAAAAAACCACTCGCATGTGAGGACGAGTGGTTCTATCTGTTTGTTTGAAAAATGTTTGAGTCTGTGTTTATAAACGATTATTAAAAATTTATTCTGAAACTACTTCGAAGCCTAATTCGATAATTACTTCTTTGTGTAATTTAATTTTGGCGGTATAGTTTCCAATTTCCTTAACGCTGTCGTCAGAAATCATGATCTGTTTGCGATCGATTTCAAATCCTTTGGCATTGATAGCTTCAGCCAGCATGATGGTGTTAACCGAACCGAAGATTTTTCCGGTTGTGCTGGTTTTTGCGCCAATAACCAATTGAACAGCTTTTAGTTTCTCAGCAACAGCCAAAGCCAAATCTTTCAGTTTTGCTTCTTTGTGTGCTCTTTGTTTAATGTTCTCAGCCAATACTTTTTTCGCTGATTCGGTGGCAATTACAGCCATTTTTTGAGGAATCAAAAAGTTACGGCCGAAACCGTTTTTTACGCTTACTACGTCGTCTTTTGATCCTAAACGTGCAACATCTTGCAATAATATAATTTCCATTTTACTTCAGCTTTAAAATTATTTCATCATATCAGTAACATATGGCAGTAACGCGATATGACGGGCTCTTTTAACTGCTTTGGCCACTTTGCGTTGGTACTTCAAAGAGGTTCCGGTAATACGGCGTGGTAAAATTTTACCTTGCTCGTTCAGGAATTTTTTCAGAAATTCCGGGTCTTTGTAGTCAACAAATTTGATTTTGTTTTTCTTAAAGCGGCAATACTTTTTCTTTTTGATTTCAACCGACGGTGGGGTTAAATATCTGATTTCACTTGAATTTGCTGACATACCTTAGTTCTCCTTTTCAGTTTTAGCTTTTGATTTGTTTCTTCTTTTTTCGCTGTAAGCAACGGAATGTTTATCCTTGCTGAAAGTCAGGAAACGGATAATGCGCTCGTCGCGTCTGAATTGAGTTTCCAACGTTTTTGCAAACGATGGGTCGGCGGCAAATTCGAAGAGTTGATAAAACCCTGTCGATTTCTTTTGAATGGGATAAGCTAATTTGCGTAATCCCCAGTCCTCTTCATTGACAATCTCTCCACCGTGTTCGGTGATGATGTCCCTGAATTTTTTTACCGTTTCCTTTACCTGAATATCAGATAAAACGGGAGTGACGATGAAAACGGTTTCATACTGGTTTTTCATAAAACATCTAAATTAATTAAACATGAATACTTTATACCTAAATTTAGGTCGCGCAAAATTATAAATATTTTGCTATTATTCAAACATGTAACTGTTATTTCATTCCTGAAGGTTTGAAATTAGGGTACACATCCTGATTATTAGGTTGTAATGTGCCAGACCAGATAACCAATATCCAATTTAGAACAACCAATATCCGAAATTGAAGGACAAACCTGAAATTTAGAATTAGAATCCTTTCAGGAAATAGGCTAACCCAACGCCCAGGTAATTGCCAAAAGCGTAACCCAAAATTCCAGAAGTGATACCGGTAATGATGATCTCTTTATTTTTTAAGGCAGCTGCTACCACTGGTATGAACGGCGGTGAAAAGGTAAGTGCAGAGATGGTGATAATGGTAGTATCTGAATCGACTTTGAACAGGTACGATAAAAAAACATGCACAATCATCGATCCAAAAACAGTAAGGGCAACATACATGAACAGATGAAGAAAATCGATCTGGAACATGCTTCGAAAATCGGCCATTGAAGACACAACGAGTGAGAACACGATGATAAAATACATTCCCAGTTGAAATGTTTTGTCAATGCTGCTGATGGATTTAATGGTTCCAAGTATCAATCCGAAAGTTGTTATTGAAAGAATAATGACCGTTGTTTGCGACGATTTGGGCACCAGCAAACTAATCGAATACGAAAGTCCCAGAATAAGAATTGACAATCCCAATGCCTTTGAAAGCTGCATGATTCCTTTTTTTGTGAGCATTCCCAGATAATTGTCAACTCCCTCACTTTCTGCGACAATACTTTTCAGTTTTATTTTTTCGTGACTTTCATTAAAATGTGGAAGTATCAGATTAAAGACGTTTTGCGCAATGGTAAGCAAAAAAACAAGGCATATCGAACCCAGCACCAAATCGTAGGTGTGGGTAAGTACAAAAATGTTTGGGCTAACGTCAAGTGCAGTGCCAATGGCCGCCAGATTTGGGGTTCCACCAGTATAAACGCCACACAGCATTCCGGCTACTTTCCACGATTCCGGTATATGATCTTTAAAAAGAAAATATCCTGCAACGACCACAATTATTAAAGACGAAACTCCCAGAATGAGCGAAAGAAAAGCTTCTTTGGCTAGTTTGAGCCATCGTTTAATGTCGAGCGAAAAAAGTAAAAGGGGCAAAGCAAGTGGTATGGCAATCGACATAATGGTATCCTGAACAGACCCAATCTGGTTCAGGACTATATCGCCTTGGGTAATTTTACTTTCGGCCAGATAGTTTAATACTTCGTTTTGGGGAAGGAATTGTTTTCCTTCCAGAATAGCTTTGAATGCTGCACTTGCGCGTGGAAATAACCCGATGTTGCCAATCACCAATCCAATAATATATGCCATCACAACAGCCCCAATTTTATTGATGGTTTTTGAAACATGAACCAGGTAAATTAGCAGTATTGGGGTCAGTAAATAGAACAAGACAAGAGCGATGGTTATTATCATAGTGGTTGACTTTAAAATGATTCTTTGTCAAATATAGCAGAAATGCATCAATCAGGTAGGAGAGGGTATTGAAAAATAGGGAAAACGGTCAATTGATTCTATTGATATTTATCATCCGGATATGCAACATTACTTGTTGGATAATTCAAAAGGCTGTTTTGCTCATTCCTTAAAAAATCACGAATAAAATCATATTCCTAATTTATAGTTTTAACCCTGAAAACATAAAATAATCAAGGCAATCCTGGAGCATTTGAAGGATTGATTTCATTAAAATGCTACCAAAATAGCGGATTTCACAGCGAATAAGAGCTTTGATTATTTTTCCGATATGCAATAAAGGCTGTTGGCTAGTTCAAAAGGACGGTTTGATCATTGCCTGAGCTATTGGGAAAATTAACTTGTTATTGATTGTTATTTTTATTGTAGGGAAGAATATAGAACCCTTATTATTTGCCAAAAGACCATAAGTGATTACTTAAAAAGAAAATGAAAAAACACTCAGCCATGAATATTTTATACAAAACAACCTCCATTAGCAAATTATTAAGTATCGCCATCATCCTGTTATTATCTACCATGCATGCATATTCACAATCGTTTGCCATTAGTCTCGGGGGACAGGAAATAAGTATGCTAAATACCAATCGAACGGTGATTGTTGATCCGGGAAATAACGGAGGTTTAAATGTTGGGTCGGTTCATCGGTATGATAACCTCATAACTGCCGGTGGTTTAACTGTTTATGGTAAGCTGAGGATTGTATCCAAAACAAACTGTAACATTGCTACATTTGATGATGACACACCGGGTGTTGGTGCCGCTTATCGTTTTCAACCCAAGCTTTCCTTCATCAATGGTGGTGGAACCATAAAATATGAATTAGAGTTTTTTGAATTATTTACCAATGCGAATGTTTACATTTCTGATTATTTTATGACTGGTGTCGACATCGATGGTACTGAATTTTATGAAGTTTCCGGTTATTCCAGCTATGTTGTTGATCAAACTTGTGTCTTAAGTATTGTTCCTTCCACGATTGCTACGCCTGGAATCAGACTGGCAGCAGTCAACAATGGAGAACTTGACGGGATAACCTTTGATAATACCAGGGCTTTTATTGCCAAATTCCCTCATCCTGCCACCAAGATCACCTTTGTCATGGGTAATACATCAAATATTACTGGTCGGCAATATTCTGCGCAGTTTGGTTCTTTGGGTGGAACTTTCACTACAAATGTGACAAATTTTAATCCCGCAACAAGCTTATTAATAAACAAGACTGCGACGCCAGCAACCTTTGCGCCAGGCAATAATGGTCAGTATAGTATCAATGTTACAAACGCAAACGCGGCGTATACCGCAAGTGAAGTTACCTTGACTGATATATTGCCTGCCGGTTTAAGCTATGTTTCCAACAGCACCAGCGTTTTCATCCCGGCTTCCACCACTACAAAAATAGTACGGGATGAATTTACCAATGCTGTATATGATGCACAATATAGTTCAGGGATATGGTCAACACCATGGCAGGACGATGACCTTAGTCCAACTTTAGAACCAATTTATATATCGGGAGGGCGACTTACTTTTAGCGCATTAGACAACGGTGACCAGATTATTAGAAGTGCTAATTTATTACCTGCAGGAAGTACTTCTGGTGGCGCTACTCTTAGTTTTGATTATCAAACCACCGGTTTAGGCAGTAATTCCCTTTCGGTTCAGATTTCGCCGGATGGAAATACCTATACCACTCTTCCCGGAGGAACATTCTCTGGTACAACGGCTCTAACAACATTTACCTATACCCTGACACCTGCTCAGATTACCAACAATACAAGGTTGAAGTTTACTAACACTTCGGATAATTGGAGTTCTTCGGGTAAAGCCTATATCGACAATGTTCAAATATCTTATACTTATAATAAGCAAGATGTTTTACTGACCAACGGGCCTGGTACATTGTCAAATGGAGTGCCACCGAATCTTGTGACTGCTGGCGATGCGATTGCCCTGGAGCCAAATGTCACTATGTTGGTTACATTCAATGTAGCTGTTGATTGTAATGCGAGTGTTTCGATAAGCAACACAGCAACAGCGAATTGTGCTAACTTGCTTGCGCCTGTTTCTGCATCGGTTACTACTTTAGTTGGTCCTGCTGCAACCGCAACACCGATATGTACACCTCCCGGAATCGCCACAATTACCGCTACCGGTGCAGGCTCTGGTCAGGTTTATCGGTGGTATGATGCTGCGTCCGGAGGAACGCTTCTGTTTACCGGAAATCCATTTGTAACTCCGTCAATCGGAAGCAATACTACCTATTATCTTGCTCTTTATACTGCGGCTTCAAATTGCGAAAGTACCCGTATCCCGTTCGTTGCAGAGGTAAATCCTTCAGTTTCCGGTACTGGTGTATTGAATGAATTGACAGCTAAAAACGGGACTCCGTCAGGAACAAAATACGCAGATGACCAGAGTAGTGTTGGATTTTCTGTTACCGGAATTAATGGTGCAACGTCTTACAAGTGGACGATTAATTATCCGGGAGCTACCGTCGTGGGGCCAACAAACGGTTCGACTATTTATTACAATTTAAATAATGGTGGTGCACAAGCCAATGTTCAGGTATGTGTTACACCCGAGAATTCATGTGGTTTAGGAACTCCGGTATGTAAAACTATTGGCATTTCAGATGGGGTGAACAGGTTTATTTCAGGCTATGTTTTTCACGATATTGGTGGTTCTTCTGGTGTTGCACCTAATGATAAGGTCGATGGCGTAGGAATAAGTTCAATAGGCGGAGTTCAATTATATGCAGTGCTGGTTAGGTCAGGTTTGACTGTAAACACCACCCCAATTGCATCGGATGGGAGCTATATTTTTGAGTATTTAAATACAGGTTCAGGTATATATAGTGTTTGGATTACCAAGACAATTCATGCCGAAGGTACTACCCCAACGGCCTCGCTTCCTCCCGGTGGGGTCTTTAATGGTGAAATTAATAACAATTCAGGCAATACAGCAACAGGAAATACCTCGCCAACTGATGGTAAAGTTACTGGTTTGACTGCGGGAACTGAAACCAACGTGAATTTTGGTATTGCTCTCACCAACCCTGATGCTGTTGATAATAGCGGTACAACAAATGAGGATCAATCACTTATCTTCGATGGGCTTTTGTCTAATCCAGCGAAGATAACCACCAATGATGTTCCTTATTCAGGAAGAACAATCAACCTTGCAACAGTCGATTTAGATCCTAATACCTCTGGTATACAAAACATCTACACTGTTTCGGGTCAGGGAACTTTTACCGTTAATAATTCAGGTGTGGTTACTTTTGTTCCTGTTTTAAATTTCTTCGGAACGGTTACTGCAAACTATACAGTGAATGATAATACAGGAGTTACCTCGGACGTAGCAACCATAACCGTTGTGGTTAATCCGGTAAACGATGTGCCGTCTTTTTCAAAAGGACCAGATCAGGCAGTTTGTGCAGGTAGCGGATCTCAAACAGTAAACGCATGGGCAACTTTGTTGAGCGCCGGTCCTGCCAATGAATCTTTGCAGATTTTGTCATTTACTGCCAGCAATGACAATAATTCAATATTTAGCGTGCAACCTTCTGTAAGTTCAGCAGGTGTATTAACTTTTACACCTCATGCAACAAATTCAGGTACTGCAATCGTTTCAGTCCGTATTCAGGATGATGGTGGAACGGCAAATGGCGGAGTTGATATTTCTGCCGTTCAAATATATACAATAACAGTAAATTCTAATGCATTCATTGCCCTGACGTCTGGCTTTGGAAGCGATGCACAAACAGTTTGTTTAAACGCGGCAATCACAAATATTACATATTCCGTTTCAGGAGGAGGAACCGGAGCTTCAATTACTTCGGGTACATTGCCATCTGGAGTTTCTAGTTCTTATAGTGCGGGAGTCTTTACCATCAGTGGAATTCCTGCATCTTCAGGAACATTTAATTATACGATTACTACCTCCGGAGGATCCTGTGAACAAGCCTCAATAAGCGGAATGTTAACTGTTCAAAGTGCTGTTACAGCCGGAACCATTTCTGGTAATCAGTCAATTTGCAGTGGAGGAGATCCAATTGAATTCTCAGGTACAGTTGGTACGGGAAGTGGAATTATTAATTACCGATGGGAAAATACTGTAAGTCCTTTCGATATTTGGACAACCATTGTCGGCGCTGATCAGGCAACATATAATGTTCCATCTGGATTAACGGTTACTACCCGATACAGAAGATTTACAATTTCCAATGCAAACAGTGTTCTTTGCGAGTCGGTTGCTACAGGAGAAGTGGAAGTGACAGTAACAGCTTTACCGGCCAGTGCAGGCATCAACG
>JAIBEY010000110.1 GCA_019459525.1 Prolixibacteraceae bacterium
CATTTTGTTGTTCAGGATTTGGTTCAATTCCTTGTCGAGCACTTCGTTATCGCCAACAAAAATGCCATAGTGGTTTTTCCAGGTATATTGTCCCGGAATTTTATCGGTAAACACAATCTTTTGTGACTGAAATTCAACAGCTTTCAGTTCCAGTAATCCGCCGGAGCCCACCTGGTCGGTCAGGATTTTGATTTTGCCTTTTTTAGGAATCATTCGGGTTCGGGTAACTGTAGAGTCTTTATTGATTTTTACCTGGTATTTCTCTTCAATCTCGCGCGAGAGTATTTTTTCTTCTTCAGAATGCTGCGGACGGTCGATGAAAAAGTCGTAGAAGCCCATCTGCAAAACCATATCCGGATATTTTAACTTGGTCCGTTCGGCCTCTTCAGGCGAGAAAAAGTGTACAAAATCTTTTTCCTGAAAATTCTGGTTTAGCATCTGGAACACATTGTCGTAAAAGAATTGGGCTGAATATTCGAATTTCCCGTTTACCGGAATTTGCTCAACAACAACTTTCAACGTGGCCCGTTCTTTTGATTCGAGCATTTTTTGCTGCGTATCTTTAAAGCCACGCAGCAATGCGTCGGCATTCAAAAAATGGAAATAGGCTTGTTTCGCATCTTCGCGGGTTTTTCTGCTTAGTGCGTCAATACCGGCATCGTAAAATTCCTGTGCCGCACGATTCTGAACATCAGTCATTTCAGATGTATAGGTTTTGGGCGATGGAACCAGCGAGCGTGCTGCCGGAATGCGCCTGATTTGTTCCGACATCTGGTTTACTGTTTGCATAATGTCGAGTGTGCGTTTCCAGCGGAAAGGATCGTTGCTGGTTAGAATCTGGTCAATTTCTTCCTGATAATAGGCAACCGCCAGGGGGTAACCTTCGCGTACCACCTGCGATGCTTTTCGGTTGTCCGGATCATTACTTAAGCGGTTGGCAGCTTTGAGTATGGCATCATAATAATCACCTTGTTGCAACGATTTTTGTCCGGTAGAACATGAATTCAGGAATAAACCTGCAACAATAATAAAAAGTAAATATTTACGCATAATTCTGTTTTTTGACTGATTCAGTTAACAAAAGTATAAAGGGATTGGAAATAAGCAAGATTTACAAATGATAATTACCACACATAAGCCAATTTTATTCCCTGAAAATTGCTGTTCCCGTATGGAACAACGGTTAATTGCGAATTGGCTTTGCGGTGACTAACCAGGTTGCCAACCAATGTTCCGATTGCAGCCCCGGCAACCACATCGGTAAGCCAGTGTTTGTTGTCGTAAATCCGCGATAATCCGGCTAGTGTTGCAACGGAATAGGCAGTTATGGGTACCCATTTGTGATCGCGATATTGGTTGGCGATTACCGAGGCTACGGCAAACGATGCAGTGGTATGGCCCGACGGAAAACTGACACCATGAAAGGGGCCTTTAAATGTATAGGGTCCATAACCCTGCCAGTTATCAGGACGTTCGCGCCCTGCCAGATTTTTAGGAATGCGGGTAATGAGACTTGCCAAAGCAAAGCTTTCGAAGGTGAGCAAAGCCGTACTGACACTTTTTTTGTCTTTAGCCAGTACCCCGTAAGCGAAAAATCCGGAGATCACAATCATGTTGTTTTGCACGTCAAAGTGTTCAAGAAAATGGGTGGAAACAAAATCAAGTGTCTCGGTTTTGTGCGATTGCGAAAAATCGGCAACCGTTTGATCGGCCAAAGATAATGCTGCTGTTCCTGAAACCAGGATTCCAAATTTTGCCCAATCTCTTTGCTGCCAGCGGGCAGGCGATGTTACGATCAATTTGGTATCGGTCCAGTATTTCTTGAAATAGTATTTATTTAAGCGAAGGGTATCGATTTGGGCAACTACTAAATTGGAGAAAAGTGTGAGTGTCAGAATTAGTAGCGAGACCGGTTTTATAGTTAATTTCATTCCAATCGTAGTTGTCGGATTTCCGAATTATTTTCGTTCCAGTCGTTTGGCTTCATCCCAAATTTCGTCCATTTCAGCCAGGGTCATTTTTTTTAAGTCGCGTCCTTTCTGCAACGTTTCATTTTCGAGGTAATTAAAACGGCTGGTAAATTTCAGGTTCGTACGTTCCAATGCTGTTTCGGGATCAACTCCGTAGAGGCGTGCCGCATTGACCATGGCAAAAAACAGATCGCCAAATTCGGCTTCAATTTTGTCTTTATCAACATTATCTATTTCAACGGACAATTCATTAATTTCCTCTTTCACCTTGTCCCAAACCTGCTCTTTGTATTCCCAGTCGAAACCAACACCACTGGCTTTTTCCTGAATCCGGTTAGCTTTTACCAATGCTGGCATAGCTGCCGGCACTCCTTCCAAAACCCGCTTGTTTCCTCCTTTTTCTTTCAGTTTCAGGGTTTCCCAGTTTTGTTCCACTTCGCGGGCATTGGCCACATCAACTTCGCCAAATACATGTGGATGACGATAGATCAGCTTTTCATTTATGGAGTTCAGCACGTCGGCCATATCGAATGCACCCTTTTCCGACCCTATTTTGGCATAAAAAACGATGTGTAGCATCAGGTCACCCAATTCCTTTTTAATCCCGTTCAGGTCGTTTTTCAGGATGGCATCGGCCAGTTCGTAGGTTTCTTCAATGGTTAATTTCCGGAGCGATTCGAGGGTTTGCTCTTTGTCCCATGGACATTTCTCGCGTAACTCGTCCATAATTTCCAACAGACGGGCAAAGGCATTCAGTTTATCGTTCATTTTAATTTTTTTGCAATAAAGCCCAAATTTAGGATCTTTATTTTTAAAAGGAAGGTTTATCGGTAATTACCGAAGTTTATAGGCCAGATAATATTGCCCAAGCTGATTTTAGTATTACCTGAAACTTACAAACCGGCCAGGTTCTGAATGCTCTGGCCGGTTTGTTGTAAAAATCAGTTGTTTGGTAAATACCTGGTGTTGTGTTAAGACTCCTATTTCTGTTTGAGACTGCTTCATCCTCGTTCCTCGTCTTCGCAGTGACGTCATTCCGAGGAGGTACGACGAAGGAGTCTAAACCGCAATTCCATTGTTAACACAACACTAGTTTTTGGTCAGGGTAATTTTAATTTTGGTGTAATACAAAACAGAAATTCCTTCGAAACCTGACCAGGTACCAACAACCGCCCATAATTTTCCCTGGCTGTCGCTGATAACAACAGTAGAGGATGACGATTTTTTACGCGTAATCAATTGGTATTCGTATTTTTCAGAAGGAATTGAAACGTCGCCCAGATCAATATTCAAGACCGATTCCGGAACCGATTCTACTTTATTCAGTACCAGTTTTACGTTGTCGCGTTCGTCTTTTCCTTCTTCAAGCGTGTATCCGTTGGTGGCAAACTTCGAAACTAAATGAACGGCATTGCCCGGCGAACCGCCAATACCCACGCTTCCGTCGGGATATTGCGAAGCCAGCTCAACTTCGGTTTCAATTGTGTATTTGGTTTGTGGCGCTAACCCGCTTAGCTGCTTTACCAGGAACATTTGCAAGGCATCGCTATGGTTGTTCCCCGATAGCATAAATGCTTTTTTCGTTTGATCAAGCGGTGCAGGTAAGTTTTTTATTCCTGAAACCAGTTCGTAAAATTCGGTGTCCACTTTTGGGTACTCGGCGTAAACGGCTGCCCAGCCATCGGTAGTGGTATTGCCAGGGCCTGTTTCTGATGCCGACTTTAGCCCATTTGCCGCCTTGTTGAAGTCGGTTTCGAGTACAATTACTTTTTCATCATCATCGTCCTTGTCGCATGAAGTAAATGACAGTGCGGCGACCATCATCACGACCAAATAAAAACTTCTTTTCATTGATTTAATTGTTTTTTTATGAATAACAACATGTTTCCCGTAACTACACTGCTCCTAAATGGTAACCCTACTGAACAATGTGTACGAGTTATAGATGCTATTCAGCAAGAATGGTTGCTTCGGGTATAAAAAAAAGGCAGGCTCCCCGAAGAGAACCTGCCCAAACTAAACCTAACTAACTAAACTAAACCCAAGATTTTATTTGATCATTTCGAAACTGCGTTTTACAAATTTGTCGAGATCTTCGCCTTTCAGCATGCCGTTGGCCAGCAAAGCCAAATCAACCAGTTGTTTGGCTAATTTATTCTCTTTCCCAAACGCAGTAAGTTTTGTTTTTTGTTCGTCTTTCAATGCAGTAATCGCTTTTTCAAGTTCTTCCGATTTTTCTTTTACTTCTGATGGAATTTCTTCGTCTTTCTTGTCTTTTTTCGACTTCTCGAGTTCTTCCTTTTCAGTCGTTTTATCCTGAAGATTAATTTTTATTGTTGCAAGTTCGGAGCCAATTGCGGCATCGCGGTCCTCAAAAATCTGTTTAACCAGCGGATGTGATGTGTTGACAACCAGATTCAGATTTTCAGGAAGGTCGCCGTAGAAACTCATTCCTCCACCTTGCATACTACTCATATCTTTCATACGTCGCATAAACTCATTGCGGGTAATCACCATTGGGCTGCCGGTTTCGCCTAAATCTTTGAAATCGACCATAAATCCGAAATCTTTATTTTCCGGGCAAACAGCTTTAAAAATCGGACTCAGTTCATTCTTTTCTTCCCAGCTTAACTCGTTGGTCGTGTGATTTTTCTGTATCAGGTGCTCCACCACATCCGAATCGACACGCACAAACCGTTTGTTGCTGTATTTTTGTTCCAGCTTGTTGATGAGCGGAGTTGCCAGTACATTGTTCATGATCAGCACATCGTAGCCTTTATTTTTGGCCGCCTGAACAAACGAGAATTGGTCTTCGGCATTGCTGGTGTACAGGTAAATCAGGTTATTTTCTTTATCAGTCTGTTCGCCTTTAATCAATGTTTCGTATTCGTCCATTGTAAAATACTTGCCATCCGTATTTTTGAACAGGAAGAACTTTTCAGCCTTTTCGTAGAACTTATCTTCGGTAAGCATACCGTATTCGATGAACAAACGTAAATCATCCCATTTTACTTCGAAATCTTCACGCTTTTCGGCAAACAACTGAGCCAGGCGGTCGCCCACTTTTTTGGTGATGTGGCTGCTTATTTTCTTTACATTCGAATCGCTTTGCAAATATGAACGTGAAACGTTCAGCGGAATGTCCGGAGAATCGAGTACGCCGTGCAACAGTGTTAAAAATTCAGGAACAATTCCTTCTACCGAATCGGTTACGAAAACCTGGTTGCTGTATAATTGAATTTTGTTTTTCTGAACTTCGATGGTGTTTTTCAGTTTCGGGAAATACAAAATACCGGTCAGGTTGAATGGATAGTCCACATTCAGGTGAATATTGAAAAGCGGTTCTTCGGCCATTGGATACAACTGACGATAGAAATTCGAATAATCTTCCTCTTTCAGATCGACGGGTTTTTTCGTCCATGCAGGAGCTGTGTCGTTAATTTGATTGTCCTCATCGGTATCTACCTCTTTCCCGTCTTTCCAGGTTGTTTTCTTTCCGAAAACGACCGGAACCTGCAAGAATTTGCAGTATTTATTCAACATTTCAGCAATGCGCGATTTTTCCAGGAATTCTTCCGAATCGGAATTGATATGCATCACGATGTCGGTTCCAACTTCAGCCCTTTCAGCTTCTTCGAGCATATATTCCGGGCTTCCGTCGCACTCCCAGCGAATGGCTGTTGCACCTTCGCGGTACGATTTGGAAATGATATCAACCTGGCTCGAAACCATGAATGACGAATAAAATCCCAGTCCGAAATGCCCGATAATCGCGTTGGCATCATCTTTATACTTTTCCAAAAACTCTTCGGCTCCTGAAAAAGCAATCTGGTTGATGAATTTTTCGACTTCTTCGGCAGTCATCCCGATACCATTATCCGAAACGGTAATCGTTTTGGCTTCCTTGTCGATGGTAACCCGAACTTTGGCATTGGTTAAATCGCCTGAATATTCGCCTTTGGATGCCAGTGTGCGTAATTTTTGAGTGGCATCTACTGCATTCGACACAATTTCGCGGAGGAAGATATCGTGATCGGAATACAGAAACTTCTTGATAATTGGAAATAAATTGTCACTGCTTACACCAATTTTTCCTTTTTGCATCGTTCTTATCTTTTTAGTTAAACATTCTTTTTTGTGAGGTTCGTTTTTTCAAAGACTATACCACTAGCCAAAAATGACTTTTTGTCACTGAACTTGACACGGGCATGATGACTGGCGTGACAAAAACTGATTTAATTCTGCTTTTATCTGACGGAAAGGGTTTATTTTGCAGCGCATTTTGCTCAGATTGACTATTATGGAAAACCTCGAATCTTATTTCGATTCATTCAGGAAAAATATTGTTGGCATTGACCAGTGTTTTAAATCGCCATTTGGGGAGAAACCGATTGTTTATGCCGATTGGATTGCCAGTGGCCGACTTTATCAGCCCATTGAGAAGCAGATTTCTGAAGTATTCGGCCCTTTCATCGGCAACACACATTCTGAAACCAGCGAAACGGGAGCATTGATGACTCATGCTTACCATCAGGCACAACAAATTATCAAAGCCCATGTCAATGCCGGGCCAAACGATATTATCATCACAGCCGGGTCAGGAATGACGGCGGTAATCAATAAGTTTCAGCGCATGTTAGGCCTGAAATACTGCGGAAAGGTGAATCATACCGGATGCCTTGCCCAACGCGAACGCCCGGTGGTGTTTATTACGCATATGGAACATCACTCGAACCACACAAGCTGGTACGAAACCAATGCCGATGTGGTGATTGTTGATCCGGACGAAAA
Organism: Prolixibacteraceae bacterium; assembly: GCA_019459525.1. GTDB lineage: Bacteria > Bacteroidota > Bacteroidia > Bacteroidales > Prolixibacteraceae > Aquipluma. The sequence continues at coordinate 6,762 of JAIBEY010000110.1, forward strand.
TTTACAGGTTTCTCCGGAGAATCTCAGGAAAAAACTGGAAGAATATAAAGACAGGCCTTTTAAAATAGGTTCGTTTACTGCCTGTTCCAATGTTACCGGAATCCGCACTCCGTATTACGAACTGGCGCAAATCATGCACGAATACGGAGGTGTTATATTCATTGATTTTGCAGCGTCAGCTCCATACGATCTGATGGACATGCACCCAGCCGATCCGATGCAAAAACTGGATGCGATTATGTTTTCGCCACATAAGTTTTTAGGGGGGCCAGGCTCGTCGGGTGTGCTGGTTTTTGATCAGTCGATGTACCACAACTCAGTGCCCGACCAACCGGGTGGAGGAACTGTGGATTGGACAAACCCCTGGGGCGATTACAAATATGTAGATAATATTGAAGTACGTGAAGATGGCGGGACTCCCGGTTTTCTGCAAGCCATTCGCACCGCACTTTGTATCCGGCTAAAAGAACAAATGGGAGTCGAATATATTCACCAGCGTGAAAATGAACTGTTGAAAATGGCTTTTGAGGGTCTGGAACAGATACCGGACGTCAAAATTATGGACGACAGGCATCGTGACCGTTTGGGCGTAATTTCGTTTTATGTGGTCAAAATACACTACAATTTGTTGGTTAAATTGCTGAATGACCTTTATGGTATTCAGGTGCGCGGTGGTTGTGCCTGTGCCGGAACTTACGGTCACTTTCTGCTGGAAGTTAGCCACGAATTGTCGGAGGAAATTACGAACCGGATTAATCAGGGGGATTTGTCATTAAAACCCGGCTGGGTGCGCTGGTCATTGCATCCGACGATGACCAACCATGAAATTGACGTTTTCATCCATGCGCTGCGAGACATTGTTGAAAACCATGAAAAGTATGCAGCAGCATACACCTATTTCCCTAAAGAGAACATTTTCAGGCATAAAGAAGAAAAAAATTTCAGGAATGTTGTCGGCGGGTGGTTCGAAATTTAAAATAATCAGCATAAATATTTAACCATAGCAGGGGTTAACCGCGACAAAAGCGTTGAATAGTTTGATTGGCAGAATTGCGACTGGCAATACTGGCGTAAAGATTACTCAAATTATTCAACCTATGACTCACTCTATTCGGTCTTTGATCTTTAAAATAGGATCATTGTTGTTTGTTTATTTGTTCTCAGCGAATCCTGTTTTTCCGGGACAGGGATCATTTCCTGCACTTTCGAATGTTCGCCATTCGTCGGTTTTGGCCCTTCCGCAAGCTGCTGATGACCTGCGAATTTGGATAGGTGAGCATTTTGCAAAGGGAAAAATTCCGCCATTTTCGTTTGAATATGGTGGGAAAAAATCAGATAAGTTTATTAAAAACTGGAAGTTTAAAGCTGAAAAGGGGCATGCCGCTGAGCCCAATTCAGAAGTCACCATTTTCACCTATTCCGAACCTTCAGGAGGGCTTTCAGTAACCTGTACGGTGACCAGCTTTACCGATTTTCCGGCGGTTGAATGGGTACTGAAATTCAGCAATAAGGCAGCAAAAAATTCATCGATCATTGAAAAAGCCTGTGCAATTGATTATTCGTTTGCGAGTCAGGATACCGGCAAATTCATTCTGCATCATTCGAGGGGAAGCAATGCGGCAGTGAATGATTTTCAACCGTTTGATGAACAAATGCAAATCGGGAGAAATAGTTACATGACTCCCATTGGCGGGCGCTCGTCTGACGATACTGCTTTCCCGTTTTTTAATATTGAAATGCCTGCGCAGCAGGGTATTGTCGTTGCGGTTGGCTGGACCGGAAAATGGTTTGCCGATGTTGTCCGGAAAGATGAACGATCAGTTTCACTTAGATCTGGTATGGAAAACATGCATCTCTTATTGCATCCAAATGAAGAAATTCGCACACCAAAAATTTGTTTGCTTTTTTGGAAAGGTGAAGACCGGATGATTGGTCACAACCAATTCCGACGATTTATTCTGGCTCATCATACCCGGAAAATTAATGGTCGCAATCCGGAGTTGCCCTTGTCGGTTGCATTCGAATTGGATGGCGCACCTTTCCCATGTACTGTTCATACCTGTGTAACAGAAACATCCGCTTTGGCGCATATCAAAAGGTATCAGCAATTTAAATTTACGCCTGAACTTTTTTGGTTGGATGCCGGGTGGTATTCGGGTTGTGGATGGGACAAAGAAAACGGCGAATGGCCGCAGAATGTTGGTAATTTGACGGTTGACAAAGAACGTTTCCCCAACGGACTCAAACCAATTTCAGACGCAGCACATGCTGCCGGTGCAAAATTTATGGTGTGGTTTGAACCGGAACGCGTTTACAAAGGGACACAGGTTTACAACGAGCACCCAAACTGGTTGCAGAGTTTACCCCATTCCGATTCGTATTTATACGATCTTGGCAATCCGGAAGCCCGGGTATGGTTAACGAATTATTTGACGGATTTTTTTAAAAAGGAAGGTGTTGATTATTACCGACAGGATTTCAATTTTGATCCGATGCCTTACTGGAAAAACCACGATACGCCAGACCGGATTGGCATTTCAGAGGCGAAATATATCGAAGGTTTCTACGCTTTCTGGGACAGCTTGCTCGTTCGCTTTCCCAACATGATCATTGATAATTGCGCGTCGGGCGGCAGACGAATTGATATTGAAACCACATCGCGAAGCACGCCGTTTTGGCGAACTGATCTGGAACAAAATTCAACTGGTCATCAAAATCATACGTACGGATTGAATTTATACCTGCCTTTGCACGGAACTGCTTTATACAAAACAGGAAATTATTACGTGAGGTCGAGCCTTGGAAGCTTGGCGGTTATAAACTGGAGAACTGATGGCAGCAACAATGACCGGATAGGAACCTATCAACAATACATTGCTGATTTTAAACGATTAAGGCCTTATTTTTACGGCGATTATTATCCTTTAACCGTCGCTCATAAACGTTATATGAATAACAATTCCTGGTTAGCTTACCAGCTAAATCGTCCTGAACAGAAAGACGGAATAGTGTTGGCATTTCGCCGTGACAGGTTTACTGAGGATTCCATGATAATTAAATTGAATGGTTTAGTTTCCGATGCTTACTATGAATTGTTTTATGAAGACCATGGAGCCCGAATAGCGAAATCGGGTAAAGAACTAAAGGATGGAATAGAAATAAAAATTTTGGACAGACCGGGATCTCTGCTGATAAGCTACAAGATGATTGAGAACCGCTAAAATAGGAAACTTGGAACGGTTTAATTCACCATCGGTAAGAGTCCAAAATCAGCACTATAGCGTAGCATTTGCGAGGTATAATCCTCATCGTACCGAATTTCTACATCGTAAGGTGTTCCGCAGGGCCAGGTTTTCAGCTCGTAAACCGGATTCAGGAACCCCGCGTAGGGCGCTAAACCCAGTTTTTCGAAACGTTCGAGTATTTCAGCATGCAAATGCCGATCAACTTTTACTGCATAGTCCTCAACCAGATTTTTGGCAGCTTCAAAATCACCTTTCGACTTTATGCGCTGTATCTCTTTTAAAAGTTGGCCAAACAGCTCGCGTAGTTTTTGGTAATCATTAATCCTGACGAATGTTTTTTCATCCTTCCTGACGAATTCCACGATGTTTTGATCTTTTCCGGCTTCATAAACCCAACGGGCGATCAATTGGCGGTTACGCATGTGCGATTCTTCAATGTCTTTTCCGGGTTCAATCCGGGTTAATTGCGTGAGTAAACCGTTGCGTAAATAAGCATCGAACTCGGCTTTGGCGGCTTCTTCAGAAGGAACCAACCCCAGTTTTATCAATTGCTCATCCATGATATAATATAGCGCAAAAAGGTCGGCTCTCGTTTCTTCAATGGTCGAATAGTAGTTCTTTAAGGCTTCGGTATTCACTCCCTCGCGAACTTTTCCGGAGCCATGCCCCAAACATTCGTGCAGGTCGGTGTGCAGATTTCCGGCCAGGTAGCCGAACGTTTTGGCCCGTTCAATTTCTTCTGAAGAGCCTGCAAACTCTTCCAGCATTCCATTGTTCATCGAATCCAGAAAATACGATTGGGTAATATTTTCGATAGTTACCGATTTTGAGCCGTGTTTTTCGCGAATCCACTCGGCATTCGGCAAATTAATACCTATGGGTGTCGCCGGATAGCAATCGCCTCCAAGCATCGCCACATGAATTACTTTAGCGCTAACACCTTTTACTTCAGTCTTTTTAAATTCGGGATTTACCGGAGAATGATCTTCGAACCACTGTGCATTTTGGCTCAAAATAGTAGCTCGTTTGGTCGCTTCCGTGTCTTTGTAATTTACAATCGATTCCCAACTTCCTTTGATTCCCAGCGGATCGCCATACACTTCAATAAATCCATTCACAAAATCTACCTCGCCAGCAAGTTCTTTAACCCAATCCATGCTGTATTGGTCAAATAGAGCCAGATCACCAGTTTCATAATACAGAATCAGGCTTCTGATGTATTTTTTCTGAAGTTCGTTGTCGGCATATTCAGTAGCTTTGTTTAACCAGAAAACGATTTGTTCGATTGCTTTTCCATATTTCCCATTCAGCTTCCAAACTATTTCGGTAAGCTGCCCACTTTCCTTTACAAGTGTTGAATTAAGTCCAAACGAAACGGGTTCAGGGCCAGCATTTGCCTTTAAATTGGCATAAAAAGCTTCGGCCTCAGCCTGACTAACTCCCTGATAATAATTGTTGGATGAAGTTTCGATTAAGTCTTTATCCGATTCCAGATTCACTCGCTTAACTTCTTTGCTGGGGTTAAAAATGACATCACGGATTTCGGAAATGAACGACTCAAAGCTCTTGCCTGAAGGAATTGAAAGGTCGCTCCAATCCGATTTTGCAAGTAATTCATCGAAAAAGGAATCCGAAAATCCTGCTGGTATTTTTTCTGTAGAATAATGGTGATGAATTCCATTCGAAAACCAGACTCGTTTGAGGTATATTTCGAATAGTTTAAATGATTCAGAATCACGGTTTCCTGAGAATGTTGTCCATATCGTTTCGAGCACAGCCCGTATGCGCAAATTATACCTGTTGTTTTGATCCCACAAAATGTCTCGTCCGCAAAGCGCTGCCTGCGAAAGGTGATAGATATATAGTTTTTTTTTCGGATCAAGCACTTCGAATTGCGGCACTGAATACCTTAAAATTTTTATATCGGCAAATTTCTCAGCAAAAACGTTCATTGGACTCCTTGTTTATGTAGTTCTTCAAATTTTTTTTCCAGTAAATCAACCCGTTTAATCGATACCCGTAACCATTCGAGTAGCAGTTTTTGCTGTTCCCTGTCGGTTAAATGCCAATCAATGGAAGAATTATGGCGAAGCTGGTGCGTTAAATGATGTAAGGTAACCGCAACAGCAACCGATACATTTAAGCTTTCAGTAAAACCAACCATCGGAATTTTCATAAATTCGTCTGCCTCTTTTTTTGCCCAATCGGTTAGTCCCGGTCGTTCACAACCAAAAATAAGGGCAGTCTTGCCTTTGGCCAGATCAAAATTTTCTAAATCGGTATCGTGCTCATGCGGACTGGCCAAAACAATACGGTAGCCCTCCCGTCGTAATTTACCAAGCGCTTCAGGGGTATTCATCTCCCTCCCGTTGTGGCGGTTTACAGTAATCCAGTTGGCGGCACCTCTGACCACATCCGGATTAACCTGAAAAATATGTTTATTTTCAATAACATGAACATTCTGGATACCAAAGCAATCGGCCGTTCTGACTACGGCACTTGTATTTTGCGTCTGGTACAAATCTTCCAGAACAACTGTCAGGTAATTTGTCCGTTGCGAAAGTATGGAATGAAACAGGGCAAGCCTGTCTGCTGTAACAAATTGGGAGAGAAACTGAATTAATTGGTAATCCATTTTTATATGTTTTGGCCAGGCAAAGATAAAAAAAAGGGAAGCATAACAATTTATGCATCCCTTCTGTAATTTTTTTTTAGGAAAAAGACTAGATCGTATCAGCTAATTCAGCACCTGGTTTAAATTTAACTACTTTCTTTTCAGCAATTTCAATTGTTTTACCAGTCTGTGGGTTTCTTCCGGTTCTTGCGCTGCGTGAAGCGACAGAGAAAGAGCCAAATCCAATAAGGGCTACGCGATCGCCATTTTTAAGGGCATCAGAAGTGGCATCTACAAAAGCGTCTAATGCTTTTTTAGCATCAGCTTTTGTTAAGTTAGCTTTGTCGGCAATTGCATCGATTAATTGAGCTTTGTTCATAAGACAACTTGTTTAGGGTTAAAAAATATTTAAATTAAAATCAGTTAAAATGGCAATCTTATAAAAGATGGAAACATCGAAACCTTAATAAAATCAAGGCTTTCAATAAGCTAATTTTATTATGACACTAAATTCCTAAATTCGATTCAAAAAAGCAACCCTTATGGCAGTTTTTTTTTAAATATTTTTTCTGTGTTTTTTTTTCTTATTGGCTTTGTAGATTAAAAAAATGTACTACTTTTGCCACCGCGTTTGGAGAGATGGCAGAGTGGTCGAACGCGGCGGTCTTGAAAACCGTTGACCGTGTGAGCGGTCCGGGGGTTCGAATCCCTCTCTCTCCGCAGAGTCTAAAGGTCTGAATTTCATTGAAATTCAGACCTTTTTTTGATTTATAAAAAATTTTTCTTGATCCCTTTTTCTGATCCTGTTTCTTTCCATTTCATTGAACATCATTTATATATTTAGTTCATTAAACGAAAATCGCTGGCAGGTATTCGCGTTATTCTTCAAAGGAAATAAGCGCTTGCCTGTTTTTTCCATCCATTACTACGTGTAGTTCATTGGCAAAACAAACGTGTTTAATGTACTTTCCTTCTTCAATAACCGGCATCTTTTGTATGAGGTCCATATTTATGGTGGCATCCTGCGAATTGTGCGGAACAGTAAAATAACCAACATTCATAGAGGTAACATTATGAAAAAAGTGAGAACCTAACGAACCATCCAACGGAAAGTCGGATAAGCCCATTTCAACAATAATCCTGGCTTTCGAGATATGCGCCCATAAAACCGGGATGCCGGTAAAGGGGTCCCGGGTACCCCATCTTCCAGGCCCTATCAGTATGTATTCTTTATTCAGGAAATCCATTTTCCGGTTAAACTGGCTGATTTCTTCAGCAATTTCTCTGGTTTTCATTTTGTCGAACCTGGTTGGGTCAACAAATATTACATCCTGGATGCCGGTGATCACTCCGTTACCCATACCGCGCCTGGCATACATAAGCGTTTTTTTAGGATCAATGTTTCCAAGATTAACTGTTAGTTGCTCTTCCCGGCGTATTAATGGTTTGATTTGTAACAAATAGAAAGTGGGTAGTTGATTATCCCCTTTTTCGAGGTCAACAGCGTATTCAATTTCAACCGGCGAGCCCATCGCTTCGCGGAAAAGCTTAAGTAAAAGCGATAGGGTGTCGGAAAGTGGAATGTGTTTGTATTTCAGTATGTTGGCAAAGTCAACAACTCGAAGTCCGGGGGTTTCAATACCGGGAATCAGGCAGTCATTTTCGTAATCGAAAACGGAGGCACAATGTTGCAGTACTCCATCTTTTTCAGCCGACGAGATTTTTAATTTGCGTATCGCCGCATTTTCGCCTCCGTTCTCGAGGTCGAATTGCATGTGATCCATATCAATTGCGTAAAACTCTTTTTGAGAATCGCGAATTAAATCGTGTTCGCTTGATGTATTTATATGTGGGTATTTGGGGCAGAACCGGTAAGCTTTTTCGCCACCTACCACATACATGCCCAGACCTATCGCCGAAACAGCAAAGCCATCTTCAGGTTCCATGTACGAAACCGGGTAAAAATTATAGGATTGGGCTATTCCGCTTATAGAAGGATAATAATGGTCACTGTATTGGTGACCAACAACCTCCTGTATGACTACGGCCATTTTTTCCTCCTCAATTTTGTAGTTCACCGCATCGAAATACGACATGGCCGATTCAGTAAAAATACTGGCATAAACCAATTTGATGGCTGTTTCGAGTTGTTGATGCCGGATGTTAATGTCAGGATGGTTGTTCGGAATCAGATAAGTGGCATAAACTCCTGAAAATGGTTGGGTCAGCGAATCTTCAAACAGCCCCGACGAACGTATAGCCAGTGGTTTTTTGACATGCTCAAGGTAGCTGAACAAACGTTCCTGAAGTTCTTCGCCAAACTGCGATTCCAGGAAAATGGTTTTCGTCCGTTCATAATCGTTGCTCGAATAGATTTCCTCGAACAAATTGTTGTTTTCCAGAAATTTATCGAATTCGCCAGCTCCGATTACTGCCGTTGCTGGAATTCGGATATTTATTTCAGGAATAATGCCGGCAAAGTCGATGTTTTCCAGAAAGTTGCACATGAATGCCATTCCCCGTCCTTTTCCGCCCATCGATCCTTTTCCCAGGCGAACGATATAACGGTTGCCCGAAACAAGTGTCGGATCGAAATCGATGATCGTACCACGCAGTTTCTGTATTCGTACCTTTTGAAACACATCCAGACAAAACTGCCTCAATTCATTGGTGTTTTTGAAGTCCTCGAAACGATAGGGGAGCAGTTGCTCGGCAATGTTGATTTCACCGCGCGCCATCAGCCAGGTTGAGAATGAATTGCGTTGCCCGTGGTAGGCCAATGCCGATTCGGGAACAATCCGGAACATTTCCTGGAACTCGGCCATGTTATGCGCAATCATGATGGGGTTTCCATCGGTATCTTTAAATACGAAATTTCCGAAGCCAAGACGTTTGTAAATGTAATTGTGAATGTCCAGGGCCAGGCTTTCTGAATTTTTATTGATGAAATCGGCGCCTACATTGAGTGCCCGTTGTGCATTGTTTACATCATGGCTTTGCAATAAAACAGGAACCGGAAACCGCAGGGTGGAATTTACATATTTGAGCAAGTCAACCCCGGCTTCTTCATCTTCGGCTCCGTTGCGCGGAAATTTTACGTCAGAAATAACTGATAGCAGGTAATTCTTGTATTTATTGATGGCTTGAACCGCTTCTTCGTAATTGCTTACCAGTATTACTTTTGGCCGGGCCCTCAATTTCATGATTTTATGTAATTCGTCAGCCGATTTATCTTCTACCAGGTTCTGGGTTTGTGTCATGATGTTGGTGTACAGCATCGGTAAGTACCGCGAATAATACTGAATAGAGTCTTCAACCAGCAGGATGACCCTGACATTTCCGCTACGGGTATCCTCTTCCACGTTTTTTTTGTCTTCGATGTACTTGATCATCGCAAGGAAAACATTTGAGTTCCCATTCCAGACAAATACCCGGTCGATCGATTCAATCTTGGTAGTAGAAGTTTGGAAATACCTCAAATCGCCATTGTTATTGACCAAAAGCAGGATCGGAATATGTGGTTTTATCTTGTAAATGGCATTGGCCGCCAGAATCGGAATGCTTTTGTCAACCCCAACCATAATGATAGCCAGCTCAAAATCGCGTGTTTTAACCATCCGCAACGCATCTTCTTCGGAATTGACACTGGTGAACCGGGGATAGGTATATAGATTAAGTTGAAGGAATTCGCCAAAAATCTTGTCGGTAAACTGCCCTTCACGAACAATCGAGTAACTGTCATAAAGTGTCGCCAGCAAAAGAATCTCTTTTACTTTGGTGGGCATCAGTTCCTGAAAGATATCACGATCACTTTTCTTTAACTTATATATGGATGAGAGTGAAACCGAATCAATGTTTTCCATGCTGAGAATAAATTTTGGGTTGTATATACCCCGTTTACAAGGAGTGAAAAGTATAAAAAATATACCTTTTAAATTCCGCTGTTTAGATGTTGTGCAAACTTCAGGAATATATTTTACTTTTATAACGATTAAAATCTGAACCCAATGAAAACTTTCCTGATTTTAGCACATCTGTTATTGTCGGTTACCGGCTTTTGCCAAAAGAATCAATACTTCTTTAGCGGGAAAAACCAGAACGACCGGACGGTTTTGAAATAAAACAGAATGGATTAATTCAGTGCACAGGAACCAATTGCTCTTTGAGCCAAGGAGGAATTGGTTTGTGCCCGAAGGTTCAAAAAAACAATTCCGAAATTTGTATCCGATCTAGAAATTACTAACAACAAAACTTATGAAGAATCAAATCTCAAGCCTGATCAATCACCTTCAGCATATTGGCATTCCGGTCACCAATGTTGTTGCTTCTGAAGCCTTTTACACTCAATTGGGTTTTGAAAAGGTGATGCAGTCGCCATTTCAGGAGGATGGCCAAACGGGTACGTGTGTCATGATGAAGAACAAGAGTATCATCATTGAATTGTACCAATTGCCCGCACATAAGTTGCAAGAAATACGGAACCGGAAAGATGGGCATATCGACCACATTACCTTCGATGTGGATGATATTGATGTTGCTTTTGCCGCCTTGAAGAATGCTTCCTATCAAGTCATCGAGTCAGCTCCAATATTCCTGCCTTTCTGGCAAAATGGCTGTAAATATTTTAATATTCTGGGGCCTGATGGCGAACGTTTAGAGTTCAATCAGATTCTTTAGAGCAAAAAACTTAAACCTAAACTAAATCCTTAATCATGAAGAAAATAGTACTCCTGCTCTTATTGTCTCTGTGCATAATGGCTGCTCAGGCACAGCAAAAAGCAAATCCTCGTTTAATTGTCCGTGGCGACGATATGGGCTCTTCGCAATCGAGCAATCTGGCCAGTATGGATACCTACAAAAATGGGATCGAAACCTCCATAGAATTGATGGTGGTCACTCCCTGGTTTCCCGAAGCCGCCCGATTGTTGAGGGAAAATCCCGGAATTGATGTGGGTTTGCACCTGACAATCACGAGTGAGTGGGACAACATCAAATGGCGTCCGCTTACCAATTGTCCCAGCCTGGTTGACCGCAATGGTTATTTTTTGCCAATGATGTGGCCAAATCCCAATTACAAGGGATTATCCATTATGGAAAGCAACTGGCAACTGGACGAAATTGAACAGGAATTCAGGGCCCAGATTGAGTTAGCACTGAAGAATGTTCCACATATCAGCCATCTTTCCGGGCATATGGGCTCGTCTGGATTTGACAAAAAAGTGGCAGAAATGACACGCCGTCTGGCAGCAGAATACAATCTGGCCGATATCAGCACCAATCCGAAAACCGATTACGGAATTTTTGGGATAGGTTACGATGGCCCTTCCAAAACTTTTGCTGAAAAGGAAGCCAGTTTCATTCAAATGCTGAACAAACTGGAACAGGGAAAAACTTATGTGTTTGTCGATCATCCGGCTTTGGACAATATTGAAATGCAGGCTGTTCATCATGTTGGTTACGAAAATGTTGCTGCTGACCGTCAAGGGGTAACCGACCTTTTTAAAAGCGATAAAGTAAAAACCGTTATCCGGGAAAAAGGTATTAACCTGATTAGTTACAACGATGCAGCCAGAGCTTTGCCACGCAGTACTCTGGAAGCAGAAAATGTTGATCCTGAAGGGTTCAGCAATTACCTGAAGGCCGTAAAGGAAAGCGGACAGGATTTGCACAGTGTTATGATTGTGCGTCACGGTAAAGTAGTGGCTGAACAATGGTTTGGCGATAATGCAGCCAACAAAAACCATGTCATGCATTCGGTAAGCAAAACATTTACCGCTACTGCCATTGGTTTTTGTGTCGCCGAAAACCGGCTGAAAGTTACCGACAGCGTGATTTCTTTCTTTCCCACCGATTTGCCCGAAACCGTTTCTCCCTATCTGGCCGAATTGAAGGTTCGCGATTTGCTGACCATGTCGGTAGGCCACGATGTCGATCCGACAAGCAAAATCAGGACTCAGGATGGTAGCTGGGAGAAGATGTTTTTGTCGTTGCCCATTGAGCACAAACCCGGAACCAAATTCGTTTACAACAGTTTGGCCACCTACATGCTTTCGGCCATCGTTCAAAAAGTGACCGGCGAAAAGGTAATTGATTATTTGTATCCCCGTTTATTTCGTCCTCTGGGTATTGTTGGGGCAGAATGGAATGTGAGTCCGTCGGGTATCAATGAGGGTGGTTGGGGATTGTATATCAAAACAGAAGATATGGCCAAAATGGGGCAGTTCATGCTTCAAAAAGGAAAATGGAACGGTAAACAACTGTTGCCGGAAACCTGGTTCGATGAGGCAACCACTGCACATATTACGCAACCACCTGTTTGGTTTCCGGCTAATGGGAAGACAACGGACAGCGACTGGGTACAAGGATATGGCTATCAATTGTGGCGCTGCCGTCACAACGCTTTTCGCGCGGATGGAGCCAATGGCCAGTTCATCATTGTTTTGCCCGAGAAAGATGCTGTTGTGGTAACCACTGCCAACATCACCGATATGCAGGCTGAAATTAACCTGATCTGGAAATATCTGCTTCCGGCGATGAAATAGTTGAGCCTAGAACTGCACCTTCATTCCAACAAACCATGTACGGCCAGTGCCGTAGTAAACCTGATTGCTGGTATAGCTGGGATTTCCTTCAGGAATATTGGTTGATGACTGCTCGATGTATTCAGTATCCAACAGATTTTGTCCACCAAAAATAAGGTTCAGTTCAGGAAGTTTTCTGTATTTAAGCAAGTAATTTCCACTGAACCCAATCAAATCGTATTTCGGAATTCGAGCCTGTTTGTAGTCGCTTCGGCTGGTCAGATTCTTGAAATCGTATAGTCCAAATGGAGTATAAATCTGTTCGGCGCGGTAATAATTCAGCCTGAAATAGAAGTTGTGGGCCCAGCGATATTCGGCCTCGGTAAACAGGCTCAGTTGAGGTGCGTTAGCTACCCGTAAACCGTTCAGCCACAATTTATTCTTGCTGGTTATTTCTTTATTTACATCGTAAACCGTGGTTTGGGCATCTTTGGTGTATTTCCAGTTGCCCAACGATCCATTCACATTCATCTGAAGATTTCGCGTTATCTTATAGGAGGCTTTGAGCTCGACACCTTGATGCACTTCTGCCATCCCGTTGATGAGCCCGAAGGAGTCGCCGGAATTTAAATTCGAATACCTGACCATCGACCGGTTTGTAATCATCGACCGGTAAGCCAATGCTTCTACCTTGAGTTTCCGGCTAAAAATGGTGTATCCAAATTCGGCATCGAAATCCTGTTCATTGATTGCTTCCTGATTTTTCCAATTGTTTCCGGAGGGGAAAAGTGTGGTAAATAAGGGCTGATACGAACCGTAATTTAAATTCAGGTGGATAGAATGGTATTTCCATAGTTTGAATTTCATCCCCGTTTGGGCATGCCCGGCAGGTAGGAGAGTGGATTCAGTTTTTTGCTCAGGATTGGTAGTTATATAGTTGAAATAATCAGTCCGGAGGATGTTTTGCATGGATGCAGAACCAGCCAGGTACCAGTAAAACCTGTCAGCCTGGTGGTTTAATCGCATGGAAAGGCCACCGGTCTGGATTTCGGACTGATAATAATACCCGGCTTTGTCGGGCGAGTTATACTTGATCAAGAAATTCGGCTGAAACAGGTTTTCAACCGGAAACCCTTCCTGCCGGTTGACATCGGAATAGCTTGTGTAACCGTCGGCACCTAATAAATTGTTGATTGCCCCAAAGTGATTGGCCCGGTAGTCTTCGAGGTTTATGCTTGCGCTAAAATCAGTTTTTTTAGTCATGTTTCGCGTGATAATGGTGCGCAATCCCAAACGGGTTTCGCTGTTAATGGCCGAAAGGACTGAGATTCCGGAAGTTTCAGAATTAATGAATTTCCCCTCGGTATCGGGCAGGCGAAAAATTCCCATTCCGGTTACATTTTGACCTTTATTCCATTCCGAAACCTGATCAAACAAAAGCTGCCCGGCTTCGTCCCTTGGAATTGAACCCGAAGGCAGGCTGATTGGTTTGCCATCTAGGGCCAATTGTGCCGACCGGTCGAGCTGCGCAAAAATTTGCGTAGTGATGTATGTTTTAATGCGTGGGTGCCAATAGTGGGTTAAACTGATCAGCGGACTCCTGCCGTAATTGGTACTTACAGAAAGCGGCTTTTCGTTGAGGTAGCCCCATTGCTGGTTGTATGTGGTGCCGTAAAGATTATAGGCGCCAATCGAATCGGCAAAATTCCGGTCGTGTTGCCGGATAACTCCATTCAGGTTAAAAACCAAAGAATGAAACTGGTTGAATTCTTTTTGGATGTTCAGGAAAAAACCGTATTGTTCGAAGGCCGTATTTTGCACCAGGCCATCTCCTGAAGTACGTGAAATCTGGAGAGATGTGGCTAGTTTATTTTTCGAAAGTCCGGAATGTATGGTTGCCGATGTTTTCAGGAATCCTTCGTTCCCATAAACAGCCAAAATATCGGCCCCGGCTTTATCGTGCGGCAGAAGCGAAAGCGCATTAATCAGCCCTCCCGAATTGGTTTGGCTTTGGAGATTGGCAACTTGTCCGCTCACAGCCTGAATTTGTCCGGCCCAGTCGGTCATGCCCGAAAGCATCGACGAACTTACTTTCCCGGTTTCCGGATTATTCAGCAAAATGCCATTGAAGGTATATGAAGTGTGTGTGGCATCATTCCCACGGAAGCCAATTTCGGAGTCGTTGTAGCCGCTTCCGTTGCCCAAAAGATTTACAGAAGGAATTGTTCGGAACGATTCGTTAAATTCCTGATGGCCGGTTTGTTCAGTGGTTTGCCAGATAGTCAGGTTTTCAATACTTTGAGGAAACTGCCTTTTGTTTTCGAAAGAGCTGATTTTGCGCTGTGCCTCACGCCCAACCGCGTTGGCTTCCAGCTTGATGATGAACATAGGCGTGATGATGCCGTCAGAAACCGACATGTTGTATTGCTTCCTGAAATATCCGGGATAATTCACTTCCATGAAATAATCCCCGGCTTTCATTTTTAAAACATATTTACCCTGCTGATCAGTCAGCACGCTGATTAAAGTGCCGGGAATGGTGACCACGGCTTTTTCAAGTGGCGTGTTAAATTCTTCGTCAACCACAAATCCGGTCAATGTACCCTGGGCCAGGAGCAGGTTACTTTTCAGGAGTAAAAGAAAAATCAGGAGGAGGATTGTTTTTATGATTCTGATTTCTTTAAATCCAATTGTTTCTATCGGTTTAATTTGTGTTCCCATTTTCGATATCCTTTTTAATTGCCTGATTCTTACTTCCCTTTTGTTACTAATCCGTTTTTTTTTCAGCCTCACCCAAAGCTGTTGGTTGAAAGGGCATCCTTTCCTATTAACGAAAAAATCAGGATTTGGTATATCCTGATTTCTGAAATCGAAATGATTTAACGTTTGAATGTTTATTCTACTACCTCCAGAATGGAGTGAATTTCAAGTTTTGGGACTACGACTTTTGTTTTTCCATTGGCAAAAGTAAAGTCAAGTACCTTTCCTTCGGGCTGTAAAATGATTTTAGCAGGTTTTCCTGAAAGATGTACCGAAATGTCGGTCAATGCCGGAACCTGATCGTAGCCAATAGCCGATTGGTTGGTGTGTTCGCCGGCTACGTTAATCAGGCTGATGAAGGTTTTGTTGTTAAGCTTGTTTACAGCAACATGAACCAGGTGAGAACCCGATACCTCAACCAATGTTTCAGGAGCCAGTTCAGTAATGGTTTCAGCAATAAGGTCGCGGATTACAGGTGTTTTGAACTGCGAATAAGAAGACCCGGCATTAAAATAAATTGCCGCAATTTTGCCTTTCCCAAACGGCCTGACGGACGATGCGATGGTTTTACTTTTATCCAGATAATCGTTACTGTTGTAAAAATTGGAAATCACTTTGCTGTCGGAAGTCAATTTTACTTCGAATAACGGAGAACGGATTGATCCTAACCGGTTTGCTGCCGAAATGAATGCGACTTTTTCTTCCGAGGTATTGGCGGATTGGATACCCAGTTCGCGGGCAAAAATACCGGCAGCTTCGGAGCCAATCACCAATAAATTGCCCCCGTTTTGGACGTAAGTACGGAATTCGTTGAGCAGTGCAGATTCGATGTAATTACATTCAGGAATGACGATTAACGGGTATTGGTTCATTTTTCCTTTGAGGTGGTGTTCCATCAAAATTTCAACTGGTAATTGGTTGTCGAGCAAAGCATAAAGTGTGGCCTGAAGTTTTGCCGGAGAGCCTGGATAGGGCGACGATGCATTGTTTTGATAAGAAACTGTAGGGAACAACAGCGCAATTTGAGGAATGGCTTTTGCCTTGTGGCAGAATTTCTGTCTTTCGCGACAAAAAAGGGCAAGTTCGGAAAGTGTATTGGCTAACCAGGGTTTTAGCGATAAATCGCGGTTTTGCTGGTAGTAGAACTGTACGCCTCCGCCCATAGCCATAATCTCGGCAGCCTCCTGTTTCAACTGGATCGTTGATTTATTGCTCATGGGCATTTTGTCGCCGTTCCACGAAAATCCCCAGGCCATCAAATCCCAGGGCTTTCCTTGCGGGGCAAGGCAACGAGCTTCAAATGCCGAGCGGAATACCCCATTTTGTGGAGTGACATCGCCCGATAAAAAATCGACATTGTTGGTTACCTTTTCGGGCATTAACGACGAATACGACCAATTGCTTGTAATCTGGAATTTGGGATCAAACTCATGAATGGCATCGACATATTTGCGCATGTATTCGCGGAATAAACCGCGTGTATATTCTAAATATTGCTGATAGTTGCTGTCTTCCTTTTTTCGGGGTACTTCAGAAAACCCGGTTTTTTGTGTCCATCCCTGAATGGCTTTTTCGCTGTAATCCAACTCAACAGCCCAGCAATCACCGTCAATCCATGCTCCGTCAACGTGATATTCGCTGCTTAACTCTTTGAGTTGCGGAATCAGTATTTTATCGACATACGGACTAAAAAACGACATCTTTTGTACACTTTTTTCACCTGAAGCTTTTACTACGGCCCAGTCAGGATGATCGGTTGCCGCTTTCCCATCCCAAACGCCCGAATAGTGCATGTACAGTCCAACTTTATTTTTTTCGGTTATTTCGCGCCAGAGTTTCAGCGGATCTTTCTGAAATCCTTTAACCGGATTGCCAGCTTTAGTCGGGTAACTCGAAATTCCCGGATGACCTTTGCAGTCGATTTGAATAAAATCGGGGCGCACTTTGGTCAGAAAAGTATCGATCATCGCAGGGGTTAGCGTTTCTCCCGCGTTGTCAATGTCTTCGGTGGCATGTAAATCAAAATGAATCCCGAAAAAACAATCGGCACGACGAAGCTTCTCCGTATTTTGTGCCTGCGAAGGAGAACAGATAACCGCAATGAACAGGTAGATAAGGAGTGTCAGTTTATTCATGATTGAAATGTTAGGTTAGTTAATAAGAAGGTTAGGTTCGACTGCTTAAAATTAGCTAAATTATTTCCATTTTATTACACGGAATACGATCTGCGAATAATTATCCCGTTCATACAGAACCCCAATTTTATTTTTACTGAGGCCAACAATGTCAGAATATGCTGTAAAATCAGATTTTTTATTCGTTGGATCCATGTCAACAGGAATAGAAAGTTGCCAGTTCTTTCCTTCATCGTAACTGATTCTGAGCGTCAGGTTGTTGCGTTCTTTGGTGTTGGCTGCATTGCAAAAAGCCAGTATGTTTTTGCCTTTCTTTTTCCCGATATTCAGAATCGCTCCTTCGCAAACCGGATCCGGAAGGTTTTGATCAAAGTAAATACTGTCCCAATTTTCGCCGCCATTTTTACTTATGGCCACAATCCTGAGTTTACTATCGCCCTTTTGATCCCGGGCGTTGAGCATTAATCCACCACCAGATAGTTCGGCAGCACTGCATTCATTGCTACCGGGAAGATTAACATTTTGGCTTAGCTTAAACGTTTTCCCATGATCGTCGGAGAAGAATCCGTGCGCAAAATAGTCTTCATTAGGTTTTTCTGATTGTCCTTCAGAGTGGTTGGCCGCAATGTAAATCCGTCCCTTGTAAGGTGCCGAACTTAATTGCAAAGCATGGCCGGGGGTGTTGGCGTAATGCCGCCAGTCTTCAGTAAAACGGTACGCTTCGTTTGTTTTAGGTTGATTGGGCTTATGCACTTGCAGCGTAATGTTTTCCGGATTGGACCATGTTTTCCCGCCATCAACCGAAGTTTTATACCACACTTCGCGAAGCCCGTTTCCATTGCGCACCTGGTTTTCATGGTTATTCCCGGTATTGTAAAAAAGAAAGACCCTGCCCTGTGGATATTGGGGGTCGAGCAAATCAACTACCGGCGCCGGATTTCCGGCCTGCAATTGGTCGTAATCGACTATGGTGGCTATCTGGCTCCATGTTTTTCCATAGTCGGTACTTCGCTTAAACACGATATTGACGTCGCCAAAATCACTGGCTCCATTAACCCGACCTTCAGCAAAAGCCAACAGCTCGCCATTGGGTAAGCTAATAATGGCTGGTATCCGATAACTTTTATGGCCTTCGGTTCCTGATGTGAAAACAGGAATGAAGTTTTGCTGGGCGCATAGTGTTGATCCGAAAAGGAAAATAAACAGAAATGACAATAAACTTCGCATATCAATCGTGATTTTAATGTAAAACCAAAACTAGCGAATTTTAGGATCAACTTCAGATTAAGATCGATTGGAATCAGATTTATTTTTCCTGTAACTTATTTTTCAAATAGTTGGTCATTTTGGTGTAAAGGTGCATGGTGGTGTTTCCGCCGTAAATTCCATGGTTTCGGTTGGTGTAGGCTGCCATATCAAACTGCACCCCTGCCTGCACCAGCTTTTCAGCAAATTCCATGGTATTCTGGAAATGCACATTATCATCAGCCGAGCCGTGGATCAGGAGGTAATTGCCTTTGATTTTCCCGGCGTGCGAAAGCGGCGAATTATCGTCGTAGCCTTCCGGATTTTCCTTTGGCGTACGCATGTAGCGTTCGGTATAAACACTGTCGTAAAATCGCCAGTTGGTAACCGGAGCTACCGAAATCCCGGTATTGAAAACATCAGCTCCTTTTTCCATGCAGAGTGCGGCCATAAAACCGCCATAGCTCCATCCCCAAATGGCGATCCGGGTTTTATCCACATAAGGAAGCGAGCCCAGATAACGGGCAGCTTCTACTTGGTCGTCAGATTCGTATTTTCCCAGTTGCTGATAAGTCATCTTCCGAAATTCTTCGCCACGGGCACCTGTACCTCGCGGATCGACGCAGGGAATTAAAAAACCTTCCTGAGCCAGGTAATCGTGCCAGCCAATTCCTCCCCATCTATCAGTAACCTGTTGAGAGTTTGGTCCACTGTATTGGGTCATCAAAACCGGATATTTCTTTGCCTGATCAAAATTCACCGGTTTTATCATCCAGCCATTTAACTCTAAACCTTCCGAAGTTTTGAAACTGAAAAACTCTTTTTTCCCGAGGGAATATGCTTTTAACGTATTCTTTAAGTCCGAATTATCCTGAAGGGTACGGATCAATTTTCCAGCCTGGTCGTGAAGCGTAATTAGGTTTGGCGTTTCGAGATTAGAGAAATGATTGATGTAATATTTAAAACCGGTGCTGAAATCCGAATTATTGGTTCCTGCCATCGTTGATAGTTTCCCGGATTTTTTGCCGTCTAAGCTGACGAAATATACTTCGCGGCGCATGGGCGACTCTTTGGCTGCCTGATAATAGAATACTTTTTTTAGCTGATCGAAACCATAAAAAGCAGTGACATCGTAATTTCCACTGGTTAGTTGTTTCATTTCAAAACCTTGCCGGTCGTAAAGGTATAAATGCGAATATCCATTCCGTTCACTATTCATTACCAGGTGTTTATTGTCCGGAAGGAAGATAAAATTGTCGTAAAAATCTTCAGAAATATACCTTTTGTTTTTTTCTGTAAAAAAAGCGCGGGTGTCGCCGGTAAATGGGTTGGCCAACACGACGTCGAGCTTGTTTTGCAGGCGGTTTAGTTTCATTATGGCTAAATCAGAAGCATCGGCAGTCCACTTGATGCGGGGGATGTATTGTTCCTGATCGTCACCAATTTCGGCGGTAACGCTGCTTTTTGATTTTAGGTCGTAAATAAGTACGCTTACTACCGAGTTTTTTTCTCCGGCTTTCGGGTATTTGTAGCTGTAACTTCCCGGATAAAGTTGATTTTCTTTTATCTCCGGATTTTGTCCCTGGTACATCGGAATAGTAAACATGGGGACTTCAGTTTCGTTGAATTTTATAAAAGCCAGAAATTTGCTGTCGGGCGACCATTCAAAAGCTTTGTTAAAACTAAACTCTTCTTCGTAAACCCAATCGGGGGCACCGTTGATAATTTCGTTTGTTTTTCCATCGCGGGTTACCTGATTTTCCGTTCCGAATTTCAGGCTCTTGATAAAAATATTGTTATTCCGAACAAAAGCCACGCGTTCTCCGTCAGGCGAGAATGTAGCCAGTTGCTGTGCGCCGTTTGCCGACAATGGCGACATTTCCTGGGTTGTACGGTTCCAGATGTAATACTCGGCTGAGAATGAATGCCGGTAAATCGACTGTCTTTGGGTTGTAAACAGGATTTTTGTTTCGTCGCTGCTAAATGTATAGTCGCTAAAATTTTTGAATGCCGGATTTTCCAACTTGCTCAAGTCAAACAAAACTTCAACCTGGGTACCGGTTTTGTAACTGTACTTCACAATTTTATTGCCTTCTTCTTGCGTAGTGTAGTACAAACCATCGTTCATCGAGCGCAAGCCCGAAACGCTTTTTTGGGCAAAGGTGCGACTTCCGACTACATCTTTTAATTCGATCTTTTTTTGAGTAAACGCAGTTAACGAGATACTTACAAGCAACAGGAGCAGGCTTTGTCTGATATTCATGATTTTGAGTGTTAATTCGTTCTTTCTGTTGTCAAAACTTCGAATTTTTTTCGAAATAAAAAAGGGCTGATTTCATGTGTCGTTAATTTGTTCTTTAATTGCCAGATGCAACACTAAAATCCAGGGCCTTCGGGATATTCTTGTGTAAGGAAAACGTTGCTCCGGGTTGTTTCGTTGAGCAAAGGTTTTACCCCGCTATTTAATATTCAGTTGGTGGATGATGAATTTAAATATCAAAAATCTATCTTTGTTATAAATCTTACAATTTGTGATCGGACAGAATAGAAAAGGGTTGAACGCATAAATTAAAAATTACGATTATGAAAAGGATAATTTTGTTTATTTTTTGTGGATTTATATCCCTGGTAACTTTTTCGCAGTCAAATGTTGTTGAATTTCTTAAGGCTGGGAAAAAAGATGCTAATACCTTGTTTAAAGCCTATTTAGATCCATATGCTATGGCTTTGGGAGATGGACTGAATAATGGATGGTACAATTCGGCTGAAACGCACCATTTGTTTGGTTTCGACTTGTCAATTAGCGTTAGTGCCATCCAGATTCCTGAAAAGGACCAGACTTTTGATATCAGCAAACTCGGGCTAACCAATATTTCGGTAGCGAGTGGTGGAAATATCGCTCCTACAGTTGCCGGGAATGACAAGCCAGGCCCTAGTTTAAATATTAAAGATAGTTCGGGGAATTCAATTGCCTCCTTTAACTCGCCAAACGGTGCAGGGCTGGATGTTGTTCCGGTGCCGATGGTTCAACTTGGATTTGGTTTGTTGCCACACACTGATATTATTGGTCGTTATGTTCCGGAAATGAAGTACAACAATGACGGCGACGACATGAATATCGGTTTTTGGGGAATTGGAGTAAAACACAATTTCAAGGAATGGATACCTGTGTTAAAAGCACTTCCGTTTGATGCTTCGGTTTTTGCCAGCTATTCAGCAGTAAATGCGAAAAGTGAATTGAGTTTTGATCCGAATGACTATAGCGATGGAAATGTTACGGTATCGTTTGCAAACGATGAAGCTCAAATGCTAAAGGTAAATACGAAAACAAGTAAGTTCGGGCTCATTGTATCCAAGAAATTGGGGATATTAACTGTTTTTGGAGGAATCGGTCAAAGTAACAGTGAATCAACGGTTGACCTGATCGGAAAATATATTATTGAAACAGAAATACCAATTGGAGGGACGACTTTTACTACAAAAGACGAATTGGTTGACCCGATTGCCCTGCAATTTGACTCCAAAAACATTAGTTTAGATGCCGGCTTAAGATTAAAACTGGCATTCTTTAGCCTTTTTGGTTCGATTAATAAAGCAGAATATACTTCATATAACGCAGGTATTAGCCTTGGAATGAGATAAAACTCTGGCCTAACCAATTTCCGAGCCTTTAATAGCTGATTTTTTTTCAGGTATTAAAGGCTTTTTTTTTGAAACAGTTGAACGTATTTTTAGCATGTAAAAACTCGGCTTTAATGATACATATCAGCCATTAATAGTTATCTTTGCACCCTGTTTTTTAAAACAAAAAAACCGATGATTAAAATTACTTTACCTGATAGCAGTGTCAGGGAATACGAAAGCGGAATTTCAGGATATGAAATTGCAGAATCAATAAGCAGCAGGCTTGCTAAAGATGTTTTATCAATCTCTGTAAATGGAGAAGTTAGGGATCTGTCGAGGCCCATTACTACAGACGCAACTATTAAGCTTTTTTTGTGGGACGACCGTGAAGGAAAAGAAACCTTCTGGCATTCTTCTGCTCACCTGATGGCTGAAGCTATCGAGTCTTTTTATCCGGGAACTAAATTTGGAATTGGCCCAACCGTGGATAATGGATTTTATTACGATATTGATTTACCCGAAGGACAGCAGCTTTCAGAAAAAGATCTGGAGAAAATTGAAAAGAAAATTATAGAACTGGCCAGAGAGAAACATGCTATTGTTCGTAAAGATATTTCGAAAGAAGATGCGCTCAAAATGTTTGTTGCAAAAGGCGATAATCTGAAGGAAGAACTGATTGGCGAACTGGAAGACGGAACAATTACCGTTTACAATCAGGGTGGTTTTACCGATTTATGCCGTGGCCCGCATTTACCCAATACCGGTTTTATCAAAGCGGTGAAACTAACCTCAATTGCCGGAGCATACTGGCGGGGTAATGAAAAAAATAAGATGCTTACCCGGGTGTATGGCATCACTTTTCCGAAGCAGAAAATGCTGGAGGAATACCTCATTCTGGTTGAAGAAGCTAAAAAACGAGACCACCGCAAGTTGGGTAAAGAAATGGAATTGTTTACCTTCTCGCAGAATGTTGGACAAGGTTTGCCCATGTGGCTGCCAAAAGGCGCCATGCTTCGCCAGCAATTGGAAGATTTTCTGAAACGTGTTCAGAAAAGATTTGGGTATGAGCAGGTCATAACACCGCATATTGGCGATATTAACTTGTATAAAACATCTGGTCATTTTCAGAAATATGGGGCCGATTCGTTTCAGACCATCAAAACTCCGGCTGAAGGCGAAGAATACATGTTGAAACCCATGAATTGCCCGCATCACTGTGAGATTTATAAATTTAAACCACGTTCGTACAAAGATTTGCCTATCCGTATGGCCGAATTTGGTACGGTATATCGTTACGAGCAAAGTG
Source organism: Prolixibacteraceae bacterium (assembly GCA_019459525.1). Classification (GTDB taxonomy): domain Bacteria; phylum Bacteroidota; class Bacteroidia; order Bacteroidales; family Prolixibacteraceae; genus Aquipluma. The sequence continues at coordinate 30,212 of JAIBEY010000110.1, forward strand.
GCGAATTACATGGTTTGACCCGTGTGCGCGGGTTCACCCAGGATGACGCCCATCTGTTCTGCCGTCCCGATCAGATTAAAGAAGAATTTAAAAAGGTTATTGATATTATTTTTATCATTTTCAAAGCATTAAACTTCGAAAATTATTCGGCCCAGATTTCGTTACGCGATCCGAATAAACCGGAAAAGTACATTGGTTCTACCGAGAACTGGGATAAAGCAGAGCAAGCAATTATTGAAGCAACTGCTGAAAAAGGGCTGAAAACTGTAACTGTTCTGGGAGAAGCCGCTTTCTATGGTCCGAAGCTTGACTTTATGATTAAAGATGCTCTTGGACGTAGCTGGCAGTTGGGAACTATTCAGGTTGATTACAACCTTCCGGAACGATTCGAACTGGAGTATATTGGCGCCGACGACAAACGTCACCGTCCGGTTATGATTCACCGCGCACCTTTTGGATCGATGGAACGATTTGTGGCTGTTTTAATTGAACATACAGCAGGAAAATTCCCGCTTTGGTTAACTCCTGATCAGGTTGTAGTATTACCAATCAGTGAAAAGTACAACGATTATGCAAAAAGTGTTTCGGAATTTCTAAATAATTCCGATATTCGCACGATAATTGACGACCGTAATGAGAAAATTGGTCGTAAAATCAGGGATAACGAAATGAAACGTATCCCTTATTTATTGATAGTTGGAGAGCAAGAAGCTGAAAATAAGTGTGTTTCGGTTCGGCGACAAGGTGATGGGGATAAAGGAACAATGAGCCATATTGAGTTTGTTGATTTTATTAAAGCTGAGGTAAAAGAACAGTTGTCATCATTAAATAATTAAAATATTAACTAATAATAGGAGATTTTGGCCATAGCTGTAAAAAGACCATACAACGGTGGAAGAGCAGAAGTTGCTCCTCAGCACCGCATAAATGAGAAAATTCGTGCACAACAAGTTCGTGTTGTTGGTGAGAACATCGAAAATCCTGGTGTCTTCACGTTAAATGAAGCCTTAAAAATGGCTGATGCACTTGAACTAGATCTTGTTGAAATCTCGCCAAATGCAGATCCACCAGTTTGTAAAATTACTGATTACCAGAAGTTTCTATATCAGCAGAAAAAGAAACAGAAGGAAATTAAAGCTAAAACTGTTCAGGTTGTCGTAAAAGAAATTCGTTTCGGTCCGAATACTGATGATCACGATTTTCAGTTCAAATTACGTCATGCCGAGAAGTTTTTACAGGAAGGAGCTAAAGTAAAAGCTTATGTTTTCTTTAAAGGGAGATCTATTCTGTTTAAAGAACAAGGCGAGATTTTATTGCTCCGGTTTGCCCAGGAATTGGAAGAAGTAGGTAAAGTGGAACAACTACCAACTTTAGAAGGAAAACGAATGACCATGTTTATTTCACCTAAAAAGAAGAAATAAATTTCTTACATACATTAATTTTAGGAAGATGCCAAAAATGAAGACGATCTCCGGCGCAAAAAAAAGGTTTAAATTAACCGGCACCGGAAAAATTAAAAGAAAACATGCCTTCAAAAGTCACATTTTGACCAAGAAAAGCACCAAGCGTAAACGTAACCTGACTTATTGGGGAACCGTTAACAAAGCCGATGTGCCAAACGTTAAGGCGATGTTGAATATCTAAGCAAGTTTTCTTTTACAGAGTAATTAAATTAAGTAATTAATCGAATGAATTAGCTTGAAGATCCCCAATGACGGGACGCTAACCATTCTAAAATCAGTTTTATGCCAAGATCAGTAAATGCAGTAGCATCCCGGGCTCGTAGAAAAAAAGTCCTGAAGCTTACCAGAGGTAACTTCGGCGCCCGTAAAAATGTGTGGACCGTTGCAAAAAATACCTGGGAAAAAGGTTTGCAATATGCCTACAGAGATAGAAAAGTAAAAAAGAGAAATTTCCGTGCTTTATGGATTCAGCGTATCAACGCAGCCGTTCGTACAGAAGGATTATCTTATTCTCAGTTTATTGGTTTGCTTAAAAAAGCAAATGTTGAGATCAATCGTAAAGTTTTGGCTGATTTAGCAATGAATCATCCTGTAGCTTTTAAAGCAATTGTAGATAAGGTGAAATAATCATCGTCAAAATAGGTGAATAAACATACGAAACCCCGCTAAAAGCGGGGTTTCTTGCTTTTGCCAAAAACAAGATTTAGCGGAGTGTATTGGTGGCCTATTTAGAAAATAGGTTCGGCGCAAACGCTGATAATCATTGATCTGCTCTTCCGGACTTCTAAAATATACTAAGGTGAATAGATTTTGATAAGCAAGTTTTTTTATCTTTACAGAGTGTTACCATTCCTGAGAAGGTCAAAATCTTTGCTCAGAATGAACGACACAATGAAAAAGGCGCAAAGATCAAATTATTTCTACAAGATTTTCTCATGATAAAGAATATGGGTTTAAGGATGAAGTTAATTGGATTAATGATTGTTTGTTTTACTTTTTCAGTTATGCCTGAAATTTTTGGTGCAGAACCTGATGATAAATATGTCTTTAATAAGAGTAAAATACGCATTGAGGGAACGCTAACTCCATTTGAAGCCACTGTTGACATTAAAGACCAGGGATTGAATAAATACATCCTGAGCATATATTTACATTCAACGTATGCCGCAGCTCCACCAGCTTTTAGTATTTCGGTTAAGTTTCCCAAAGATAAGATTAACCAAATCTGGAATTCGAAAACATGGTCGAACAAGTCGTACTTCTCCCTTCCTTCTTATGATCGCGCTGCGGCAGGATTTTCTATTATCTCAGGGTTAACAATTAATGATCAGAATCAGATTACGTTCACCTGTAAAGATGCCTATCATGCTAAATTTGTGAGTTCAAACATCAGGGAAGAGAACGATTCTGTTATTTTTAATCTCGGATTCTTTGAAGATAATCCTCCGTTGTCGAATCTTCAGGATTACCAGGCTGAAGTTTTGGTTGATTTCCGGAATATTCATTTTTCAAAAGCGATTTACGATGCTTCATCGTGGTTTTTAGCGGATGAGTTTAAACAAGGTGTGGCAAGTATAGATACGACAAATGTTCCCGTTTTTTCGACCTGGTACCCCATGCATCGGAATATACCGCTCGAAAATATTACCCGGGAACTTGATTCTCTCCGGACTTTTAATTTTAAGTCGGTTTTAGTTGATGATGGCTGGCAGTCGTTGGTGAAGATGAAAATTGATACTTCCTACGCATACGAAGAGGAAAGTTATAAAACCATGAACCTGTTTAAACAGAAATGTTCAGAAATGGGGCTCCCCTTGTATTTGTGGTATTCCATTCCGTTTATGGGCGGAAATCCGGTTGTTTTGAAGAAATTCGACGGAAAATACATCCGGTATCGTGCGCCTCGACAAATGTATGTGCTTGATCCCAGATATGCTGAAGTCCGGAAACATTTAGTAAGTACCTATGCCAATTTTCTTAAGGAATGGCAATTCGACGGTTATTGGTTCGATTTCCTGAAAGGTTTCTACCCGAGGGAAGGAGCCGTAATTGAACAGGATAATGGCCGTGATTTTGTGTCGATACAATTGGCTGTTGACACTTTGTATGCCGACATGGAGGCTCGTTTGAAGGGGATAAAACCGGATATCTTTATGGGGCAGAAATTTTCGGTTGTAGGCCCAAATCTGGTGAGTTATCAGAATTTTCTTACCGGTTTTGTTGGTGTAGAGAACGCCCGGATTGTTCGCGAAAAAATGGTGAATAACCGTTTGCTATACGGAAAATATACCCCATTTATGGAAGTAGTAGCCATAAATTCGCGCGAGAAAGCCGATGAAATTGCACGTAAGATTCAATCAGTCCTTTTTGGTAATCCATATTTGTCTTTTTATATAACCACATTGCCTCAAGAATCGAAACAAACCATTCGGTTTTGGCTGGATTACTGGCAACAGAATTATAAGGTGATTTTTGAAGGAAGTTTTGAACCCATGCAGGTATCCCGGTTTTATCCGGTTGTTAAAGTGGAGAATGAGCAGAAAATCATTTATATGTTGTATGAGGATTATACCATAAATCTGCCTATTGTACTCGATTCTTCTATTGATGTAATTAACTCGAAAGCTACTGAACCTGTTCGTTTTTTACTGAGCAAGCCCGGTGTTCAGTACAATTACGAGATATTTAATTGCAAAGGAATAAGCACCGAAAAGAATGTGATTAAGGGTAAAAGTAAAAATGCTTTTGATTTATCCGTTCCGGTAGGTGGATTTGTCCGGATTACACCGTTCCATTAAAATGGACTCAGTTAATCGTTAAAAACGGGTTTGTAGTGGCGCTTAAGCCATTTTGCTAATCCGTCCAGGCCGGGGAAAAGAACCCTTTCCGTAATGTTCGCCTGATCCAGTTTATCCCTGACTTCAAGTTTTAATTCTTTTGGGATAATGATCCTTCGGTATAGATCCGGATGTTTGATCAGCCACTCATCCATAATGGCGGTGGGGTTCATCATCACCGAAAATAAAGCGAACTGGTTAACAATCCTTTCATCGAGCGATGGTGGTTCAAAAAATAATACCTGATTTTGATCGAATAATCGGTCGAAATCCGATAAGGACACAATTTTCTCAAGCATTTCAAGCGTAAAAGCATTGCATTTTTCATCGTTTAGCCCATCGCTGAATGGAGCAGGCACAAGTTGGTTGACCTTAACAAAATCGACCTTCCAGATCACTCCATCGGTATCATATTTTTCGGTGTTGGCCGTGGCAAAGTGCATGGCAATAAAAGGCGAATAAGTCCAGTCGATTAATCGGGTAGGCAGGCCATGATGTTGTGCAAGTACCAGTGAACGCCAGAATGTACTGGTTAACTGAGGGTCGCTGTTAATCGAATATTTCCTGAAATTCCGGAGCAGATGGTATTCCAATTCTGGTTTATCGCCGCAATTCCTAAGGAAACTGTTTTTGAGTTCGTAATCCATGTCGGATAATCCCCTGAAGGCATAATCGGAGCGGTAACGCCCCAGATCCTGTTTCCACGAATCGTGATAAACTTCTTCGCAAAGTTGCTCCCAACACTGAATTCTTACATCATTTTGCTGAATCATATTTACATCAAATTTAAGAGTAAATATAATTCATTCCGTGTAATGTCCGGTTGTAGTATGTTGATTATTTCGGAGCTGGAGATAGTTCCCGATGCAGGTAATTGTTTTGCGTTATCCTTTTTTTACAGGAGCGGTAAGAGGTTTGTTTTTTGTATTGTGCTGAATGAGGGAGTCTTCCTTTTCGAACAAGGGCTTTGTTTTTGATGGGGTAGCTTCAGATTTTTTTGTAGAAATGGAGGGCGCCTCAGTGGTAATCGCTTTGTGGAAAAAAACGGGTTGTATTTCTATTCTTGAAATTAGTTTTAATCCCAGGATGTAAAATATCGATGCGCTGAAAAGGAAAAGTCTCATTGGTGTAAATTTTCAATGGATGTAAATTGCTGTTTGCAAAGAACTAAAATTACGGATTTCGATCAAAAGAGTTGATGTCTTTTTGTAAATCGATCAAAATAAATCAGTGAACGACATTTAAGTCTGTGTGAACAGCGTTTGTGATGAGGTAAACTGTAAAATTTAGTCGTGTCCGGGAAATACAATTCCGGCATCTTTTTTCACCCGATCGATAACTTCCATTAAATCTGCCGATAACGAAAGCGGCATCCAATCGCTTTCTGTTTTTCCTGCATCCAAACATTCCATTACATGCGCCGCTTCAAGATCGTAGCCAAACCCGGCTCCCTTTTCCAGCACGATGTGTTTTTCTTCTTCCCAGTTCTTCCAATAAGTCAGGGTGGTTGCTGCATAAAACCGGCGGTTTAGCCTTACAAACCCGTTTTCAAAACTAAACTCCGTTTGAGTTGAAGTGTGCGAGGCAAAACTGGAAACCAGCGATGCCATTTCGCCATTCGGGTAGCCAAACGACATCAGGATGGATTCTTCGGCCCCGGTTGGGCAAAACCTGGCCATTGTTTTAATTTCTGAAGGTTTGCCCAGAGTGATGAGCGCCATAAAAATGGGATAAATACCAATATCGAGCAGCGACCCGCCCCCCAGATTTACATTGTACAGTCGCTTTTCCGGATTGTATTCGGCATTAAAGGCAAAATCAGACCTAACCAGCTTTAGGGCTCCCAGTTCGCCGGAACGGATAATCTCCATTACTTTCAGGAAACTGGGCTGAAACCTGGTCCAGAAGGCTTCCATCAGGAAAGTATTGTTTTTTCGGGCAGTTGCGATCATTATGCCCACTTCGCGCGAGTTGATGGCAAAAGCTTTTTCGCACAATACTGCTTTCCGGTGGTTCAGGCACAAAAGAGAATGTTCGAAATGATACGAATGCGGGGATGCGATGTAAACCACATCCACCCCGGGGTCGTTTACCATTTCTTCGTAACTGCCATATGCTTTTTCGAAACCCAATTCGGCGGCAAAGGCTTGTGCATTTTCTATCGACCGCGAAGCAGCGGCATAAAGCCTGGCGTTGGGCAGGAGCCGTAAATCGCCTGCAAATTTTTTAGCAATCCGGCCACATCCTAAAATGGCCCAGTTGTATATTTTGCTCATGAAAATTTGATCGTATTGGTTTATGGCGCAAAATAAGTATCTTTTTGGAATTTCGTTTCTGTTTTGGTCATTCACATTCAGAATAGAGTCCGAAAATTTTCCAACAGATGAACTTCGTCCCTCAATTTCTGTTTGTATGGCTGAACTCAATTTTTTGAAATGACTGAATTAAAAACAGAGAGGGAAAGATTGCCGCGATGGATGAAATCTCAGTTGCCAAAGGGTGAAAACTATTCGAAAGTTAAACGGTTAATAGCCGACCACCATTTAAATACGATATGCACCAGTGGAAACTGCCCCAATAAAGGCGAATGCTGGAATGCCGGAACTGCCAGTTTTATGATTTTGGGCGATAAATGTACCCGGAATTGCCGGTTTTGTTACGTTAAGAACGATGTGCCCGACGAGGTTGACTGGATGGAACCGCTGCGGTTGGCCAAAACAATTCGGACACTGGGGTTAAAACATTGTGTGGTAACCTCGGTAACCCGCGACGATTTGCCTGATGGAGGTGCTGAATTTTGGGCAACCACCATACGGAAAATTAAAGAATTAAACCCTTTTACCACCATCGAAACGCTTATTCCTGATTTCAATGCCAATCCGGAGCTGATCAAAATGGTAATTGATGCTTCTCCCGATGTGATTTCGCACAACATGGAAACCGTTCGCCGGTTGACTCCCAAAGTACGCAGTACTGCGCGTTACGATCGCAGCCTGAAAACGATCTCCATTATTTCGGGTGCAGGGATGGTTGCCAAATCTGGAATTATGGTGGGTTTGGGCGAAACCGAAACCGAAGTGCTGCAAACCATGGACGATCTTCGTGATGCTGGCTGTAAAGTGTTAACAATTGGTCAATATCTCCAGCCCGACTCGAATCTACTGCCCGTTCAGCAATACATTACTCCCGAAATATTCGGGATGTACCGTGCCGAAGGTTTGAAAAGGGGGTTTTCGCATGTGGAAAGCAGTCCATTGGTACGGTCGTCGTACCATGCCGAAAGGCACGTGAATGCGTAGTTTAAAATACCTGCAAAAAGAAACTGTCATTTTTAATATCCAACAATCCATATTGAATAACCAGGTATCAAGATCGCAGCTAAGATCTGGAACTTGATACTTGAAACCTGAAACTCATACATGAAACGAAGAAAGCATACCGTTCTGGAAATTATCAACATAACTCCTGAAACTTTTATTTTACGACTCGACCGGCAGGATTTTCAGTTTGAACCCGGACAATATGTTGTTATTCGCATTCCGGGCGAGAAAAAGGGACGCGAATATTCCATTTTTAGTGCAACCACCGATGATTACCTCGATTTCTTGATCCGGGAGATTCCGGCCGGCGAATTTTCGCGCTACCTGCGTCATCTGAAACCTGGTTCGGAACTTGATGTGGAGGGCCCCAAAGGTTTTTTTATCCTGAATGAAAAAACAAAACTTGGTCATCCCACCCTCCTGATTGCTTCAGGAACCGGTATTTCTCCTTTTTATTCCTATGTAAAATCTTATCCTCACCTAAATTACAGGGTATTGCATGGCGTTCATTTTGCCGACGAAGCTTATGGCCGCGAAGCATTTAATCCGGATAATTATGTGCTTTGCACTTCGCGACGCGACGAAGGCGACTATTTTGGCCGCGTCACCTATTTCCTGAAAGAAAATCCGGTGGATAAAGACCTGATTTGTTACCTCTGCGGGAATTCGGATATGATCGAAGAGGTAACTGCGATACTTGAAAAATATGGGCTCCCGCCCGAAAATATTCGAACCGAAGTTTTCTTTTAACCGATAATCCTGAATGACGGAATGGAATTCAGGATTTTTTTTGAGATAAATCGTTGGTTGGACTGAATTTCTTATTTTTGTGAAAGTGCCTGTTTGGTACAAAATTCACCATAAACAGTCTTGCCAATGCCCGAAATCAGGATCAGTTCCGAACTTAAAAACCGATGTTCTCAATTAAGGCTTACTTGTATCGAGGCCGACGTGTGTGTGGCGCAATCCGGAATTGAGCTGTTGACAGAGATTGATCGTGGCATAAGGCAGCTCGGTGAAACATTAGTTGTTGAAGATATCGCCAAGAATCCGGTGATTTCGGCCTCGCGTAAAGCTTACAAAGCTTGTGGAAAAGACCCTGCGCGTTATCGGTTATCAGCCGAAGCTTTACTTCGCCGCGTGGTTTCAGGAAAAGGGTTGTATCAAATCTCCAATGTTGTCGATCAGCTTAACTTCGTTTCCGTTTCTACCGGTTTCTCTATCGGAGGTTACGATGCTGACCAGATCGTTGGTAACGTTGTTTTGGGTATCGGCCAACCGAACGAACCTTATCAGGGTATTGGCAGGGGAGAACTGAATATCGAAAATCTACCTGTTTTTCGTGATGAACTTGGTGCGTTTGGTACGCCAACCAGCGATTCTCTCCGAACCGAAGTCACCGAAAAAACAAAACGTTTCCTGATGATCCTGATTGATTTTGGCAGCGATAATCAGTTGACGGTGGCCACTCAAATGGCAATCCGGTTGTTGCAGGAGCATTGTCGGGCAACCCATATTACCCAATATAATATTGAATAAAATGTGGCAATCGTTCTGTAAACTACTCCTTAAAATAATGGGCTGGAAGCCGGTTAATGGTAAAATGCCCCACAAGAAAGCCATTATCATTGGGGTTCCTCATACCAGCAGTTGGGACTTTGTGATTTCTTATCTCTATTACACTTCGGTTGGTGGAGTCGCTCATACCATGATTAAACAGGAGTTTTTCTTTTGGCCATTTGGACTATTTTTGAAAAAAATGGGTGGAATCCCGATCGATCGTTCGAGAGGGGTAACTGTGACCAAACAAATTATTCAGGAGATGAATGAACGTGACGAAATGCATCTGGCTATTACTCCTGAAGGTACGCGGAAGTTAAATAAACGCTGGAAAGCTGGATTCCATACCATAGCTAAAGCTACCGGAGCAACGGTTTACCTGGGTTTCTTTGATTTTGGAAGAAAAGAAGTGGGTTGGCTGGAAACTTTTGAACTAACGGATGACCCCACTGAGGATATTCACCGGATGAAAGCTTATTATCGCAACCGAGGGGTAAAAGGTAAACACCCGGAACTGTTTACCACCGATGATTAACTGAAACTTTGCAGAGATTCTGAACCTTAAAACTTCGTATATGATGCACCAGGAAATTTTAAATGTTGGCGTATTTCAGTTCGATCTGGCGTGGGAAAATCCACAAGCCAATCGTGCAAAAATTGACGAGTGGATACATAAAACCAATAAAACAGCCGATGTGATCTTCTTGCCCGAAATGTTTACAACCGGTTTTTCGATGAAAGTTGCTGAACTGGCCGAACCTATGGATGGCGAAACGATTCGTTGGATGAAAACGTTTTGTGCTGAGCATCAGCTTGCCCTTTGCGGGAGCCTGATTATTAAAGAAGATGGCCGGTACTTTAATCGATTGTTGTTTGTTGAGCCTTCAGGAGAAATTCGTTTTTACAACAAACGCCACCTGTTTTCTATGGGAAATGAAGATCGTTATTTTGAAAAAGGCATGGAACGTTTGGTTGTAGAATACAAAGGTTGGCGCATTTGCCCGCTCATTTGTTACGATCTGCGATTCCCAGTATGGGCACGAAACCGGAACGAATACGATATTTTGGTGTATTCGGCAAACTGGCCACAAGCCCGAGCCGAAGTCTGGAATATCTTGCTAAAGGCCCGAGCCATTGAAAACCAGTCGTATGTGGTGGGTGCCAATCGGGTAGGAGTAGATGGAAATACGATTTCATATTCCGGGAATTCACAGTTGATTGATCCGAAAGGACACCTATTGGCTGAAGTTGGCGATCACCACAAAGGCATCGTTTTAGCCGGATTTTCCTACAGCGAACTGACTAAATTCAGAACAGCTTTTCCTGTTTTGAACGATGCCGACCAGTTTAATATGTAACTTATACCTGTAATTGCTTTTGCATTAACGTAATGAATGTGTGTCCATGCTTCCGGACGATTCATCCATTTGCAATATCCTATGATTTGTGATCTTGCATCGCCTAATTAAATATACCCAATAAGATGAAATTATTTTTTACACTGCTTTGCATCGCTTTCGTTTGGCAAGTATCTTCGAAAGAATATAAGGTTACATCGCCAAATGGCCAGATTTCGGTTACCGTTTCTGTTGACACCCAGATTAAATGGTCGGCTGCTGTTTCTGATCAATCCGTTTTTACAAACAATACCTTGAGTCTCGATTTGGGAACTTCAGTTTTAGGAACAAATCCTAAGGTTATTTCTGCTAAAACCACATCGGTGAACGAAACTGTTCCGACTGTCGTTGCTGTAAAATCAAAAACAATTCAAAATACCTATAACCAATTAAACCTGAATTTTAAGCCAAACTATACCGTAAGTTTCCGGGTGTTCGACAATGGCATTGCCTATCGTTTTGAAACAAGCTTGAAAGAGGACATCACGGTAAAACATGAAGAAGTTAGCCTGAATTTCGCTGGTGATTATGGCGTGTTGTTTCCCGAAGAGGAAACCGTTTATTCGCATTACGAACGTAGCTACCTTGACCAGAAAATCAGTTCGCTGAAGGCTGGTAGGTTTGCTTCGCTTCCAACACTGGTAAAAGCCGACAACAACATCAAAATCGGAATTACCGAAGCCGACTTATTCGATTATCCCTGTTTGTTTTTAGAGGCCACCGGAAAAACTGCTTTTAAAAGTAAATATCCGAAAGTCATCCTGAAAGCAGATCCCCAAGGTGACCGTGGAATTCAGAATATTCAGGAGGCTGATTATATTGCCAAAACAACAGGAACCCGCAATTTTCCATGGCGTGTTTTCATGATCAGCACTGAAGATGCACGACTGGTAGAAAACCAGATGGTTTTCCTGCTTTCGCGTGAAAATAAAATTACCGACACCAGTTGGATTAAACCGGGCTTGGTTGCCTGGGACTGGTGGAACGAAAACAACATTTATGGTGTTGACTTTAAAGCCGGGCTGGATACCAAAACCTATAAATATTACATCGATTTTGCTTCGAAAAATAACATTCCATACATTATTTTAGATGAAGGCTGGACCAAATCAACTACGAATATTAAAGAAGCTAATCCCAGCCTGAATCTTCAGGAACTGATTGCTTATGGAAAAACAAAAAATGTGGATATAATCCTTTGGTGCCTCTGGAATCCGCTGGATGCTGATATGGATGCCATTCTGGATCTGTATGCACAGTGGGGAGCAAAAGGTATTAAGGTTGACTTTATGGCCCGATCGGAACAGTACATGGTAAATTTTTATGAACGTACGGCCAAGGCTTGTGCCGACCGGAAACTGCTTGTTGATTTTCACGGGGCTTTTAAACCTTCCGGAATGGCTCGGGCTTATCCGAATATAATCAACCACGAAGGAGTAAAAGGAATGGAGAATTGCAAATGGAGCAAAGATATTACCCCGGAACACGATGTAACTTTGTGTTTCACCCGAATGCTTGCCGGACCAATGGATTTTACCCCTGGCGCCATGATCAATAAAAATGAAAAAGACTATGCTATCAGCTTTTCGAATCCGATGAGTTTAGGAACCCGTTGCCACCAGATTGCCATGTATGTGTGCTACGATGCACCGGTACAAATGCTTGCCGATAGCCCATCGAATTATTACAAGGAAACAGAAAGCACTGCTTTTATCAGCAAAATGCCTACAGTTTGGGACGATACCAAAGTCCTTGATGCTAAAGTTGGCGATTACATTCTGATGGCCCGTCAGAAAGATAACCATTGGTATTTGGGCGCTATGACCGACTGGACTGCCCGTTCACTTGATGTTGATCTGTCGTTTTTAGGCGAAGGAACTTATGAGATTGAAATGATGCAGGACGGAATTAACGCTGAAAAAAGTTGTAACGATTATAAACGAATTGTGAAACAAGTTACTAAAGCCGATCATTTAAAAATTGATTTGGCTAAGGGTGGAGGTTGGGCTGCCATTTGTAAAAAAATGTAAGAAATATGCTGATGGGAGTAGGGGTTTCCTAATGTTCGCCTGTCTTTTACCTGAAAACACAGAACCTTGATCTATACCAAATAAATTCGTAAACCACCTGAACCATTTAAATCAAAAGAAGGTCGCCGATGAAAATCTGGCGGCCTTTTTGTTTAGTTTTCTGTTTCAGAATTCCTGTTTTTTTTGCTTCGAAATTGGTTGGCTCCTTTTGGTTACTGATTCTCTAAAAACCTCCGAATTCATTTTCAAAAGAAAAATAATTATCTCAACTAAATATTTAGTTTGAAAACTAAAATATTAGTTATATGTTTGTGTCGGATATCCAATCAACTGATAAACGGATTGTTGGCTTATACGTGCCATTTCTGTTCATCAGATTGATTCAAATTGTTCTTTTTTTTGTCTTTTATAACTAAAATGTTAGTTGACGAACTAATTACTTAGTTTCTGGCAAGATTTTTGAGATTTCAAAACAAAATTTAACTTGAAATGTGATGAAGGAATTAACCAAGGCTGAGGAACAGATTATGCAGGAATTGTGGACGCTAGAAAAAGCTTTTGTCAAAGAAATTGTCGATAAGCTTCCAGAGCCAAAACCTGCATACAACACGGTTTCTACCATTATCCGGATTCTGGAAAAGAAAGGATTTGTTGACCATTACGCGTACGGAAAAACACATCAGTATTTTCCGCTGATCAGTAAGACGGATTACACGAAATCGTACTTCAAAAATTTCCTGAATGGTTATTTCAGCAATTCGTTTCAGGAAATGGTTTCGTTTTTTGCCAAAGAAGACAAAATGAGCCTCTCAGAACTTGAAGACTTAATCAAGGAAGTAGGAAAAGATTTGGAACCTGAAAATCCATCGACCAATGACTAGTTTTGTAAATTACCTGCTGGAATCCGGAATAAGCCTTAGCCTTTTCGCGCTTGTTTATTTCCTGTTTCTACGGCGTGAAACATTTTTTAATGTCAACCGCTGGTTTCTGTTGGTTTCTATTGGCTTCTCGGCATTTTTGCCACTGTTGCGTATCCCGTTTTATACGCCGCAGGCAACGGTATTGCAAGAAGTTACGGTAACGCCTTATGTGAATTTGCTAAGTTCGGTTACTATTTACGGAGCGGCATTGTCGCAAGGGGCTGAGCAGTTTGTATTGAACTACAGTTTGCTAGGTTATGTGTATTTAGCAGGTATGGTGTTTTTCGCTGCCATATTCTTTTTCCGGATTTACCAAATCATTCGGTTGATTGCGCAAAACCGGGTTGTTCCGGACGGAAAGATAAAGCTGGTTATTCTGGACAAGGAGTTAAGTCCGTTTTCTTTTCTGAATTACATTTTCGTAAGTAAAAACCTTCAGAACACCAAAGGCTGGGAAAAAATGCTTGAGCACGAAAAACAGCACATTCAGCAAGGGCATACTTTTGATGTACTTGTTCTTGAATCTATTGCTGTATTTCAGTGGTTTAATCCATTCTTCTGGATGTTCAGGCGGGCACTACGCGAAAATCATGAATTTTTGGCCGACCAGGCCGTTATCTCTCACGGAACTGCACCTTCGTGGTACAAGCAGATCCTACTCAATCAGTATATTGGTGAACAAATTGTAATTGCCAATAACTTCAATTATTCGTTAATCAAAACCCGTATTCAAATGATTACTAAAATAAAATCCAGAAAAATTGCCAATGTAAAATTCCTTGTGGGATTTGTGTTGGCAGCAAGTTTAGTTGCCGTTTTTGCATGTGAGCAAAAAGATTCGGTGAAAACCGAACTGGTGGCAGGTGAAAAAACGGTGACCTTGGTTGCCGATGGGCATTCGCTCCAGATAAACGGTGATTCGGCAGGAATAGAAAAACTAAGAAGTATTATTGCCGAGTCGGGCGACTATGAGTTGAATGTGGATGGTGCTACCGGTGAAATGAAATTGACCGGTAAAAACAATAAAGTTGGTGAAATAGTTGCTGTTGCTTATGATGGTCAGGAAAAATCGGCTAAGGTTGACGAAGAGGTCTTCTTTGTTGTGGATGAAATGCCTGAGTTTCCCGGTGGACAACTTGCATTGCGTCAACATATTGCTCAGGCTGTAAAGTATCCAGTCAAAGCACAAGAAAATGGTATTCAGGGGAAAGTGTTTGTAACTTTTGTGGTGGCCAAGGATGGTTCGGTGAAAAATGCAAAAGTTGTGCGTGGTGTCGATCCATCGCTTGACCAGGAAGCGCTGCGTGTTGTGAATAGCTTACCTAAATGGAAACCAGGAAAACACAAAGGTGAGATAGTAGCAGTATCCTACACCGTTCCGATCAATTTTGTTTTGCAATAAGCGTTGTGTTAACCCTGTTTGGTCTCCAAAGCCTGGCAGGGTTAAATAAATTTTGCTCCAGGAAACAATCATCAAACTCGATAAGTTATGAAACAGAAAACAGTGATCTTCATTTTGCTCCTTCTGCCGTTTCAGTTGTTTGCCCAAACCATCGACGAGCTTATCCTGAACAAAAAGTACGACAAGGCTTTAGATTATATTTCGGCACAGATCCAGGAAAAACCCGATGCCGGAATCTATTTTAAACAAGCCTTGGTTTACAGGGAACTCTCGAATCCGATGCTTGCATCAAAGGCACTTGAAGCCGCCTTGTTTTACGAGCCAAAGAACAGTTTAATCCTGGCAGATTTAGGAGAGAATTATGCTTTGCTTGGCAATCAATACCAGTCGGTAGAGTGTTTCCGGCAGGCCGCCTCGCTAAGTCCGGAGAACCTGAGCCTTCAGGCAAAACTTGGCAAAGCTTATATCAGTATCGATGATTTTCAGCGGGCTTTCCAAACTTTTGAAACCATTTATAGGGTTGATTCCGTTAATCCGTATTTTAACAAGCAATTCGCTTTTTCAGCATTCCGGACAGGTAAACCCGATTTAGCCATTCGCTTGTATGAAAAAGTGATAGCCGAAAATCCGGGCGATTTTACTTCGCACTTAAACCTGATTTCGGTATATAAACGTAAGAAAGATGTCGGCCAGGTTTTTAGTTCCGGAAACAGGGCGCTAACCATTTTCCCTAAAAATCCTACTTTGCTGCTCAGGCAGGCCGATGCCCTTTTCGAGCTGAAGGATTATGAACGGGCAATCGTTCCGTACGAAAGCTATCTTTCTGAAAACGACTCGACTTACGAGGTACTTAAAAATTATGGAATAGCTTTATACTTCTTCAAAAAAGAGCAATTGGCTATCCCAATGCTTGAAAAGTGTTACGCTATGGTTCCTGATGATCCTTTTGTGCATTTTTACTTGGGTTTAGCGTATAAAAATATGGCCGATTACGAGCGGAGTGCAGAATACCTGCTTGCTGCCATTGCCTGCGCACAGCCCGTATATATGACTGAGATGTACCACCATTTAGGGCAGGTTTACGGGAATAACCGCGAATTTGAAAAATCGATTGAAGCCTTGAAAAAAGCTTATGAATTTAATAATGAACGGGTGGAAATTTTGTTTGAGATTGCAACCACTTACGAAGAATTTGATTTCAATAAAACGATGGCCTTAAATTATTATTCGAATTATTTGAAGACCGCTGGTGAAAAGGCTAAAAATGCAAATTATGCCCTGGATCGGCTAAAGAAAATAAAGGAAGATTTGTTTATTGAGAACAAATAGCACCTGAAGAGAGCGCTAACAATTTCAGATGTCAATATTCAGAAAACAAAGAGCCCGGAATTTATTGCTTAGGCTTGAATTCCGGGCTCTTCCATTATCACTGATTCGATGGTTTTTCAGTATTCGAAAACTCCAGTTTACCACCTTTTTTAAGGTCTTCGTGGTTCAGTACAAACCGAATCTCTTTACCATTCAATTCTACCCGGTTAAATGTATTGGTCGCATTGGCACCATCAGCTTTAATACTGAATTTTTTGCCGGGATAATAGTCGGGGTTCAGGTGCAGGGTAACTTCGCTGAAAATAGGAGAAGACAGCTGGTATTCGCCATTTCCGGTAGCAACCGGATAGAACCCGATTGCCGAACATACATACCAGGCTGAAGTTTGTCCCGAATCGTCGTTTCCGGGGATTCCACCATCGTAGGGTGTATATTCGGTTTCAAGTATATGTTTAACTTTTCGTTGGGTTTCAACCGGATCGCCCAGGTAATTGTACAGATACGGAATGTGGTGACATGGTTCGTTGGCATGCCAGTATTCGCCAGTATCAAAGAGTTCATCCAGTCTGGAACGAACTTCATTTTTATCGCCTATCAGTTCGAATAATCCGGGAATATCTTGAGGCACAAACCACAGATGATGCATGGGCGTACCTTCGGTGAGGTATGATGCACGGGCCGTTGGATTGTAATTGCTGCTCCAGGTTCCATCGAGATGTCGGCCACGCATACTTTTTGTTTCATTGTCGAACACCAGTTGGTAGTTTCGTCCTCGTTTGGCCAGAATTTCGGCATCTTCTGTCTTTCCATATTTTCGGGCTACTTTAGAAAGAATATCGTCGGTCATAGCATATTCCAATGTGCGCGAAGTTTGTTCGTTTTGATGAAAAGCATCTTTTACGCTGTCTTCCAATGGAATGTATCCGTTTTCCAAATAGTATTTCATCGCCCTTCGTCCTTTGCCGTTGATGTAATCGTCGCCTTCCGAAATCTCAAAAGCGTTTTTTCTCATGTATGGCCAGGCCCGGTCGATATCAATATCGAAGCCTTTGAGGTAGGCATCGCCCAATGCGGTGTTGGCGTGGTCCCCAATCATGGCCGATGTATAACTGTTCCACATCGGGAAAATGGGCATCCAGCCTCCCTGCTCAGCCTTCAAAACCAGTGATTTCATCATGTCCTCATATCGCTCAGGGGCAACAAGGCTTACAAGCGGAAGTTGTGCCCGATGGGTGTCCCATAGCGAAAAGTCATCGTAATACACATGTCCGTCTTCTATTTTCTGAATGTTTTTATTTCCGTCGAAAGCGGGATACGAGCCATCCACATCGCTGAATGTACGAGGGAAAAGCATGGAATGATAAAGCGCTGTGTAGAATTTGGTGTAGTCCTCAGGTTTTCCGCCTTTTAGTTGAACGGCAGATAGCGATTTGTTCCAAATTTGTTCGGTTTCCGATTTTGTTTTCTCAAAGTCCCAGTGCGGTATCTCAGCTTCCAGATTCGCACGGGCTGCTTCGATGCTGGTGAACGATGTGCCTACTTTAGCCAGGATAATATCGTTTTTCTTTGTTTTGTAAGAAGCATATGCCCCGATATCTGTTTTTCCGGAGATTTCTGTTTGTTTTTCCAGGTTTTCCATCTGAAAATAGCACCCAAAATCGTTGAATGGACGATTAAATTTGACGACAAAATAGCCACTGAAACCTGCTGGTTGTCCCCACCCCTGGTAAATGCGGTGTACGGGATTGTACCCATAAATTTCTTGTTTTTCCGGATCAATTTTAATGTATCCTTGTCCCTCGTCGCTATTGGGCGTAATTAGAATGTGGGCCTGTTCTTCTTTCAGGTACGAGAACCTGAAAAAACCGGATCGGGCAGTGCCAGTCATTTCTACAAAAGTAAGGTATTCCTGAAGCAAGCACGAATAATAAGCAGGAGTGGAGGTTTCTCCTTCGTGCGAATAATGCGAAGACCGTTCGTTGGCAAATGTGCGCAGGTAACCGGTTATGGGCATAATGGTAAAGCTTCCGTAATCCTGGGTGCACGAACCTCCCAGCCAATGCGAACCTCTGAAACCCTGAATTTCTTTTGCGCCGTAATAATAAGGCGAAACACATTTGTATTCCGTATCTCGGGTCTGCGGAGTCCATTGTGTCATTCCAAACGGGGTTGAGACAGCCGGTGTGGTTTGGCTCCACGATTCGGAATGTTGGTTGTGCCGGGCTCCGCCTGGGCTCGTCGATTGCCCGGTGCCAATCATCGGATTAACGTATTGAATAAGGTTTTCGTTTTTTTTCTGGCAGGCAAATAGCAGAAACAGAGCTGTAACTACCAGCGGTAAGGAAGTTGTAGGTTTAATCATGAGTCATTCGTTTTCAAGCTTTAAGGATTGGCAGCCTGTAAAGCACTTGTTTGTGTGGCTTAAAAATAGCTGATTTCTTTTATCCGGCAAGCTAAAAAGTGAATGGCGTTGGTATTCGCTTTTTTTTATTTCCTGTGCACCAGTCCTGCGTTGGTTGATTTAATATTTTGGGCTTTAGTATTTGAAATACATTTACTTCAGCTAAAAGAAACAATTAACGAAAAACAAGAAAACATGAAAACAAAACTTTCAATTCTGACTCTGGGTCTGCTTCTGGTCTTTTTTGTAAGCCAGGCAAAAGAAAAAAGCACTTCACTTATTAGTGGGCAATCATTGACCGAATTCGGTCAATACACCATCAGCAATTCGACTAAAGAACTTACCGCTGGCGGTGATGCATTAAAAACGTATGAACTGACCTACTCGAACATTGATACGCCAGTTCTTATAGGCGTTCAAAAGACTAAAAAATGTATGAACTTTATTGTACGTACAGGTAATTTTGAGGTGGAGTACGTGTGCAAAAATCATGTGTTTGGAGTAAAACGCATCAGTCGCGAATACCAGACTGTTAAAGCAGAAGTGGTTAATGCAATGATGGATAACGCCCAATTCTACACACAACGAATTATTTCCCAGAATCCGAAAACTGAAGAAGAATTACTTGGCCTTATTGCCTGTTACTTTCCATCGTTGATTAAAGATGACTATCTGGCAAAAATCTGATGTCTGTGGAATGCTGACTTTAGGGTCAATTTTAGTGTCTCTGTTAACTTATGCGAATGGTTTTTATTTGGGATCACGGTCAAATTTGACCGTGATTTTTTTTTTGCACAGTCCATGTCAGAATTCGATTTTCAATATCCTTAAATATGGGGTGGCATTTTGTAATCGAACGAATATTTTTGGTACTCATGCTTTAATCATTTCCCATTTTTACACTAAAGAATAAACTATAGACTTATGAAAACACGCATTCTTTTTGCCTTTATTATGATGGCTTTTATTAGCCTTGAAGCCAATGCACAACAAGCTTTGTGGGGCGCACCGGGCATTGTTTCCCCTGAAGTAAAAGAAGATCGTACGGTAACTTTCCGTTTTCAGGCACCTGAAGCCAAAGAAGTAAAGATTTCAGGCGACTGGATGCCTGCTCAGGGATGGACTCCCGGTTCAGAAGTTATGACAAAAGACGATAAAGGTGTGTGGAGTTATACGACCAATGCTCTTGAGTCGGATCTTTACAGCTATTCTTTTTTAGTTGATGGGACTAAAACCACCGATCCGAACAATGTTTACCTGATTCGTGATGTGGCAACGGTTGTTAATGTGTTTATAGTCGGAGGCGGAAAGGCCGATTTATACCAGGTAAATAAAGTACCCCATGGATCGGTAACCCGCCGTTGGTACGATTCTCCGGGAAACGACAAAACCCGCCGCATAACTATTTATACTCCTGCCGGATATGAAACCAGTCGCGAAAAATATCCGGTGCTATACTTGTTGCACGGAATGGGTGGCGACGAAGAAGCCTGGATTGCGCTGGGGCGCACCGCTCAGATTCTTGACAACCTGATTGCCCAGGGAAAAGCCAAACCAATGATTGTAGTAATGACCAATGGAAACGTGGCTCAGGAAGCGGCTCCCGGTGAATCGAGTTTGGGTATGTATAAACCAAGCTTTCAGTTGCCCAATACCATGGACGGAAAATTTGAGGAAACTTTTGGTGATGTTATCCAGTTTGTAGAGGGCAATTATCGGGTAATTGCCGAGAAAAAAGGACGAGCTATTGCCGGGCTTTCTATGGGTGGATATCATTCATTGCATATCTCCAGATTTTATCCCAATACATTCGATTATGTTGGATTATTCTCGGCTGCCATAATTCCTGATGCAAAAATGACTTCGAAAGTTTATGCCGACTTTGATGAAACCCTGAAAAAGCAGATGCAGAACGGCTATAAACTTTATTGGATTGGGATTGGTAAAACTGATTTTTTATTCAAGTTTAACGAGGAATACCGTGCCAAGCTGGATGGAATGGGGATGAAATATACCTATGTTGAAACGGAAGGGGGCCATACCTGGACCAACTGGCGGGTTTATTTGTCGCAATATGTTCCTTTACTCTTTAAATAGTTTTTCATGAGAAAATTCATTTGGTTATGGGCCGTAATGCTGTTCGGCGGTTATGCTTCGGCACAACAGACCGATACGCTGAAGATTCTTACTTATAATGTTCGCAACTGCAAAGGATTGGATAATGTTACCGATTACAGCCGGGTTGCAAAAATAATAAGCCGCATTCATGCTGATTTTGTAGCCCTTCAGGAGCTCGATAGTGCGACCGAACGTAGTAACAGGGTAGTTGTTCTCGACGAGCTTGCCCGCCAAACCGGGATGGCTGCTGTTTATCGGGCTTCAATAAACTACCAGGGAGGCAAGTACGGTATTGGCATTTTAACCCGCGAAAAACCATTGCGCACTGATGCTATTGCACTTCCGGGGAAAGAAGAAAAACGAAGTGCATTGGTTGTAGAAATGAAAGATTACATCTTTTGCTGTACCCATTTTTCCTTAACATCTGAAGATCGGATTAAATCGGTTGAGATGATCAATCAGTTAACTGCTGGATTTGTAAAGCCGGTTTTCTTTGCCGGCGATTTAAATGCAGAGCCCGATTCTCCTGAAATGACAAAGCTTGCCGAAGACTGGCAAATACTGAATCAGGTCACCCAGCCAACGATTCCGGCAGATAAGCCAACGAAGTGTATCGATTTTGTGACGGTAAAAAAGAATAAGGATTTTCGGTTTGATGTACTAAAAAGCGTTGTGGAAAATGAACCTGTAGCCTCGGATCATTTACCTGTTTGGGTGCAGGTAATGGTACTTTCTAAGTAAATTTTTTCTAGTTTTGCCTACCTTTAAATCGATAAAACTAATATTTCCATGATGAAAAAATTACTGATCGTCCTGCTATTTGCTTTAATAACAGGAGTTGCTGCACAAGCACAGCAACAAGAACGCCCGGGGCAGCAACCAGCTCCCGAAACAGGCGAAAAATTTAAGGTTGGGATGGCTGGTTATACTTTTGCCAAATTCGATTTGGATAAAACGCTGGCCACTATGCAACGTGCCGATGTTCACTATCTGTGCATCAAAGATTTTCATTTACCTTTTAAAAGTACTGACGAAGAAATTGCCGCTTTTCATGCTAAACTGAAAGAAAAAGGGGTTACCGGTTATGCTGTTGGCCCTATTTATATGAAAACTGAAGCTGAAATCGATAATGCTTTCGAGTACGCAAAAAGAGTAGGGGTGAAACTGATTGTGGGAGTTCCAAATTACGAACTGTTGCCTTACGTTGACAAGAAAGTGAAAGAATACGGGTTTAATTATGCCATTCATCTTCATGGTCCCGATATTAAAATTTACCCGGATGCCCAGGATGTTTGGGACCACGTAAAAGACCTTGATCCCAGAATTGGTATGTGCTTGGATATTGGTCACGATACCCGAAATGGGAAAGATCCGGTAGCCGACCTGAAAAAATACCATACCCGTGTGTTTGATATTCACATTAAAGACGTAACCGGAACAACTAAACTGGGTTATTCGCTGGAGATTGGTCGCGGTGTAATTGACTTTCCTGCGTTTATTAAAATGTTGAGAAAAGTTGGATATACCGGGGTTTGCAGCCTGGAACACGAAAAAGACATGACCGACCCATTTATGGGAATTGCCGAGTCAATCGGTTATTTCAGGGGCGTAATTGCAACAACCAAAAAATAGTCGTTTGTCAGGAGTGAAATTCTGAAACAAAAAAAATAGCCGTCGCTTTCCATGAAAAGTGACGGCTATTTGCTTTCTGATAATAAATTATTCGATTGCCAAAAACTACCAAGACTTAGTCGATCTGCCGTTTGGTAAACCACCTGTCCCAAAGGTTGAAACTACAGTTTAGCTTCACGAATTTTTCCTCAACCAGGTTTGATGCCTTTGTTCCGCGCATGCCTAATTCTACCGAGAAATTGGCAAAGCTCCGGTCTTTCCGGATTGGGATTCCGGCTCCAAATGTAATGGCTTGTTCATGAATCTGGTTGTTGTACATTTTTAAATACCCCGTGTCAAACCGGTAACCCATCCGATACCTGGCTGATTGCTTGAAACTTTTGGGATCATTTTTTGGCGCGAACTCAAAGCCAACCCGGTAGCTGTTGTTGGTGCTTAGTTTATCGGAACTGATATTAAGGGTGGCATTCTCCCAGTCGCTCCGTTTATAATCGGCTGTGGCTACCCATTTGGGGCCATAAAGGAAGCTCACCCCAATTCCAAAATCGATTGGTAGCTTAGCCGACGAACTTGATTCCACATCGCTGGCCATAATTTCAGTAGAACTGCTGTATGACTTGGTTATGGTTGTGGATGTTTCAGAATTTAACCGGCTGCTAAGCCCAACAACGCTACCCAGAACAAAGCTCGATTTCGAAGAAAATGGAATACTAAGTTGTGTGCCCAGGTTAAAATAACTACCGGCATACTGAATGTTATCTTCCTGTATGAGGGTATAACCTGTTGACGATACAACAATGCTCTGTTCTAAAGTTTGGGCAACATTACCCCATATGTAACCGGCTTTTGCCCCCAGCGAAATATTATTTGATAGTTTCCATGCCAGCATCCCGCCCGCTTCACTAAGTCCGCCAGTTCCTTCGTAAAGCGCCTGGTACTTGGCGGCCAAGCCGTCAACCGATTTTAGGGTGAAGATGTTGTAGCCCACACTGCTTTTCGGGTTTAACGATATCGCCCCGAACAACTTTTTTGAAATGGGGAACCCGAGTTGTAACCAACTTAAATTTCCATCGGTAACATTCACGCTTTTCGATCTGCTTTCGAGCTTGGTGTATTCAAAATTTACTCCCATATCAAAAAGAAAACTTTGAGGATCGATAGCCGTCAGCGAGGCCGGGTTGGCTGTATTCATAAACAGATTCGACCGTAGTGCTATGCCGGTTTGCCCCATGCCCGTGTTCCTGCCGCCCGACGACATTTCGAGTTCGCCAATTCCAAATCCTGAATACGGAGAACTGGTATTGTTTTGTGCTGAAAGACCAATGCCCATTGATGCAATTAGTATAGAGAAAATTATTTTCTTAAAATTCATTCCGGTAGTTTTAATTGTGGTAATAATAAACATTCAGCTCCGGAGAATACTTCCCGGAATTTGTTCCTCCCAAAATAAGGTGATCGGCCGTTTTTTTTGCGGTTGACGAGCCGTAACCAATGATGAAGGATCGGTTGGTTTCCAGGTTCTCTTTCAATTCGGTATCAATAAAACTGCTGATGTCAACCTCGTAGTAAACCGTTTCTTCTACATCAATAGTTACATTCAGGGTTGCGTAAACATATGTTTCGGTACTTCCGGGAGTCGTTACCTGGCCGGTGATTTGGTTTTTGCGGTCGGCACTATACACATAAAGCGAATCGGGTAAATCGGCTGTTTTATATGTCCCTTTTACAGGGAATAAACGTAAAGTAGCACCAATATATGCCGAGTTTTCGCCCATCCATAGCAGGTTATCAACGTATGGGATTTTTATTTTCGAGAAAACCTGAACTCCTGACTGTGCAAACAGATAGTTATTCGTTAGTTTCGTGTTTCGTTCGTTGTCAGTTTCCGAAATACCTTCCATTAGCGTGTTCGAATCGTCTTCTGTAACCTGGTTGAAATATATGCCGTCACTGCTAAATGAAAACGTATAGTACAAGTCGCTTAAATCACCTGGGTTGGGAGACAGGTGGTAATAGAGCCTTATTTCGGGCTTGGTCGAAGTGGTTTCTGTTTCGGTTGATTCCGATGTTTCGGAGTCGGCGGTGCTGAATCCGATCATTGAACCTTTTACATTTTCTTTTGACTGAATAACCAAACCTTTGAAAAACTCTTTAAACAGGGTCTCATCTTCGATCGTGTCATTTTCTTCTTTAATCATATTAGCCAGTTTTTCGCCAAAACGATCGGCCAGCCTAATGCTTATGCTCTTGTTGGAGTTAGGTTTCGGAGTCAGGGTTACCGATCCCAATGGGGAACTGTTGTAAGTAAACCGACTGGTCGTGTAAAGGTACGAGTTGTCATCAAGTTCCATTTCTTCCTGAAGCTGACAGATCTCGAATGTTTGGGTGACAGTGGTGTCGCCCGAATAGTAGGTGTCGTAATTTAGGACCATACAAATCGAGTCAAATACAAATTCGGTGTCGGAGATGTTGTCGTTGAAGGTTACCTCCATGAAAGCTTTGGAATTTTTGTACCCCGAAAACGAATTGTAATTGCTGCCAACAAGCAGGCGGCCGGAAGAATTCGAAATAATAGAATCGAATTTGACGATTGAAGTTTGGAGTGTCAGGGTATCAATCATTGTTATGCCTGTTTTGTCTTTGATAAAATTTTCTCCCACAACGAAGTCTTCGATGGTTGAAATATTACACGAAACAGCTAAAATGGCGAGTCCCAGACTCAGAATTCGAAATGTTTTCATTCAGTTTCTCTGTATTAATTTAATAATGGAAAAGCCTGCCTTTATCCTGAAGAAATTCTATTAAAATCCTTCCGAAAAAGCATTCTTTACAATTCATGGCTTTCTAATTTTTAGCGAATGTAGCCGGGAAACTTAATTTCAGGAATTAAAATATACCGACACCCCTTAATGCTCGGTATAAACTTTAACCGAATTTGTTTATTTAAGATTTAAGTTGCTGATATTGAGTTTATAAATGTACTTTTTGTGCTGTTTTGTTGCGGCTGTGCGTTCGACGAATCGGGTACATAGATAAAAATGGCCTATCCGTCGATTCATAAGCTTCGTCTGAATGATTTTACTTTCAATCTTCTGATAAGGCGCTTAGTTTTGAACCAGAAATTTGTAAAACAGAGAAGCTATGAAAACATTGTGTTTAATTATTTTAGGATTGTTTCTTTTTGTTGGTTGCAACGACAGCGAGGATGATCCGCTGGGAAACTGGGTTGAGAAGTCTGATTTTGAAGGTTTGCCTCGGGGCTCGGCTGTTAGTTTCGTTATTGGTGATTTAGCCTATGTTGGTTTGGGATACAATGACGACGACGACGATGAATACCTCAACGATTTTTGGAAATACAACCCGGCAACCGACCGTTGGGATCGGGTTGCTGATTTTCCCGGTAACGGGCGAACTGCATCGGTCGCTTTTTCGATTAACGGGAAAGGTTACGTAGGTACCGGATTCGATGGCGATGAAAAATTGAAAGACTTTTGGGAATATGACCCAACAGCAAATACATGGACCCGGAAAGATGATTTTTTAGGTGGAGCACGCTACAAAGCAGTAGGATTTTCGCTTAATAACTATGGATATATTGGCACCGGATACGGTGAGGATCTGGTTGATAAAATCGACTTTTATCGTTTCGATCCATCGGCGGCAGCAGGCAGCCAGTGGGTAAAAGTGCAAAGTATTGGTGGTTCGAAACGGCGCGGGGCAACAGCATTTACCTACAACAACAAAGCTTACGTTTGTACCGGCGTTAATAACGGAGTATCACTCACGGATATGTGGGAGTACGAACCAACCGCTGATACCTGGACTAAAAAGACTGATTTGGACGATGACGATGACTGGACAATTATTCGTCAGAATGCATCTTCATTCGTTCTGGATGGAAAAGCCTACATTTTTCTGGGCGAGAATTCGAGTACTTTGAGTGATGTTTGGGAGTATGACTTTTCGGCTGACACCTGGATTGAAAAGAGTAGCTTCGAAGGAGCAGCCCGTACCAATGCGGTTGCTTTCTCGGTAAACGGAAAAGCAATACTGGCAACAGGCCAATCCGGAAGTTATTTTCTGGACGACGTATGGGAATTTAAAGCATACGAAGAATCTGATGAGGATGATTGATTTAACTTACAGATAGAACGATTGAAATACTGATTTATTTTGATAATTTAGAACAGAGGCTGTTTCCTGAAAAGGGCAGCCTTTTTCATTTATTAAACTTTAACTTTTTTATGGATGAATTAACTAGTCGTATTTGTGCTATTTACGGATATTTGCAGCAGTAATCAGCGCAAGCCTTGCCGGAAAGTTTGTACTATAGTAATCCGGATATTATACAATTGAAGAATTGACCGAGCAGCTAATTTCGTACTATTCGCATCTTAATTATTATTAAACGTTGCTGGTCGCAGGAGATAAAAAAACGATGAAGCAATTCTATCAGTCAGTAAAATTCATTAAAAATATCAGGCAAGAACAATGGGTGCTTTTTTTTGTGCACCTGTCGGTTTGGCTTATGCTTTTTGTATCCTTCACTCTTTTTTCGCTTCGTCGGAACGAAAGTATGCCTGTATTTATGGTTTATCTTTATTTCTATGGATTTGTGCTTTTTTACCTCAATTATTTTTTTCTGACACCCGTATATTTGTTGCCAAAAAAATATATCACGTTTACGGTTCTGATTCTGGTAATCGCCTTGTTTTCTATTTTTATTGTCGATCCGGTTATTAAACAGTTATCCATAAATGATTTTATTGGAAATGCCCCGCGTGAATTCAGGTCGCCTCCTTCATTCGGAAGAATACCTGACCGATTTCCTGACGATAATAAGTTTTTTCCCCCACGTTTATCGCCAGTCATGTTTTTTTTACTGTTCACGTTTCTTACGTTTTCCTCGTCTGTCCGGATTTTTCAAAAATTAAAACGCGAAGAGGATATCAATCAGCGGTATCATCGCGAAAAACTGAATGCTGAATTGATGATGCTCCGGCAGCAGGTAAACCCACATTTTTTGTTTAACTCATTGAATAACATTCATTCATTGGCTAATCGGAAGTCGGAACTTACTTCGGAAGCCATCATGAAACTTTCGTCAATCTTGCGGTATATGCTAAGCGAAAATCCACGTAACGAGATTCCGCTCTCGCGCGAGATAACTTTGATTGAAAACTATATCGAGCTACAAAAACTGTGGCTGAAGAATGCGATTCAGGTCGATTTTGATGTCAGCTATGAGCATGATACCCATTTGATTGAACCCTTTATATTGAATCCATTAGTCGAAAATGCTTTTAAATATGGCGCACTGGCAGGTATCGACTCAACTATTTCTATCAACTTGAAAATGGCAGGCGATTGGTTGCATGTTAAAATTATCAACCCTGTAATACGCGAAAAATTAAACGATGTTGAGAGCATGGGTATTGGCGTTAATAATGTAATCAGGCGACTGGAATTGTGCTATCCCGGAAACTATAAAATAGAAAATGCCCGGATTGAGAATAATTATCAGATTAATCTTTCAATGAAACTCAGAAAAAATGAATTGTATAATAATTGATGATGAGCCACTCGCGCTTGATCTTTTAACAGATTATATCGAGAAAATTCCGTTTCTGAAGTTAGAACGAACGTTTACCAATCCGATTGAAGGCTTGGGATATCTGCAGGAGAATGCTGTTGATCTCGTTTTTTTGGATGTCGAACTTCCGTATTTAAGTGGGATTGAGTTTGTAAAATGCCTGCAATCGAAACCTCAGATCATTTTTACAACGGCTTACGAAAAGTATGCCGTAACCGGTTACGATCTTGAAATTACAGATTATCTGGTTAAACCTGTTGTTTTTGAACGATTTATGAAGGCGTCGTCGAAAGCTTACAGCCTGAATAAACTGAATCGGAAAGGAACCGATCGCCCGGTAAACACATCGGAGAAAGAACCTCAGCCCGATTACATCATGGTTAAAACCGGTTACAGCACCATTAAAGTTAACCTGAGCGATATCCTTTACATTGAGGGGTTGAAAGATTATATTAAAATCCATACTCCGGATAAAACGATTTTAACACTAAACAGCCTGAAAAAAATTCAGGAAATATTACCCGACAACCGTTTCGTTCGGGTTCATCGTTCATTTATTGTTGCATTACCAAAAATCGATTCCATACAACGGAGTCGCATCGTTATTGGGAAAACGTTTGTTCCTGTTGGCGAAAATTACAAAAGCTCGTTTAAAGATGTAATTGGTGCAATTAATTTATAACTAGTAACTAGAGTTCCCAATACTTCTCCAGGCTTTCTTTCAGTTATTTTGCTTTGTTCATACATCAGAAGTGTAAAAGATTGCTATTTTTATGCTTGATCCCAAATCGGAAGTGTATTGAAATCAAGGAAAACTTAACGCTGAACCTATGAAAGTTTTGAGAAATGTAGTTATCGCAATTCTTGTATTATCCACCATTTCATTTTCAAAAGATAAAAATAAACAGCCCGAAGTAACTGTTGGTGAGCTGAAAAAGCACATCAGTTATCTGGCTTCCGACGGCTTAAAAGGACGCCGCACAGGAACCGAAGGGGATAGTCTCGCCGCAGAATATATCCGAACAGAGTTGAGAGAAATGGGCTTTGTTCCTCTTCACAGTAATGGATTTCAGCGATTTAGAGTAACCGATAAAATTATTTACGGACCGGCAAATAGCCTCATCCTGAACGGAGCGGCTTTAAAGCCGGATTCCGATTTTGCACCATTTGCTTTTTCGCAGAACGATTCGTTTAAAGGTGAAATCGTATTTGCCGGATATGGTTTTGATATTAATGAAGATAGCCTGCAATGGAAAGATTATTTGGGCATGAATGTAAAAGGTAAAGTCGTGATGGTTCTGAGGGCTGATCCGGAAATCGAAAAAACGATGAGTCCATACATGAAGTATAGCAAAGACCGCGACAAGGTGCTTCAGGCCAAAGATTTAGGCGCAGTTGCGGTATTGTTGGTTTCGGGTAAGATTTTTGATCCTGAAGATAAGTTTGAGCCTCTGGCCAAAGGCGATCAGTCGGTTGGCATTCCGGCATTTCGCATTTCCCGAAAAACTGCCAATACGATTTTAGAGTCAAAGAACTGTCAGATTGAAGATTTAGAGAAGAAATTGAACGAACAGCGCAAACCCGGGAGTTTCACGACCGGAACAAGCATTTCAGGACATTCGGATGTCATTCAAACTACAATTCCGACCCGGAATGTAGCAATGGTTTTGCCGGGTACCGATAAGCTGTTGAAAAATGAATACGTGGTTTTAGGAGCCCATTTCGATCATTTGGGGATGGGAGGCCCAGGTTCGGGTAGCCGTGTTCCAGATACAGTGGCTGTTCATGGCGGTGCCGACGATAATGCTTCTGGAGTAGGAATGATGATTGAACTGGCCGAGAAACTGGCAGCTAACCCGAAGAGTCATAAACGCAGTATCGTGGTCGTTGCTTTTTCGGGCGAAGAAATGGGCTTGCTGGGTTCCAAACAATTTGTCGAAAACGCAGGTATTGATCTTGGTAAGGTAAATGCCATGGTGAATATGGACATGGTTGGGCGTTTAAACGAAAACTCGATGCTGCAAATTGGTGGTGTAGGTACGGCCGAGTCATTTAAAACCATATTAACCGCAGCAAACGATACCTCAATACTCAAACTTTCCTTGTCTGACGAAGGTTATGGCCCCTCAGACCATGCCGCTTTTTATGGGAAAAACATACCGGTTTTATTTATCTCGTCCGGAGCTCATCTTGATTACCACACACCAGCAGATACCGAAGATAAAATCAACTACGACGGCATGATTAAAATAGCCAATCTGTCGTTCCGGATAATCTCTGATTTGGCCAACGCTGATGCTAAATTCGTTTTTAAAGAAGCTGGCCCTAAAGAAGTGGTAAGCAGAGGCATGCGCCGTAAGGGAGTTACGTTGGGTATTATGCCCGATTTTGCCGGAAATGTAAAAAATGGTTTGCGTGCAGATGTTATAACTCCCGGACGACCTGCAGCCATTGGTGGTATGAAAAAGGGCGACATTATCACTTCTATTAATGGGAAACCGGTGAATAATATTCAGGATTACATGTTTCGGATGGGGCAACTGAAGCACGGCGAAACCATTCATGTGGAGGTGTTGCGCGGTGTGAAAAAGGAAGTGCTGATTATTCAGCTTTAACCTTGGTGCATATTTTTAGAACAATCATTCAGTTTAACAACTCATTTAATCCTCGATATGAAGACTTTTCTTTTCTGGTTACTGGCATTCTTAATTACCATATCGGCTGCAGTTTATCAGCGGGCAACGGGGCCAACTTATCCGAAAAAGCAAATGATTACTGTTAATGGTACTGAGTATCCGGTAAAATTTGTTCGTAGTCTCGGATTGGATGAAGATCCGGTGGTTAAGCTTAAAATTAACGATACCACTGCACAGGCAAAAATTTATTTCAGAAGATACCTCTCACGCGATGAGTTTCAGTCGGCAGATTTTCAGTTCCGAAGTAAGCCGATTAACTCTTTTGTTATGAATAAAATCTTTAAAATGGATAAGGAGGAGGGATATTTTGCTTCAGTTCCCCAGCAACCTGCTGCCGGTAAACTTGAATACTATATTGAAATTACAGATCAGTCGGGAACAAAAACTTACCTGAAAGAGTCGCCCGTTGTGATTCGTTTTAAAGGAGGTGTTCCCGGATTTATACTGCTTCCGCATATTTTTTTCATGTTTATTGCCATGCTTTTTTCCAACCTTTCCGGATTGCTGGCTGTATTTAAAGTCCCGTCTTACCGCAAATATACATTTTGGACCTTCGGCTGTTTACTCGTTGGAGGTATGATTTTAGGGCCAGTCGTTCAGCTTTATGCCTTTGGCGATCTTTGGACCGGTATTCCTTTTGGCTGGGATTTAACCGATAATAAAACCTTGATTGCTTTTATCTTTTGGATTTTAGCTGTTGCAATGAATTGGAGAAAGAAACAACCCGCTTATACCGTTATCGCAAGCATCGTGTTATTGCTCATTTATTCAATTCCGCACAGCATGTTTGGTTCGCAACTCGATTACAATACCGGAACCGTAACTCAAGGGATAATTTTGAATTTATTTGGTTGGTAAAATTGAATTCTCTGGCTCAAATGCGATAATGTCTGGCTAAACAGCATGAATGTCTGGCCAAGCGGCGTTTGTTGTTTGTTTTTGTTGTTTGGTTGGCATAGCAAGGCTGTTTGTTGTGAGTGGTAGCTGTTGACCAGTAATTTCTCTACATTTATTTTTGTTGCGATTTAAACCAAACGGGTGAGGGAACTAATTGTCAAAATAGCAAATTACAGGCTTTTTCAGCACGTCATGTTCTGGTTGAGTTATGTTATGCTTTTCGGATTGGTGTATGGTAAATTTGGTAACGATTATCCGTATTATTTTCTTGAATCGCTCGGAATGGTGCCGTTTGTAATGGCTTCAACATATCTTACCATTTATCTTATTTTACCATACTATCTTAAAAAGCAGCACTTTGCATTGTCGCTTTTTTTGTTTGTTGGAGCACTCCTTCTTATTTGCACCTTGCAACGGATGTTTCTTCGGTACATTAATGATCTGGAAATCAGGATTGGCGAAATGTATGATTTGTCGTTTCTTTCGCTTTTCCTCGAAACTAATTTTATGGTCGGTATTGCTATGGCTATAAAGCTTATTAAAATCTGGTTCGAGCAACAAAAGGAGAAATTTGAGATAGAGAAACGAAATCTTCAGTCGGAATTAAATTTGCTGAAAGCACAAATACATCCACATTTCCTGTTTAATACAATGAATAATTTATATGCCCTGTCGCTCGGACAATCGGCAAAAACATCAGAAGGAATTGCCAAAGTATCAGATTTGCTTCGCGCTGTTTTGTATGATTGTAACGATGTTTATATCGATTTTGAAAAGGAAATTTGCTTAATCCGGAATTATATTGATCTTCAGAAACTGAGGTTTGATAATCGTTTGTCGCTCAGTTTTAATGTTGAGGGAGAATCAGCCAGGATAAAGGTTGCGCCAATGCTTTACATCACTTTTATTGAGAATTGTTTTAAACATGGCAGTTCTAATGATCCGGATAATTCGTGGATCAACATTGGGTTCCGAATTGCAGACAATCACATTCATTTTACGGCTGAAAATAGCAAGCCTGGCCAGGTTTCAGCGCATTTGGCCAACGGAAACAAAGGGATAGGTTTGGAAAATGTAAAGAAAAGACTGGATATCCTGTATAAAGAAAATTACAAGCTTAACATATCAGAATCAGATCAGAGTTTTAAGGTTGAACTTTTGTTAAAAGCTATTCCGAGTTGATTAAGTTTTTATTCCATACCGACCTCAGATACCGGATAAGCAGGCATATTTTGTTTTTTATGCTTATCGTGTTAATTTTTAGCCTGGCGCTTTATAGTCGTTCAGGCGATCAACATTTTTTGCCATTTTTAAAGCTTACGTTCATCAATGCGTTTATATTTTTAGGGTATGGTTACCTTACCATTTTTGTGTTGATACCTGCTTTTCTGCCCGATCGTAAGTTCTTTTGGTTCGGGTTGTTGTTTGTTCTTTCAGGCTTTTTGTTGTCTGTAATTAAATTAAGTATTTCCGATTTTATTTTTTATTCCTTGTTTTCGCCTGAAATTGAAAGCTCAAAGGGGTTCCTGAATGCCAGGTATGTTTTCATCAATACCAAAGATATGTCTTTCATTGTTGGCTTACTTGTTATAGCCAAGTTTACGAAAGACTGGCTACTTGTTGAAAAACAACATTTGTCACTTTTGAAAAAATACGAAGAGCTCAATCTGCGTGTTCTTCAAAGTCATTTCGAACCTCACTTCCTGTTTAATACGCTCAATAATCTGTATGCGTTATCGCTCAGTAAATCAAATAAAACGCTTGATGTTATCCGGAAATTTAAACGGGTGCTTCGGTTTTCGATAAAAGAAGCGCAACTCAATAAAGTGCCATTGAGCAACGAAATTGAACTGATCAGGGATTTTATCGAGATCGAACAGATTCGTTATGGCGAACGGCTGCAAATTAGCTACGTGATTACGGGTAATTTCGAGCATCTGCAAATAGCCCCGTTTTTGCTT
>JAIBEY010000022.1 GCA_019459525.1 Prolixibacteraceae bacterium
CCGGTTAAAATTTCGGCGTAACCGGACATTGAGCTGTCACGGATAAGGTCAACGGGGTGCATGTCAGTTTCATGCCCGAAATGGGCAATCCATGAAACTGAACGCATCCGAAGGAAACAAGCCACGAAAAGCGAGTTCCCCTTTACCGTTCCGTGAAGCGTAAATAACTTTGTCTGCAATTTAAAATGGAGTGATTTATATATATACAATTCACTGGAAATAAGGCTGTAAACTCTTCTTTGAAATTATTTAACTGCTGAGGTATTTTAGGTCTTTATTTATGCTCCGTTTTTTCATACTCATAATACCAACAACTTGCTCTTTTTAAAGAATTTTCGATTTTTTTAAACAGTATTATATTCACTCACATACATCCTACTGTATTTTTACATAAATTTGAGAATATAGTAAAACGACAAACAATGGCTATTTCAAAGCATCCATTCGGAAGATATCAGGTTATTGACAGGGAACTTGGGAGAAAAGACTGGTTAAAAACAAAGGAATTAAGAGAAACAATCGAAGAAGAACTATCTATTGTTGTTTCTGAGAGAATGATTAATGAAGACATCAATGCCATGAAGGACGACCCGCTTCTTGGTTATTTCGCCCCTATTGAATACAACAAAAATAAAAAAGCCTATTACTATACGGATAAAAGCTATACGATTAAAGCTTTTGGATTAAAAGATGGAGATATTAATGCTTTAATGTTCTATGCTAAAACCATAAATCAATATAAAGAATACGAGGTATTTAAAGATTTCACCAATGCCATTGAAAAAGTTCTTGATGCTGTAACAATCAGAAAAGGACTAACTAATAAGGAACACGCACGAACAGTTGTACAAACTGAGAGAACGCCAAAGTTAACCGGCAGTGAATTAATTCCTTTAATTGTTCATGCTCTGGATATGAATCAGGTAATCGAATTTGAATATCAAAAATTTGAAGATACTGTACACAAACTGGTCAAGCTACAACCCCATTTGTTAAAGGAAGACAGACACCGATGGTATGTTTTAGGCAGAATTAAGGGTCATGATGATCCGACAACGGTATATGCGTTGGATAGGATTTTGGCGGCTAAAATCTTGGAAGAAAAGTTTGAACCAGCAGAATTTGATTTTGATCAATATTTTGCCCATTCATTTGGTATTACAGTAACTAATGATGAACCTGTTGATGTCATACTATCGTTTACTCCCTTTCAGGGTAATTATTTGAAAACATTAAAAATTCATCATACTCAAGTAACACTAATTGACAATGAGACAGAATACCGGATTTCAGTCCGGGTTACACCCTCCTGGGAGTTTTACGAAAAGATTCTTGGCTACGGACACAGCGTAAAGGTTGTTTCACCTGAGATAATTATTGAAGAAGTAAAAAACAAAGCGGCACTAATAACCAAATTATATCAATAAGCCTCAAAAAATATTTGATCACGAAGTTCCATTGCGTGATGCCTTACTTTATTTGTATCATCAGAATCATAAAAGCAAAGAAATGAAAACAAAAAATCTCGGAATATTCCTCATTTTGCTCATATTAACGGGCTGTGCATCAATCCCCAAAGAGATAGTAACATTATCCCAGACACTGGGCAACGATTTAAAAGTCCTGCATAATTCACACATGAGTACGGTACAGATTTATTTTGGAAAGATCAAGTACGACATCAATTCATTCATTGATGAGAAATATGCTCCTTTTATTATTCACTATGCCCTAAAATCAGAATTGGCGAATTATAAACAGGGCAAAACTTCCCTATATGGTACAATTGAGGTTGCCGGACAAAAAGAAGGCCAAAAGGAAGCCAATGATGCCTTAACCGTGATGATGGATTTTCAGGAAGCTGCCCGTAAACAAATTGAGTCTAAAAGAGAAGAACTACTATCTCCAATACTAAAACAGGAAGCAGAAATCAAGGAAGCAGTAAATCGTTCTTATGAGAATGTACAATATGCCAACTCATCCATTACGGCTTATCTGCAATCCATCCGGAAAGTAAAGGAGGCGCAGCAACAAGCTCTTTCAATGGTCGGACTTGGAAGTGCAGACACCCTCGTAACAAAATCTCTTGTAAAACTTTCGGAACAAGTTGAAAAAGCGGTGAAAACCGGAAAAGAAATTGACATTCAAAGCGATGACGCATATAAACAACTTGAGAAGGTAGCAAATCAAATTAAGGAAATAACTAATAAAAAATAAACAAGATGGCAGAAAACAGATTTACCGATTTATTTGCACAGGCAGATGCCGCATTTAATGGATTGTATCAAAAAGAATTGAATAATTTATTAGGGCTGTCAAAGTCAGAAATTGATGCGATTACTCCCGGGACAACCGATCTCCAGACATATTCTGTCCTTATAAAAGTTGTAGAAAAAGCATCAAAAGATAATATCAGTCAGGCTGAATTGATTGATCATATCAAAAACCTTGGAGAAGTTGCAGTTAAAATCGCAAAGAAGATACCCAGTTTTGCAGCATTGCTGTAATTGATACTAATTTTCAAAATTCCTATTTATGGCAAGCGGACTTACACATATTTTACTGACGAAAAAACTACAGGATAAGTTTGAGGACGGACAGTTGAAAAACATCCTTGCATTTGCTGCCGATACCTTTCAGGTCGGCGCAGTTGCTCCTGATCTTCCTTATGCAAGCATTGCGGATAATGATTTCTTCTTTTCTAACGAAAGCCCACTGGCCGATGACTTTCATTATAGATTAACCAACCAGATGCCTTTACAATCCTTCCGGAAGTTGAGATCATTGAGAGGGCAGATTGGAGAGGAACTCCATTTCCATTTGTTCTCATTTTTCCTTGGATATACGTCTCATGTTCTTGCCGATGGAATAATTCATCCGTTTGTAAGGGACAAAGTCGGCGAATACATAGATAACCAGGCTGAACACAGATCGCTGGAAATGCAGCTTGATGTTCTTTTTTTCGAAGAACTTACAAAAAAATCAGGATTTGCTGCGGAATTGAACTATACCAATGTTCACGATGAAATTTCCAATTTTTTGGCGCTGGAATTTAACGATGAAATCATTAAAACTTTCAGTGAAATGATAGAAACCGTTTATGGACAGCAATGTTCCGTCGATAAAATTCAAGGCTGGATTAAAGGACTTCACCGGATGTTTGAAGTTGCAGAAGGCGACCATCCCAGATTTTACCGAAACCTTAAAGCCAATTCCTTCACATTCCGTAACCGTGAAGATATAGATATTGATAGAGCTGTTACACTCCGGAAACCCAAAGACCGGGATGTAAATTTTCTGAAAGTCGGAGGGATCAATTTTCTCCATGATTGTATCCCTCAATATTATAATCGTTTTGTGCTGGTGGCTGCAAAAGCATATGAATACGTATTTAAGGATGGACAGGAACTTAATGAAAGCGATATCCCTCCCATTAATCTGGACACCGGACGGCTTCTTCCTGCAAATGATTTAAACACAATACCCGAATTTTGGAAAAACATGAATTAATATGAAACAAGTAATTATTCTATTCATTGGACTTTGGCTCTTCTGCTCATACGGATTTGCCCAATCGCAAACAAAAAACAAAGAATTACAGGAGTTCGTAATTGATCTTTCTTCTGCAAACACGAAACTTAAGGGAAAATTATTGCTGTTCGGGCCCTATAAGAATGATTTATCATCATTGACGTATGATAAATATCTTCAATTATTAAAAGAAAACGAGTCTGTGTCAGATAAAGGGATTGCTGAAGAAATCCGAAAAGCTGATCAACATCTTTTTGCAACAAACAAGAATTCTTTTTTGATTGCAATTTACTCCAAAGAACTCAAGGCCGTTTTATTTGATGATGCAAATTCTGCTTTTATTGATTCGGTTAAACCCATTGGAAATGGTGAGAAGTTCCCTAATCTAAGTGAATTTGTAAGTAAGTCGGGATTTATTACTACTAACAAATAATATTGGTATAAGATGAAAACATTCAGGATCGGACTATTATTCTGCCTCGTACTTTTTGTATATAGCTCTACCTTTTCACAACTAATTGTTGACAAAGGGATTTACAAAGCAAACTTCAGCAATACATACCACGAACCCAAATATGTCAGCTATTATCTTAATAAAGGTGGTGGTGACTGCAACAGGGACAAGTTCTCTTTCAAAAATGATGATAATCGTCTTGAATCTGCAACAGATCAAGACTATAAAGGAAGTCATTATGACAAAGGACATTTGGCAAATGCAGAAGACTTTGCTTTTGATTGTGTGAAAGATGAGCTTACTTTCAGGTATTATAATTGCCTGCCCCAAACTACAAATCTGAATCGCGGCATTTGGAAATCAAAAGAAACACAAATCAGGGAATGGTCTCAAAAAGAGAAGTTATACATTATTTGTGGTGGATTCTTTGGCAATAAAAAAATTGGTAAAATCACAGTGCCGTCCTATTGTTGGAAGGTGGTACAATCTGTTTCTTCCAAGAAAGTACTCTTCTGCGGATGGTTTAGTAATACAGACAAGGCAACTCTTGAAGAAATAACGGTGGATGAATTGGGGAAACGACTGAACTCACGAATAGTTTTACTGCAATAATTTGAATCCGTTTTAACCGGCATTTTCTTTTGTCGACCAATATATTTAGCACAAACATTTTTGTAATTGTTTTTGACTTGAAGTCATTTCCTTCAATTAAACTTGCGAATAGTAAGATCGAAACGAACAAAAAAGGGGCTTTTCAGCCCCTAAAATTCAAATAACAACTGCTGCGATGCAGCCTGTTTTTTGACGATTTCTTCTTTTTTCTCTGGCAATCTCAAAACCAGATAACTTTCTTCTTTGGTTATTTCCCTAATATATGGAACTGCCTTCTCCGGATGGAGTTCTATCCTCCAGCCTCCGTAAAAACGGTTCATCAGGGTATCCATCCAGCAGACTTCGCCCAAAAGCCCATTCAGGCATAGGTTAATCAAACACATCATGGCACAAGTGCGGTCAATATCTGCACCAAAGAATAACGAATTTCTGCTTACCCTTGCTGCTGCAAGTAACATCCGACCGGAGCCGCAACAACAATCAGAAACTTTCTCCCCAAAACCTGCCGGATTCAATATCCGGGCCATCATATCGCATATTGGCTCCGGGGTGAAAAACTGTCCATTCCTGCCATAGCTTAAGTATTCCATGTAAAAATCACCAAAACCATCTTTAAGCCCGTCTCCGTTATTGTCCATTTCCATGACCAGTGAACCAAAAGCTTCAGTCATCAGGTAGGCATCCGGTTTTTCATAGCTTCGGACGATTTCATGGTAGCGATCTTCCTTTGCTCCCAATGACAAAGCGCAAACCACCATTTCCAAAAAATCATCGAACACGGAATGCAAACCATATTTATAGCCGATTTGCAGGATATACTGTGAAAAACTTTTAAACTGTTCCATATATTGAATCTTTAATTGTTTCTAACTGTGAAATTTTGAGATAAAAAAAGCGAAGGCTAAACTGCCTCCGCCAACGGTCTAACCAGTACCTTACTGGCTGTCGGGATTGGATTTGATTGATGCTCCAGAATATAATCAACAGCCTTTTGCGCCTGTGAGGAAGCTATCAACAACATCTTTTTATCTTCTTTGAATTTGCCAATCCAGCTTTTAATGTAGGCAGTGCAGTTGTCTATCGTGGCATTTTGAATCCCGGTCATGTAACATAGGTAGGCGGCTCCTAATTCGGCAACCAGTTCTTCCTGGCTATAATCCTGAGAACCGAACTTGTGATCATTTAGCTTTTCATGCCTTCCAGTCCTGTTAACGTGTCCAGTACTATGGACTACCTCATGGTAAAGTGTCGAGTAATAATGTTCGTCCCTGAAAAAAGTCCGCGGGTTTGGCATCCCGACATAATCACCAGTTGGTGAATAAAATGCGTGTGACTGGTCAAGCCTGATTTCAGGGCTATCGTACCAGAACTCGATTAACTGTTCAGCATCACCAATCGGATCAAACTGATGGTCATGGGCTTCAGTTGCCGGAATCTTGCTTTCATCAATTCCTTCGGTTTGTTTCAGGTTAAAAACAGTGTAATACCGAAGGAAAGGGATGTGGTCAATACTACCGTCTTTTTCTTCGGTATCTAGCAGCTTCCAAAACACAACAGGGAAACCTTTTTCGCCTTTCAAAACATGCCCACCCAATTCTTTGATCTGGTTGAAGGTGAGAAAGAACGGGGAACCAAACTTATCTGCTACTGTCAAAAGCAACCAGAAATTAAAACCACGGTAAGCTTTTTTGTGAACCATGTTTTGCGGAAACCCGGTTTCAGCTCTCCAAGGCATCTGCCAAGGGACAACACCTGATTCAAGGCGTTCAATAATCAGGTTGGTAACCATTTCATAAATGTCAAATGAAGTATTCATGGGATAATGCTGCTGCCTTGCAGACTTGTTTTGGCACCCATCGATTAACTCGGGGAATATCTGGCACGCCGTTAAACTTAAATTTTTGGCGTACCAACATTGAGCTGTCACGGATCAGGTCAACGGGGTGCATGTCAGTTTCATGCCCCAAATGGGCAATCCATGAAACTGAACGCATCCGAAGGACGTCCCGGTTTGCCGGGAAGCCCCTTTACCGTTCCGTGAAGCGATCAATAACTTTGTCGGAAATTTGAGTGTAACAAAAACCTTATAACAGATTTTTGTTAACCGATTATATATGAACAAAAAAGGGGCAAAAAGCCATAGCCATCAACCAAAAAGACCTGTATTTATCAAATAATATGGGTTCTATACTTTTCAGTATAATATGGGAATATACGAATGCGCGATGTCCTCTTGAAAAATCGTTGGAAGATATTTTCACTTATGAAGAGCTGATGTCAATTACCGAAGAAACTGGTTTTGGTGGAAGGAAAACTGTTTTTAAATTCTAAAATCTTATAATATATTTACGCTGTAGCATGGTTTTGTTATTTTGGATTTACCATTAAATTACTACTATTCAATGGTCTAAAAAAACGCCCATACTGCGATTTATTCCTAAATGCGAATTTTACAGCACGTTCGTGAAGTGCTAAACGTTAATAAATTATTCCGATTCGAAAAAAAACCTTAAATCATGAAGCTAATTATTTTATTTATGCTGCTCGTATGCGGCACAGTTGTGGCATTTGGTCAACAAACCGGACGTCTTACGGGGGTAATCAAGGAAAAGGGGGATGGCACCATTGCGGGCGCCAATATTCTGTTAAAACCGGGAAACTTTGGGGCGGTATCTGATGAGGATGGGCGCTTCCGCGTGAATAACATTATGAGTGGCAGTTATACTGCTGAAGTGAGCTTTATTGGCTATAAAACTTTCTCCACCCAAATAAGTATCAATCCCAACGCAACCGAAGAGCTTGAAGTTAATCTTGAAGAAGAGAGTATCACTTTGGGTGATATGAACGTCACGGCGCAAAAGCGCTCCGAAAGCCAAAAAGAAGTTCCAATAGCGCTGACCAATATCTCAGCCAACTTTCTGGAGAGCAACGTTATTGAAACGATGGGGAGCATGTCTGAATTTGTTCCGGGCGTTCAGGTTCAGGAGCAAACAGTAATTTTCCCTGGCTTCGTAATCCGCGGCCTGACTTCCGACAATACGACATTAAATTTCGATAACCGTGTCTCGATTTTTCAGGATGGTGTTTCGATAAGCAAACCGGTCGGGGCATTTACTGAGTTTTTCGACATCGATCGGGTTGAAGTACTCAAAGGGCCACAGGGAACTTTATTTGGAAGAAGCGCCCAAATTGGAGCTATCCACATGGTTACAAAACGCGCGAAAAACGAAACATCCGGTAATTTCACTCTCGGAACCGGAAATTACAACCAAATGCGGGCCAATGGTTACATCAACCTCCCGATTATTGAAAACAAGCTGTTTGTCCGCGTTGCCGGAATCTATAACAAACGTGATGGCTATATTGAAAACCTTTCGGGAGGGACATTGATGGGTAAAAATACCTATGCAGCAAGAGCTTCACTGAAGTATTTACCAGGCAAAAACAGCGCTTTAGATCTTATTATTAATTATCAGGACGACAAGATGCCTGGCGTGGATTTTAAAAGCGGAACATTTGCCCCCAAAGGAGGAGATACCAGCCCTTATACTTTTGTTGATATGGAAGCTGGGGAAGATTTGATGGACACCAGAGATGTATGGGGACTAACGTTTCAATACAAACAATTTTTCAGCGATGCCCTCAGCCTAACAGCCATTACGGGCTACCGCTCGGTAAACGCGACTTCGGTATTCGACAGCGATGGGACAAAGGCCATGGCCCTCGCGTTCGATGCTAGTGTTAATTACAGCCAGTTAAGCCAGGAATTGCGGCTTAACTATGATGGGAAACGTTTCTCGGGTTTTGCAGGAGCAAACTTTTTTCACGAAGAGGGTAACCTATCGTACATCCTGACACAGGACGAACGTAGCGTTTTTGCCATGATTTCGCCAAAACTTGCCCCATACAAAATTCCGTATATTCCGATGATCGTTAATGGCGAGCCCAACCTTTCGGTTACTGTAAACCCACTGACTAAAAAAACCTTAAAAACATTTCATACCGAAACCATGAATGAAAACGGGGTAGATAACGATGCCTTTGATATTTTTGCAGACGGGACTTTTAAATTAACCCAAAAATTAAAAATTACCGCCGGGGGCCGCCTGATTTTCGAGAATCAAACAACCATATACCGGGTTGACCCTGCTGCTTCACCAGGCTCTTTCGGTTTTCTTTTGGGCAATGGCTCCAATAATTTATTTAGACCAACAGCAGGGCGCCTCGTTATCAGTAAGCCATTCTCCGACTGGGTGGGCCGCCTGGTCATGCAATATGATTTCTCAAAAGAAGTGAGCGCCTATGCCTCCTTGTCGAAAGGCCGTCGTCCAAACGTGGTTGAAGTAAGCGCAACAGACACTACCTATTTAAAAGCCGAACTTGTTTACAATTACGAAGTAGGGTTCAAAAGCCTCTTGATGGACAACCGGCTGCAATTTAATGTAAGTGGTTTTGTTTACGATTACCGTCATTTCCAAACCCTCACCAATACGCTTGAATCCGGAGGCCTTTACAAGACTTCTTATGCTGGCGAAGCTACGGGTAAAGGGCTTGAAACTGAATTCCAGTTTGCCGCAACAAAAAAACTCACATTATTTGCCAATTACGCTTATTTAGATGCCACATTCGACAACAAAGACGCTGACGGCAGTGAACAAAAATTAGCTGGCAATACTTTCCGCCAGACACCAAAACATTCCGGTGCGGCGGGTTTAACGTATCAGTTTGGGCTTGGGAAAGCAGGATTTCTTGCATGGAGCCTTTCTGCAAGCTATAAATCGGAATACTTCTTCGATGACGAAAATACTCCTGAATTATTCCAGGATGGATACGCCATGCTTAACAGTGCAGTTCAGTACTCCAGTATCAATGGCAAATACGGATTACGTCTGAATATGAACAACATAACGAATCAAAAATACCTCATCGATGCCGGTAACACCGGACAGGCATTTGGGATATCAACTTTTGTGCCGGGAGCACCCCGGTTCTGGGGTGTTCAGTTGTTTTATAACTTGTAATAGTCTTTCGAAACTAACAACAGCTCCATCTGCCTGAATATGTAAATTCATTTGAATGGAGCTGTTTTAAATTTAAAACCATGAGTACTTGTCTTTTTCTGCCTATTTTGATCCTTACTCCCATCACTACTTTTAGCCAGAAAAAACCAACAATTATGAGCATGAAGTCGCCCAACAAATCCCGGACAAACCTGGATTTTAATGATCTTTTTCATTATAAGTAATGAGAATTATTAAAGGTCGTAATTTCCTTGTGTCAATGTACCCTGGCAAGCCAGATCCATTAAAGCTTATTTTACCGCAGATTACTCGGATAAACACAGATTGTAAAACCATCAAATAGCTTTATCGGTGTATTCTGTGGTGTTTAAGTTTTGCGAAACACATTACATTCAATATACAACCTCTTATTCGTTCATTTATCAAAATTCGCCTTTTACATTTAGGTACTCCAGGCTTAATTCAGCATACATTCTTTTTAATCTGTCATTTTCTTTCTCCAAAGCAATAAATCTATCAATTTCGAATTTATTCAATCCTTGGTACTTTACTCTCCAATTATATATTGTTGCCTGACATATTCCATATTTTTGCACAAGTGCAGAAACAGAAGTTCCACTTTCATTTTCTCGCAGAACATTGTAAATTTGAGTGGTTGAGAATCTCTTTTTTCCCATGTGTCGTTGATTATTCATTGTTTAATTAATTCTTATTACATCATTACCTCGATGGAACCAGATTCCCCAAATAGATCTGTTCCATCATATACCGGACGATAAACAAGAATGCAAAAGCAAAGAATAAAAAGCTCTCTTTAAATCTGTTTATCTTTTGTTCTTTAAATTGCCAAATAGCCTGTTCCTATGTGTATCGGGAGAACTCGCCAACAATCATACTATTGTTTGCCAGACAATTATCACGACCGTTTCATATCCACAATATTTCAAACCATTTTTCAACCGTCAAAAACAACAAATCCCGGCACCTCTTATCCGTTAACAGACTTAGTGTTCCCTAACGGATAGCTGACCGGTAACGAAAAATAGAAGGTTGTCCCTTCATCGGGTTTCGATATCAGCGTAATGTCGCCACCCAAGGCTTTAGCTATGCGCTGTGCTAATGACAACCCAATGCCCAGTCCGTCATAGGCTCTTCTCAACGAAGAATCAACCTGGACAAACGGTTCAAAAATAGATTTCTGTTTTCCTTCGGGAATACCGATACCGGTATCCGAAATATAAAAGGTAAGCTGCCCCGGAGTTAAACAATGGATACCTAGAGTAATTGCACCTTTATGGGTAAATTTTACTGCATTGCCTGCAAGGATGTTCAAAACCTGACGAATATGTTTAGTGTCGCCAAAAAATAACTTTTTGCCACAGGAATCAACATCCAGATACTGTACCCCAATCTCGTCTTTTTTCTTCTCTTTCAGCATTTCTCTGATTGTCAGGTACTGATCTTT
Organism: Prolixibacteraceae bacterium; assembly: GCA_019459525.1. GTDB lineage: Bacteria > Bacteroidota > Bacteroidia > Bacteroidales > Prolixibacteraceae > Aquipluma. The sequence continues at coordinate 11,084 of JAIBEY010000022.1, forward strand.
CATTATTGTATCTGCAATGTAGCTTTCATTCATAATTTCAATTTGACCCGATTCAATCTTAGCCAGCTCAAGAATCTCTTCGATCATATTGACAAGCTTCATTCCTGATTTGTCGATCAAACTGATAAACTCATCACGTTCATTTGGTTCCAGCGCTTCATCTTTCAGCATATCGGTCAACCCAACGATCGCGTTAAGTGGGGTGCGTATTTCATGGCTGATGGAAGCAAGAAAAAATGACTTCATCCTGCTGCTTTCTTCTGCCTTGTATTTTGCAACAATCAATTCTTCTTCTTTATTCTTCAGGTCCGAAATATCATAAGCAACGGCAATGACTCCGGTTACTTTTTGCACCGTATTAAACTCGGGCACAACCGTTACCTGCAAATGCACAGGCAAACCAGTGTTGGCGTGAGGAAGGGTAAGGTCGAATTCCAGTGGCAAACCAGATTCCTTCACTAGACAGAGATTATTTCTCATTAAAAAGAGCTGATCTTCAGGCAAAAGTCTGGTTTGCCCAAGTACATTCCCTGCCATTACGAACCAGGAATAACCCGTAATTCTTTCACATGATGCATTAACATAAACACATCGGTTTTGTAAATCATACCTGACAATTATACTGGGAGAGTTTTCGACCAAGGTTACAAATTCCTGTTCGCTGTGCCACAACATATCATAAACCTGTCTGCCGTTAGACATATCTTTTGCAACAAAGAAAAAATACTCTTCGGAAGATCTATAGGAAGAAATCTTAACTTCAACAGGGAATGTCCTCCGATCTTTGATCTTGTAATACATATCAATGGTCATTGAATCCTTGCTTTGACTCCAATTTAAAGGAGATTGCGCCTGAAATTCTTCTTCAAAATTGGGTGCAATATCGTTTATAGTCATCGACAACAATTCCTCCGGACTATACCCTAATGTTACACATGCTTTTTTATTGGGAAAAATAATGTTGGTATTTTTATCAACAATTAAAATGATCTCGTCGGATTGATCCAGTGAGAAAGTAAACAAATCAATTTCCGGATTACCACGCTTAAAATACGAGTTTCGAGGCGCCTGCTTCAAATGGCGGTATTTTAATTTCTTATACATTTCCATCTTCACGCTGTTTTTTATTATAAACAAGATGTTTTACACGAATGCTTAACTCTCCGGCTGAAACTGGTTTGGTTACATAAACATCGGCCCCCAGTTCTAAAATTTCCAATTTATAATTTTCGTCACAAGCACCTGAAATAACCATAATCGGAACGGTTTCGGATATAGTCTCCCGCACCGTCTGTATAATCACCCACCCGTCCAGAACTGGCATATGAAGATCAGTAATTAACAGATCAAACTGATTATTACGCATATACAAAACAGCTCCAAGCCCATCGGTAAAAGCTTTTACTACATATCCGTCAATTTCTAAACGATAGCTTAAAAGCTTACTCAACATCTCATTGTCTTCCGCTAATACTATTGTCTTTTTCATGAGAAAATAGGTGAGTTAAATAATTAAACTGCAATCCGTTCTCTTAAACCACTCATGCCGCTACGCTTCTGAATACGCTTGTACTATCCGAACCCCGATTACAGGTATTCATTGATCTGTCCCTTGGTCATGCGGACAATATAGAACTCCTTAATCCTATTGTCTTTCACATAGTCCATCGCCTTCTCGTACGACGAAAAATTTCCGGTGCGAATTTTCACATATCCATCCTCACGTACTACATAATATTTTTTGATCGAATCCAATTCCTTCCGGTAGTATCCTTTTTCAAACCATTTCGGTGGAAGTGCCATAACCTGAATGGCAAAATATCCCTTCTGTCCGGGGGCACGATCTTCGAAAACAGGAAGCCTGTTTAAATCGGTTGTATCGTTCGTTGGTACCTGAAGGAGTGTCTCTCCTTCATTTTCGGCCTGATCTTCAAAAACTGATCCGGCTTTTTGTTCTGAATCTTGCGCCACTTCAGGCTCATTGGCCGATAACAGATCAGGTACATTGCTTTTTTCCGATGAAACCAGTAGCTGTTTCGTTACTTCAGGCGCAGCTTGCGGGCTCACATTGTCCATGCTGTTCCCCGGCTTCGGCAAAACCGTTCCGGCGGCGAATGAATAAATGTCGTTATTAGTCCGGCGGTCTGATGTAAAATAAAATAACCCGTTTTGCGGGCAATAACAGATGCCGTTTTCATTGTCCTTGCTATTTACCTGAGGCCCCATATTTACCGGAAGAGAGAAACTGTCCCCTTTCAGGTCGGTGTAATACAAGTCGAAACCACCATAACGGGTATGCTCGTCGGATGCAAAACACAGCCTGGTATTACTGACAAAAAAAGGCATCATTTCGTTTCCAATTGTATTAACCAAACTGCCTATGTTCTCAGGGCTTTGCCATTTTCCATTTTTTAATTTGCATAGCCACAAATCCAGTTTGCCTACCGACCGTGATTTATCGGAACTAAATACCAACAGTTGCCCATCGGGTGATATAGTTGCCCGTCCGACAGAATATTTTTTACTGTTGTATTCAAATGGGATCAACTTCTCAATCGTTGTTAAATCGTCGGCATTTCCGATAAAAAGATTATTGTTCCCTGTCTTTCTGTTAACCGCGTTCAGCAACACGGTTTTTCCGTCGGAAGAAAAGTTGAGATAGGTATATTTGTGTCTATCCGACTTGGCAACCTCCAGCTCTTTGGGCTTTCTTGGTGCCGGTTGTTGTATATCGGCAATCGGGATCTTAAAAATCCGGGTATTCAGAAACTCCTCGTTGCTCTCAAAATAATACAAATAACCGTTGCTGATAGCTGGCGACATCTCTTGTTTGCCGCTATTAAAGGGAAGCAATACCACCTCCTTAGCGCTGGCATCACGAACGGTGTCTGTTTTAAAATTACTAAAACCCCGTTCAACCGACCGGGCTCCGGAACGATCAGCATTCCACTCCTTTGCCTGGATACTCCCTGTATGAGCCATGCAAACGATTAACGATATACTCCATAAATGTTTCATATACTCTATTTTAAATTTTGCATCCATCAGCTTCATTTGCCAACGCGACTTATAATCCCAGATTGTTTTGTAGTCAGGGCTTCGCTTTAAGCGAAACCCGAACCCTGCCTTATTCCAGCACCTTCAGTATTGCTTCCAGATGTTCGGGGCTGACCACTTTGTAAAGTATTTCGAGCTTTTCGCCCAACAGGTAAATGGTTGGCGTGGCAAAGACATGGTAATCGGTTACCGGTTTACTCTTCCAGCTGTCGTAATCGAAATAGCTAACCCACGGGTATTCGTTGGCGACAGGCTCGAAACCCGATTTTTCAGAGTCGAGCGATACATATACTACTTCCATTTTGTGTGCTTGTATTTCGGGATACATTTGTTTTATTTTCTGCATTTGCATTTCGCAATCGGAGCATCCGCCCTGCCCAAAAATCACCAGCTTGTATTTGGTACCGATTCCAGATAACGAATCGTATCCTTTCAAATACCGGTTCAGCGAATCATCTTTTTTTTCTTTTTGTATGGCAACAGCTTTTGTAAAGTCAATATCAGGAGCCCGATTGCCCTTTTTCATGGTCCGGTAGCCCTCAAAACGATTCACCAGGTCGTTGCTTAGTTGAACCGAATTCTGCTGCAACATTAACAGGCTAAGGTGTTCGGCTGCCGGAAACAGGCTTCGGCGTTCGAAGAGGTTAAACAGGAATACACCGGCATCAGGCAACCAGGCTGGCCTTTTTGCCTGAAGATTTTTAACCAGGTAATCGGTTGCTTTATTCATCTCTACATACACCGAGTCAAGCGGTTTCCCCATGTTTTCGAGCATGAAAAAGTAATTTTCCATGAGTACAGGCAACAGGCCGCTGTTGTAAAAACGCTCGTCGCTAAAATCGGTGTGCATAAAAAAATCGATGTGGCGCGGAATCCGTTCCGGCTCGCGCTGAAGCGACACGGGCATGTCGCGTACAAAACTCACCAGCGGCAAATACCATTTCAGGTTGCTGTTTTCGGGCAGTACCTGTATAAAGTCGGTACCCTCTTTTTCGAGCAAACGGATTTCACGGTTTATGCCATCGGCTTTGTTGTATCGTTTCAGGTAAGCATCTTCGCGGTAAACCTTATCCAGAAACTTCCAGCCCATCAACGCTTTTTCGCGCGATAACTGCTGCTTGTAGTACGAATATAGGGTTTGGGTTGCCTCGTTGTTTTCGCAATTTAACCGGTCGATTTCGAACATGCTTGTTCCGCTCACCTTAAACCCCCTGGGACTGGTTATCATCAGTTCGATCCCTTCGGCCTTGTTAAACTGAAGAAATGCCACGCCCCAATAATTGTCAGGGAAGGCAAAACGAAAGTTCCCCAGGCTATCCACCGTGGTTTCGGCAATCTGCTGCCGCTGAAACCCGTTATATACCAAAAGACTTACCGGCTGTTTGGCATGACCCGGAAAACTTCCGCGAATGTATTCCTGTGCCTGCACCTGCAAGGCCAGCATAAAAATCAGGGCCACTATATAATTCCTCTTTTTCATTTGTTTCCTTCGGTTTGGTTATAATTTTTCGTGTTAAAAACGCTGGTCAGTTCATCCTGAAGATTGGCTAAGTCCGGATTTCACCCGAAGTGAAACCCAGACCAATACCAACTCCGTTTCTATAATCCTATGCTTCTTATTCCTTATTTCTTATTCACTACCGTTTAGTTTGTGCCGTCATTGCGATCCCGAGTCCCCGGGAGTAACAATCTACTGCGTGTTACAGCTAGCTTCGTTCCTCGCAATGACAGATTGCCACACTCCCTTCGGTTCCCGATCAATATTGGGACAAGCTGTTCGCAAAGACGCTCCGATGATGAGAACCGTCATTGCGAATGGAGGGTAACGAAATGAAGCAATCTTTTCACTGTCATCTCCACATTGTGGCCAAATTTTTGGCTAGGGTCTCGCAATGACGATCTTTTATCGTTTATTTTCTTAACTAAACAACATTTATTCCTTATCCCGTTTTTAGCCGAGCGGGTAATCCAGCTGCTGATGATTAATCTTTCGTTTATCCTTTCGTTGCAATACATTCAGGTATTCGCCAACTCCCCTTGCAACGCAGGTAGCAGGGTCCTCGGCATAAAAAACCGGCAAATCAATTTTCTCCGAAATAAACTGATCGAACCCCCGCACCAGCGACCCCCCACCCGCCAGAAACACTCCTTTGCTGATTAAATCGGCACACAATTCGGGCGGCGTTTCATTCAGTATTTTCCTGATCACATCAACAATAGACATCGCCGGGGCCATCAAAACAGTCCTGATTTCTTCCGAACTAACCGACACTGTTTTAGGCAAACCCGTATAACTGTCGCGTCCCCTCACCTCCATCGAAAGTTCTTCAATCAATGGCGATACCGAACCGATAGTCAGTTTGATTATTTCGGCCATATTGTCGCCAATCACCAGGTTGTAACCGACCTTTAAGAGCCGCATAACGGCCTCATCCATAACATCACCCGCAATGGGAACCGATTTCCCGACAACAACACCACCTGCCGACATTACGGCAATCTCGGTGGTGCCCCCTCCAATATCCACGATAAAGCTGGCCGTCGATTCCAAAATGGGCAAGCCTGCCCCAATGGCCGCGGCTACCGGCTCATCCAACAGGTAAACTTCGCTTGCACCTGCCATTTTACAGGTTTCCTTTACCGCGTTCCGTTCAACCTCGGTGCAATTGAAAGGGATGCCCACCACCAGTGTTAACCCTTTAATCTTTGGCCGGCGGGTGACTTGCCGTATCAGGTAACTTATCATCATCAGGGTAGCCTCCATGTCAATAATTACACCTTTGCGGATGGGCCGCAGTGCCATCAGGCGGTCGGGTGTTTTACCGACCATCGCTTTCGCTTGCGCCCCGATAAAACACATCGTGTTGTTTTTGCCTTTCGACTCGCACACCACAATCACCGATGGTTCCTGAACCTGAATCCCCTTTTTGTGCACAAAAACAATCACCGAGGAGGTTCCCAGATCAATTCCTATTTTTGACGCTATCCTGAACATACTTTTTTTATTAAACTTCCGTTTTTAGCCCCGACAGGATTTTGAAACCCTCCCAGGGCTATCTATCTACTTCATCATCAATTCATTTTAAAATCCACCTATCCTCATTTTCACATTCTCACATCTTCGAATTATTGAATTCTTTAATTCCTGAGTTTACTCTGAGAAGCAAATTTTCAACACAAAGCCACAAAGTCACGAAGATTTAAAATTTATAATTACCTATTATTCTGTATATTATATTTCATTGTGTCTTCGTGTCTTTGTGTTTATTACTAATTTTAATGTTTTCGGAGCGAACTCAATCCTTTAATTCTTCACGCAACGCACGCTATAGCCGTATGCCCGGACGTTGAGGGTTACGGTGACAAAGCCACTGTCGAAGGTCAGGTACGATACGCGCGTACCATTAACCGAGCTACTCCAATAGTTGCCGTAGCTACCGGTAGAGGCGAGCGAGCCATTACTGTTGTCGCGATAGCCAGCCACAGTCAACTTCAGCTTGCTGTAGGCAGTGGATGCGTTGGTTATTCCGGCAGAAACTTCCGCATCCCACTCCGCTTTGGTAGGCACATGGTAACCCGTTGGGCAGGGGCTGTTAGCCCCGGCGGCTGTACCGCTCCACCACAGGCTGCCATCACTTTGCTGGGTACTCAGCCAGTCGACAGGAGCGGTGCTGTTGGTAACAAACAACGAGTTCCCGGGGCTGGTGCTGGCAATAGGCCCGGCAACAGTACCACTTACCGGAGTACCGGTACTAATGCCGGTCCAGTTAATTTTTTCGTGCCCGTCGGCTGCCCGCACCCACTGGAAAAGCGAGCCGTAGGCCAAATAATCGGTACTGCCGGTGGCTGCCCGCGCAGCACCCAGGTTGCGATCCATCCAAACGCGGCCGCTGGTGCTGGCCAGTTCAACCAATATGGTACCGTCGGCAGTAATAGCAGCAGCATCCTTCACGCAACGAACACTCATGCCGTGCGCCCGGTAGCCAGGGCTCATGCTGGCATTACTACTGTATAACTCCAAATAGCTTGGGGACCCAGCATACACAGAACTACTCCAATACTGGCCGTAGCTACCGGAAGCACTGACCAAACCACTACTGTTGATGCGGTAGCCTGCACTAGAGAGCTTTAATTTGCTGAAAGCAGTGGCATTGTTGGTAATTCCTTGTGCCAACTCAACATCCCACTCGGCCTTGGTAGGTACATGGTAACCTGTTGGGCAGGGACTGTTGGCACCTGCCGCAGTACCACTCCACCACAAATTACCGTTAGCCTGCTGCGTGCTTAACCAGTCGTTAGGGCTGGTGCTGGTGGTAACAAACAACGAGTTCCCTGGGCTGGTACTGGCTATTGGCCCGGCAACAGTACCATTTACCGGAGTACCGGCGCTACTGTTGGTCCAGTTTATTTTTTCGTGCCCGTCGGCTGCACGCACCCACTGAAAGAGCGAGCCGTAGGCCAAATAATCGGTACTGCCGGTGGCTGCCCGTGCAGCACCCAGGTTGCGATCCATCCAAACGCGGCCGCTGGTGCTGGTCAAATTAAGCACCTCCGTAGTACCATCAGGTCCAAGAACCGGATCCTTCACGCAACGAACACTCAAGCCGCACGACCGGTATAGGCCTTTCATGATGGCCCCGCTATCTCTTAAGTCCAGGTACGATGCGCTTCCTCCATTAACCGAACTACTCCAATAGAGGCCGGCGCTACCAATAGCGCCGAACCCGCCACTACCGCCGTCGCGGAAGCCAGCCATAGTCAACTTTAATTTGCTGTAAGCATTGGTACTATTTGTTATTCCTTGTGCCAACTCAACATCCCACTCGGCCTTGGTAGGCACATGGTAACCCGTTGGGCATGGGTTGTTGGCCCCTGCGGCTGTGCCGCTCCACCACAAATTACCGTTAGCCTGCTGCGTGCTTAACCAATCGTATGTACCACTACTGTTAAGAACAAACAACGAATGTGCGGGGCTGGTGCTGGCTATTGGCCCGGCAATGGAGCCATTTACCGCAGTACCCGCAGTAACGCCGGTCCAGTTAATTTTTTCGTGCCCATCGGCCTTGCGCACCCATTGGAAGAGCGAACCGTAGGCCAAATAATCGGTACTGCTGGTGGCAGCCTGCGAGGCTCCTATATTTCGGTCCATCCATACACGGCCGCTGGTGCTGGCCAGTTCAACCACTGGTGTGCCACTATTTAATACCGGTCCGGAAAAAGTACCGGCTATAACCTGGCTTCCGGTTGTGATACCACTACTGGCAACCGGGGTTACCGCAAAACCAATGTATTTTCCGGCATCACCACTTGTTAGGGTATAGGTAGTATTGGTAGCCCCGCTAATTTCGGTTGCACCTGCGCCATTCGAGTTGTCCGACCGGTACCATTTAAATGTAGAAGTCCCCTGCGGATCACTGTCAGCATCGGTATAGGTATAACTACCTGTAAGTACAGCCCCTACGTTCAAACTACCGGTTTGTGTTACAACACTGGCTACCGGCGCCAGGTTGGTATTTACCAGTACCCAGCTGCTGAGTACTTCGGTGCCTGATGCGCCACCCAATGTTTTTGGGGTAATGCCAACTGCAACGAAATTTCCATCGGTGTAGCCATAAAGGGTCTTGTCAACCCCATGGGTGCCGGCCGTTTGCCCGGCAATAGCCGTTTTGCCTGAGCCGCTGGCATCGGCGCCCCAATACCATTGGTAGGTTGGGGTGCCCTCGCTGGCAGTAATGTTGGTTGGGGTGGTACTGTAAGTACCTTTTACGGCTGTTATGGTGGTGCCTGTTTTAGCCTTGCTGTCGGTTAAGCCGCTAAGGGTAGCATTGGCATACACGGGGGTTAATGCCAGTACCTGTTTCCAGTCGATGCCAGGGGTAACTGCGGCATTACAGGTGGCATCGGGTGTTACCTCCAGGCCAATGTACTGATTTATATCGGTATCGAGCACCGTGTAGCCGGGCGAGGTGCCCGTACCGGTTGAAATGGTTGTGGCGCCTGTTTTGCTGGCCGAACTGTTCCGGTACCAGGTATAGGTGGCATTGGCCGTTTGATCGCAAGTGCCCGCAGTGGCAGGGGTAAAGGTGGGTACGGGCGTAAGCTGCTGTCCGGCGTAAAGTCCCGGGTCAGTGGTCAGGCTCAGGCTGGCTGTAACCCCTGTCGCATATATGTATTGCCATGGGCTGCTGAGTACCTCGGCGCCGGTAGCTGGTATGGTGTTTGCCGGGGTAACCCCAAAAGCCAGGTATTTTCCGGCCAGCGAACCAACCAGGTAGCTCGTTGTGGTAGCCCCCGCAAGGACCGATTTTCCTGTTCCTAAAGCATCGTTGGCCTGGTACCACTTAAAGGTTGTTGAGCCTTCGAGCGCATTGGCCACCTCGTCGGACACAAAGGTATAACTACCGGTAACGGTGTTGCCCACGTACAGGCCTCCGCCAATGGACACGTTACTGGCCGAAGGTTTCACCGACAGTGTACCCCCGCCCATCTCCTTAAAATAGGGGCTGGCATCGGCCAGGCCTGTTGTTATGGTAACTGCTGAAGGTACGGCACGAAGGGCAACATACAATTTCTGGGTTGTCGCATCGAATACCTGCGTGCCAACACTTATATTAACCCCTATGGCAGTAGCGTTGTTGGCAATACGGTAATAGGCAACAGGTGTAGCCTGCCCAAAGGCAACATGCGCTGCAAATAAAAAAACAAATACCAGTACTACGTTTTTCATCCGTACCAGATTGTTTTTTAAAGGCTGGCTGCCTGTCCCGATGTAATCGGGAGAACCCGCATGAAATTGTTCATACGTTTGTGTGTTTGTTGCTAAACATGCTCGTTTCATATCTTGTTATACTTTTTGTTTAAACCTTTTATCCAGAGCTTCACCCGAGGTTAAACCCTGGATAAACCGCTACCATTTTTAAATTCCCTGACCCGTCAGCATCGTTGGCCTGTAACCACTTAAAGGTTGTTGAGCCTTCAGGCGTACCGGGCGCCTGGCCGGCCACAACAAGCGTAGCTACCGTTAACGGTGCTGCCTGCGTAAAGGGTACCGCCAATAGACACATTACCGGGCGAAAATTTCATCGACACTATACTCCGTCCCATCTCCTTAAAATAGGGGTTGGCATCGGCCAGGCCCGATGCCAGGGTAACTGTGGAAGGTACGGCACGTATGGCCACATACAATTTCTGGTTTGCCACATCGAATACCTGCGTGCCAACACTCATATTAACCCCCATTACCGTGGTACTGTTGGCAATACGATATTTCAGACAGGGTGTAGCCTGCCCAAAGGAAACCTGCGCTGCAACTAAAAAAGCAAATACCAGTAATACGTTTTTCATATCTTGTACTATTTTTTTGTTAAAACCTTGTAACCAGGGCTTCACCCGAAGTGAAACATTCAGGAACCGGAAACTTTATTTTGATTCGTTTAGTCAGGGCTTCACCCGAAGTGAAACCCTGACCCCGCAGCTATTTCCAATAAGTATAGGTTACGGATAATTGATCGTACTGAGCCAACACCAGTGAAGCACCAATCACAATTTGTGTTGCCGTTACATTGTATTGCCCCTCATTTAATTCCATCCCGTTTAAGGAAACCCGACAGCTAAAATCCGTATCACCTACCAATGCTGTTTTCGTTAATGTGTATGTTGTTGCCGGTGCGGCAGCAACCTCAAACGATTCGGTATAAGTTGCCAGTTGTTTCCAGGCTAAAGTTCCTGAACCATCTGTTTTTAGGATCTGGTTGGCTGTACCATCGGTATTGGGCATGGTATAAGGCCCAATGGTAACGGGGCCATCCACTTCGAGGTTGCCTTCAACGTAGGCATCCTCGGCGCTTGTTGCAATGGCCGGGGTACCGTTTCCTACCCTCAAGTTATTTTTAACGGTAGTTGTACCTGTTGTGGCCCCAATTGAAACGGCAGTAGAAGCCCCACCAACATTAAGTGTTGTAACCCCTGTATTAAAAATGTTACCGGTTGCTGCCGAAGAAATGACACTTCCGCCTGTGACGGTTAAATCGCCAGAAAACGAACCGTTTCCTGATGCGGTAAGGTTACCCGACAAGGTTATATTTCCGGAAGCAGTAAGGTTACCGCCATTATTAATCAAATCGGCTGATTCTTTCCATGTTCCTGAAGCAGTGTCCCAATACAGTGTGCTGTTTGCTGTTGTTCCGTCGGCAACACCACCGTCTTCAGCTGGGATCCATGATGTACCGTTGTATTTCAACACCTCGCCGTTTGCCGGAGCTGTTGAAAAATCCAAAGGAATGTTTTTAATTTTATTGACGGTTACCGCCCCGGCGTTCGTCATCGTAGCATCGCCACTGACCGAAACTGCTGTGTTTGCAGTAGTTCCGCCCACCAAAATTTTACCATCGCCCAGGTTCGCCAACTTGGCCGGGGTAATATTTCCATCTTTTACTTTAGCTGTAGTTACCGCATCGGTGGCAAGCTCCGGTTCGCCAACTACAGCAGCAGCAAGCTGTGGTGAACTGGCATCACCGGTCAAGTCGCCTGCCAGCATCACAATACCTTTAACCGTTCCGCTTGCATCAGGCGCTCCTGTAACAATGGCATCGTCCACATATTTTTTGGTGGCTGCATCCTGCGCATTGGTTGGGTTTAACACATTGATAAGCTTATAATTGATTGTTCCGTTACCCATAGATATGTCGGAAGTGGCAACACCAAATCCGCTCAACGGGATGTTCGTTTTATCCAGATCGGCATTTTTCACCTCCCCATCTTTAATCATGCCTGTCAATACCTTATTGGCATCAATCGTGGTTGCATTATAAGTTCCCTTCACATCGCCACTAAATGTAGCCGTTGCAGCAAGCTTTTCTGTGGCAAGTTCGGTAATAGCAGCCTGCACATCGGTAGCGGCAACATCGCCCGAAGCTACGGAGGTAACTTCAGCGGCTGTTTGGTCATCGGTATCAACCAGGCTTCCCATGCGGGTATCTACATACGCTTTTGTTGCAGCATCCTGCGCATTGGTTGGGGTTGCCAGGCTGGTAATCTTTTTTCCGGCAGCATCGGCTCCCTGCGATAAAATTGAAGACAAGTCGAGGATAACCGAACCAGTCGATCCATTTACACTGGTTACACCACCGCTTCCGGTCAGTAACTCGGCCCAGTCGCTTATCGAGGCATTGTTTCCACTGGTATTGATGTATGTTTTATTTACATCGGTACGGATAACCACATCGCCTTTGCTTACCGGCAAAGCTAACTGGGCTGCTAAGCCCGAGGCCGTATAGGTGGAGTTTAAAGTAATTCCGGGTAAATATTGCTGATCAATTTTTTTATCAGAACCCAAACCCACGTAACCATCGGCCATATTTTTATTTGACTGACGTTCACCGCCAACCAACGTTAAATCGACGTATCCCTTTGTGGCAGCATCGCTTACCGCCACAGGAGTACCCAAACCGCTAATCAATACTCCCCCGGCATTGTTGCCCTGCCCAAGCACATGACTTAAGGTCTGGGCATCGGTGTTATCATTAAACACACTCAAATCAACGGTATTCCCTCCTTCAATCGACAAAACAGTTCCGATCAGTGTCATATTCTGATCGTCAGTATCGATTATCGTCCCCACACGCGTATCCACATAGTTTTTGGTTGCCGCATCCTGATCGTTTACGGGTGTTCCAACACTAGATATTTTTTTCCCGGCAGCATCGGAACCCTGAGATAATATCGATGATAAATCGAGCAATACCGAACCGGTAGAACCATTTACACTGCTAACCCCGTTCGAAGCGCTGGTCAATTCGGTCCAGTCGCCCATCGAGCTGTTGTTCCCGGTTGTGTTTATATATGTTTTATTTACATCTGTACGGATCGCTATGTCTCCTTTATTCACAGATAATCCTAACTGTGCAGCCTGACTGGCTGCGGTATGTGTTGAATTCAAGGTTAATGCCGGAAGGTAAATCTGGTCGATTTTACCATCCGATCCCAAACCAACATACCCATTAATTGTATTTTTATTTAACTGGCGCTCTACTCCCCCCAGTTCCAAATCAACATATGCTTTCGTGGCAGCATCGCTGGCTGCTACTGGTGTGCCAAGCCCGGTTATGATCGTGTTGCCTGCACTGTTCCCTTTGCTTAAAACATTGGACAGTGTTTGTTCATCGGTATTGTCTTTAAAGGCACTGAGGTCAACGGTATTGCCCCGCTCAATCGATAAATTGTTCCCACTTATGGTAATCTCCTGGTCATCGGTTCCAGTACCATCCTGTACCGACGAAAAGTCCTGCCACAAAGCGGCTCCGCCTGCATCGGTAGTAAGTACCTGGTTTGCAGCACCACCGGCCAGTTTACCCGGAGTGACTGCGTTATTCTTTATTTTATCGGTAGTTACCGCATCAGTGGCAAGCATACCGGCTAAAACCTTGTTTGCGCCAATGGCTGACACGCCTGTGTTGCTGAGGGTTACATCCCCACTTAAATCTACGGCGGTGGCTACGCCTAAATTATTGCCAACAAGTATTTGTCCTGAAGCGAGGGATGAAGCCAATATACTGGCCCAATGGGTGGTATCGGTCAACGGGTTGTCGCCCGCAGCAATTGTTCCATTGGCAATGGCAATCACCAAGCTGGCATTGTTGTACAGAAAGATATCACCGGCGATAAAGGCAGACCCTTCTTCCCAGTTCCGCACCAATTGAACTTGCCTCCAGGCAAAGCCGTCCCACTGGTAGGTACCGCGGGTATCCTGCTGCCATACCAGCATCCCAACCTCTTTCAAGGCAGGAACCAAGGCATTGCGTTCCCCCAGATTGGCTACCTGATGATACCCTCCTTTTACATTGTCCTGGTAAACCACAGGAAGCACATTCGATAAGGGTAGAATGGGTTTTGATACTTTGGTAACATCTTGTGCTACCACGCCAAAAACCACACCTATATGCAGTAAAATAAATAAAAAGTAAATCTTCTTCATTATCGCAATTATTTAAGTTTCTTTTCTCCTTACCCAAATGCAACTTCATTTGTAATTCGGAAGTCCGGCAATTCTTTAGCCTAATAGTATTTGAAACATATCCGGCAAATGCCTTTTCACCCATTAATTTTTCCGAACGGAACGACAACATCAAGTTGCCAATCATTCACTACTTCCGAACGGACTCTAAAATTTTAACGACCCTCTTTTTGATTGTTTCATTCAAAAACGCAGTTCCCTTTTCAGAAAATCCAATCCATCAAAGGCAATATTTAATTAAATACACCATACCTTTCTCCTGAATAGTTTAAACCAGGGTCCCTGCCAAGCAAGCAAACAGGAAAATTTTTAATGCAGAGACCCTTTGTTTAAAATATATTCATCTAAATAATATTCAGATACCTTAACGTATAACCAATTTGAATGTACCTGACGCTACACCAGCAGTACCATTCGAAAAAGCATTGTCGGCGGTCCAAACCTGATACTTCGTGTTGTCTATTGTCAGGTAAGTTTTGATCCAACAGTCCTGCAATTGGAAAAGGCCTGTACCATCGCTCACATAAAAAGAAGGGCTTGCCCAGGCAGCAGGTAAAGCAACAATAGGGACGTTGTTTAAAGTAGTAATGCCAGCAACGAGATCATATTCTAAAGCAAGAGTTGTAGGCATAGCGGTAAACCTTTTGGAAGTTCCAATTGTGACAGCACCAGCGGATGTTATCCCATCATAAAAACCACTACTTGCTGAAATGGAAGCAGGTGTGGTACCAACAGGTTGATTATCGAACAAAATATAACCAGAAGAAGTAGTACTGGTACTTGAAAGGGAGTACCACAAATCGGTAGCGGTTAAAGAACCATCACCGTTCACATCGACCAATCCATTCACATAAACAAATAATTCAGGAATGCTCATCGCATTTGATTTCACCATCACAGTTGTTCCGGTTGCAAGGCTTGCATTAGCAGGCCCGGTAATCAACAAATCACGGGCAGCAATATCGGCAACCACAATCATATCCCCAATACGTTCCCACTCTTTAACCGTCGGAAGGGCTGTTGGGGTAGTCCATGTTTTCAACCGGTAACTTGCTGGTTTAATCGATTTATCACCAGCAATATCGGTAAGTGTGATTACCATACCAATCTTAACCTGGGCAATTTTTAACTTAGCAGAAGCGCCTGTTGTCACTTCGGCCCAATTCACATACGAATGCAAACCGCCTTCAACCTGGTTTCCGTCAACAACCGCGGCGTTCAACCAATCGAAAACCTTAATCGTTTTCGACACTTTAGTCGAGGCCGACTGCGCTGTCGCTGTAACCACCATTGCAAGTAATAAACCTGCCAATAAAGTAAACTTTTTCATGATCTTTTTTTTAAAATTAAAACTTAAGCAATATGTATTTATCTTAATCTGACTTGCAGTCACACGTAATAATAGACTAACAATGAGATATATAAATCAAGGACACACGTATAACTTGGGACGAGTTGTCGATTAATTAACGGTCACCACTTTCCCCGATGGTAAGCTTATATCAGTTTGCCACACCAGGTAACTGACATCACCAATCACCACAAGTTTCACCGGATGAATTACATTCATTGTTTCTTCACCGTCAATCCATAATAAGGGGTTTCTCCATGAGGCAGGCACGACAAATGTAAAATATCCGGCAGTTGATACATTGAAGACCAGATTTCCAACATAAGCACCGCCTTCTATAGTCCCGGTGGTAAGTGCAGTTATATCGCCAACCGTTGGGGTATTGGTTTCCAATGTTCCGAAATAAGCAGAAGCGGATGAGGTCGCCCCATTCGTATCGAGCAAACGAACCCAGGTTCCCGCATTAACATTTGTTGTCGATTGATTGGAATAATAATAAAAGCCCGGAGTAACAGCCGTGCCGCCTATAGCTGCAATACCAGTAACTGAGTTATACACAACCATCCCGTCAAAACGACTCGGATAATTGTTAGGCAGAATAGATCCAGCATAAGCCATTGAGCTAAACCTGGTCAGATCGACCCTTGGGAAAAGCAAACCCCTGCCAAGATTATAATTGGTCGAGTTATTCCATGTAGAACTACTGGAGGCATCTAAAAAAGCAGAGCTACTGGATATATTTCCACCAACAGGTTGATTCGTCCTGATTTGTGCTATAGCAGCAACATTTAAAAACAAGACACAAAGCAAGGTGTATAAAACTTTCATCATAATCAATAATTTAATATCCAGTTATATTATACCATTTAACTCCAGAACAAAATAATCTGATACCAGCATTGATGTCACATATGGGTACTGCCTGCCCGCTCAAGGCACCAGAAAAATTGATAGGCCCACCGCCTGTATCTTCAATAAAAACGAGTTCACGTCCCTTCATGCTGGCATCAGGAGTTGGTAAAACAACAGTCAGGGAACCTACATAATTACTTATCACACAATAATCGGTTGGGAGAACGGTATAAGTAGGAGTAGTCACAAAAACAACATTTTTAGAAATAGAAAGTGTAGTTCCGTTAAGGCTCAAACCGTCGCCGATCGTAATTTCTTCGGGTGCCCCGGCTGTTGAAGCATTGCGCCCCAACAGCTTGGCGGCAGATACATTTTGAATTTTGGAATAGGTAACCGCAGCATCTTTAATAGCAATCCCTGAAGTTGCTGATCCTGCGTTTACAAAATAGGCAGGATCCAACTGAGCCGGATCAGCATCAGAAATACCAACACCAACTTTTCTATCTGAAGACGAAGCAAGTGATAAAGGCACCCATTGCTTGGTAGTACTATTATAGGACAGTACCTGACCATTGAGTGTTGGTGCTGTTGCTGAAACCGCCGTTCCCTGGATTTTGGAAACAGTAACTTCCCCAAGGTTTCCGGTAACATCGCCAGCGATGGAAATGCCAGCCCCATCAGAAGGCACCCAGTTACTTCCATCATGGTACAAAACCTGTCCGGTTATTGGAGTAGCATTGGAAACTGGACTACCCTGAATTTTGGCAACTGTAACCCCATCAGCAGTTCCTGCCAAATCGCCCGTTAACTGAACTATACCTTTGACTGTAGTGCTGGCATCCGAAACGGTTGAACCGTTGGCAGGTATCCATTGTGTGCCGTTATAAGTCAGCACCTGCCCATTGATTGGTGCCGTTGTAGAAATTGATTTTCCTTGAAGTTTGGCAACAGTAGCTGATCCAAGGGTTCCGGTAACATCACCTGCAATGGCCAAATTTGTTGCAGATACCGTATTTGCCGTAGTCAACCGTCCCTTAGCGTCAACCGTGAATGTCGGAATAGCTGTTAAAGAACCATATGATGCGGCTGTTACACCGGTGGTAGCAAGAGTTGGCAAGCTGGCCGTTCCAGCCAAATCACCTGTAAGCATTACAATACCCTTAACTGTTGGGCTGGCATCTGCCACGGTTGAACCGGCAGCTCCGGGTATCCATTGCGAGCCATTGTAAGTCAGAACCTGACCACTGTTTGGTGCCGTTGCAGAAACCGGTTTTCCCTGAATTTGAGTAACTGTAACGGCACCCGTATTGGTCATGCTCACATCACCAACCAGCGATTGACTGGTGACCGTTGTTCCATTTCCGATTAAAATTTTCGCGTTACCTTTAGCATCAATTGCTACTGCATTATCCGAAGAGTTACCAACCAAAATACTACCTTGAGCCAAGTCAATGTTACCTGCATTTACAGGTACACCCGATGATAGGTCAGTCCATTGAAACCCTCCTGCGCCATTGGATGTGATAGCATAAGATGCGCCAGGGGCGGCAGTAGAAATTCCATCCAGTTTTAATGGGGTAATGGCACCATCTTTAACTTTAGCGGTTTCAACAGCATCGGCAGCTATTTTAGTCGTTGTAATTGCACCATTTTTAATAGCTATATCAGTGCCAGCAGCATCAAAATCAGTATTACTTAACTGTTTGGCGGTAGCCGATCCGGCAACCTTTACTTTATCGTCGGTACCCGATACTGATGTAGGCTCCCATACACTTCCATTCCACCCAAGCACCTGACCACTCGTTGCACTCATCTGATTCAACTTAGTAGCTGTAACAGCGCCATCAACAACCGATTCGGCCACATCAACCTTGTTGTTCCCATTCGTGTCATAAACGGTCATTGTCATATCACCTCCGGTGACAGCTGCGGGTAAGGTTATTGTGTTCCCATTTGAAATGGTAATTTTATTGCCAGTAACACTTAGTTGCTGGTTATCGTTATCAGTACGACTATAGATTGATGTTCGCAATTCTTGTAAGGCAGCCTGAACATTGGTTGAGGTTATTCCAGCAGTTGGCGTAACTTTAACATTAGAAGCAGTAGTATTTGACAAAATAGGAGCAAAATCAACACCGGCTCCACCGTCGGTAATAGAAAGAATCGTACCACTAAGAGATAAAGTCTGTTTATCTGTATTAATGTCCTTCAAATCAACCGTATTTTTCCCTGATATCGTGAGTTTAGACCCATCCAGCGATAATGACTGCATAAAAGCGGAAAGGTCAACCTCACTGCCCGTTGCTTTGCCAGCTTCGAGCAATTTCAAAGTTGTACTGTTCAACTGAAGCACCTGAGCTTTAGATCCTACATCCTTCCATGTACTGGCCACATAAATCTGGACCTTATCATCAATTGTATTATAAAACAGATCCCCTTCCATCGCTTTCAAAGGCACAGTAGCTCCTGAAGTAAAACTAACTCCTGGAACTGCACTCCATTTAATTCCGGTCCAGTACTGGAAATTAGCCAGATTAGTATCATAAACCAGCAATCCGCTGGCTGGCGAACTTATAGCCTGGCGTTCGGTACTCGTCAACCGGGGTATGAGTAAACCCTTATTGCTGGAAACCAACTCCAGTATCGCACTCGGATGGGCATCTTCTGTTCCCTTTCCGATGCTTACACCCCCGTCTTCCTGTGCAAATAATTCTATTTGAGCACCAAATAAAATGATTACTAGAATTAAGTAGATTTTTCTCATCGTATAAAGTAGTTAAGTATTTGCTTATTGATTAATAAATAAACGAACCTGATCCATTGGGATTGAACTGTCCATAATGGAACTTCCTATAATTTTTTCCTGACTTATGCTTAAGTGAATAAGCCAGCCGAATTCCTTGAGAATTAAATTGATAAAGTCCATCACCAAGCCCCAACTCAAACGTATATCCAATTTTTGCCTTCCCTAATAAAAGGTCCACCGAAAATGTTTGACACTGGTTGATTCGATAACTGGTACCACACCAGACCTTGTCAGCAAATAATAAATTGGCACCAATGTCATAAATCGGAGGTATCTTATAATTTTTGATTATTACTCCATTTTCCGACTTAAATCCTCTTTCGTTATAATACTTTACAATTACTGTTGGACGAAAACGCAATAAGTAATTCAGCCTCAACAGACCACCACCCGAGAAATCAAAACCAGGAAGGTATTGTGACCCACTACTCATTCCTCTACTAATATTTGTTGCCATTGAACTTATTCCCATATACCATTTAGGGGCAAGAAAAAACAATCCCAGAGACACGGTTGGATTAAATGAATCGTATTCAGAAATTGAGGCAAGCAGGGAAGTCGGGTCTTCATCCAAATAACTTATTATATTATCCCGGTTCAGTTTGTTTTGAAGAAATCCGACACTATATCCAAAAGCAATATACCCTTGTTGTGTCAGCCGGAGGTTGTGGCACAAACTCAACTTAAATTCTGCTGTTTGTCGCAACCCAATATCCTCCCGGATAAGCCCCAGGTTCACTCCCAGCCGGGATGTGCTTATTGGCACAAATAAATTGGCTGCCTGAGTCTCCGGACTATTTTTATACTCACTCTTCCACTGCATCCGGTTATAGACAGAAAAAGTCACCTGATCTTTAAACGAACTATATGCGGGGTTTATAAACTCCTGCTGGGTAATCCCCTGAGTGTGCATAGTCGCACCCTGCGACCAGGCTTCCCGTTGACCAGATAAGGTCAACAAGCCTGATAAAATAACAATTATCCATTTTCCAGGTAATTTTTTTTTCACGATTCTATTTTTATTTTAGTACCAACTTTATGGATTTAGCAAAGGCAATAAGTCTATCCGTAAGGAACATAACTAATCACGACGTGCTACTTCTATTATGTTCCGAACCAATACTCTTTTCTCCTCCTTTGTAATCAAGGTTAATTCATAGAAATAAGTCCCTTGCGGAAATCTTCGTGTATCAAAATCATTTGCATAACTGTTGCTTTCATATACCTTACTTCCAAAACGGTTATATACGCTCAGAACAACCTGTTTATAATTTTCGATATCAGGAACTTCAAAAGTTGTCCGCCCAGATCCATCAGCAACAATAAAATTTATTAACCTAGGAATTTTCACCCCATCCGGATTAACCTCTGTTTTTAAAGCATTTAAGGCAAATATTCCAGCAGAATATGCCCCCATTTTTGATGTGACCATATTATTTCCTGCTAATCGTGAATTGTTATCAAGGGTGAACTTTACCGGAGAGGCATCCAGGTCTGCAGTATAAAACAGCATATAGTTTCCATCAATGATGCCACTTGTATTGAAAAGGGATAAGTAAGGACGAAAAGTTGTACCTGAAATCCCAGTAGCTACTTGCCAGCCCCCAACATCGACCAAACTGACACCTTTACTTATTTCATGCAAGCTGTTCCACTTGTCATCAAAATCAGGCATGTACGAAACCGAGATATAATCGGGAGAAACCAACCCGTCAACCGAGAATGGATGAAAACCACTGAACGTTGTTCCAATAGGAAAAGTATAGGAAACTCCGGCGCTTGCGTTCCGGGATAATGTTCCTTGTATAAAGCTCTGATTTCCGTATGAATTATTAAAAACGATAGCATCTTTATCTTGACTAAGAATCTTTAGTTTTTTCCCAGTTGCAACGTCAACAATACCAGTTGTAAGAGTCAATTTCTCAACAATACTTAAATCGCTATCAACAAAAACAGACTTTCCGCTGTTTACATTTAAAGACGAAAACCCTACTCCACTTACTGTAATGTCGGCGTTACCCATAATACTGTATAGCCCTACACCATCCAGTAAACTACCTAAATTGAATTCAGAATTATTTTTGTTGGAAAAGAATACTTTCCCGTTATTAACTACAGAAGCACCTTCTACCACTTTCAAACCTCCAGGGAAAACGATTGACGAGCCATTACTAACTTTCAGACTAGATTTCCCAATTACAATGTCCCCTGCCAAACTTTCCAGTGGAATAATGCAAACAGAACTAGCAGCCAATAAAGTACAAAAAACAATCAGTATCGTGTACTTTAACACCCTACTTGATTGATTATAATTTTCACTTAAACCTGTACCCATCACGAAGAATTTTATTCTCAAATATAGCCATAAGCAAAAATGTCAACAGTCAAATGCTATCCCGAAAGGCATCAATATGAAATATTGAAAATGAAGTAGATTTTAAGTGTTTAAAAAGGAATTTAATCCACATTAGGAATCCTGATGTGGATTAAATAATCAAAAAAATATGCGAATTTCACTAAAATAGAATACTGTTGGCATCCAATAGTGCACTTAAATGGAGAACAGATATTATTACAATAGAATAATTATCAAATTCACAAGTGTACCGAATTAAAGACTTATCCGACTCGTTGCTACTGGCATTTTTGCATATTGAGCTTATTGGGAAAAACGAAATTTAGCTCAATACCAAACTTCACATTTAGATCAGACTATTGAAGTAACTTTATCTAAAAACGAAGGTTTTTATGAATTGACTATTTGAATACGTGTACTCACAACTACCGGCAAGATAGGGAACCCTAACGTCATGAAATTCTCTTTTCGAACTATACGTATTTCTTTTAATGGATTTCCGATGGTTAATTCTATCCTTTTTGCTGCGATTGATACCAGTTAAAGCTCAAATTCATAACCAGCTCACAGGTTGAATTACATCTAGCTAAGGATTTATTTCTTTATCAGAATCATAATTTCCAGATGACATCAAAGAAACTATCAGAAACCCAACTTCTTCATTTTAGAATTGGATCTCATATGATATAAAGGTAATAACACAGAATCAGAATCTGTAACAGTGGGTATATTTGTTAAATCTCTGATCATAGTGGATGTTGTTAACAGATTTTTTTTTGATACTTCACTCAACTTGGTAGAACCACATTCATGGATATCATTCTTCAACTGAGCGCGCGCCTTTTCTTTTAGTTCACAAATTCGCTTTAAATCAAGCTCCGTAAAATGAGAATGATCATTAAACTGTCGATCAGGATCTTTGATTAGCACAAGAGATACGCCTAGAGCAAACAGTTTAAAATAATCACCAGACAACATATTCGGAGTACGAATAATGATTTTAATGTCACAATTTAGTTGTGTCAATATTTTAACAGCCCTAATTATTGTTGCCAGAGATGGCACTTGCGGAGTAATACTGTCGCCTTGCATGACAGTATCCGTACAATCAAATATAACAAAATCAACTTCACAAAACATGGCCAGCACTAAATCCTGTTCAATAAAATTTGCAGGAATCCGAATTCCAAAAGGGATATCTGTTCTTAGCTGTCGGATAGAATAAATCCATTCGACAGTGAAATATTTAAAATCTAAAATCTTTCGTACATCTACAATCCCTTTTTGAGATGGGCAGACTGGTAATTTTGCTCCATAAAGAATTCTATGATAGTGTTGATTCTCAGATTTCGAAAAGCTAGAGTACGCACTATTTAAACTGATAAAAAATGCACCAATTGTTGATCTTTTCAAGAGGCTAACATCGAGGGTATCTCCATCAATATCCAACATGCATCTCTTATTAAAAATAGGAAATGCATTCGCCATTTTTTTATATGAGCAAATAAAATTATCATCCTGGAGCAGCTCGTTGGGCTGAAAACACAAATCCTCACACATTTCCAATATAAATGCAGAATCGCAAAACATAGGAGTCTCGCACCGGTTACCTATTGTAACCGAAATATCTATGTTTGTGCTTCGCTCTTCTGTAAGCGGTATGTTCGCAACCTTTCTGGTTAATATTTGTGACCAATCCAATTCTTTATTTATCATTACTACCGATACATTAACTTTTGTTATTGTTTTCTTTCTCTGTTTTAGTGCATTCTACCCTATTAAGTTCTCATAAATTTAAAGTCTAAATAAATTCGACAAAGTATAGCCCAATTTCAATCAAAATTTTGCTACACCACGTTAATAAAAAGTAGCGCTCCATAATGCAAGCCAATTCGAATAAAAAGAAGGATGAATCTGTTTAAAAGCATTGGCTAAAAAAAAATAAAATTAAAGTTTATTGGTAGTACTCAATGCTAAAAAAATGGTTAAAATACACGAACCATTCATTTTGATGATCTAAAATGAAAAAAGGAGAACACTTAGGATTAATCGTATCCTAAATATAAAAACAAAGAACTAAAATATCTTGATATCGCTAGATTGCAACAAACAACCTATTTTATCTCATGACATTATTTATTCCAATAACAAATGACAGGAGGCATAACCAGTTAACTATTGGAAGATTAAACACAATATTCTATGTCAACATCATATAAATGACCGCCAAGTTGCTGCGTAAAAGCTAATAACCAGTTGCCCAAATTACGCAATTCAAGTACATGACTTGCTAGGCGATTATTTTCCAAATGCTTTCCTTCCAATGTGGTTTTGTGCGTTCAGCCATGAAATTTGCACATAGGCTACTTATTGGTTCGATGAATCGTTGATACAATACTTAGCAATGGGAATTCATTTCCTTAAATTCCTTAGGTGATAGTCCTGTTGCTTCCTTAAATACCCGATAAAAAGTGGACTTATGTTGAAATCCAGAATCAACAACAACCGAATCCACAGATAAATAATTCGGAAGGTTAATCAACAATTCTTTACTAAAATCAATTCGGTGCTCATTCACAAAGGCATAAAAATTACTATATCCACCTGATTTTATGAGTTGTGTCAAACGGTGCTTGGGAACCGATAATTCATCAGATACTTCCTGAAGCGTTAATTCAGGTCTTAAAAAAAGCCTTTTCTCTTTAAAGATTTCCAGTATTCTCAGTTCAGTTTTAGATTCTCTGGTATATTCAATTGCAGCTGGATTATTCATTTCCGGAATAGTGGCACCAACAAAGGTGATGTCAGGATGAACAAGTGCCTGAAAGAAAATATAGAACGAAAAGCCAATTAAAAATACATAATATATTGCAAATACCGACGGAATACTATAGGCTCCAAACAGTTCGGCTCCGGTGGTCAAGCCCCTTATTCCAACCAATATGGCCGTCGATCTGATCCAGATCATGTTCTTTTTGGAGATATCAGAAACGAATTGTCGCAAGGTAAAATCGTTCCTTTTAAATAGTTTGTATATCATCAGGGCGTAAAAGATTCCCTGAAAGAAGACTATAACACGGGTTATAATAATTAAAAAGGTAAATTGGAAATTCCCTTCAACCTTCGCCTTGTAAAAGTCGGCCGTACTCAGAACCTTCCAGTCGGGATATCCAAAGTAAATGATTAGGGTAATAATAAAAACTATAACAGCGGGTATGAAATGCAAGGATTCTTTTAAGGTGATTTTATTTTCCGTTTGAGTTAATCCTTTAATGTGAAAGAAAATCAATGGAGTTAAAATCACCTTTATCGGTCCCACAACCAACCGAAGATATTCGATATAAACATTGAATATAGCAACCGCGGGAGATAAAACATAGAACACTTGCAGGAGAAAAAAAAGGAAAATATATACCAGGTTTTTTCTATTCAGTGCCAGAATAGTGAATGCAAGTACAACAGAAAACGAAGAATAAATGATTAATAGAATAAAGGTCGCAATTGTTGCTGTCATTCGGATCAAGTGAAAATTTAGTTGCACCAAAGATAAACTCAAAAACCACAAAACATTGCTATATATTATATATTATGATATATATAGTGAATTATTAAGACTGAATTTCACTTATTAGGAAGTAAAAAGATTCTAAATATCCGAAAATTATACATCTACACATGTCGTTACCAAGAAGAATTCGAGTTGTTAAGAATTATTTTTTTTAGTAGGACTTCCAAATTATTGCCCCAATGGTAGATAATTTGAACATTTCCGATGTCAATTTTTAGCATTTTAACCAATAAAAATCCACTTCTGATCGGGGCCGATAGTCATGTATGAATTAATCTTGATGAGAACAATACTGGCACATGGTCCATCAAAAAGAAGTTGGTAAGGGGAAAGGATCTGAAATTTAACACTCAATTTATCTGTGGTTAATCTGAAGACACACGAATTAAAAAGCTTACAGATTTTGTGTAATGTGTACAAATCTCAACGACCATCCTTTCTTTTTTCCATGGGTAGTTTCCGGCAAATGGCCGTTCAACCCGAAATGGATGATTTTGGAAATGCGACATTGGTTGATGAGGAAATGGTGAAAAACGCGACAAGCATGAGTGCAGGTATTCTCCAATGTTGATGAAAATCGAACGCGGGATTTTGTTTGTAAATGCAGACCGAATCAAACAACAAATAATAATGTTTCAAATACATAGGAATAACAGAAAACTCACAACTTAATAATACATTCTATGAAAAAAAAATTACGCCCAATTGATTTGTTTTATGAGCCCAAATTCTTATCGCTTAATCTGGTTAAAATACCTTTTAACTTTTTATGGCGAGTTCATGTGAACTGCTTGAATCGAAAAAAAGAAAAGAGAAGATACTATGATACATATAGCATAAACAACATATGCAATATTACTATATTCTATGCACACGTATGACCTACAGCTTACAATAGCTACTATAAGTTAGGTAATTTCAATTCATATTTTTCTGCTTTATTGACACATATTCATTTTCATAAATCAGAAGCGCATTCAAACTTGATGACACACATTTTTCAATTTATTTTGGTGCGCGACAAAAAAAACATTAGAATGCCGGGAACAAAATGTAATATAAGCCAAATAGATAAAGGACTAACGATTAGAAATTTTATTGTTTCGAAGGGAATGGTTTATCATATCATCCCAGTTAAGGACATCATGATTTTTTTTTACGAAGAAAGGAATGTCTTCATCGTTACATGTAAAAATGAAATATTTCTTTGTGATTACGATCTATCAAAAATTAGTCAGGAATCATGTAGTATATTTTTTCGCATAAATCGTCAGGTTATTATTAATTATAAAGCCATCAAAGCTTTCAATAATGAAGATAATCATAACATATCAATCGCATTACACGAAACAATATTAAATCCAAATTTAAACCTTAATGTAACTAAAAATAGAGTTGCTGAATTTAAACATTGGATATCCTATGAATGTGCCATTTGCTCTTTTGAAAATATAGATTCGAATAAAGAAGAAAAAGGTTAGAGTAATATAAACAATTGTTAAAATGAGTTGACCAGCTCAAAGCCGTCAACTTAATTCTTTAATTATCAGATTATTTTCGTTATGACACTTATAAGCTCCATGTTTGATCAATATCTTTTACCTTTCGTCTTCTGTAGTTTTAATCTTTGTTTATTTTTCTTTTGATATTCATTAGCGTTGAAACTTACCTGCCTGATCAATTCTTTCAAAACCAACGATTTCAAAATTCCACTACTCTGTCCTATTAAATCCGAATCAGGGTACTTCACTAATTGTTGTTCGAAAATCCGCTGTTCAGACAAATAAAACTTCGGTCTTTCATGAAAATCCGATATCTTAACCGGATGCCGGATTGGATTACCGTTCTCATCAATGACAAAAACCAGATGGCCTCTTCCTGCTTTTCGAACCTCCACCTGAAATAACCCCAATGCCTGATCATACATTTCTTTGGAGGTGATAAACTCCATCCGGTTAAGCTGTCCAAATAATCTTTCCAGGTTTTGCTTCAGGTCTTTGCTTGAATTCGAGAACCTGAAGTTTAGTTTCTCCGGATTATCATCTTTCGTTAACTGATACTTTTGTTCCAACTCTTTGATGAACAGCTGCGTCTTTTCCTTTTCGTAACTGTCTTTGATCTTCTTTCCTGTATCACAATTAATACGGGTAGATATAATATGAAAATGCACCCGCTCCAGATCGGCATGTTTGTATACAAAATAAGGTTGATTGCCATAGCCTAAATGATTCATCAGGTTGTCAATCTCTGTTCTGATTCCTGCATTACCTAGCCTGACCAAATCACTGACTGTCGGATTAACGGATATATGAAGGCCTGGCTTTTTTACTCGGGTATTCCGATCCTCGATTTCCTTGAAGATCCCATAACGGGCATGCTTATCTCCCAGAAAAGGATTTATCTCAAGAGTATTTCTACTTTGGTAAAAGAAGGCAAAATGTCGTTCGACTTTTCGCTCGTTGTAAAACAAGGCATTTTTTGTGCTGCAAGCCTGGTGGATTTTTATAATCATGATCTTAGGACTTGGCGATCCAGTGAAAGAAAATTAGTGCAGTAGATTCTGAAGGGTAATCAAACAGTATCGCATCATCTCAAATGCCTGTTTCAACAGTTGCCGGTCATTATCACCAACATTGTAACCTGAAAATGAATTCATCCGTTTGGAAAGCTGGTTTAAGTTTACCCCGATTTTATTCAGTTCATAGTCCAGGCTTTTGAGTTGATCTTTAGCTTCATTGTCGAGTGAAATGGTTTTCCTTTTTGACTGATCAAATATCTTATTGCGCATATAATCACTCATGCAGGCATACTTTCCCTGCTTGACCAAAGATTCAAGCCTTAGCTTTTCTTCACGGGTCATCAATAGTCTGACAACTATTTTGCGTTTTTCCTTATCAGAAATTCTGGGTCGCATTCGTGTTTTTTGATACCTATTTAAAAGTTCAAAGTGGGGAATCATTCAACTATTGGGGAATATCGTCCGGCGTAGCCGGAACAAGCTGAAAGGTTTTTATGGCCATAAAAACACAACTTGCATTCCCCTCTTTGATTATCAGTTTATCTACCCAAGATAGAATTTACCTTCGATAATACAAAACTTAAAACAACTCAATATCAATCAATTAGCATGAATTAGAAAATATTTTTAAAATAATAGAAAACCAATAGTAATGATGCAATTTGGTATTCTTTTCCCTACCCTATTCATCGATTGGACAATCCATTTTGTGCCATATTGAATTATTGATTAACCTGAGAAGTGCGATATCTCTTTTATACCGCATCATTTTTTTATACCTTATACTTTTCGAACATGCCGTAATACCTTAAATCATATTTCGATTCTCAGTTATTTTTAATAGCTTTCCAAATCAAAAAAACTGACACATCCTAACATGAGGAATTTAAATGCTTAACGACTTAATCCAAAATACATCACTGCTCATTGCTTTATCTGTCCTTTACGGATTACTAACCCGTATTTGCAAATCAGATTCATTGAGCTGCAAAATAATAGGCGGTATCTTGTTTGGAACCATCGCCATTGCCGCAATGAAAATGTCAATTCATTTTAATACCGGGGTTATTTACGACGGACGATCAATTGTGCTGACATTATCCGGGCTATTTGGTGGGGGAATTACTGGAATCGTTTCTGTTCTAATAGCGGGAGCATATCGTATTTATTTAGGAGGTGCTGGTATTTGGGCAGGAACTGCAACTATTATTACTACTGCATTGGTTGGATTCGCCTTCCGTATTTTGCATCAAAATAAACCCGAACTATTAAAAATTCATACGCTTTGGGGAATGGGCATTATCACTCATCTTGTCATGCTGTTTTGCCAGTTATTATTACCATGGCCAACCGGATTACAGGTTGTTGAGAAAATCTGGATTCCAGTTATGCTGGTGTTACCTGTTGGCACTTTACTCATGGGGTTGTTGCTGGCTACCGACAAAAAAAGATTTCTGGCAGAAAAGGAAATAAGGGAAAGCGAAACATTATACAGAACAACTTTACACAGTATCGGAGATGCTGTTATAACCACTGATCGTTTGGGAAAAATTAAGTTTATGAATCCTTTGGCTGAGCAATTGACCGGATGGAAAGAGACTGATGCCATTGGCTGCCCCATTGAACAGGTATTCAGTATCATTAATGAAGATTCAAGACTCAAAGTGGATTGCCCCGTTCCACGTATATTGCAGGAGGGAATTATTGTTGGCCTGGCCAATCATACCCTGCTTATTTCCAAAGGAGGAGTAGAAATTCCAATAGCAGATAGTGGGGCACCAATTCGGGATGACGATAGAAATGTAATTGGAGTGGTATTGGTATTCAGAGATCAGACTGCTGAACGGATTATGCTTCGGCAAATGCATGAAAGTCGTGAGAGGTTTCGCCGGGCAGTTGAAAATATCCCCGATGTGGTCGTAATCTATGACCGGAATCTCAAGATACAATACGTCAATGATGCAATGGCCCAAATCAGTCAAAGGCCCGCCAGCGATTTTATTGGGTTTACCGATAGTGAAATCTGGGGTCTGGAAGTGATAAAAGATTATTTGCCTGCATTAAAAGATACTCTGAGAACCGGAGAAGCCCGGAAATTCAAATTATTAATCCCAATTCCCAATATTGGAGAAAGGCATCTGAACTTTACGTGCACACCTCTAACCGATGAAAACGGCTTCGTTTGGGAGATCATGACCATTGCCAATGATTTTACAAAAAGTAAGCTGGCGGAGGATGAATTAATTGAACGGGAGAGATTATTCCACACACTGGCCGACAATTCACCAGTTGGGATATTCCGGACAAGACCAGATGGTTACACCACCTATGTCAATCCTAAATGGATGGAATTGAGCGGATTGTCATTTGAGGAATCACTAGGTGATGGTTGGCTTAAGGCAGTCCTTCCCGAAGATCTTGAACAACTACATAGGGGATGGGACTCGGCGACAAAAAATTTTACAGGATCAGTTGCCGAATACCGGTTCCTAAGGTCTGACGGCAGGATTGTTTGGGTTACGGGAGCGGCGGTTCCTGAACTTACTTCAAAAGGACAATTGATCGGTTATATTGGCACCTTAACAGATATTTCGGAACGAAAAATAGCCGAAAGAGCACTTCGCCAATCTGAGGAAAACTACAGGCGGTCGATGGATGAATCTCCTTTGGGAATGCGAATAGTATCATCCGATGGAAAAACACTCTATGTCAATCAGGCTTTACTTTCGATGTATGGCTTTACTAGTTTGGAAGACTATATCAACACACCCATTGAAAAGCGATATACCGCGGAGAGTTTGAAACAGCATTTACAGAGGCGAAGCAGACGGAAAAATGGAGAACCCGTTGAACAGGAATACGAAATCGACATTATTCGTCCTGATACAGAAATACGTCATATTCACATCATCCGGAAAATGATTGATTGGGATGGCACTTCCCAGATTCAGATTATTTATCAAGACTTTACAGACCGCAACAATGCTCAACAGGCGCTTAAGAAAAGTGAAAAATCATTAAAGGAATCCCAGGAAATAGCCCAGATGGGCGACTGGGAATTTGATTTGGTTAAAAATGAATCTATCTGGTCAGAGAACTGTTACCGTTTATTTGGACTAAAACCTTTCGAAATTGTCCCCAATTATGAAGATTTCCGAAGCCGGATTCATCCGGATGATTTGTACCTGCTTGATCGTGGCTATACCCGAATTATGTCTTGTAAAAGTGCCATTGATATGAAAGTAAGAATTGTACTTTCTGATGGCCAGGTCAAATGGATACTCAACAAAATCATCCCTGAATTTGAAAACGGGGAACTGATAAAACTGAGGGGTGTCAATTTAGATATCACCGAATCCAGACATACCCTTGAGGCCCTTCAGAGGAGTGAAAAAGGGTATAAAAACCTATTCGAAAACCATACTGCTGTTAAATTGCTCATTGATCCTCAAACCGGTGATATTGCAGATGCTAATTATGCAGCAGAATCCTTTTATGGTCATTCGCGAAAACAGTTGCGAAAAATGAATATCCGGCAGATTGTCCTGCTGTCAGAGGATGAGTTCAATAAAGAATTGAATATCGCTCAAAATTCAAAAAATAAGCAAACCGAATACTGCCATCAGTTGGCTGATGGATCTGTTCGTAATGTGGAAGTTTTTACCAGTAAAATTGAATTTAAAGACGAAGTTTACCTTCATTCCATCATACACGACATCACCGAAAAGAAAAAAGCGGAAGACCTTCTTCAGCTTCTTAGCCGTTCAACTGATCAAAGTCCGGTAAGCATTGTAATTACTGATCCTCAAGGGATTGTTCAATATGTAAATCCGAAATTTACGGAAACAACAGGATACAGCACGGAGGAAGCAATTGGGAAGAAGCCTGGAATTGTGAAATCAGGAGAACACTCCAAAGAATTTTACGATAACCTTTGGGAAACTATCCGTAGTGGGAAGGAATGGAGAGGCGAATTTCATAATAGAAAAAAAAATGGGGAGCTTTATTGGGAGAGTGCTGTCATATCAGCAATTATTGATAAAAAAGGAAATATCACCCATTTTGTAGAAGCTAAGGAAGATGTTACAGAAAAGAAAAAGATCATTGCTGATTTAAAAATATCCAAAGAGAAGGCTGAAGAAAGTGATCGTCTGAAATCAGCCTTTCTGGCCAATATGAGTCATGAAATCCGTACCCCACTCAATGCGATCCTTGGATTCTCAGGCATGCTTACCGAAGATTACGAATTATCTCAGGATGTCAAGGAAGAATATTCTTCCATCATTAACCGGAATGCTGATAACCTGCTCCATATTATTGATGATATACTGGATATTTCCAAGCTTGAAACCGGACAGGTGAAAATCGTAAAAAAAAGATTTGAACTATCTCAAACATTGAACGAACTCTATACCCAATATCAAAGCAAGATTTCAGAAATTGGGAAAGAAAGTATTACACTGAATTTAAGTATCCCGGAGCTTTCTATTTCAGTCAACACTGATAAGGTAAGGCTGAATCAAATTCTGAGTAATTTATTAAACAACTCCATTAAATTTACGCATCATGGGAAAATTGAATTTGGGGTCATGGAGGTTACCAAACAAACAATAACCTTTTTTGTGTCGGACACCGGCATTGGCATTGAAAAGGATATTCAGTCAACCATCTTTGAACGATTCCGGCAAGCCAATGACTCAATGACCAGGCTGTACGGCGGAGCAGGACTTGGACTTTCGATTGTAAAAAATCTGATTGAACTCATGGGAGGTGAGATTCAGATTGAATCTGAAATAGGAAAAGGAACAACATTTAAATTCTGGTTGCCATTGGATTGATTTAAATCATTGAACGTGATTTGATATTTGCTAATCTGATCTATTTTTCCAAAAAGAAAGGGAAACCTGCTTTCAGAATTTCCCCTTCCGGTTTTGAAAACGAGACCTGCATTTGCTTAACTCACTTTTTGCCTTGCACCTTGTTTTTTTGTTTCTGAAGAATCTTGTTTGGCCGTTTCTGATTGACCTTGTTTTTCCTGCTTAAAATCAGAAAACCCAATTCTCCGGGATGCGGCATCCACCTGAAGCGCGGCTGAAAACTTCTTCTCATTTTTGCCGGTCATACCTTCAACAGTCACTTTCTTTCCTGCCGACAGGTTTTCTTTCTGTTCTGCCGACAAGGTGACTCCCTTTATCTTTTCCGGAATCTGAATGTAGCTGGAACGAAGGGGTATCAACTCATTCGTTTTGGAATCAATACTCAGGTAATAATTGTCCTTCTTTCCATCCCTTCCTGTCAGTTCAACGGTTTTACCCAGGTTTTTGTCATTGAGCAAAGCTCCCTTTTCTTCCTTTGAAAACTTATGCCCCATATACTCATCCGGAATATTTAACCGCTGGATCGGGTGTAATTTAATATCAACAGATCCATCTTCCTTGCTTAGCAAGCGGATTTTTGCCGGGATCCTAAAATCTTCTCCGCCAATCTTGGCGTTAACTGTGTAGAGTTTGTCCGAACGGAAACCATTTAGAAAATCAGTCATTTCCTGTTTTTCCATTTTCTGGATCAGTTCACGGTTTATACCTACCTTTTCGAGCTTGTCAAACGGAATCTGGTCCATGCTCATGCGAGTGTTCTGTTGTTCCATGATTTTTAATTTTAAAAGGTTAATCAACTTCAAATACATGTTTCTCCCTGCGGTTTAGTTCAACCAAACCGCGCAGGATTTTATATTTTTCTTCCGGATCCCGGATAGCATCCAACCGGAATACCGGAGTCGCTTTGTCGGAATTGTAAATAATCAGGTTGCCCAACCCAAACAGGCGGTAAATCAAAGGCCTTTCTACGCTAAAATCCTTGACTCTATAAAGCTCGACATACTCGTGCTTTCTGCGGAATATACCCGAATAATATCTTAATTCTTCGGCGTTAATTTCGTACCGGATGCAATAAACCTGAAGGACTTTATAAACCAGGTTTAGTAAAACAAATGCACCCAGGTATACCGGAAATCTGTATAAATGAACGGTCAGTTTTTCTGGGATTAAAGAGAAAGGTAGTTGTTGTTTCAGAATCTCATCCATCAGCATAATGACCGGTGCTGCCAGAATCGTCAATAGAAATGTTTCCAGGTTGATTAATTGGGATGGTCTGCTTTTAAAGTAAACAGTATTTTGAATCATGATTTTTTGGATTTTTTAATAGTTAAAGTTTTGGTTTGGTTTGATCCGGTTGATCTGATTCCGATTTCTGGATAATGATTGACCGGATGTCGTTTTGTATTTTGGTACGGTTACGCTCCAGAACGTCGGGAATGTTGTCGAACTGGTAAAAATCGGGGATCGGCACAAAACGTTTTTCTTCCAGTTCCTGAGATTTCACATCAACATTGATCAGGCAATTAAAATTCTTTTGCGCAATGGGTTCCCCAAAGTTGTCGGCCACCTGGCCAACCATATATCCTTGCGGCAAAGTGGCAATCTTGCCTTCGGGCACCAGAAAATCCAGTTGAGTAGAGAATGTTGCCGATTGAATATTTCGGTTGATGTTGAGCGATTGCCGTTCCTGAAGGATTTTGCCCATCCGGTTTTGGATAAACTTGGCCGTTTCGCCTGCTGCCTGACCGCAAAAGATATTGCCGATGTTGCTGGTGATGGCATTGGCCTGCTCTTTCCCGTAATCACGGATCAACTGATCGATGGTCTGGACACCCAATAAGGTAGATATTCTGTTACTCCTTGCTGTGGCAATCAAAGTATCCAGCCCCCGGAAATAAATAGTAGGTAGCTCGTCAAAGATCAGTGAGGATGGCCGTTGTCCTTTCCTATTAATAACCTTCAGCATCCTGGTGATGTAAAGAGACAGGACAGCACCGTACATCTCCACACGAAGCGGATCATTAGCCAGACTAAGGATTTTGGGAGAATCAGGGTTATTGATGTCCAGCGAGAAATCATTACCCGAACAAATCCAGTAAATCTCAGGGCTGATGATCTTGGAAATGGCAATCTTCAAGCTTCCCAATTGTCCTTCCAGTTGCTCCCTTGCCCCACGTTTATGGGCATTGATAAATGGGTTAATGATGTTGGCTACATCTTTTTCCTGCTCCATTATCGCGAACAGATCGTCGTAGTCTATCTGAAGCAATTCAATGACATGAGGTAAAGTGCAAAACCGACCATCCTTGTACTTTTTCAAAAACCAGATTACCGCAGCAAAAAAGGAAACAGCGGATTCGGAGAAAAACTCTCCCTGCTGGCGTATCCATTCCCTGTTCAGGTTGTACAGAACCGTCCGGGAAGATTCAAAGGCATCAATCGGACTTTCCATCCACTCGG
This sequence comes from Prolixibacteraceae bacterium, assembly GCA_019459525.1. Lineage (GTDB taxonomy): Bacteria > Bacteroidota > Bacteroidia > Bacteroidales > Prolixibacteraceae > Aquipluma. Next base: position 45,940 of record JAIBEY010000022.1, read on the forward strand.
GAGCCAATGGATTACACCTGAAAGATTTCTGGATGTTCTCAAAATTGATCACGTAGAACCGTGTGGAGTCTGACAATTTTCCGTTTTTCCTCGCGCTCAAAAAATGGTTGTAGGTAACCAGCGACAAATCCGGGTACTTAAAATCATAAATGCACATCGAAAAGCCTTTTTTCAAGTGTTGCCGGATGAAAGGAAGTACCACCGAAAACGATTTTCCTGAACCTGGTGTTCCAATAACCATCGTTGCCCTAAACGGATTGACAATATTGATCCATCCCTGATGTTCGTTGCCCTTATGCAGGTAAACCGTCGGCAGATTCACCGAATATTTGTTGGCTTTTAGTACTTCTTCCTGCGGAAAGCTTTCATTTTCCACGTTAAACCGGTCTTTCATTAAACTGACGTTGATTAGTTTGGAGATATTGTCAAATCCAATGTTCAGCAAAACAAAACCGGCAAAGGTCAACCATAAGTAAACTGCCGGAGAGGATTTGAATACGATCAGGCTTCCCCAATACAGGATTAATCCGGCTATGGTTTGTCCGACAATGGTTGAAACCAACAGTTCCCGATCTTTATGAGCCTTGGTGCCGATACAGGTGATGGCTAGAAATACCAGGCAAACGGTCTTCGATTTATATACATTGGCCAAAAATCCCAAATTTTGAAGCTTTGCCACCAGCGAACCAAATGCCGCAATGTGTATCCCGTACGCCATAAAGTACCCCAACTGGTTCAGGTACATGGACATGAACAGCAACAGGTAACTAAAGAATCGAAATCCTTCATGTAGTTTCTCCAAATCTCTATCTTCGGTCATGGACGTGGTTTTAATGATAATAGAATTCAGGTGCAGGAAGGAATTCTGAAAAACCTCTTATCTCAAAGATTTGGCTTTGAGGATATCCTTGTTTTTCAGGTTAAAGCTGAGTTTTCGTCCTGTGTTGCCCAAGGCTTTTTCACCCAGTTCAATCTTTAGTATACGCTGATCCGGAATGGTCATCTTTTCGATCACAAATACTTCCCGAACAGTAACTTCGCCCGGAATACGCTGTACCTTGTTTCGCTGGTATTCTGGGAATACCTGGTATTCCTGCACATTGGTTGCTTTGGCCTTTTTCTTATCGGTGATCCAGAAATTAAAGCTTTCCACATCATATGCCATGCTGGTTTTGTTGGTCACCTGAAGCTCAAAAAAAAGTGCATCGTTTTTCAGGTGAATGGAATTCAACCGGATTTTAATCCCATCTTTTTCGGTTTTACGCTTTCGAAACTGAACTTTGTGTTTATCCAGAACCTGATCACAAAGGTCTTTCAGAATATAATCAGGTATCAGCTGCCCCGAAAAGGTCATGGCTTTTTGTGAACCAAAAGTTTCAATCGGATACGTGATCGGAGCATCGTTGCCATACTGCAATTCGAAAGAATAAATGTGATCGGCACAAACCACCGTCAGTGAGGTTGGCTTGTCAAAAGGCTGAACTGCTTTCACCCGCACCATGTTTGCCAGTTCAGGAACTACTTCGGCCTGGATTATAGAATAATCACCGGCTTGTACATAGTTGACTTTGTCGGGGCAAACCAGATGGCTGGTTTTGGTATCAGATATTTTTAAGATATTTTGTGCGCCAACTGAAGTCTGGATCAGTGCGCAAATGATAATAGCCAAAAAGGTTTTCATGGTTATTTATTTTTGTTGATTAAATAAACGAGGGTATTTTTTTTGATGGTGACTTTTTTGATTCGGATCATTTTTAGCAGAGATTGGGCTGTCCGGTCGGCTGCCTGCATTCCCATATAAGTCAGCGGATTGTTACTTACACCGAACATAGAAGACGTATTAGCGCTACTGCCAACCTCTTTAGCCACCTTTCGGGAAGCATTGTCGGGAACATACAGACCTGGCAATCCGTCCAGATCGCAAACAGTGACTTCAACCGGAACAAACTTTTCACCAACCGGGATTTGCAGCACTTCGATCTGAAGGCGTTCATTGGTAACTTCACAGATGCCATACAAAAAAGTGTTGACGGAAATTTTAACCCCATTCAGCCAGGCTTCTTCCAGTAGCCGCAGCTTCACTCTATTGCCGGTTAATACCGTGGTGGTCTCATATACTTCAGCTTCAATAACCGGGACAGCCGTCTCTTTGCGTCTAAACCCGGACTTACCATCTTTCTCCAGAATAGAACGTCTGTTCTTTTCTGCTTCCAGTTTTTGGTTAATGGAGGTTGTTTCCTTCAGCCGCAAATTCAGGGAATCATTCTGTTTGGCCAATTTGCTGTTTTGCCGGAAAACCTTGTCCAGTTCTTCAATACCCGTCGGAACAATTACAGTTGATTCTTTTTGATCATCGGACTGCTTTTTGTCTTTCTCGTTCTGACTTGAGTCGGCATCCTCATTTTGTGATTTCGTTTCAACCTGGCTGTTTTCCAAATCTTCCCTGACTGTCTTTCCCTTTTGCCGGATGTGTGCCATAAGGTCAGTAGAAACATCAGCATTCAATTCAGGGACCGGGTCGTTTTGATAAAGATTCTTCCTTCCAGAAAGCAACTTTTCTTCAGTTATGTCTTCTTCGGCCAAAGTTTCCTCAGTGGTGGAATCGGTCTCCCCTCCAATATTGTAGTTTTGACTGGTCGTGACTTCCTTTTTCGAGGAATAGTTGTCCATCTTGTCGTAAATCACGACACTTTTATCCGCATCCGGCAGGGTGTAATTGGCACCCTTTACCGTTTGCTGCTCTTTTTGCTTTTGTTCTTCCTTTTCCTTCTCTCCTCCCCCTCCCAATACATAGAATATCAAGACAATAAAAGGGATTAAAACCAGTGGAAGGAATAGCAGCGGCTTATTTCTTTTCAGGTAACTTTTCATGTATATCTTGTTTTAAGATGGTTTCAAACGAGTCAACGGGCATTTCAAAGGAGAGGGATTTTTTTTGCTTCAGTGTTTTCGCTATATCCGGGTTTCCTTCACTGACCGGTTGAATGGGTTCGTAGGTGATTGCCGGTTTTGGGAAAACAAAGAACGAAATCAGGTATAGAAGAAATGATGCACCCAGGATGACAGTCCACTTTTTCTTCCGTTTGGCCGGGTCAAGTTTTTGATCCTTCTGATCCAGACGGTCAATCCACGCCTGAAACCGGATGGTTTCGCTAATTCGAGTCACCAGGTTTTGGGATTGTTTATCAGCCTGATTCGTTATTTTTTGATTGGTTATATCTGTATTCTTCGAATTCATAATCGCTTTATTTTTAGAATTAAAAGGACTTACGTTTCATGGTTTCCAAATCTTTATTGTCCCTTATCAGCCAATCTTCGATCATAAATCCGTGCGGGTTATTGTCTGTCCGGGAGATGTTGCGCAGTCTTCCGGAGGTTTCCAGGTTGCGGATGGTGATATTGGATTTGCGGACAATTTTCTGCCTGCCGAAAAACCGGAACTGGTAGGGATACGCAGAGAAGTCGATCTGAACCGAATCGGTTGTCAGGGTCATGCTGATATCGGAAGCAATGATCTGGTTATAGACGTTGTTCTCCTTGTAAGACTGGTACTGCTTCATGGCCGAACCGTCAGCCAGGTATAGGGCTTCCCGAGCGTTGCTCTCGATGTACTGCTTGTCTGGTTCCATCGTAAAAAACAGTTCATGGAAGCGTTTCACATGGTCTTTGGCCTCTGAAGGGCGATTATCCGTTATGTCGGCACGAAGAGCCAGCAAAAGGGACTTGCCGTTGTCCAGAACATAAATTTTCTGGCGGGAACGCTCAACCAGCCCAATGGAACGGGTGAAAACAAAGGTGCTGAAGGCGGTCATCAGCAAGCTAACTGCTAAAAGGATGTAAACAGTAAACCGGAATTTACGCTGTATATCAAATATTTTATTCATCTTGATTTTGGATTGATTGTTTCTGGATTGGATTATTTCATCACTCCTTTGGTGATCATCATCGTGGCAACCGTCCTAACCAATCGTCCGCCGCCTGTTCCCGTTCCTGATGCACTTATGATCCAAGAAGCAATTTTGGGGACCATCACCAACCCCACAATGCCACAAACCGGAACAACCAGGTTGGAAACGTAGTACAGCGAGGGCTGGTAGATCAGCGAGGATTTGGTCATGGCTATCTCGGCATCCAACACATAAATCAGCACCTCCTGAACCAATGAAAGGACAATCAAAGCGATGGGCAGGTACAGGTTCACGTTTACAAACCTGGCAATCCATTGCAGGTAGTTCTCCTGAAAACCATCGAAAATAGAGACGGCAAATACCAGCGGACCAAAGATGATCAGCAGAACACAAAAGACCGTGCGCAGAAAGGCAATCAGGTAAACCAGCGCCTCAAAAAAGGATTCCAGAAGCTGCCTCACGCTGTCCATCAAATAAAAGTTGATCTGGTGCTGCAAAGCCCTGCCGGAAACGATGTTGTAAGAGGTCAAAAGCAGGTTAACACCTTTGTCCCACAGCGATGCCTCTTTCTCTTCGTTCTCCTGAAAGGATGGTAAATCGACAGCCAGGATGGCATCCTGCTTTTCTTCCAGTTTGGCGGCCACGATGTGCTTTTTGTCGGCATAAATAGCTTCCGAAAGTTTGGTCAGCCCTTTGGTGGGGACCATCAGTAGTTGTACAAACGGAGCCCAGAAGGTAATGACCAATACCAGCGCAAAAGGCCTGAGTAGAGGTAATAAGGAAATCGGATTATCGGCAATCAGTTGTTCATAGATGCGCTTGGCAATATACAGAAAGGCTGCAATGCCACCAATAGCGCGGGCCATATTCACCAGCAACTGGGCATTGTCCAGTCCTCCCTGAACCAATACATCTGTGAATTGAAAAAAGCTTTGGGTACTCATTACTTGTAAAAGCATGAATCAAGTTTTAAATGGTTAATGTTCAAGGATTAATTGTTAGTCCTTCAGGAAAGCATAGGACTGAGGCACATTGTTGTTGAAAGCCTGAAGGTGCAGCACCTTTCGGTAGGTGTAGTCCGTCTCTCCGATTTGTTTGTTCAATTCGCAACGGATTTCGTCAAAGGCTTCCAGCTTTTTGCCGTGGTCAGTCAGAAACAGGTTGACGGAAATAAACCGGGTCAGCAGTTCATCGGCCTCCTTCTGGTAAGTTTGCCTGAGCCATTTGCAGTTGGGCAGCTTGTCCAGGTTGTCAATGCTGATGTATAGCCGGATAAATCCTGAAGCTAAACTGTACACATCGGGCAACTGGTCGGAATTGGCATCGAAGATCTTCTTTTCTATGTCCCTCTGGGTTTCTGTATTGTTTTTGATCTGTGTTGTTTCCTCATGCCTTTTCTCCATCTGCGATTTTTCAATCAGCCTTTCGATGATCTTCAGCAGGTTGACTTTCAACATTCCGGCGTATTCTTCCGTGTCATATACCAAAGCCGCATCAACTTCAATATAGTAGTGCGTTGGCCAGGTCCGGATAAACACATGGGGAACCGGTATTAACCAGCCTTTGAATGCCATAAAAGAAAGCGGATAGGTTCCTTCCATTTCAGGATAGCTGCCATGCCAGGGCTTAATATCAAGAATCTGGGCTTTCAAATCCTTCCCCGGCAGCAATGCTGCCAAGGGAAAGATGAGAATGAAAAGTATGGTTTTCATGGATTGTTAATCATAAAGGGTATAGTAAAAAGCGAACTTTTCGATCTGTCCGGTATTGAAACTGCGTTGGTAGGATGCCCAGGCCAGCTTGTTGTAGAGGTAACAGATGGTCCCGTAGTGCTTTTTTACATCGGTATAAATCCCGTTAATGGTGTCGTACCGTTGTTTGTCGTCCATCATAAACAGGTCGTCTGCCACTATGGTGTTCAAAATGGTGGTGACCAGTTGACGGCTGTCATCCAGTACCAGATCAAACGATTCGACAATCACGGCGGCTTGTCTAGTGGTAAAATTTTCGTCCTGAACCAATAGCGGCAACTTGGTGGTGTAGATGTAGATGATCTTATCCAGCATCTCCTTGGTCTGCTTGATACGTTTGTAATCTTTGATCAGGTAACTGACTTTCTGAAGGCTTGCCAGCTTCTTTTGATCAATCCCGACCAGTTCAGAGGTCAGTCCTTTGATGTCACCGTTCAGCACTTTAATCAGCACATTGTACCAGTTGATTTCTGACAGGATTCCTTTTTCCTGTTCCCATAAAGCTTCCCGTTGGATGCCTGCCCCAACATCGGTCACCGGAGCCTGGGCAAAGGTGGTGCTGACTTCAAGAATGCTGAGAAAAGCAAGGACCAGAACGATTAAAAATGGGACTTTTGTTCTCTTCGTTGTCGTTGTTGGATTTGTTTTCATTGTTGTAACTGTTGATGTTTTACATGGATTTGAGGATCTCGGCAAAGGATTGGTCCTGCCCTTCCTGGAGTTTTTTCAGGATCGTTTCCTTTTCGCTTTGTTCAGAGGTATAACAGTAGTATTCGGGTTTACTGACTTCCAGTGCATAAACCTGCGAGTAGCTTCCAAGCCCGATAAAGACTTCCTTGAGCTTTCTCCCGGATGGCAGGTTTTTATTGATCGAAAGGATCTGGTCTTTCTGGAACTCAGAGAGTCCAAGGGTGTCGCTGATGCTCTGGAATTTGTTTCTAAATTTGCTCATGTCAAGCAAAATCCGGGTATCGGCGTTATTGATGATCGCATCGCGGATCACCGGTGAGGAAATCACATCGTCCACTTCCTGGGTCACCACCATCGCCTCGCCAAAGAACTTTCGGATGGTCTTGTAGAAGTATTTGATATAACTGGCCATTTGAGGAGTTGCAATGGCCTTCCATGCTTCCTCGATACACAGGACTTTGCGAACACCCTTTAACCTTCTCATTTTCTGCATAAAAATATCGATGATGATCAGGGTGGCGACCGGGAAGATCGTTGCATGGTCTTTAATATTGTCCAATTCGAAGACAATGAACGGGCAGTGGAAAAACACATCGGTATCCATTTCCTTGTTCAGCAAATAGTCATACTCCCCTCCCCGATAATACTTGCCCAGGATAAAAAAGAACTCATTACTGTTGAACTGGATGGATTGTTCTTTGACCAGTGCCGGAATGTAGCTTTGAGTGAATTCGTAAAAACTATTAAAAGACCTTTCTGTTACTTTTTCAGATTCAAAAAAAGCGGTCAACGAATGGGCAATCACATCCTTTTCCATCTCCGAAAGGTTTTCCTTATAAATGGTGTAAATTACCGACAGGATGGTTTGCTTGCGTTCGATATCCAGTTCGCCTTCCAGAATAAAAGGATTGAACGAAATCGGATTTTCAGTGGTAAACTCTATCATCATTGCACCGCCCTGGTCTTTGAGTCGTTCATTTAAGTAATGGGTCAGTAGCTCATAGCTTCGGCCTACGTCCAGTAAAACGATGTGACAGTTTTCGCTCTCAGCATATTGCCTTAGCAAATGGTTGGTTAAAAATGATTTTCCGGAACCTGATCCGCCGATTATAATTTTATTCCGGTTATGGATCAGGTGTTTGTGCATCGGTTCATCCGAGATGTCAATCTTCACCGGGCAACCTTCCAGACGGTCGGAAAGCCGGATGGTAAAGTCCGATTGACTGTTTTTTAACTCACCTTCGAAGTTTGTCAGGCAACAAGCCTGTGGAACCTGGGTGATGAACAGTTCGGTTTCCGGCAATTGTGTTGAAAATGGTACACAGGAGAAAAACAGCATCGGCAGATCATGGGTGTGCTGGTACGGAAAGCAGTTCATCAGAGCAAATGCGGAACTTGTTTCACTTTTGTGCTGTTTTAAATCCTTCAGGGAAGAATCGAAAAGCATCACATTAAAGTGGGTTTTTACGATCTTTTCTCCTGAAGTTTGTACCTGATCCAGGAAAGATTCAATCAGCCCGGCATTGACTTTGTTTTCAGAAGAAAACTTGGAGAGGCTGAAGATTTTTTTGTAACTGCCTTCCAGAAATCCTTTGATTTCCTGCTGATCGGGAATGTAGATAAACTGGTTGGTAATGTGCGAAAAAGGCAGGTGATAACTGACCGGATAAACCAGCGATACAGGTAGTCCTGTTTGCGGATGTTCCGAAGCTGGCCGGAGTTCTGCCGGAATGTGAGAATAATCACTCAATGACAATACCTCCACAAACTGATCCATTACTTTTAATCTATCCCGGAAATCAATTCCTCCCAATGCCGGATGGTTCTCGGTAAAATTGAGGCTCAAAAAGCGTTCAATCAGGCCCAATGACTTGTCATCTCCAATGGCTTCCTCCTTTGATATTGGATCGCACCCGATTCCGTTCTGGTTAAAAATGGCTACCACATTACTTCTAAGTTCATTGATCTTGTCGCACTGCAATTTTTCCAGGTTGCGTTCCTTACGGGAAAAAATCAAAGCGGATTCGAGGTAGTTTTTCAGAAGGCCTTTATTCAGCAAACTGATGTAAAAACAGCACTCATGCTTCAGGTAATGCCGTCCCTCAAAGTGCTCCAGATAAGATTCATTCAGGCTGGCTTTTGCTCCGGTTGTTTCTGATTCCGATTCCATCGGATGGAATTCGTTGATCAGGAAAAAATCCTGCTTGTGGATAAAACTTCCGGCTGGCAACAGGTTGATCATCCGCTGGAAAGTATCGTGCAGCATATAGAGTTGTTCTGTACTGCATGACAAAACTTCGGGCAGCCTAAGTCGAAACCCGATGGTCAAATCCAAGTTATTGGAGACCTGAACATCCCCGTTAAATCCCATTACAGGTAGTATACTTTCCAGATTCTTGATTTTCATCTGTAAAAAATTTGATGGATTCGTCGTTTGCAGCTAATGAATTGAGGCAGTTTCCGGGCGGTCTCTTTCTTGCCCCATCCTTCCGGACCGTACTTCTTCTGAATGGTATTCAGCCGGTAGAGGTACCCGAAAAAGGCCGGGACTCCGATCAGCACTGCCGGAAAAACTCCGGCCAGGATGTAAAGCACTGAGAACAAAAAGAAAGTCGCAATGATACCATACAGTGCCCGGAATACCAAAGGGCCGGAAAGCCCCTTGATATACAACCGGGTATCCACCTTTTTGACTGGATAGCCTTGCATTAGGCAAAGAATGCTTTGATCACCACTCCCACCAGAATCAGGAACAAACAGGCGCCAAACCAACCCATGATGGCTTTCTGGGTATCCTGATCCCCACTCTGCCACTTGATGTAAACGCGGACTCCGCCAATCAGTCCGACCACGGCTCCGATAGCAATGATCAGGTTCGAGATGGGATCCACGTAAGAATTGACTTCGGCTGTGGCCTGGTCAATGCCGGAAGCAGATTGAGCCATGGCTTGGTAAACGCCCAAAATGAGCAACACGACAAGGGCTTCTGCCCGTTTAAAGAAAAACTGAACTTTTGTTTTCATGAAACATGGAGTTTTTAGAAATGAATAATTGAGGATGATTTACGACTGTAACTGAATGTTATCCAGAACTTTTAATAATTTCGGATCGTTTGGGTTTGTAAAGCACTCGATGGGATAACCATCGTCCATTCCGGTTTCTTCGTACAAGGAAACCGGTAAAAGAATCTCTTCTGCCAAACGTATTGGGATAAGTTCAGAAGGATAATCCTTAGCGTAGACTGCAATGGGTTTCAAGCCCTCTGAAAGAACCGGAGTAAATTGATCTTCCTCAAAAAGAGTTTTCCGGTCGGCCTTTTTGTGGATAAGCGCAATAAGGACAATTGACAGATACCATAAAATAAGGACTACTACAATGAATTCAACGAATTGTCCCCAACTGATTTGATTGATTCCAAACATTGTTTTTCATTTTGTAAGTTAATACTGCTGATGGAATTAAATGGGATTTGAACTGTTCTCATTTCCAAACCATCGGGGCAAAGATGGGAAGGTGAAAACTGAAAAGTTATCAAGAGATTGTCAGGTAAGGTGTTTTATATAGTTAATCAATCCACTGACAATCAATTGTATCTTCAAGAATTCTGTACGGGTTTGATACTGATTGGATTTGTTTGAGGTTTTAAATCCCATTTCAAAGCGTATGATTTGGTACAATTTGGAGGGTGAAAGATTATTCCAAAAGAGAAAGAAAAAACAGTCAAAAAAAGAAAAAGAAAGCCAATCAAGAGCCGGTCGGGACGGAAATGCAAGGCTGTCCCGCTCAATCAGGAAAATTTCTTATTGAAATGGAAAACAAAATGAGAAAAAAGCGGGACACTTGCTCTGGTCTTGCATTTGTTCCGGCGTCGGGATATGGGGAGACTGGCTAAATTAGGCTTGCTTTTTGATTTTGACGAAAATGCTTCCTGATTAAAGATTTTGGAGTGAGGGCAGGCGAAAGGCAAGTGTAGCCCGGAAATGGATTGAAGTTGACAGTAAAGGTCGGAATGGAGCCTGCATCCGTTTTAATGTGAAGGAAACGGGCTGGGAAAAACGGGTGGGCGAAATGGAGTTGCATAGTGGTCAGCGCAATGGAATGAATCGGGCTACTCTTGTCGTGCGGTACAACCCGGCTTATAAGCTGAACGAGCGGATCGAGTGACCGTTCCCTGTGAGGTTACGAGCAGGGAAAAGGGAACGATGAAGCGAGAGAAGCGAATGTGCCGGGGTACAGGGGAGATACCTGATAAAACGATTTTCAACCTCAAAATTCATTAAAAACCTGAAAAAACAGGGAAGTGTGGACGCATAGGAAAAAGTCAATCCAGGCATGAAATGACAGTGATTGGTCTTTGACACTGAAGACCACTCTTCCTTTTGTGAACGTGTCTTGTTCGCGCCCGGCAGAGCCAAAGCGCGAACAGGCCGCAGTTCTGCTGTCTAAAAAGTTTTAGATATTAATTAAGCTAAGAGATGTTATTGTCCTTATAAACTCTTGGCGATCAAAATTCAGACATTTTATTTTTATTCATACCTCAGCGCCTCCACCGGGTTTCTCGTAGCTGCCCGCCAGCTTTGCCAGCTTACGGTTAACAATGCGATTCCCAACGCCAGCAAGCCAGCAAGAGCAAAAATCCACCAACTCAGTGAGGTTTTGTAGGCGAAGCTTTCGAGCCATTTGTTCATGGCGTACCAGGCAATAGGTGTGGCTATCACAAAAGCGATGGCTACTCCTTTCACGAAATCGCGATTGAGCATTACCAACACTTCCGAAATTCGAGCTCCGTTTACTTTTCTTACGCCAATTTCTTTGGTTCGCTTTTCAGTAAGGAATATGGCTAATCCAAACAGTCCTAAACAACTGATGATGATGGCAAAAACTGTAAAGAACGCGGCCATCTCTCCAACCCGCTCTTCTTCCCTGAATTTCGCATCATATTCCTGATCGACAAATTTGAAATCGAATGACGCTGTTGGTACAATTTTGTTGAACACTTCTCCGATTTTAGGTATCGCGGAACTTGCGCTAACCTCAGGGTTTATCCGGATAAAAAGCCAGCTCAGATTATTTTCGGAGAGAAAAATAATGGAAGGCCTTGCTGGCTCAAATGGAGAGCCTTTAATCATGTCTTTGAAAATGCCCAAAATAGTAAAGATATTGGTGGGCTGGTTAAAAAGTGGTCGTTTGGTAATCAGGCTTTCGCCAACAGGGTTTTGCAGGTTCATTATTTTTAATGCGGCTTCGTTGATTAATACTCCCGATAAATCGCTCTGAAAATCACCCGAAAAATCCCTTCCGTTTATAATCTGGAGGCCAACTGATTTGCCATATTCATGCGAAACGTTGATTGTATTAAATGTTGGGTCGAAATCAGGGTCTTTCCCTTTCCACGTAAAACCGTCATTGTTCCCTATCGTATTTGTAATGGTCTGATTTGAAGTTGCCAATTCTTCTACAACTCCTGTTTTAAGGAGTTCGGTTCTCAGCAATTGAAATTTGCCTTCAAACTCAGGACTTCCGGGCTTGAACGAAATCAGTCCTTCGCGGGTATATCCAACCGGCCGGTCTTTTGCAAACTGGATTTGCTTGTTTACAATAATCGTGCAGCTGATCAAAGAGATAGAAACCACAAATTGAAAAACCACAAGCACTTTTCGGGGAAGCGCGGTAAAACTATTCTTATTGTCGCCTCCACTTATTGCTTTAACAGGGTTAAAGGATGACAAATAAAAGGCCGGGTAGCCACCCGACAATATTGCTGTAATAATCAGAAGCGCCAGGCAGCACAACCAAAAAACGTATTCTCCCAAAGGGAAAGCCAGGTTTTTCCCCGTAACTTCGCCAAACCACGGTTTTAAAATGTAAGTTATCCCCATGGCGAGTACAAAGGCAAAAACAGTTATAATGAAGGATTCGCCGATAAATTTTCGGATCAGATGAAAGCGGGACGACCCGATTGCCTTTCGTATCCCGATTTCCTTGATATACTTTTCAGAGCGCGAGGTACACAGGTTTATAAAATTAATACAGGCCAGCAACAATACGAATAACCCGATTATCCCGTAAAGCCAGACGTATTTCAAACGGTCGCTGGTAATATTTAAACCGTTTTTGAATTGAGAGTACAAGTGCCATTTGCTCATCGGATGTAAAAAAACTTCATTCTTGATGCCGTTTGAGAATGGCTTCATAATATCTTTAATGGTGGATGAAACCCGGTTTAAATCACCTTTTTTGTGAAGCTGGACATACACCTGCATGTTTTGGTTGTCCCAGTTATCCAGAGTCAGCCAACCAGCCATGTACCTGTCCAGCGGGGCAATAAACGTGGCTTCTTTGAAATCAGAATTGGCGGGCAGATCCTGGTAAACACCTGTTACTTTCAGATCCCAGTTGGCATCCATCTTTACCAATTGGTTCATCGGGTTTTCGTCCCCAAACAACTTTTTTGATAAAGATTCAGAAAGCAAAACGGAATTGATGTCGCTGAGTCCATCGCGGGATCCATAAATCATTTTCAGGCTGAAAATTTCAGGTCCTTCTGGTTGCATAAAGTAACCGTTCTGAGTGAATTTATTCTCGCCCGATGCAATTAGCCTGCTTTCAACACGTCCCCTGATAATCGCGATCCGTTCAAAGTTATTGCCATAGGTTGTTTGCAGTGCTGTTCCCAGGCCCGCTGTCAAAATTGACTGCGTATCAATTTCGCCGTTGGCATGATTGTTAACCATGACCATAGCCACGGTATCGTAGTTGTCGTGGCATTTATTAAACGACAGTTCATCGTAAACCCACAGGACGATGAGCATGACCACCGTTATGCCTATTGTCAGACCTCCGATACTGATAAACGTGTATCGTTTATTTTTGGAAAAAGTCCTGAAAATTGTACTAAAAAATCGGTTTAACATACACAGTTGTTTTATGGATTGATACTATTCATACCTCAGCGCTTCCACCGGGTTCCTGGTTGCAGCTTTCCAGCTTTGCCAACTTACCGTCAATAACGCAATTCCTAATGTAAGGAAGCCGGCTTTTGCACAGATTCAATAGCTTCACAATGATTTTCTATGATTGAGTTTACCAGAAACTGTACCACAATCGCAATACACTGTTATTCAAGATACTAATTTTTAAATTAATTGTCTGGTTGTCTAACTTTTTTACGATATAGTGTATATTTTTTGGTCATCTTTTCATACAGGCATGAATAAAAGGCTAGATCCGTTTATCTTTTGTATCTCGGTCAAATGCAACCAGGTTGAACATTTCGCGCATCCGGCTACGGATGCGGTTGCCATAAATTGACTCCAATTCTGATGCTGAAAGGTTAGTGGTAATATGGGTCATCATGCGTTTCGAAACAAACAGGTCATAGCGGTTTAGCAGGATTTCTGCCATCACGTTGCATTCGTTGCCAAAATATTTCGGAGTCTGTTCCAATCCCAAATCATCGAAGCAATACACTTTGGGGATGAATGGCATATTGGCATATCGAACAAATGATCCCTTGCTGTAGTGGTTGATCACTGCAAATCCATCTTTTTCAAACTCGAAAGTAATCTCTCTGGTCGGCTTAATGAGGTATTGAGTCTCTCGTGGGAAAAAGTAGCTGACAAGCTGCATCAGTGAGGTTTTACCACAGCCGATAGGTCCTGTCAACAGAATACCTTTTCTAAGGCTGATCCCATGACGTGCAGCATTTTCCTGGTCACCGATGGCATAAACCAGCAATTTATAGATCAGCTCGTAGTCGGGTTCGACCAATGAAAAATGGTTTCCAAAAAGGATTTTGCCCCGCTCTTCCAGCCATTGCAGGCTGGCCGGGAAACTGAAATTGAATATTCCGCCGCTGTAATCGGCAATCTGCTCATAAGGGTTCAGAATAATCTTTGTTGACGGTGACGCTATGTTTGCTGATCCCGACTTGATTAGGTTCTCGTTCATTTGTTTTAAAACTTTGGGTATTGTTCATCCATTTCCGGGCAACGGCCTGCCAAGAAATTATTTTCATCTGATCCCCGGTCTTCCAGCCCGACGACTGGTAGTGGGCGTAAAACTTCTGCGCCTCGCTGCGCGGAAACTGGTTCTGTTCAAAAAACTGTTCGGTTTCGGACAAATCCGGAACCTGAAATTTCTCCTCCGGAAGATTTTCAGAATTGATCGTTCTGACTCGCTTTTGTTTTTTTTCGTTTTCATCAACATCTGATTTTTGATTTCTTCTGACTGACTTTTCTTCCTGTTTGTTTTTGTTTAGACTGTTTATAATAGGCGTATCAGCTCCTGTATCACTTGCTGTATCATTTGCTGTATTATTTTTGATACCGGCATCCTCCTTTTTTTCGCCAGCGGTATTCCTTTCTGTATCACTTTTAAGATCGCTGAAAATACCGGTATCACTTGTGGTATCATTTCCGGTATCGCATGCAGTATCATTTTTAATACCAGTATCCCTTGTTGTATCGGTTGCGGTATCATTTATGAAATTGCTGGAAGTACCGGTATTCCTTCCGGTATCTATTCCGGTATAACCAGCGGTATCATTTTCAATACCGGTATCAGTTGCAGTATTGCTTGCGGTATCAGTTGCAGTATCAAGTCGGATACAGGATACCCGGCTACCCGAGTGGAGATTGGATGAAGCAGTGTATGAAATGTACCCCCAATCAGACAACTCTTTTATGCAACGGGCATAGGTATTGGCCGAACCAATCCGGGACAAGTGCATCATTTCACTTCGGGAAATGACAAAGCAATCCCCGAATCGTTCCGCATTCCACTGCTGAAACAGTGCAAAATACAGGCTGATGTGATAGGCTGATATGCGCTTGTCTTCGGCCAGCCGTGCAAAAAGACCATTCAGGTGCCTGACATAGTTCATCGCTTCAAATCGAAGCTAAACCTGTTTTGTTTCTGGGTTGGCTCCAGCATCTTCCGGATATCTTCGTAGTCGTAAAACATCTGCCCCCCAATTTTAGTAAACGGCAGGGTTCCATTTACCCGAAGGTTTTGAAGGGTTCCGGGAGAAATACATAACAGCTTTTTTACTTCGTAGGATTTGAGCCATTTTTTGGAAGGTTGACCACGTTGCTCGTTGAGCAACTTTCGAAACTCGGTAAGTAATTCAATCTTGAATTCCCTGAGGTCGTCTGTTGTAATAATTTCTGAAGGCATAAGGTTTAATTTTAAATGATACATATTGAACTGCACCAAATTTGCAACCTTCAGAATTGAAATGTTATCAAGTAGTTGTCAGGTTGGGACTTTTTTATTGTTCGGAAACATCTGGGATATGCCAGCACCTGAGCTAAATATTTTGATCAATTTGATGCTGAAGTACTGATTTCAGATGTTCGATAAACTTGGTCTGATCTATTTTCCGCTGCTGAATTTCGGTATAATACCGATAAATATCTTTCTCGACATCCAGATTAAAAGTCCGGCAGAACAACCCGGCCAACTCCTTAATCGTGGTTTTACCGTTATTAATCACACGTGAAAAGAACAGGGCATAAATTAATTCCACCAGGTCGATTTTATTGCCCGTCCAGCAAAGATCACTGAACCGCTGCAAATGATGCGGTTGTTCCTGATTATCAATCCGGGTGATCTCCAGATTCAGGTATTCCACCAGCAGATCATTTGCACGTATAACCGAAAACGTATGATCCTGCCAGGTATTAAACTGTTCATCCATTAAATATTGACTACCTCTCAGTTCAATCGGAATTTCATCGCGCTCTCTTACAAAGTAAAGACTGTCCAGGTAGGTAAACCCGCAATTGTAGTATTGAACGCTACTTGCATTCTCCTCCATGTATAATTGAATCTCATCCAGTTTCACTTTCATGTATCGTTTAATCCTATCCAAGTCATATTTACTCCGGAAACTTTCAATCTCAAATACAGTCTGATAAAACAGAAGACGGCTATAAGCAACTGTCTTTATCTCTTTAAAAAAGTGGATTTCCGATGGAATATCCGGGAAGCCTTCATTAACAACAATCCATCTTAATTCAACCAGGGCAATACGGCATCGTTTAATTGCCGATTTTGCCGTATTCAACATACTCTCGGAAGTCATCGCAATTCGCTTCAAATCGGCTTCCAACTCGGTGACGATGTGGAAATACTGTTCCATACCCAAAGATTCTGAATTAACGTAAAAAATGTAAGGGATAGCAATCAAATCATTTTCAATGATCCGTATTGAGAAGGTCAATTATCCTTCTTCTTGAATGGAATGGAATAATAAATAAGGTTTCGATCAGCAATTTCCATGAATTGTTAATTCATGGAGTACTTCCTATAAATCAGGAAAAAGACTTTCCGGAAATGGCTATTTTGACCCGATTGAATAATCAGGGCAACGATATTTCTATATTAGAAGATCTTACGAAAGGATCAATTGAAATGTGTTAACGAGAATCATTCTTTGGGTTTTACAAACCCGATGGGATTGCGGTGTGTTGTCGCAAGTTTTTGCTTCATGGCCAGTTCGGTTAGAGCCACATAAATGTCGTCGAATTTTTCTTCATTTTCTTCGCTGATTTCTTCCAGCGCCTTGATGCGTTCCTTAATTTCTTCCAACTCCCGGGAAGGCGCTGAAGTAGAAGCCTGGATCATATACTTCCGAACTGCGATAAAGGCCCGTATAATATGAATGTTTACGTCAATTGTAATATTCGGTCAAACTGGTTCTTTGTCACATTTGGGGATGTACAAAAATTCGCAAAAAACTTGCACATATATTTGATAATCAGATAAATACATTCATATTTTCTTGATAATTCGGCAAGTATTCATTATCTTCAAGTAATTTAATATCAATTACTTATGAGAATAAATCACCTTGTTAACCTTCCCAGATTCTTTATTCAAGACATTGAACAAAAAAATGGCAAAATCACCATTTTTGCTTCCATCAAGTCCAGTCGATCCCAATGCCCTATCTGTGGCCATTCTAGCAGCTCTGTTCATGATCATTACCACCGAAAAATAACAGATCTGCCCGTATTTCAAAATACGACATTACTCTTCTTGAAGACAAGAAAATTTAAGTGCAGGAATTTTTCGTGCCCCCGTAAAGTGTTTTCTGAGCAGACCTCTCATATAAAAAGATACTCACGTAGGACTATCCGGGTATCGCAATTATTGGATTCATTGTCAATTGAACTAACTGGAAAACATGGAAGTCAGCTAACAAAGCTACTTTATCTTCCTGTGAGTAGTTCTACCATCACTCGTATTGCACTAAGTCAAGTACTGCCAGCAATAAAACAACCCGTCATCCTTGGCGTTGACGATTGGGCTTTTCGCAAAGGAGTAAATTATGGAACAGTGCTGATCGATATGGAAACATCCAGACCAATTGATCTCTTATCTTCACGAGATAGTGCAAACCTTAAAGAATGGCTTAAAAAATATCCAGCAGTTAAAATTATCACCAGGGATCGGTCCGGAGCATATTCTTCAGCCATTAATGAAATTTGTCCGGATGCAATTCAAGTTGCTGATCGGTTCCACTTGCTAATGAACCTTTCTGATGCCCTTGATAAATATTTTAAAAGTGTCAGAAAAGAAATACGACGGGTAATAACAGAAAAGACAGACGAAATATTATCATTATCTGCCAATGAAGGCCAATGTAACAGCACAGATGTTACAAACTTTCTTGCTGTACAAGTTGCCTCAGAAACTAAAGAGATCCAGCTCGATCAGAGATTAGACACCTTTAACAAAGTCAAAGAATTTCAATCGAAAGGAACTCCTTTGAAAAGGATCTCAACAATTTTAAAAATCAGTCGTAATACGGTACGCTCTTATTTCATTCAAGAAACCTTGTCTCCAAGGATTCACCCAAAGTCTGTCAACATCGCTCTATACTCTGGGTATATTTTGTCCCGGTTAAATATGGAAGGTTATATTAAGAAAGATATATTTGAAGAAATCCTTGGGCTTGGTTATAATGGTGGCCGCACGCAGGCTTTCGTTTACATCAATAAATTGAAGCTGGAATATGGACTTACTACCCTGGATAGCATTGAGGTTCAAAAGAAAATAACACCATATGTCAAACCATTAGATTCCAGAAAATTAGCCAAATATATCGGGGGTTCAATCTCAGACATTGAAGATCCCGATGAAAGAAGCTGTATGAAAACATTAATTGCTTACCTGCCGGAACTTCAAATAGTCAGAAAATTGGTACAGATATTTCGAACCATGATCAAGCGAGGTTGTGGCAACATATCGAGATGGATAGATTTTGTTAAAAAATCGAAGCGAAAATTATCCGGACTGAAATCATTCGCTTATGGTTTATCCCGAGATATAAAAGCCGTGGAAAACGGAATAAGATTGCCTTGGAGTAACGGCACTGTCGAAGGACATGTGAACAGAATAAAATGTATCAAGCGCCAAATGTATGGCAGAGCCAGTTTTGAACTACTGCGCAGGAAAGTGATACTGTCTCAGCATGGGTAACCGTCCCCAAATGTGACGAAGAACCAATTTCACCGTTTTTTCCACGTCAATGGCTCTATCACTTTTCAAAACACTCGAAAGCATAGCTACACCCGGCTCAAGAAAAGCAAAAGGAATGGCACCTCCCAGATAACTTTTAGATGGTATCACATTTTGTGATACCAGGTTATTAATCTCATTATTTGTGAGTTCAAACATGAAATCAGGAGGGAACCTTTTCATATTTCGCTTTACTGCCTGTTTTAAAGCTCTGGTCTCAACTTCATACAGTTCTGCCAAATCAAAATCCAGCATGACTTGCTGGCCTCTGATCTCGTAAATTTTGCTTTGAATAACCTGTAAATCCATGATTTAAGCATTTTATCTGGCCGAATTCTTTCTGAGACTAATACATTAATCAAGATTATAAATCTTCAAATTACGCTGAACCTCCCGTCTGCCTAGGGTTTGAATTGTCAGGTAATCCTAGACAGTTAAATTCCCCAAAACTTATATATTAATTCTTCAATTAATCGAATCCTTGTTGCCTCCCTTTTTGATCTGACCTGGTTATTTACAGCATCAACTATTGCCATTTTTTCCAGTACGGCATCAACTTTTTCACCGTTTACAGCATCAACTATCGCTATTTTCCCGGTACGGCATCAGCTTTTTCATCATTTACAGCATCAACCATCTCTTTTTTCCCGGTACGGCATCATCTTCCGCCATATTTTCATTTAAGGATAACCTGTAACTCTATGATTTAAATATTTTTCCTGGCCGGATTTATTCTGAAATCGATCTATTCATTCTTCCGGTTTGAAAAATTTATCTGTCTCCCAATTTTCCGGATTGGTGTTGATATAATTAGCAATACGTTGGTATTCTTCATCGTCGCGAAAATATGATCGTGAAACCGGGATTGCCAGGCAAAATCGGCATGAATTTTACGGGCATGGGTGGTAACGGCCGATTTAAACCCGCGAATGATGGACGCCAGGTTCTTGGATTGTGGCCCGAATTTATTTGCGGCGGCGTTGGCAGGCGTTGTTGTAGAGACGCGATGCACCGCGTCTCTACGGAACACCTCATCTGTATTAATCGGTTGGTTGTATTCATTTTTGCCTATTACGATGATCGCATGAAAATGATTGGGCATCACTACGTATTCGCCCATCGTTAAATTCATATCCTTTCGAATGTCAAATGTCTTTAACCATTCAGCGTTTACCGTGTTTCCCATTTCCGATAATATCATTTCCTTTTCCAACACCTGTCTGAAATAACATTCGCGGTTTTGGGTGCAAATGGTAATGAAATAAACCCCTGAACTGGCATAATCCCACCAGGATGCCCGTGTTGAGGATATGCGGTATTTATCCTGAAATTTGTCCATTAGTTTTTCGTTGTTCTTCGGGCTTGGCTGTCCAAACCGCATTCAGGCTGTGCGCTGCGCGCGGCTCGAACGCTTAATTGTTGTATGCCGTTTTTAATTTTTCATTTCGTTTTCTTTAGCTTCAGCGTAAAGCTCTCTGCAATCCTCGTTCATGCGGTTGTAAAGATCGTGAACTTGCGTAGGCTTAATCTTTTATTACAGAACTCCCAGATACTTCACCAATTGCTTTCACTAGATGAGTATTTAATTTTAAACTTTTCAAATATGGTGCTTTAAGGAATCCTAATTGCTCATTTGAGTCATCTTCTATTACATCATCAAAAGCATCTTCAACTGAATAGTTATTAATCCTTCCTTTGTACTTCTTATATTGTTGATCTACGCTTTTAAACCAGCCAACCCTATTATTGGCGATTTTCCCAAAATACCTTGATTTAATGTCAAAAATTTTATCCCATGATTCTGTTTTATCATCATTAACACTAAAATCAACGATTATCTCTGATTTTGTAATTCTGCTTTTTAAATCATTTGTCGGTTCTATCAATTTTTTTAAAGCTTTTGATTTAACATCAACAGTTACCTCAATGTTCGGATGAGTTTTAGCAAAGGGATAATAAACTGGCTTGCCCTCCTTAAGTATATCAACTTCTCCCTTTTCATCTGAATTGCAAGTTGTACAGATTGGAACCAGATTGTTAAAATTGGTTGAAGAAAAAGGGTAGTGCTTTTGTGGAAGATAATGATCAAATGCCGATCTTCCTTTAGAGTAGATTGTCTTTAGGTCACCGTATCCGCAGCAAGGACAATCAATAAAGCCATTTTTTAAATTCAGTTCATCATAATAAGTTTTCTTTTCTCCGTATGTTTCCCTAATTGCTTTCCATCCTAAAAACTTGGTGTATAATTCTTTGAAGAAAGGTTTTACTACTTTGACTAAGTCTTTATTTAAAGTATTTAGGGCTATTGGAGTGATTGTTCCATCACAGAGTTCTTCAATCCTATTATTATGAGCAAATGCAGTTTTAAAATCCTCTTTTCCCTGAATTGTTAGTGATTTACAGACTTTATAAATAGCTATAATCTGTTCTTGAAACCAGGGTTGATCTTCGTACAAGGCTTTTAGCTCATCATTCAGTTTGTCTTTACATTGCTTTTTATCTGCCTTACACCATACCTCATTAACCAAATACTCAATCAGGTTATGAGCTTTGTAAATATCATGTGATATGGACTTATAGACTCTAAGCATCAGTATCTTCTAACTCGTTTAATTGAGCAAATAACAATATTTTCTCCATTGAATCCCCTAAATGGTTTGTTTTCATTTTGTATTCTTGAACTTCTTTAGATGATAGCTTCTTCTTTTTAGAGATTTCAGTTTGGATGTCTTCAATTTCTTTTCTGGCAAGATCGCCGATGGTATTTCGATTTTTGAAAATATTTTCGGTAATGATATCCACGGATGTACCATAAGTTCTGAAATTCATGGCTCTAGCATTTATTGGTTGCCTTCCCTTTTCAAATGCAATTACTTTGTCGGGATAACAGTCTGAAATTATAAATGGCGAATGAGATGTAATCAGAATGTCTGTCATTAAGTTATTACTTTGAGAATGATCTAAGCTCTTCTTTAAAGTTCGGATGAATTTTGAGCGCCAATCGGGATTGAAATGCGTTTCTGGTTCATCTAATAATAAAAGAGCACTTTTGTTCTTCAACATAAGACAGATTCCCATTGTGTGTAAAAACTGTTGTTCGCCATCTGAAAGGTTTTTCATTAACAATGGAACAACTTCTTCGGAATCTGGATATTTTTTCTTGATATAGTAATCCAGAAAAAAGAAGACTTTTTCCTGAGGTTCTGGAGTCGGTACTTTTCCATCTGTATAAAAACCTTTTGATTGATATACATCCGATTTGATCTCAGGTTTTACAGTTCGATAGTTTAGTGTATAAAGAATTTGAAAGGCTTGAAATAATTTAAATGGGTTGTTTGAAAAGTTATCTTTGAAAGCTTTTTTACTAGCTGGATTAATCCAGAAATCTAAGGTCAATTTATCCTTCTCTTCGTAATATGTAGTTGCACAAAGTTTAAACAAATCTAAAATCTTTTTGTATTGTTCAAGAATTTTTTTGTTTTCATGCATATGAAGATTAAGATTCATTCGAAAACGAATAATATCTGCAATTCCCAACTCTTTGTGCAGCGGTTCTAGGACTTCTTCTTTTTGAAATATTAAATTTGCTAAAAGAACTGCCTGACTCATTTCGTAATCAACATACAGCAAGCTACTTTCTGGTTCCTCATATTTTGCATTCTTTTCTAAAGCAACTCGATATTCATCAAAGTGAAGAAGACGAGTTTTCAAGAAAGGAATGCTTAAAATTTCATTTTCACCCGAGGAATAACCAATTACCAGATCTGGTAAGTAACGTTTTGCGGGCGCGGGTTTGGTGGCAAACTTTTCTGCAACGACCGAAACAGGAATTGGCTCTTTGTCAAACGGAAAAGGTTGGTAAGTCATTTGTGGTAAACCATCATCCTTTTTCTTATCATTTTTCTCTTTCTTTGTAATACAAACCTTAACTAAATTTTCAATCTTATATTCTTTGTCTTGACTGATATAGTATTCTAGTTCAAAGGCATCAGGTTTGCAGAATTCAGGCTTAAAGTTGTTTTGAAAATTTTCCGGTTGATTGACATTTGCACAACTCTCAATGTGATAGAAAATATTGGAAAGTGCTTCTAAAACATTTGATTTGCCACTGCCATTCAATCCAGCAAAACAAAAAGGATGGAATTCAGACCAGTCTATTTGTTCATGAATTTGGTCTTCATAAGGAGCTCTGAATTGAAGTTTGAAGCCTTCTTTAATACTCCCATAATCTGAGTTAATATGTATCCTTAAAAGCTTCATCCAACAATTTTGAGTTTAATTTCATTTTTATCCACTATTTGTTCAATACTTCCATCCTCAAGCAGTTCTCTTAATCTATTCCATGCGAGATCATAAGATTCAAATTCAGAGAATTTAGGTTCTTTACTACCAATCCACTTTAACAAATGCCTCAAACGGTCTCCTTTCTTCAAATCTTCTTTAGTTAATGTATGTAAAAGTGTTTCAAATACTTCATCTTCATCTATTTGATTTTCAAGACCAAATGCATCTTGCAATACAGCTTGAAAAAGAGTTCTTAACGCATTAAGTTGTAACCAGTATTTCTCTTTTTGTTTTTCAACCTTCGAATATATCTTTTCAAACTGATTTTGATCTTCTATCGATGGGAGGTAAACTAACTGTTTCAGAAGAGTTGTTGCGCTTATATTCGCAAGACTCCCTGAAAGTCTAGCTTTATTTCGCAAAACATTTTTTCCAAAATCAGAATTAAAGAAATTCACCAAATAGTACGGATTAAGTATACTTTCGTCTAGCTCCAATTTAATTAAATAACCAGCATAAGTATATCCACTACCTTTGTTCCAAACCGCAATTTTACCAACTAACTCAGGACTATTTGTTCTATTAAAAAGGACAGACCTGTTTTCTAATTTTAATGTTCTTTGCTCTTCTTCAGTCAGCTTAACCCACTTTATATCATCTAAAAAAATCTCACCGTTGTAAGCTATATTTCCCATTCTCAAAACTGGCAAACCGTCTCCTTCTTCATTAGCTTTTTTGGCAGTTCCATAATTAGTTGATAATATACCTTGACATTCATTTAATCGAATATATTCTGATTTACTAGATCGTTCAAGAAACATCTCCAAGAAAACAGAACGAATGTATTCTTCAAGTAATTTAATGGTTCCAACTCGTTTATCAATAAGATTTTGGATTCTATTGAGTCGACCCACAATCTTGAATTGGTCTTCAGTATATTTTGGGAAAACAACTTTTATTCGTTTAAGCAATTTGTTGTTAAGCATAGATAATACAGCAGTATTAGCCTTGTTTTCCAAAATCCTCTTGTTCAATCTGATCCAGTAATAAAACAACTCTGGTAGAATTATTTTATTATTTACTAATATACCAGTCAATTGCTGATTTGATGCAATTGGCGTTTTCACAATTGCAGTTTTCCCAATATCTCCTATTGTCGAAATAAGCACTGTACCTGATTCATATAAAAAAGCCCTTTTCTCTTCCAACGCGATTTCTGAAATTTTTCTTTCTGAGTCTTCAACAAGTTTCTGACCTCTTAAGTCTGAAGGTCCTACCCAAGGAATCTCTCCATCAAAATATTCTGGATTAGAGGTCGGAGGCGTTTTACCCGTTTTTACTTCCAATGCTAATTCACCTATAGTATATTCTACAAATTCCATAGAACTACAAATTTCTTAATTCTTCAAGTCCTTGGTTAATACCTAATTCCAGCTCTATTATCTTTTTTAGAATCTTTTCAGAGGACTCAAATTCCTGTGGTTCATAAACAAAGTCTTTGTACAAATTAAAATTTAACTCAAAACCATTGTCTTTAATTTCGTTAAAAGGTATGCTAAAATGAGTTAATTTTCTGTCTAATTGATTTTCTTTCTGTCTATTCTTCCAATGCTCTATTACTGTAGGTAGTGGAGATTCTTTTAGCCTTTTTCGATTAGCATCTAAAGTGTAACCGTCTGAATCCATTCCATAAAACCACACCTCTATGTTTTGCGGTTTATCTGAACCGTTTTTCCATTTATGTTTTGTGAATAGTAAGATAGAAGTTTTAACACCGGTATAAGGCTGAAAAACTCCACTTGGCATAGAGATTACACCATCCAAATTACAGTCTGTCATTAGAATTTCACGAACATCTTTGTATGCTTTTCCAGAGTTAAATAAAACTCCTTCCGGAACAATAACAGCAGCTCGACCACCTTCTTCTAACATGTAAACCATCCTTTCAAGAAATAGCAATTCAGACTGCACCGTTTGTTTTTTGCGCATAGTTTCTTCTTTGTCTTCATAGACAGGGGGATAAATCCGATTTAAATTTTCGCTTACACCTGGACTATCAATTTTGCCTGTAAATGGAGGATTTGCCATTATATATTTAAACTGTCCTTGCAAAGCCGGGTTTGCCAACGATTTTTTGTCTTTTAGATCCAAAGTCACGTTTAGTCGGTCGGCTTCCCATTTCTCATAGGCAGTTGATAAAGAATCTAAATACTCAATATGAGGTTTTGAAATCCCATGCATCATTAAATTCATGACTCCAATGCGTACCATTGTTCGGTCAATATCAAAACCGTAGAAAGTCTCTTCCTCTAACTTCTTTCTTTGGCTTTTGGTTAGTTTACGTCCGTCGGTTCCTTTCATCAAACCATCATCATCTAGTTTAACAGAGTTGGAATACTTAGTGATTAGATACTGGTATGCCCCAACCAAAAATCCCCCCGAACCAGATGCCAAATCCAAAATTTTTCCATCTAAATCTGGGTCGAGCAAAGCAGACATCATATGAATAATATGCCGAGGAGTTCGGAATTGACCATTTTTACCAGCTTCAGAAGTATGTTTTAAAAGGTGCTCATAAACATCCCCCTGAATATCATGAAAGTGTTGATTTTTATTTTTTATTTCATTTTCAATGTCCTCATATATCGAATCTATAAATTCGATGGCATTTCTTAATAAACTTGGATTATCTATATCAAATGAAGCGTTAGACATAGCCTGAGCAAATGGTTCATTTTCCATACTAAGCTCAGTTTTAATGAACCAAAAAACATCTTTAACACTAACTACTAGTTCCTTGTCATTTTTTAGTTTACTGTATTTGCTCCACTTGTATTTATCCTCAACAGAAGGTTTAAAATTTTCAAGCCGTTTCATGAACAACAAATAGGAAATTTGCTCAATAGCCGATATGGGATTTGAAAACCCAGCTGACCAGAGTCGATCCCATAAGTTTTGTACTTTATTTTGTATTTCTTTTGATAGCATTTTCTATTCGTTTTCTAATTTCATTTCCTCCAACATTTCTCCCGGATCAATGTCCATTGCCAAAGTAATCAAACATAATTCAACAGTTCTGAGTTTGGTGGATTTATTCAAACACAAGTGAGACAAAGATATTTGACTGATACCTGCTCATTTCAGAACCATGCTCTATGCGCATATTTTTTATTGAGTAAGTCTTACTTCTTTCCCTCCAGCAACTTCTCCAACATGGTAACTTTGTCCTTTTCAGCTGCAAGGAGTCGTTCATAAAGATCTACGATCTTGTCGATTGGATTAAATGTATAGTTGTTGGCAATAAAACCATTTCCTTGATTATTGTAAAAGGTATTGATATAACTTGTGGTGGCATCTTCATTCAAATTCTTAATCGCATCCAACGGAATGCTCAGAACCTTAGAAACCCTTTCCAATATTTCATCTTCAATTTGTTCCTTTTGTTCCAGTTTCGAAACGGCTTGTTGAGTCATATTTAACTCATTGGCAATATGTTCCTGTTTTACACCAAGCATTTCGCGCAGTCTTTTAATGTTACGGCCGTGGTGTACTTTGGGCGATGGGTTTGTTGTGTTTGTTTCCATGATAATATTTTGTAAAGTTATTCTACGTCAAACAAAAATACGAATTATTTCAGGGTATCAAACCGAATGGTTGTAAAATACAACCACTTATTTGTTCGATACAAGCCGCTGTTGTTAAATACCTGTATTCTTCACTATTACTTCGCTAAAGCATACGGAGAAAGCAATTCTACCCTAACCTTAAGCGCCATGTTTTCTTTACGAAGTTATTCTACTTTTTTCATTCATCTCGCTAAAGCCTGCATCGCTTTGCAGGTCAGGTACACCCATTATTTTGAAGCTTTTGATGTATTTTCCCTGTGCCACCGTCAAATCCTTTATCAATCCAAGATCAAATCGCCTGAGTGAGCACTCCCTTTTAGACCCATACAGCCTCACCACTTCTACAAAATCAGTTTTCGTTAACACATTAGTTCAACATTATGAAACGAGCCTTGATAATCACCTGTCACACAACAGAACGATTATTGGCGAGTTCCATGTGGCAATAAAAAACAACAAATTATATACACATGAAATTCATACATACCCTGGCAGTCACCTTTGTTTGTGCCCTGCCTTGCTACTTATTTGCACAAAACAAAATCGCCCCTTTAAAAATCGGCGATCCTGTCCCCAATATTTATCTGGAAAATATCATCAACCACCCCGGGGGAACAGCCCACCTTTCCGATTTTAAAGGAAAGCTGCTCATCCTGGACTTTTGGGCGACCTGGTGCCGTCCGTGTGTTGAAGCCATACCCCGTTTTGAAAAGCTCCAGCGTGAGTTTGGTAACCAACTTCAAATCCTGATGGTTACCTCGCAACCCCAAAGTACCATAACCCAATTGTTTTCCGACCGGAAAATATCACTACCATCCGTCACCGGCGATCAGAAATTATCCAAACTGTTTCCCCACAAATATGTCCCACACGAGGTTTGGATACAGGAAGGGAAAGTCGTTGCCATTACCGGTGAAGCGGAAGTTACATCCAACCACATCAACATCCTGCTAACCGATAAAAAGTCGATCATGGCCGAAAAGAAAAGCAATTTTAATTATGACCTCACCCAACCTCTGCTGTTTAACGGCAACGGCGGAAAAGCCACCGATTTGCTGTACCACTCGGTTTTTACCGGCTACCTGGACGGCATTGGTGGCGGAGGAATTTATACTGACAGCTTAAACCGTTTCAAGATCAGAGCCTTAAATGGTACTGTTTTAGAGCTCTACCGGTTTGCTATGCGGAATACTGCCGACCGGGAATTGGCACAGGCCAACCGGAACATTCTTGAATTCAACCAACAGGAGATTTTGCCGCCGCCGGATGTGTCGCCCTATTCTGCGGCTGCCCGCGACAAATATTACTGTTACGAACTGATTGTTCCAGTCGCCTTAAAGGATCAGGCCGGTGAGTTTATGCTGGAAGACCTGAACCGATTTTTCGGTGCCTGCCATCACCTTCGCGGGACGATCGAAAAACGGACTGTAAAATGCTGGGCACTGAGAAAAACTACAGACTTTAAGAGTTTGGCTTCCCAAAGCGTCACCCCGGAAATCCTTTCAGCTGACCCGAACCTGCTGATTTATCACAAACAGCCTTTTTCCAAATTTTACCACACCTTAGCCGGTCTCTACCGCCACGAACCTTTCCCGGTCATTGACCAAACCGGTATCACCTCCGAAATCGACATCACCTTCCCTACCGGGGAGAAGGACATCCGTCAGTTCAGCAACGGGCTTGAAAAGTACGGACTGCGCCTGGAGCAGGATTCCTGCGAGATCGATATGCTTGTTGTCAAACAATTACAATGAACAACTTCAAAACCAGACTTTAGCTATGCAAAATAAATTACGGCATTTTCAACACTTTCCATATTTTCGACACCTCCTATTTCTTTGCCTGATCCTTGGAATATCCCATCACTCATTTGCACAACAAAAAGAAGTCAGGGGCACGGTGTATCAAACCGATGGGAAAGCCCTCCCCGGTGTTTACATCACAACCACTGACTTAAAAGTTTCGGCGGTGTCTGATAGTCTCGGGCATTTTCGTATGGCCCTACCTGCAGGGGAATTATCACTCCAGATTTCCCACATCGGGTATTTCCGGCAAATGGTTTCCGTCCCGGCTGATGCAAGCCCGCTGAAGATTTACCTCGAACAGGAAGTGGTCTCCCTCGGCGAGATTATGGTGTCAACCGGCTACCAGACCTTGTCCAGGGATAAAACCCTGGGCTCTTATACACTTATCGACAATAAGCTGGTAAACAGGGTTGTAAGTACGGATGTAATCAGCCGCCTGGAGAATATTGCCCCCAGCCTGCTGTTCGACCGGCGTTTTAACGGTTCCCCGTCCATCAGTATCCGGGGACAAAGTACCATCCAGTCCGGGGAAAGCCCGCTGATCATTGTCGATAACTTCCCCTACGAAGGGGACATCAACAACATTAACCCCAACGACATCCAAAGCATCACGGTTTTAAAGGATGCGGCGGCAGCTTCCATCTGGGGTGTCCGTGCCGGGAACGGGGTGATTGTCATTACCACCAAACAAGGCCGGTTGGAAACACCCATGACCATCCAGTTCAGCAGCAGCATGACTATTGGCAGGAAGCCGGACTTGTTCTACAACCCGCAGTTCCTGAACGCATCGGATTTCATTGACGTGGAACAAAGCCTGTTTGCCCAGGGTTATTATACCTGGATGGAAGATAATTCCTCCCACCCGGCTATGTCACCCGTTGTCCAGTTGTTGATTGCCGAACGTGACGGGAAGATCAGCAGTGAAGATGCCCGGGAACAGCTCGCCAGCTACCGGGAACAGGATGTCCGCAGGGACTTTTCCAGGTACCTTTACCAGAACAGCATCAACCGGCAATATTCATTTTCCATGAAAGGGGGCGGGTCGGCAGTCAGCTATTATCTCAGCGGCGGGTTCGACCAAAATGATGACAACCTGGTCAGGAACGGGTTGGACCGGGTAACCGTTAACTCGATGCTGACTTATCACCCCGCCAAGTCGGTGGAAATTTCGTCCGGCATCATTTTTTCCAACAGCAAACAAGCGCAAAACAATGGCGGCAGCGGCACTGTCACCAGTGGAGGCGGGAAAGGGATCTACCCCTACGCCCAACTGGCCGATGAAAACGGCAACCCACTCTCAGTCGTCAGGGATTACAACACTGACTTTATCAGCCAGGCACAGGCCAGCGGGCTGCCCGACTGGTCATATATTCCTTTGCAGGACATGCGCAGCAATGACTATACGATGAGCACCAATGACCTCCGCATCAACACCTCTGCCCGTTACCGCTTTGCCTCCTGGCTGGATGTGGAAGGCCGCTACCAGTATGAACATCAAAACAATCATACCCGTCAGCTCCAAAGCCAGCAACTGTATTTCACCCGTAACCTGATCAACCAATATGCTTATACCGATGACAACGGCATCCTGCAATTTCCAATTCCGCAGGGCGGCATCCTGGACAACAGCTATGCCGAACTGAACTCCCACTCCGGGCGGCTACAACTAAATTTCAACAAAAACTGGAACGACCGCCATCAGCTCAATATCCTGGCAGGGACGGAAATCCGTCAGACCCTAACCTCCGGGCTCTTCGCCCGGGTGTATGGCTACAGCGATGAGCTGTTAACCACTTCAAGGGTGGACTATACGACCAGCTTCCTGATTAATCCCGACGGCTACACAGCTACCGTACCCGACCGCTCGTCCCTCAGTGAGCTGACCGACCGGAACCGCTCGTATTACGGGAACCTCTCGTATAGTTACAGGGAGCGGTACATGCTGACCGGCAGCGCCCGTAAAGATGAATCCAACCTGTTCGGGGTGGACGCCAACCACAGGGGTGTACCGCTGTGGTCAACGGGTCTGGGCTGGCAAATCAGTTCCGAAGAGTTTTATGCCATGAAACAATGGCTCCCTTTACTGAAGATCAGGGCTACCTATGGCTACAGCGGAAACGTAAATAAATCGCTGACCGCTTATGCCACCGGGTATTACTTCAACAATACGGTCACCGATCTGTCCTTTGTGCGGATCATGACCCCTCCCAACCCCAACCTCCGGTGGGAAAAGGTCAGGATGGTCAATCTCGGAATCGACTTTGAAAGTAAAAACCGCCTATTGTCGGGGAGCATCGAATACTATCAGAAAAAAGGGCTTGACCTGATCGGCAAGGCATCCCTGGACCCAACCATTGGCTATAGTCTTGGCGGCCGGAACGAGTTTATCGGGAACAACTCGGCACTGGACGGGCAAGGGCTGGATGTGCAGTTGAATGTCAACAAAACATTCGGAAAGCTAAACTGGACAGCCCAGTTTCTATACAGCAATTCAACCAATAAGATTACCCGCTACGACTACAAGAGCACCACTATTTCCAGCTACTTTTTGTCTGTTGCCACGCCTGTTCCGGGAAATCCCCGGTACAGCCTGTACAGCCTCAAATGGGCGGGCCTGGACCCGGCAACCGGAGATCCCCAAATTTATATAAACGGGGAAATCACCAAAGACTACGGTTCAATCCTCTCCAAACTGAAACCGGAAGACCTGACCTGCAACGGCTCTGCCCTGCCTACTCATTTTGGTTCGCTGCGCAACAGTTTTCGCATTAGTGATTTCACCCTGGGATTTAATATCAGCTACAAGTTTGGCTATTTCTTCCGAAGACCGTCACTGAGCTATTCGGCCCTCTTTAATACCTGGATCGGACACAGGGAGTTCAGCGACCGGTGGATGAACCCAGGCGATGAAAAGTTTACCCAGGTGCCTTCCATGCCTGCTGCGGGAACAACCAGCAACCGGGATTTCGTCTATACCTTTGCCGATATCCTGGTGGAAAAAGGGGATCATATCCGGTTTCAGGATGTCAATATCTCCTACGACCTGCAACGGTCCAAATACCCGTGGCTCCCCTTTAACAAGGTCTCTGTTTACGGCTATGTCAACAATATCGGGATCATCTGGAGGGCTAACAGGCATGGGCTGGACCCCGACTATGTCTTCCAGCCTTACCCGGCATCGCAATCTTATTCCTTAGGTATTAACATCACACTTTAAAAACTATGAAACGTTTTCGACCATTTATACTACTGCTTCTGCCGTTCACGATTGCCTGCTCCGAAAGCTTCCTGGATATCAAACCGGATAAAAAACTGGTGGTCCCTTCGACCCTGAACGATCTGCAGGGTTTGCTCGATTATTTTGATGTCCACAATTCGAACATGCCCGGCATGGGGGAACTATCATCCGATGATTATTACATTTTATACGACCGCTGGAACACCCTGTCTCCTCCGTACCTGAAAAACGGGTACGTCTGGGCCAAAGAAATCTGGGAGGGTTCCTCCTCGATTGACTGGAATTACCGTTACCAGCAAATCTTCTATGCCAATTATGTACTGGAAGGCCTGGAAAAATTAAACAGGGCTGACAACCAGCCGGATTACGACCGGCTGAAAGGAACGGCGCTGTTCCACCGGGCACACGCCCTCTATCAGCTGACCCAGGAGTTTTGCGCCCCTTATAACCAATCGGAGTCCGGCAACGCCTACGGGCTTCCATTGCGCTTAACTTCCGACTTAAACGTTCATACTGACCGGGCAACGGTGAAAGAAACTTATGAGCGGATAGTTGCTGACCTTTTGGATGCCATTAATTACCTTCCGGAAAATGACCCGTACAAAACCCGGCCGGTTAAAGCAGCAGCCAATACGCTGTTGTCCAGAACTTATCTGATCATGCAGGAGTACGAAAAGGCTCTGCTCTATGCTGAAGCAGTTCTTGGTGCAGGTTACAAATTAATCGATTTCAACAGCCTGAAGGCCTCTGCAGCTTATCCCATGGAACGGTTTAACAGCGAAGTCATTTTTCACAGCCAGATGACCCAATTTACTCCTCTGTCCAGTTCCCGCCTGATCATGGACACCACCCTGTACCGCTCTTACGCCAATGACGATATCCGCAAAGCGGCCTGGTTTAAACCGGCAAGCGGCGGTTATACCTTTAAAGGCAGTTACTGCGGGTCACAGCAAACATTCAACGGTATAGCCGTTGACGAATGTTACCTGACCAAAGCGGAATGCCTGGCCAGAAACGGCTCCATCGAAGAAGCCATCAACACCCTGAACAAACTGCTGGTTACCCGATACAAAACCGGGAGTTATACCCCGGTCAGTGTCACCAGCCAGCAACAGGCCCTGACTATGATCCTGAAGGAACGCCGCAAGGAACTTTTATTCCGGGGCATTCGCTGGAGTGATCTGAGAAGGCTTAACCTGGATGCCTCCACAGCGACCACGATTTACCGAAACCTGAACGGAACCCGTTACAAGCTGGAGCCGAACAGCCCAAACTATACATTACCTGTTGCCGACGATGTGATCCAACTCTCCAAGATCCCCCAAAACATTCGGGAATAGCGTAATGGAAAACCCCGGGAAGAATCTTCCCGGGGTTAAACTTACCGACAAACAGTCCCCAAAGGACATCCTTTGCTACGGATTTTTGGAACGGAAGTCAATGGGATTATCAACCTCAGAAGCTTTTACAGTTCTCACTCCGTTGACAATTTCCGTTTGACTTTCTGAATACTGCCGGGCACAATCCGGTTCGATCAGCTGATCAGAGCACAGGCTTGCCGGATCTGAAACCTGGGTCGTGGTGACACTGGTGCCGGATTCATCCATCAAAAACCAATAGGTTGATGGTTCGGTGTGGCTCTGGCTGGCAATAACAAAAGCGCTGGCTGTCACAACAAGAATGGCAGCAACAACCAAAAATGCATACTTTTTCATGTTTTTAATATTTAAATTGGAAAATGACTTTGATAATATTTCCTCTTTGGCGGGAAGCACCTGTGTTGACCGTTCTCCGAACCGCCAGCGACATTTAAACAGCATAACAGCGGGAAACCCCGCCGGAAAACTGCCAATTGCCAAAGGGTATCGTTTATGATGGGGATTTCGGCAACCCAATCCTTAAAATTGTTCTGTTGTCCGGTTTGTCCGGAAAGCTTCCCCGCGGAACGGGAAGAAAAAGATTGGTTTTGATCTGCTCTGCCAGCCATAGTTTTTGGAGCTTTGGTTCCATTGTAAAACTAGCTGAGCAACTATTCGTTATGCTTACCCGGTATTTAGAACGACCTGGTAATGAAACAACAAAACGCTTAACATACGGTAAGTGATTCGTTAACCAATAATTGTGATTTTATAAATTAAGGATGACCGTTCTCCCTGAGCATACGGCTAAGGGTCTGCGGGGTAATATTCAGATAGGAAGCTATGATCTCTTTGGAGATACTTAATTCGATACCCGGATGGGTGGACAATAAATGGAGATACCGTTCCCAGGCTGATGCCCCGGCCAACTGACGAGCGCGCCCGGC
>JAIBEY010000094.1 GCA_019459525.1 Prolixibacteraceae bacterium
ATGAGTTGCTTGAAAATACGGTTGGTAAAACAGTCGAAATTACGGTGAATTCGAAACCAGAAAGCGCTGGGGCTAAAACCTATACCATCCGCCCGATTTCAAGCGAGTTAGAATTACTGAACCTGGATTGGGTAAACGAACGCCGCGCCATGGTTGACCAGCTTTCAGGAGGTAAAATCGGGTACATTTATGTGCCAAACACCTCTACCGATGGAAACCGCGAACTGCACCGCGGCATGTATGCTTACCACGAAAAAGAAGCCCTGATTATTGACGACCGTTACAACGGCGGTGGTTTTATTCCGGATGTAATGACCGACCTGCTTGATCGCAAAACGCTGAGTTACTGGCAGCGAAACGGTTTATCACCGATGAAAACACCAGGCGTTGCTCACAATGGACCGAAAGCCATGTTGATGAATGGTTATTCGTCGTCGGGTGGTGATGCGTTCCCGTATTATTTCCGCAAAAAAGGACTGGGTACACTCATCGGAACACGCACCTGGGGCGGATTGGTGGGTATGTCGGGCAATGCCGGACTGGTTGACGGTGGCTACATTGCCGTTCCGCGTTTCGGTATTTTCGACGAAAACGAACAGTGGATTATTGAAGGAACCGGCGTTTCGCCAGATATTGAGGTGGTTGACCGCCCCGAACAACTTGCCAAAGGTGTTGATCCGTGCATTGAAAAAGCCGTTGAAATTCTGCTGAAACAGTTGCAGGAAAACCCAGTTAAAAAAGTGAACACTCCCACCCCACCGGATCGCTCGAAATGGCATGAACAGTTGAAGTAAATCTTGATTAAAGTTACGCTCCCTGAGTTCATCGAAGGGGACATTGCAAAATTAAAAACCCGGATAGCGCGTTGCATTATCCGGGTTTTTGTTTGTTGATAAAATAGATCAACATGCAAGATTTGACAGGTGTTCTGTCAATTATTCCTATTCATGCTTTACTTCCGCATCCGGAATATCAGCACCTTTATCAGCACCTTTCAAATAGGTAGGCAAATTCAGTCCTGCCATGTTAAACAAATCGTTTAACGGAGGTACGGTTTTCATCATACCCGATACAAAGTTAGCCGTTGAAGAATTGCCATTATCATTGTTTCCATTTCCTGAATCCCAAACGGTAATTTTATCGATCTTGATATTCTTAACTGCTTCAACCTGCGTTTTAACCAATTCCGGTAATTTTTCGATGAGCAGCAACTGGAAGGCTTTGGTTGGATCGCCACCGGCAGCAGCAACAACTTCCTTATAACCTTCAGCCTGTTTGGTCAAAATCTCGTACAAACCTTTTGCTTCGGCTTCCATCTTTGCGAAAATAGCATCAGCTTCTCCCCTTGCGTTTACACGAATCCGTTCAGCATCGGCCTGAGCTTCAATAATAGCGCGCTGTTTGGCGATTTCTGCCGGAATAACAATATTGGCTATTTGTGTAGAACGTTCGCGTTCCGAACGGGCTGCCTCAGCCTTTTGTTCCGCTACATACGATTCTTCCAGGGCCTTGGCCTGTTGTACTTTCTCGGCAGAAATTGCAATCCGAAGCGATTCAGCTTCTTTTTCACGTCGTAAAGCATCAGAATTGGCAATATTGATCTTCGCCTCATTTTCTCCCTGAATTGCAGTTGCATTTGCTTCAGACGTTTTGATACGTGTATCCCTTCCTGCCTCAGCTTTTCCGATAGCTTCATCTTTAGAAGCTAATGCGATACTCACTTCACGGTCTTTTTGGGTAATTGCAATTTTTACGTCACGGTCACGGTGCGTTTCAGCAATTTGGGTATCTTTTTCACGATCGGCCATTGCCTTACCGGTTTCCCCGATTTTTTCCTGCTCGGCCACACTAATTTTAGCTTCGTTAATGGCCTTGGCAGCGGCTTCTTTTCCAAGCGCTTCAATGTAGCCCGATTCGTCTTTAATGTCGGTTACGTTTACGTTGATCAGTTTCAACCCGATCTTTTTCAATTCACTGTCCACGTTTTTCGAAATATTATCGAGGAATTTATCCCGGTCGGAATTGATCTCTTCGATGGTCATGGTAGCAATAACCAGACGCAACTGGCCGAAAAGAATATCTTTAGCCAGTTCCTGAATTTGTTCCGAGCTAAGTCCCAGCAGACGTTCAGCAGCGGTATTCATGCTGTCGGATTCGGTTGAAATGGCAATAGTAAAACGACAGGGAACATCAACGCGGATATTCTGACGACTCAGCGCATTCGTTAAGTTGGCTTCAATCGACAAAGGTTTCAGGTCCAGAAAAGCATAATCCTGAATAACCGGCCAGATAAAAGCACCGCCGCCATGAACACACTTGGCCGAAGTACCTCCGGTACGACCATAAATAACCAGAATTTTGTCGGAAGGGCAACGTTTATACCTTGAGACCAATACTAAAATGGTAACAAAGAGTACAATAGCCCCAACAACGATGAGAATTACGGGTGACATAGTTTCCATGATTTATTTTTAAATGGTTTCGACAATTAGAACATCTTCATTTTCAATTTTAACAACTTTTACCAGCGTGCCTGTTTCAATCCGATGGCTTTCGGTCATTGCTTCCAATTCGTGAACCGAACCGTTCACACTAATCAGGATCTTGCCTTTCCCTTTTTTCATTTCAGGAATAGACAAATAAACTTCGGCAGTTTTATGGAGGGTATTCGAAATCCGGAACGAATTATCTTCAGCCAGTTTTTGAATCTGTTTGATAACGACAAAAAACAGAACGACGAACAAAATTCCAATCACCAGCGAAAAAAGAATCAGAAGGCCGGGGCTGGTAATCGTTGAATAAAAGGCAATGCCAGCCCAGCTAAAACCGAGCAAAAAATTGATCAGGTTTCGCAATGAGAATAGCTGAAAAGGAGCTTCCGTGCCCGACAGATTGCTGTCAAAATCGGCATCGGTTCCATCAGAAGCATCGGCTCCAACAAAAGTCATGACCGTTTGAATTACAAAAATTAAGCTCGTAGGAATAGCAACAAACCAATACATCTTAAGTAAAGGTGGCAGAGTTTCTAAAATTTCCATGTTTATGAATTTTGAAGGTTGTAGAATAACACTGTGAATAGCTGATCAAGGACGGGTCCGGTGGAAAAATCTATAACCAGCAGCAATGCCATGCAATTTACAAAATCATAAGCAAACAACCATTATATGTTAATAATTTGTTGAAAGATTTCTTTGATTGAATAAACATTAATGTCCGGATAGGCATAAAACATCGGAATACCGGCAAATTGGGTACAAAAAAAATCAGGCAGGAAAATTTCCCTGCCTGATTTTGAAAGATATCGGCTTACTTTTTTAGAATTCTATTTCTTCGCTATCAACTCCAGCCCTTTTTCGAAATTGCGTTTGCCTTTTTGAGCATTCGTCTGGCTAACTGGTCCGGCAATGCAACCGCCTTCGCAGGCCATTACTTCAATAAACTGCGCCGATGCTTTTCCTTTCGAAAAAGCTTTCAGCAAATTGATCGATTTTTTATTCAGGCCATCTACCGACAACGTTTTTACATCAATTTGCAGATTTTGTGCCTGTATGGCTGCGATCACCCCTCCTGACAGCGCAAATCCACGGGCTTCGCTGTCGATGTTTTCCAGTTCTATTTCCTCACAATCAACAGGTTTAATGTCCATTGCCTCGAAAATAGCATCGAGTTCCGAGAAGCTTAAAACATAATCAACGAATTCGTTATCGATACCCTCTTTTCGCTTGGCAACGCAAGGTCCAATAAACACCGTTTTAGCTTCAGGGTACTGCATTTTGGTTGTGGCCGCCGAATAATGCATGGGCGAACCGGTGTCAGAAACATACGGTTTCAGGCCTTCAACATGTTTGCGGGTTAATTCTACATACGACGGGCAGCAGGATGTGGTCATAAACGGAGCCCCTTCGCTTAAACGATGTTCCAGTTCTTTGGCCTCGTTACGGGTGGTCATTTCAGCCCCACGGGCCACTTCCACCACCTTCGAAAAACCAATTTGCTCAATAGCTTTCAGTACTTTGGCCGGATGGACATCGTACTGGCCAAACAGCGCCGGAGCAACCAAAGCAATGGTTTCCTGCTTTTGCTGAATGCTTTTCAGGACGTCAACCAGGTTTGAAATTTCGTAAATGGAGCCAAACGGACAGGCATTCTGGCAACGTCCGCAATAAATACATTTGCTTTCGTCAATGTGCTCAATGCCGTGTTCGTTTTTGGAAATGGCATTCACCGGACAAACTTCTTCGCACGGAATGGGCACATAAACAATGGCATGATACGGACAAGCCTCTTTGCAAAGTCCGCAGTTTACACACTTATCCGATTTAATTTCGGCTGCCCCTGAAGCGTTAAACCGGATGGCATTTTTAGGGCAGTTCATAATACATGGACTGGCCACACAACCACGGCAAATATTGGTAACAATGTAATTCACTTTTACGCACGAGGTACAGGCCTCGTCAACTACAGTAAGCACTTTTTTAGTGGCCGTAGTCCGGTCAATGGCCATACGGGCAAATTCCGACAAAGGAGTCAATTCATCCTGCTCTTCTTCGATACCGAGCCCCAGAATAGGCATCAGTTTATACCTGACCACCGCGCGTTCTTTGTAAATACAGCAACGGCGCTGGGCACTCATATCCCGTGGCGACATTTCCAGCGGGATCCGGTCGATACCTTCAATTAATCTGCCTTCGTTAAAAAGCCGGACGACTTTACGAACCAGTTGCCGGCGGATGATCATGGTATTATTTAAATAAGCCATTCGTGTTTTTTAATGCGCTCGCAAAGATAAGCAGGCAATTTAAGTTAACAGAATGCTTTACCCAGATTTCAGGAAAAATTAATTTTTGGGTGAATTTGGCGTCATATTGAACTAAATAGTTGCGCAGAAAGAAACCGGAATGATCAATTTTTTTTGGTAAAACTTAAAGACTGTTTAAATTTGATTTCTTCGATATTTAATAAAATTCAACCCCTTTAGGGTTGTGGCGTTATGTTACTCATCTCCATGGGTTAACACCCACGGTTATTCAAATTAAACCCATTCTGGGTTTCAGCATATTCAAGTCCGAAGGACTTGAATATGAATAACCTCCGGTGAAACCGGAGGCAAAGAAAACAGCAAGTTTTAGAACCCCGAAGTGGGTTCAATATAAATTTAAACAGTCTCTTAAAACAGCAGCGTAAATAAACTACAATCTGAAAGAATGAATGCCTCCGCGACTAAAATGAGTAACAAACAACACGAATACATTGATTTCCAACCGTTATAATTAACCCTTCATTCTTTATCGTTTTCACCTTAATATGCAGGGTTGTAATTCCAAATAAAAAAATCAACTCATTTAAAATATAAATTAACCTCATTCGTCATCCAAAGTATAAGCAGTACAACCGGGGTTGAATGAAAAGCTGGTCGGTTAACAGACCGAAGTATTCAGGTAAAATTCCGTTGTCGTTCATTCAGAAACCATATGACTGGAATTGAGGTTTTAGATCCATCGCCCGACGATTTGTCGGCTTTATGGACAGAAACAAGCGTGAAAGGAAAACTAAACATATCGGAGGTCATTACAAATTACGGAAGCCGCCTGCAAAGCTTTATCCGTAAGCGGGTGCGCACCATCGAAGATGCCGACGATATCTTGCAGGAAGTTTACTTTCAACTGGCCGATGCTGACCGTTTAATGAAACCCATCGATCAGATTTCAGGGTGGTTGTTTACCGTGGCGCGTAACCGGATAACCGATTTGTACCGCAAAAAGAAAACAGCCTCGCTTCCCGAACTTTTATCTGAAAGCGACGACGATCCGGTGTTTGCCGAAATACGTGATTTGATATTCGATAATGGAAGTACGCCGGAAGATGATTATTTGCGTTCGTTGGTTTGGATCGAGCTCGAAAAAGCATTAAGCGAACTTCCGGAGGAACAACGCCATGTGTTCGAACTGACTGAAATGAAAGGATTATCGTTTAAAGAAATTGCCAAACAAACCGGAGTTCCGGTAAATACGCTCATTTCGCGAAAACGATATGCTGTTTTGGTTTTGCGCGAACGACTGCTGGTTATTTATAACGAATTGTTAAACTTTTAAAATAATGACAATGAAAACAATGTTCAAAAAAAGATGGTATTTGTTTGTACCACTTATATTGCTCGCCTTTGTTGGTTTTGGTTTTATTACCATGTGGTTGTGGAACTGGCTTATGCCGGCACTTTTCCACTTGCCTGAAATTACCTTTTGGCAAACTGTTGGACTTATGCTCCTGGCCCGTTTTATTTTTGGCGGTTTTGGCGGCCACAGGCGTGGAGGTGGCCATTATCATTGCAGAAAAAACATGCACAAGAAATGGGAGAATATGACTCCCGAAGAACGGGAAAAATTCAAAGAACATTTACAAATGCACCACGCACCCTGGAATTCCAGGTTTCATGAAAAATCCGGCGGGATGGAATGTTAAGGTTTACTGATAAAGAAACCTCCGAAGTTTGTTGACTTCGGAGGTTTTGATTTTTAGGATTACCGACATGCAAAATTTGCAGTAAACGCTACTATCCCTTCAACAAGTGCGGACGTTCGTGGTAAACTTTCAGGATCATCTCCCCAAATAATGTATTGGCCCAGGCAAACCATTTCCGTGAGAACTTACTGGCATCGTCCTTATGGAAGGATTCGTGCATAAAACCGGTATCAGCATGAGTTTTTATCAACACGTCAATACAGTGTTTAATTTCTTTATCGTCGATGCTGGTAATGGCTCTTAAAATAATACTCATCGGCCAGATGGTATCTACCCCGGTATGCGGGCCACCAATACCTTCACCAGCAGTTCCTTTATAGAAAAACGGGTTATTCTCAGAAAGTACTACTTTGCGGGTATTCAGGTACAACTTGCTATCGGGCGCTATAGCTCCCAAATAAGGCAGCGACAACAGCGACGGCACGTTGGCATCGTCCATAAAGTGGAAACTTCCGAAACCGTTTACTTCAAAAGCAATAATTTCGCCAAACTTCGGATGATTGATGATCCCATTCTCTTTCAATCCTTGCTTAACCTGCTGTTGGATTTCTTTGGCTTTTGCAACTATGGCATCGTCTTTCAACGCTGGAGTTGAGCACATTTCAATCAAATAGCCCAGTACTTCGATGGCAAACATGTTGCTCGGGATCAAATAAGGGAACAAAGTACAGTCGTCGCTCGGGCGGAAAGTGGAAACAATCAAACCACAAGGTTTAACCGGATAGCCATAACCGCTCAACGGAACGCCGTCGGTAGCCCAGGCCGTTTCGCGCTGGAAAGTATAAGGACCTTTATCGTGAAAACGTTGCTGTTCGCGGAACGTTTGCAATACCAGGAGCATAGCTTCTTTCCATTTGCTGTCGAACATACTGGTATCACCGGTCAATTTCCAATAGCCATGAGCCAGGCGGATCGGGTAACACAAACTGTCGATTTCCCATTTCCGTTCGTGGATTCCAGGTTTCATCTGGGTCAGGTCGTGTTTCCATTCACTTTCCTGGGTAAAATCTTTATAAAAAGCGTTGGCGTACGGATCGAGCAAAATACATTTGGTCTGACGGTTAATTACCCCTTTCACCAGTTCTTTCAACTTAGCATCTTCTTTTACCAACGGTAAATAAGGCCAGATCTGGGCGGTACTGTCGCGCAACCACATGGCATCAATATCTCCGGTAATTACATAGGTATCTGGCTTTCCGTCAATAATTTCAAAATCAACGGTTGTATCCAGGGTATTCGGGAAACAGTTTTCGAACAACCATCCCAATTCCGGATTGGTAATAGCCGATTTTACTTTTGCTATAGTTTTTTCAACGGAATCACTCACAAAATTTCGTTTGGCAAGTGGCGGACGTTTACTTTCAAATACTGGAAATAAACCGGATCCTAAAACTTTCGTTTGGCTAGCGGCCAGAACACCCATTCCGGCTAAAGCACTGGTTTTAATAAACATTCTGCGGTTCGACATGATTAAAGTATGATTTTATCAGATTATATTTGAAACAATATGCTTGGTCAGGCAAAAATATTCAAATTTGATCCTGAAACAGGAAAAAGCAAAAAAATATTTGAGCCTTTGCAACCCTTCATAAAAACCGTTGTCACTATAACTGAAATCTAAAGAAATTTGAGTCAGACAGCATTCATACATCAGGATTTGATAGCCGATAGCATAAAAGGCAGCAACAAAGCCCGCTACCAGCTTTATCAGTTGTATTCCAAAGCGATGTTCAACGTGTGTTTCCGCATGATGAACAGTCGCGAGGATGCTGAAGATATGCTGCAGGAAGTATTCATCCAGGCTTTTCAGAAACTCGAAACGTTCCGTAATGAATCGAGTTTTGGCACCTGGCTGAAAACGATCACGGTTCACACCTGCATCAACGCGCTGAATAAACGGAAACTGGATCTGAAATATTTTGATGAAATGCACCGATTCGATGCCGTGGAAGAAGAACCTGAAGAAGCTTTATATACGACCGAAAATATAATGGAAGCGATGAACCAACTTCCGGAAGGCGGCCGGATTATTTTCTCGCTTTACCTGCTCGAAGGGTACGATCATGGTGAAATTGCACAGATTCTGAACATTACCGAATCGACATCGAAAACGCAATACATGCGCGCCAAACGAAAGGTTTACGAATTAATGAAACGAGCATGTACAGAAAAAACAGAATAAGGATGAGATACTCACATGCGAGTTCCATCCGGCAATTAAAAGCAATTTATTCTCGGATGAAACAGACAAAAACAAGAGCGATATGAAAATGGACAGATTGGAATCGTTTGTAAATGAAAACCGGCATGAATTTGACAGGCTGGAACCCTCAGATAAAATGTGGGATGCCATTAGCAGCAAACTGGATGAACAACCCCGACAAAAGGTGAGGAAATTCGGCTGGATGAAGGTTGCCGCAGTGGCAGCCGTAATCGTACTCCTCCCAACCATATGGATTCAGCTTAAATTTTCGGAGCAAAGCCAAACAGCAAAAGCAGGCCCGGTCGATCCTGAAGTTCAGGAATTAATGGAAGCCGAAGCATTCTATGCGCAGGAAGTTTCAGGGAAATTGGTAGAAATACAGAAATGCTACAAAATATATCCTGAACTGAAGTCGGAAATTGAAGGTGATTTAAGCGAGCTGGAATCGATGTACCTCTCGTTGAAAAACGACCTGAAAGAAAATATTTCGAACAAAGAAGTGATTGAAGCCATGATTGAGAACAACCGAAACCGGATGAAACTGGTAGAAGACGTTCTGGAACAAATAAATTGTTAACCAAATGGTTATGAATAAAAAGACAAAAAATACAGGTATCCGGTTCCTATTATCAGGATTATTTTTTCTGATGAGCCTGAGTTCGTACGCCCAGTTTACCGAAACCCGTGAGTTTGTAAAGCGTTTCAAAATACAGCCCGAAACCCGTATCGATATTACCAATAAATATGGCCGTGTTGAGCTGAATACCTGGAAGAAGGACTCGGTGGTCATCTTTTTCAAGATGGAAATCAATGAGAAAAAACCCATCAAGCTCGAAAAAACGCTGGGTAATCTGGACTTCGACATCAGCAACAGCCAACATTACCTGATCGTAAAAACCCAGGTTGACAAAAACCGAAGCCAGATAGAAAGCGAATTGCTGAAATTCAAGGAAACCATGTTGCAAACCAATGGTAGCATTCGAATCGACCTGGTGGTTTGGCTTCCCGACGATCATGAACTGCGGCTCGAAAACAAGTTCGGCGATATTATTATGGGCGATTTTCAGGGTGAAACGCAGATCATTCTCAGCAACGGAAAACTGAAATGCGGAGACTTACCCAAAAGGGCCAGTCTTAATCTCAGCTTTGCCGATGCCAGCATCAACAACCTGCCCAATGCACGAATTGTAAGCAATTACAGCGATATTAACCTGCGGAATTCGGGTACGCTCCGGCTCGAAACCAAATCATCAACCATTGAGATATTGAACTCCAGTGATTTGAGCATTGATTCGCGCAGGGATAAATACCGGATCAGGATAGCCGAAAAACTGGATGCTTACGGGAATTTCAGCCATTTTATGGTAACCGAACTTAAAAATAAGGCCAACATGCGCCTAAGCTACGGCAGTCTGGAT
The DNA here is from genome assembly GCA_019459525.1 of Prolixibacteraceae bacterium. Classification (GTDB taxonomy): domain Bacteria; phylum Bacteroidota; class Bacteroidia; order Bacteroidales; family Prolixibacteraceae; genus Aquipluma. The sequence continues at coordinate 10,141 of JAIBEY010000094.1, forward strand.
ATTGAAAAAATTCAACCTGATTTCAGCAGTATTTACGTTGAGTCCCGATCGACCGATTTGAACCTTTATTTCAACCCTGAAGCGAAATTTAATTTCCTGATTACCGAAACAAAAACCGACCTGAATCTGGGCCGCGAACTGAAGGTGGAAGATAAGGAAGTACTCGATTCGAAAGAAAACAAGGTGCGACATTCCGGTTATTTCAGCAAGAAAATGAAAGAAGACCAACTTATAATTAATGCCGTTGGCGGCGAAACGAACGTGTTGTCGTATTAAACCCGAATGCCGTTCAACAACCATTTCAAGCCATTCAGTACCAATTCCTGACTATCTGGAAACATCCTTTAGGCTATTCTTTCGGATCATTCAACATTTGTATCCTGAAGTGAATCAATACTTCATGTTTACCGGATAAAAAAATCAAACTTTTTTATCCGGATTTGCAACCACCCAAATAAAACCTTGTCTATTAGAAACAGAAAACAAAAACAGATAACAATTCAGAAACAAAACAAGTAAAGAAAACAAATCTCAAAGTCATGAAAACAATTAAAACTCCTTTATTAATAGCGTTATTCGCTTTGCTTATTGGTACAAGTTCCTGTGTCGATGATATCTTTCTGGAAGGCAACGGAATTGTGGAAACAGAATTCCGCAGGGCTTCAGGGTTCGATGCCGTTTCTTCGAGCGGCGACTTCGATGTAACGATCGTTCCAGGCGACAAATATTCAGTAGAAATAACTGCCGAATCGAACCTGATGTCCTATATTGAAACTGATGTGGTGGGAAATACGCTTAAAATACGCACCCGCGGGATGTATTCCCTACGCGACCATCGTACCATCGAAATTTACATCACCACTCCGGTTCTTAATGGTGTAGCTTTAAGCGGGTCAGGAATAATTAAAACCGGTAGTTTTTTGAGCGACGATTTCCGTGTTACGCTCTCCGGATCAGGAGATATTGACACACAAATCAGCTCAGAAACATTAAAAGCCAATGTTTCAGGTTCCGGCAGTATTTTTATCGAGGGCGATACTTTTGAAAGTGAATTTGTAATCAGCGGTTCAGGTAAAATCAAATCATACGATCTTGAACAAAGTATTTGTCAGGCAACAATTTCAGGTTCGGGCGACATGTATGTCAATGCAAGTGAAGCCATTGATGCTCATATCTCCGGAAGCGGAAGGGTCTATTACATCAATTATCCGGTTGTCCATACCAGTATTTCGGGATCGGGCGGAGTTGTTGATAAAAACTAACAGGCTTTCACACGTAAATTCAGCATGCTGAACAACAATCACTATTTAAGAGTTATTCCTGAATCCCAATATTGAACAAAACTACTAGCAATGAAACAATTTTATACTCTAAGTATCCTGATCTTCCTTGTCATACAAGGGTTTGCGCAAGGCCCAGAAAAAGCTATCGGTATCCGTGGCGGTGTTTCTTCAGGATTTGAATACCGTGTTTTTTCGGGCGAATTAACCTCCTATAAAGTATTATTATCGACCCGGAAGCAAGGGTTACAACTAACCGGAATGAAAGAGTTCCACATGCCGCAAGCCTTTGATTTTAATGAAGATTTATCGTTTGTTTACGGTTTTGGCGCCCATGTAGGAATTGAATCCTGGTATGTGTATCGCGACTACGACGGCTATCATCCTGACGATTGGTACCGCGACCGGAGAACTGGGCCAGTTGCGGGTCTTGATGCCCTGGGTGCCGTTGAATACACCATTCCGCAAATTCCGCTGGTCGTTGGTATTGAAGCCAAACCCTATTTCAACCTCTTCGGAAAAAACTTCTTTCAGCTTCAACCGTTCGACTTTGCCTTCACGGTAAAATACACGTTCTAAGAAAACAGAAAACAACAATTAAACAATTAAAAATGAAAAAGTTAACACTCCTGATTTTTCTGGGGCTAGGTTTCTTATTGGCCTCAGCCCAGGAAAACAATGAAAATGACCAGATCTCAACCATCTTCTCTAAAAACCGCAGAAATGGCGGTTATGGCGCGCTTTCGTTAAGCTACACCCAAATCGACGGTAAAGATGCTTTCCTGATGGGAGCCCGCGGCTCATGGATTATCGACCATTCGTTTGCCATTGGGCTGGGTGGCTGTGGTTTTATTAACGATGTAAATTATAACAATGTGCTCGATAACGACTTGAATTACAACCTGGCCGGTGGATACGGCGGCTTGTATCTCGAACCCATTCTTGCCCCGCGGTTGCCGGTACATCTTTCCTTCCCGGTATTATTTGGCGTTGGTGCAATCACCAATATCGAAGATCACCGCAATTGGGACGAGTGGGTTTTCGATGAATCCGACAACGATGTTTACCTGGTTTTCGAACCATCAGTTGAACTCGAATTTAACATGACCCGCCATTTGCGTTTGGCAGGTTCTGTCGGATACCGGTTTACTTCGGATATCGACATTCGGAACACGAATCCCGATATCCTGAAAGGAACCAACATTGGCCTCGTTTTTAAATTTGGCAGATTCTAAAAAAGTACGCTTTTACACGTGACAGTCAGGGTTTCACTCCAAAGTGAAGCCCTGATTTTTTTCAACTTTTTTATCTTCCCATTTATCCATACTTTTGCGGCTCTATCAAAAAACAAAAATGAAGAATAAATCCTGGGTTCCGTTTGGGGCTGCGCTGTTATCCATGATTTTTTGGAGCTTTTCATTCGTCTGGATCAAAATTGTTTACGAAGCCTACGGGCCGTTAACAACAGTTCTGTTCAGGCTGCTCATCTCATCCGGATTAATGCTCATTTTTACGATCCTCAGCCGCAAACTTCAAAAAATACAACCCGGCGATCTGAAGTTTTTTCTTTTGCTGGCTTTTTTCGAGCCTTTCCTTTATTTTATGGGCGAAAGCTACGGGCTGAAATACGTTTCGTCAACAGTTGCGTCGGTTATTGTAGCAACCATCCCCCTGTTTTCGCCTGTGGCTGCCTGGTATTTTTACAAAGAGAAACTCAGCCGCACAAACCTTTATGGCTTAATAATTACATTTCTGGGAGTCAGCCTGGTAGTGCTCGATGCTTCATTTAAATTCACAGCTTCGCCGCTGGGCGTTTCACTCGAATTTCTGGCCGTGATGGGAGCCATCGGCTATGCCAGCGTGCTGAAAGGTATTTCGCACCGTTACAACACCTTCACCATCATTACCTACCAGAACCTGATTGGGGCTGCCTTTTTTCTTCCGTTCTGGCTGGGCTTCGAAATGAAGGATTTCTCACAAGTCCCATTCCATGCAGAGGCTTTTTGGGCCATCATTAAACTGGCTATTTTTGCATCAACATTTGCGTTTATGCTGTTTACTTACAGCGTGCGAAACCTCGGAATCAACAAATCAAATATTTTCATCAACGTTATACCGGTATTCGTGGCGGTTATTGCCTACATCGTTTTAGGCGACCAACTTAACTTTCATCAAATGGTCGGAATTGCCATTGTTATTTCCGGATTATTTTTAGCTCAAATTAATTGGAAACGAAAAAAGAATGGATCAAATCCCATATATCAAGCCTGAAAAATTAAGAGAATTCACCAACAACCGGAGACAGGATTTTACCTTGCTTTTCAAGAAACTGAAAGCCAAAAAACCGAAGAATCTGGATGATGTGATTCACGAATTACACAACGAAGCTTTCGACCAGTTTGATTGCCTCACCTGTGCCAACTGCTGCTCAACCATAAGCCCGGTTATTACTGAAAAAGATGCTGAACGAATGGCTAAACGACTTAAAATGAAAGCCGTCGATTTTATTTCCCAGTATTTGCGCATCGACGAAGACAAAGATTACGTTTTTAAGCAAACGCCCTGCCCTTTTCTGATGGCCGATAATTACTGCATGGTTTACGAAGACCGGCCCAAAGCCTGCCGCGAATATCCGCACACCGACCGCAAACGCATGTACCAAATTTTGAACCTGACCCATAAAAATTGTGAAGTTTGTCCGGTTGTTTTTTGCATTACCGATGAGTTGTCCAAAAACTCCATATTTAAAGTTTAGGCTGAATTAATCGGCAAATTTCTTTTGCAAATAATTAACCGAACTGCAACAAATAGCGGCAAATAATTGCCTTATTTGCTGCTCAAATTATTCACCTGACAAAAGGATAAAATTACCTTCATGGAATTAGGAAATCATATTATCATTGGCGGTGCTGAATGGTGTGCTTTGCCGGGATTGAATATTCCAGCAGTAAAAGCACGGGTCGATTCAGGAGCCAAAACATCGGCATTACACGCCAGTAATATACAGAAAATCAACCGAAAAGGTGAAAAATGGGTTAGTTTCGAAGTACATCCCATCCAGGAATCACGTCGGATTACTATCCGTTGTGAAGCCAAAGTCATCGACCAACGCATTGTAAAAAGTTCCAGCGGGATCGCTGAAAAAAGATATGTGATCAGCTCATCAATGAAAATTGGCGAACACCAGTGGAATATTGAGCTAACACTGGCCAACCGCGACTCGATGGGTTTCCGGATGTTGCTGGGCCGCGAAGCCATGGAAAACCGGGTGCTGGTCGATCCGGCCAATAATTTTTTGCAGGGCGATTATGCCGATGGAAAAATCAACGAGTTGTACCAGCATGTAAAAGATGTCCGCAGCGGTTTGCGCATTGGCTTACTGGCCAGTAATCCGCTACTTTACAGCAACCAACGGATTATGAAAGCCGGGGAGGAACGTGGGCACGAAATGGTTTTCCTGAATGTTCAGCAATGCTACATGAAACTGGATGCCACCCAACCGGAAATCCGCTACCGTGGTGGTAAAAGTCTTACCAATCTGGATGCTATTGTACCGCGCATCAAACCAAACCTTACGTTTTACAGCCTGGCCCTGATCAGGCAATTTGAAGCGCTTGGTATTTTTTGTGCCAACTCCTGGGAAGCGATAAGTAAATCACGCGACAAACTGTATTCATCTCAGCTCTTTTCGCAAAATGGAATTCACATTCCAATTACAGGTTTTGCCAAATCGCCACTCGACACTGCTGATTTAATCAACATGGTTAACGGAGCACCTTTGGTCATTAAATTGCTTGAAGGGACACAAGGAAAAGGAGTTGTTCTGGCCGAAAATGCCAAAGCTGCCGAAAGTGTAATCAACGCATTTAAAAGCCTTCAGGCCAACATTTTGGTTCAGGAGTTTATAAAAGAAGCCGAAGGCAGGGATATCCGCTGTTTTGTAATTGACGGCAAAGTGGTTGCATCGATTCAACGTGAAGCTGCCAAAGGCGAATTCAGGGCGAATCTACACCAGGGAGGAAAAGCATCGCTTATTAAAATTACAAAAGATGAAAAAAAACTGGCCGTAAAAGCAGCCAAAGTGCTCGGATTACAAATTGCCGGAGTTGATATCATCCGCTCCAACAGAGGACCATTGTTACTGGAAGTAAATTCGTCGCCGGGGCTGGAAGGTATCGAAAAAGCCACTGGTAAAGACATTGCCGGAATGATGATTACAGCCATTGAAAAACAGTTGGGCTGGCAACGCGACCTTGTAATCAGAGCTGCTGAACCGGATTAACTGCTTTTTCCATTTTCATTCGATAGGCTTATGGATACTCCCTTCGATACGCTTCGCTACTCAGGGAGCAGTGCTACCAACTTTGGGTTCCAGGCTCATTAAACTAAAGTTAATAAAGGCGAAAGCCTTGTTGGCCTGTTAGGATGTTCAAAAGCCTTTTCTTATTTTTGGGGGAATTTTCAATAAAAACATTTAAAACCCATTGATAATGAGAAAAAAGATTGTTGCCGGAAACTGGAAATGCAATACAACCGTTCAGGAAGGTGTTGAATTAGCTAAAGCTGTAAACGAATTAGTTGCTAAAGCTGATGCAAAAAATGTAGTTGTAGTTCTTGGAACTCCATTTACTCACATTACCAGCGTTGTTTCGGCTGTTGATGCCAGCCTGATTAATGTTGCTGCTCAGAACTGTGCTGCTGAAGCAAAAGGTGCTTTCACCGGCGAAGTTTCGGCTGCTATGGTTAAATCAACCGGTGCTACCCATGTCATTTTAGGTCACTCGGAACGCAGAGAATATTATGGCGAAACCAGCGAAATCCTGAATAAAAAAGTGGCTTTGGCTTTGGCTAACGGCTTAACTCCAATTTATTGCTGCGGCGAAGCTCTTTCAATCCGCGAAGCTAACGAACAAAACGCTTACGTTAAAACTCAATTGGAAGAAACCATTTTCAACCTTAGCGCCGAAGATTTTTCGAAATTGGCCATTGCTTACGAACCAATCTGGGCTATCGGAACCGGTGTAACAGCTTCTACTGCTCAAGCACAGGAAATGCTGGCTTACATCCGTGGTTTAATTGCTGACAAATTTGGCAAAGCTGTTGCCGAAGAAACCTCAATTCTGTACGGTGGTAGCTGTAACGCTAAAAATGCTCCTGAATTGTTTGCCCAGGCCGACATCGACGGTGGTTTAATTGGTGGCGCATCATTAAAAGCTGAAGATTTCCTCGGAATAATTACTGCATACTAAAAAAGAGACGGGATACGTAAGCCGGAAGACTGAAGCTAAACTCACTGAGCAGCGTAGCGTATCAAAGAAGTTCTCCAAAACAATACAATACAAAGACCATCCGTTGCCGGATGGTCTTTCTTTTTATGCTACATTTGAACGCTGTGAATTTGATTTACATCAAGCCCTGACTGGAGCCTTATACAATTTACCGCTGGCAGTAATGCCAACTATAAACATGAAAAGCCATAAGAGCTAAATCTCATGCCAACCGAAAATGTTTAAATGGGTACATTCCATGAGGTTGATAATTAAATTGAAAATCTGAAGCTGATACCAAATTGCGGGCATCAAAATTGAAAATTTGTACGAATAAAATACTAATACCAACAGAAATGGATAATACCAGAATATTTAAAACCCCTTTTGCGAGTGTCTATCCGTTTTATATACAAAAAGCAGAGAAAAAGGGACGTACCAAAGAAGAGGTAGAAACCCTTATTTTTTGGCTCACCGGATACGACAAACAAACATTGCAACAACAAATTGACCGGAACAGTGATTTTGAAACCTTTTTCGCCCAGGCACCACAAATGAATCCCAATGTTTCACAAATTACAGGCGTAATTTGCGGGTATCGTGTGGAGGAAATCGAAGACAAGCTCATGCAAAAGATTCGTTATTTGGATAAGTTGGTGGATGAATTGGCAAAAGGAAAGACCATGGAGAAGATTCTAAGAAAGTAATGAGTCATCCTAACCCGAAATCTGGAATTTGAAACTTGAAATTTGAATATATAATGAACTATACACAAATCAGCTTTAAACTTAATCCTGACAATCAGGAAAACCGCGAAATACTGGTCGCTTTGCTTTCTGATCTTTCTTTTGAAAGTTTTGATTAAACCGAATAATTGGTGATGGGATACATTCCCGGAGAAACTGTTGATCTGGAACAAATCGGGGAAATTACCACCGCCCTACCCTTCTCCGTACATTCCGAAAATGAAATGATTCCGGACAAAAACTGGAATGAAGTGTGGGAAAAAAACTATTTCAAACCACTGCTTATTGGAAACCGCTGCCTGGTTCGGGCGCCGTTTCATACCGAGTATGAGCCAGCCGAATTTGAACTGGTCATTGAACCCAAAATGGCTTTCGGAACCGGAAACCATGAAACCACCACTTTGGTAGCCGGGCAAATTCTGGATATGGATTTGACTGATAAAACGGTTTTGGATATGGGTTGCGGAACCGGAATACTTGGCATGCTGGCTTCGCTCAAAGGAGCAAAAAGTGTAACAGCTATCGACATTGATTCCTGGTCGTTCGAAAGTACTGTAGAAAATGCCCGCCTGAATAACATTTTTAACCTGGAAGCCAAATTGGGCGATGCCGGTTTGCTTGGGAATGAAACCTACGAAATCATTTTTGCCAACATCCATAAAAATGTCATCATCAACGATTTGCCAACATACGAAAGCGTTTTGCAATCGGGTGGAAAAATCTACCTGAGCGGCTTTTATACCCACGACATGCCCGATGTAAAAGCAAAAGCCGAATCATTGGGACTTCTGGAAACGGGATACCACGAAAAAAACAACTGGGTGGTGTATTTGTTTGAAAAGCCCTAAAAACAGAGTCAGCAATCAGTCGCAGAATTACCGGGAAAGTCATTTGTAGCCATTTACAAAGTGTGATTCATGGTAAAAAGCACTTTTTCTATCAATGACAACTGAATGACTTTTAATAACATTTCCGCATGGATAAAATTGTAAAATACCTTGCCGATAATTTCGGTCGCCCCTTTACGAACAGCACCGATTCTGTGATTGCTGAAGCAATCAATGGCCTGAACCGGGAAGAACGCCATGAACTTCGCTACCGGCTTTTTAATGAAGCCCGAAAGCTGGAAATTACCAACGACGGGCAACAATCACTTTTCTGGTTGCAGAATTGTTTCGACCTGATCGATAAATTCATGTTTCGCATGCACCGGGTGCTTTTTAGCCCGGGAACCGATATTCTGGAATCCATTTCGGATTTACTGAAACAGGCACAAAAAACGCTGGACATCTGTGTTTTTACCATTACTGACGATCGATTAGCCAACGACATATTGGATTGTTTTCGCCGTGGAATAAAAATCAGGATTATTACCGACGACGACAAAATGTACGACCACGGTTCAGCAATCTGGGATTTGAAAAACGCCGGGATACCGGTAAAGACTGATCACTCGCGCTATCACATGCACCACAAATTCGGGATTATTGATTCAAGAATTGTTTTCACCGGAAGCTTTAACTGGACTTACACAGCATCCAAACACAATCAGGAAAACCTGCTGATTACAACCAACTTCGACATCAACAAACAATATTCCGAAGAATTTGAACAGCTTTGGGCCGAGATGTTTAAATTGTAACCCAGCTTTTAGACATAAAAAAAACCGCTTTACAGCGGTTTTTCTTAATATTTGGTTTCAAATCCTTATTTCACCTGCAATTCGCCACTTTGGGCTGCCTTAACCAAATCGGCATTCGCATTTACAATAACTTCAACACGACGGTTTAAAGCGCGGTTTGCAGCAGACGTATTTTCGACCACCGGTTGAGTTTCTCCGAAGCCGGTAATCGTCAGACGCGATGCAGCCACATTTTGTCCAGTTAAATAGTTGGAAACACTTGCTGCCCGTTTTTCGGATAATTTCTGGTTTAATTCATCCGATCCGGTATCATCCGTATGCCCGTTGATGAACAGGTTCGTGTCAGGATATTTATTGAGTACTTCAGAGAATTTTTTCAGTTCCTCCTGAGATTTAGCACTCAAATCGCTCGAATTAATTTTGAATAACAAGCCAGAATCGAAGGTAACTTTAATACTTTCGCCAACACGTTCAATTTTGGCAGCTTCCATTTCAGCCTCCATCTCTTTAGCCTGTTTATCCATGTATTTTCCGATAGCAGCGCCACCGGCACCACCAACTACCGCGCCAATTGCAGCTCCGGCAGCCGTGTTTCCGGCCAGTTTACCAATTCCGGCACCAATTACGGCGCCTGCTCCTACTCCTATGGCAGCACCTTTACCTGTTTTGGTCCACGTTTTACAGCTAACCAGAACACTTACAATCAGTACCAACGATACTAATTTAAACATCGAATTTGCTCTCATTTTCATATTTTTTTATTCGGAATTTAAACACAAAATTAGAAAAATAGTTCTCAAATTAGAAAAATAAAAACAGCCCAAAACCATAATATTACTGAAAACAAAGACATAAATCTTAGTGCATTTTTAGAAGATCTGGTACTATTTTCCAACTGCTGACCGTACCAATTTTCAATTGAATGTCTTTTCCTCCGGAGTATAAAACCCCAATTAATGTACATTGACGCCGGACAACAAGGTGGTGATACCAGAAATACAGATGTAAATCTGAAATAGTTTTTAATGGCTGAATGGCTAAAATACTGTTTCAAGCCGTATATTTGCCCTACGCCAGCAATCGATTGCCCGGATTAAAGAATTTAACTCAACTCAATAACTAACATCATGATTCTTGATAAACTTGAAAATGCAGCCTTTTATTCAGGTATCAGCGAAAATCTGAAAAAAGGCTTTGAATACCTTAAAAATACTGACTTAACGACGGTTGAAGTTGGTCGTTACGAAATTGATGAGAACAACGTATTTGCCCTAGTAAGCGAATACGACAGCAAAAAGCCTGTAGATTGCAGGCTCGAAGCCCACCAGGTTTATGCCGATATTCAATACATCGTTTCAGGAAAAGAAGCCATTGGTTTTGCCACGCTAAACGGACAAGCCATAACTTCGGAATACAATCCGGACAAAGACATTGTTTTCTTTTCAGGAGAAACAACTCCGTTGATTCTTGAAGCTGGCATGTTCGCTGTTTTTTATCCGCAGGATGTTCATCGTCCGTGTATGCAAATTAACGGACCCGAGAAAGTGAAAAAGGTAGTAATAAAAGTAAAAATATAAGATTTTGCGCAGAGATACACGGCTGTGGATCTCTGCCAAGGTAACCTAAACAACTAAAAAATACGAATGAAACACGCCAAACTAACACTGAAACTGGCACTGCTGCTCTTCATTTTCAGCCTGAAAATGAATGCGCAGGAACGATACAAGGATGAAATTACGGACTCTGTCAGGATGGGAACTTTCACCTATGCTTTCAAAGATGGAAAATCGCTCGATTTAGATGTTTACTCTCCGGCAATTGACAGCAAAACCAACCGGCCTTTATTTTTCTACGTTCATGGCGGAGGTTTTTCCGGAGGAAAACGGAACGATCCAGGAAGTCAAGCCTTTTGCAGAAAACTGGCGAAACATGGTTATGTAGTTTCGTCGATTTCGTACAGGCTTACCCGCCAGGGAACCGCAACTGCTTTTGGCTGCGACTGCCCGGCTGTTGATAAGCTGAATACGTTTAACGAGGCTGTTGAAGATCTTCAGGACGCCACGTTCTTCATGATCAAGAATCGTGAAAAAATGGGGATTGATCCGCAAAAAATCATTATTTCAGGAAGCAGCGCCGGTGCCGAAACCGTGCTGAATGCAGCCTACCAGCCACCCTACTGCTATGGGCTCGACAGTGGGCCGGTGTCGTATGCAGCAGTAATTTCGATGGCCGGGGCCATTCCTGACACATCCAGAATTTACAAGGAATCAGCCATCCCATCCCTCCTGTTCCATGGCACCTGCGACAATCTGGTTCCATACGCCTCGGCCTCGCATCACTACTGCAAAGAATCGCAACCCGGATACCTGGTTTTGCACGGCGCTTACACCATTGCCGAAAAACTAAAAAAACTGGGAACTCCCTACTGGCTTTATACCTATTGCAATGCGGCCCACGAAATTGCCGGAAAACCGATGACAGCCAACTTTAGCGAAATTGTTGATTTTTGTTACTCGTACGTGGTTAACAAAGGAACCGAGCAAAAAACAACAGTGATTAAATCTGAAAATAAATCTTGTGAATATCAAACATTTAACTTTTGTACCGAATGAAACGTTTCTTTTTTATCATTTTAATTTTTGCCAGTAACATCATTATGGCCCAGCAAATAAATATCATCAGTTATAACATTCGCTTTAACAATCCGGGCGACGGCGTAAATGCCTGGCCAAACCGCAGTTCGCAGGTTGCCGCATTACTCAACTTTCATCAGGCTGATATTTTTGGGCTGCAAGAAGCCCTGATTGGCCAGATTGAAGACATTCATGCTCAAATGCCACAGATGAAATGGGTTGGCGTTGGCCGCGACGATGGAGAAAAAGCTGGCGAGTTCTCTCCGCTTTTCTACAATTCAGAGAAATTTACTGCGCTTAAAAGTGGCGGATTCTGGCTGTCAGAAACTCCTGAAAAACCCGGATTAGGTTGGGATGCAGCTTGTAACAGGGTTTGTTCATGGCTCCTGCTGAAAGAAAATAAAAGCAAGAAAAAATTCATGGTTTTTAATACCCATTTCGACCATATGGGCGTGAAGGCCAGAACAGAATCAGCCAGACTTATTCTTCGAAAAATTAAAGCATTAAACCCATCAGGATTCCCCGTCATCCTCACTGGTGACTTTAACCTGACCCCGGAACAAGAGCCTATTTCGGTAATTACAAGCGAATTACAAGATTCACGTTCAATTACCAAACAAGCGGCTTATGGCCCAACCGGAACCTTCAACGGATTTAAATTCGACAGCCCGCTCAAAGACCGCATCGATTATGTGTTTGTAAGTAACTCTATTGAAGTAAAACGCTATGGCGTACTTACCGACTCCAAAGACCTGCGGTATCCATCCGACCATTTACCGGTTTTCGTGAATTTGGAATTAAAGGCAGCAAAGTAGGACCCGTTTTACTGAACAATTTCATCTTGAATTTGCTTTCATAGTTCATGAAAGTAGATTTTATAATTGTGGGACAAGGGCTCGCCGGAACGTTGCTTGCAAACGAACTTTTCAGGCAAAATAAAACAGTGATGGTTTTTGATGATCCGGTGCGGCCTAAAGCTTCATCGGTTGCGGCAGGTTTAATCAATCCGGTAGTTTTTCGCCGGATGACCAAAAGCTGGCTGGTTGATGAAGCTTTTCCACAAATGGAATCGGCCTACATGCAACTCGGGGAATTACTGCACAGGCAATTGTATTTTCCGGGTCAAATGTTGAAAGTCGTACGCGAAGACCTTGTTGATTTATGGAAAAACAAAACCTTCGCCAATCATTTGGAGTCCTATTTAAATGCCGATCCTGATTTTAATCTCGAGAACAAGTATTTCACAAAGGCCTTTAGCTTTTGTTGCGTTAATAAATCCGGACGTGTTGACATACAATCGCTTATTCATTCGTTTTCAGCATTCCTTCAGGAGCAAAATTCGCTCAGAAAAATAGAATTTGACTACCAAAAACTGACCTTAGAAACAGACGGGGTTACTTATGGGGACCTGCGGGCTGAAAAGATCATCTTTTGCGAGGGATCGTCGGCTTCTGAAAATCCATTTTTCAAAAAACTCAGCTTTAAACACTCGAAAGGCGAGTTGCTTGAATTAAAGATTTCAGGATTAAACCTGGATAAAATAGTGAGTGATGAAGTATTTGTAATGCCAATTGGCAATGACCGGTATAAAGTTGGGGCAACATATAGCTGGGATAAATTAAATTGGGAAACGACCCATTCTGCACGTGGGGAATTACTAAGCAAACTTGGAAAGATCATTTCGATAAATCCGGAAATTGTAAACCAGAAAGCGGGAATACGACCAACGATGCACGACCGGAAACCGGTGATTGGACTACTTCCTGATAATCCGCAAATCGGAATTTTTAACGGACTGGGATCGAAAGGAGTATTGTTAAGCCCTTATTTTGCCCAACAATTTGCCCAATACCTGAGCGGGAAAACAGGTTATATTCATCCTGGAGCTAATATTATCCGATACTTCAGGCGCAAATAAAACCAATTACAAACACGCGAAATAATCAGCATTAAAATCTCAGTTTCATTAGTAGTTTTTGATGGATAAATCATGGCTATTTCATATTTTTGAAGACCAAGTCCAATCGTAATCAAAAGATCATGAAACTATTCTTTTCAGCATTTCTTACCCTTTACCTTTTAAGTATTTCGTTCATTCAAGCGCAAAAAACTGAAATTCAATTCTTATCCGGAACTGGAAGCGACCAAACCGTTAACTGGGATTTTTTCTGTACGGAAGGACGTAATTCGGGTAAATGGACCCAGATTCCGGTTCCGTCAAACTGGGAACTTCAGGGTTTTGGCACATACAATTACGGCCACGATAAAGACGAAGCGCGTGGCAAGGAGATGGGCTTGTATAAGTATGAATTTCTGGTACCGAAAGAATGGAAAAACAAGCAGGTCAGTATTGTTTTTGATGGATCGATGACCGATACGAAGGTTAAAATCAATGGCACTTCGGCGGGGAAACTGCATCAGGGAAGTTTTTACCGCTTTAGGTACGACATTAGCGAATTGCTTAAATACGGAAAAGAAAACCTGCTTGAAGTTTCGGTAGCTAAACATTCGGAAAACGAAGGCGTAAATGAAGCTGAGCGCCGATGCGATTTTTGGATTTTTGGCGGGATTTTCCGGCCTGTTTTCCTGGAAGCCAAACCGCGTACCAATATGGAACGTATCGCTTTGGATGCCAAAGCGGATGGATCTTTCAGCATGGATGTTTACCTGAATAATATCCGTGAGCGGATGGAAATAAAAGCTCAGTTAAAAACACTTTCCGGAGAACCTGTCAGCTCTCCGTTTTCAGTTATTCTGAGCCAGAATCAAACCGTTGCACATTTACAAACTTTTGCCGAAAACATCAAATCATGGACACCCGAGTCGCCAAACCGGTATCGCGTTGACATACAACTGATCGACTACCTGGATATTGTACATGAAGTCACCGAAAAATTTGGGTTCCGCACGGTCGAATTACGCGAAAGCGATGGCATTTATGTGAATGGAGAAAAAGTCATGTTCAAAGGTGTTTGTCACCATTCGTTCAGGCCCAATACCGGCCGTACCTTAAATAAACAAATTAGCATTGCTGATGTAAATACGATTAAAGAAATGAACATGAATGCCGTGCGCATGTCGCATTATCCGCCTGATGATCATTTTCTGGATGTTTGCGATTCACTTGGGTTGTTCGTGCTCGATGAACTGGCTGGCTGGCAAACCGCCTACGACACGCGTGTTGGCTCGGTTTTGGCCCGGGAAATGCTGGTTAAAGACATCAATCACCCATCGATTGTGGTTTGGGACAATGGCAACGAAGGTGGTTGGAATACCGAACTCGATCATTTTTTCGATGAACTCGACCCGCAAAAACGACCGCTTATTCATCCCTGGGCTGAATTTCGGGGTACCGACACCCAGCATTACAAAGACTACAATTATGGAGTTGGAACCCACCAGCAAGGTAAAAACATTGTTTTTCCTACTGAATTTTTGCATGGCTTGTACGATGGCGGCCACGGTGCAGGGCTGGAAGATTACTGGAACCTGATGCTGGATAACCCTTTATCTGCCGGAGGTTTCCTGTGGGATTATGCTGACGAAGCCGTTGTGAGAACCGATAAAAATGGGCAACTCGATACCGACGGAAACCATGCTCCTGACGGAATCGTTGGCCCTTACCTCGAAAAAGAAGGCAGTTATTACGCGATTAAAGAAATTTGGTCGCCCGTTTTCTTTGGTACCCGATATATCGCATCTTCGTTCAATGGCGAATTTCCGATTGAAAACCGGTATCTCTATACGAACCTGAAAGACTGTAAATTCATGTACAGGCTGGTTGATTTGCCTAAGCCTGATGAAACTTCGGAAAAAATAAACGAAACCGGTATAATAGAATCGCCCGACCTTGCCCCCGGTCAAAAAGGGAAACTCCGAATGTTTATGCCAGTTCATTTCTTTAATAACGATGTTCTTTATATAACCGCCACCGATCCGGGTGGCCGCGAGATTTTCACCTGGAGCTGGCCGATTAAAAAGAACCAGGCTATTGCTGAAGAAATTGTTGCAACCGATAAAACTGGCAAAATCAGAATCATTGAAGATTCGATGGGGCTAACTGCGCAAATCAACGAGCTTTCGTTCAAATGGGATAAAAAGACAGGCTTTCTGTCAGGTGTAAAAAACGAGAATCAGAGCATTCGATTTATCAACGGCCCTATGCCAGCAACCGGATCTGCCGAATTTCAGGAAATCAAAAACTATTCAGAAGGTTCAAATCACATCATCGAGTGCATTTACAAAGGCGATCTGAAAAAAGTAAAATGGACGATCGTTGCTTCCGGCTGGCTAAAACTGGAAGTAACCTACAAGGCTCCCTACCAAAATAAATTCATGGGCATAAGCTTCGATTATCCTGAAGATCAGGTTTCAGGAATTCGCTGGATGGGTTACGGGCCATACCGCGTCTGGAAAAACCGTATGAAAGGGAATACATTGAACGTTTGGGAGAAAGCTTACAACAATACCATTACCGGAGAAAGCTGGAATTACCCTGAATTTAAAGGCTATCACCGCAATTTTAGCTGGGCAACGATTCAATCGAAAGAACAGAATTTCACGATTGTTTGTCCCGACGAAGATGTGTTCCTTCGGCTATTTACTCCGGAAAAACCGCATGGCGCCACAAACGACAACACTTCGCCTGAATTTCCTGCTGGCAACATTTCCTTTCTGCATGGCATAAACCCAATCGGCACCAAATTTACCAAAGCCGAAACATTGGGTCCAATGAGTCAACCCAACATGTTTTTATACGAGAAAAACCTGACGCTCTGGTTTAATTTTTACAAAACCGAATAACTGAAGCTAAAACAAGGAAGCCAGTTCGTCATCATAAAAAACGGACTGGCTTCTTTGTTTATGACAATTTTTGAGAATTGAAATACCCCCTCCTACCTTGGCGTATTCGCTTAACTACAAGTGCCTTTGCAATTTTTAGACAATCATTTTCACTTGAATTCCTATTCTGAATTTCAGGCGAATACGCACAAATGCTTACCCGAAATAAGGTTTTAGACTGAACTAGCTTAAAATTTGAAAAGCTACTTTCGTGTTGTCATTACCCGAAAACCAAAAATGGAACTTTACCAGGAACTTACCAAAGATATCCGCTTTGCAGAAGGGCTGAAATCGTGTATGAATTGTGGGGTTTGCACTGCCATTTGCCCTGCAGCCGAATTTTACGATTACGATCCACGGATAATTGCAGGAATCGTCCAATCCAAAGATGAGCAACGAATTGAGGAATTACTTAAAAGCGACACCATTTGGTATTGCGGTGAATGTATGTCGTGTAAAACGCGATGCCCGCGCGGGAACACTCCGGGTCTTATCATCATGGCCTTGAGGGCACTTTCACAAGAACTTGGCTATTTTGCTGAATCAGAAAAAGGCAGGCAGCAACTGGCCATCAAACGGGTGGTTGGCGAAAATATCGTCTATAAAGGCTATTGTGTTCTTCCTGAAAATATGGTTCCTGAATTACATCCGGAGCAAGGTCCGGTTGGTGAATGGATTTATGAAAATAAGGAAGAGGTCTATGAACGGGTTGGCGCCAATTACAACGGCGATGGTGAGGGTGCCCTACGCAAAATACCTCAGGAATCGCTCGACGAAATCTACCGGATTTTTGAAATAACCGGTGGGTTCGAACGGTTTGATAAAATTGAACATTTCTCCAAACAAAAAGCCAAAAGCATGGGATTTACTGACACGGTGGAAGAATATCCGGAGTATGTTAATCATATTTTCACAACCAACAACGGCAAACACAACAGGCAATAATGAAACGGATATCCCAGGTGAATAATATCAAAAGCCATACAAATCCACTAAAAACGGATGAACTCATGGTTAGTAAGCGATACAAGCACACGCTTGAATTTCAACAAATTAACAACAACATTTACTTGTGAAAAAAGAAGGCAAAATACAAGTCTGGCAGGATTATCAAAAAGAAATTGCCAGTGATCATTACTTTTACGTTCGCAGTTGTATCCGCCAGAACTTTTTCCCTGGATCGGAGCAAACCTTTCTTAAAATATTAAGAGAGGAATTGAACAGGGATATTTACGAAAACCCGCACCATACCACCTGTTCCGGAATTGGCTATCACTCTGACGTGGTTCCTTTCGACACGATTCAAACCATTGTTGCCAGGCAGTTTGCCCTGATGACCGAAGCTGGTTATAAGAACCTTGCCGTTTCGTGCATTACTTCATTTGGAATTTACAACGAAATCATCGAAACATGGAAAGAGTTCCCTGCTGAGCTGGAAAAAGTTCGGTCACTGCTAAAAAAAGCTACCGGCCGCGAATTTGAAGTTCCTGAGAATGTAGCCCATGCCAGCGATATCATTTATAAATTCAAAGAAGACATTGCCGGGAAAAAGAAATTTTCTTTAATCAATCAACTGACCGGAAAGCCTTTAAAAATAGTCGAACACATCGGGTGTCATTATTCCAAAATGTTTCCGTGCAAAGGAGTTGGCGGGGCCGAATTTCCGCACGTTCTGGTTGGAATGATTGAATCGTGGGGCGGTGAAGTCATTGATTATCCGGAACGTCGGCATTGTTGTGGATTTGGATTCAGACAGTATCTGGTGATGTCTAATCGCGGCTATTCGCTTTCCAATTCCCGTAAAAAATTCGAATCAATGGAACCTTACAAACCCGATGCAATTCTATGCAATTGCCCAGGCTGCCCGATGTTCCTCGACCGCTGGCAATATGTAATTGAGGAAATGGAAGGCAAAACCTACGGCGAAAACGGGCACGGAATACCTGTAGTGACTTATGAAGAACTGGCAGGACTGGTTTTGGGATACAACCCTTGGGATATGGGTATGCAGATGCACCAAACCAACGTGGAACCATTGCTTGATAAATTAGGGATTACTTATGACCCTAAACTAAAATATGCCCGGAAAGACGGGAAAATGATCGGCAGCCCAATGATGGTTGGGTGCGGATGTTAGGATTTAAAAATTGGATATTTAAACTTAGCATGTGAAACACATTGTTATTATTGGAGGTGGAATTGCCGGAATCGAAACGGCCAGTGCATTAACCGATGCAGGGCATTGGGTGACAGTGATTGAAAAAGATACCAGGGTCGGTGGTAAGTTAAATAACTGGTCCTATCTTTTTCCTGACTTTACTCCCGCAGAAAAAATCGCAGAATCCCTTCTGGAAAAATGTCGTGAAAAAGACTTCTCCATCTTGCCTGATACTGAAGTCAAAGCCATCATTCGCAATCAGGATAAATTCAATATTCACACATCCGGAAATCAGAATTTGGAAGCCGATGCCATCGTACTGGCAACTGGTTATGAATTATTTGATGCCCGGCGAAAAGAAGAGTATGGATATAAAATATACGACCAAGTCGTCACATCAGCCGATCTGGAACAGTTACTCCGACCCGGTGAAAGCCTGACAGTGGCAGCCGGAAAAAATCCAAAGAGAATTGCTTTTGTGCATTGTGTAGGCTCGCGCGATGAAAAAACAGGAAACCATTATTGCTCTAAAGTGTGCTGCATTACAGGTGTTAAACAGGCCATTGAACTCAAAAAAAGACTTCCGGAAGCTGAAATATTTTGTTTTTACATGGATTTACGCATGTATGGCAAGCACTTCGAAGAACTTTACCGCGAAGCACAGGAAAAATACGACATCCAGTTTATTCGCGGGCGCTTATCTGAAGCATCTGAAAAGATCGACAAAAGCTTGTTGATTAAAGCAGAAGACACACTCTCCGGACGGCCACTCAAAATGAATGTCGATTTGTTGGTTTTATTGGTAGGAATGGAAGCCGGAAAAGGAACTGCCAGCGCTGCATTTAGTTGCGGCGTAAATTGTGAAGAGTCAGGTTTTCTGAAATCGATGGATTCTTTACTGAGATCTAACATCTCACAACAGGAAGGAATATTTCTGGCAGGAAGTTGTACTGCACCTATGTCGTTAAACGACACGCTATTGCATGCCCGTTCTGCGGCAATAGAGGTAAACAACTACCTCAAAAAAAGCATCAAATGAAAGAGTTTGGCTATACAATAATCAAACAACGCACAATCGACTACGATCAGTTTAACGGAAGATTGCTGAACGAGATTCTCCTGATGGAGCCATCGTTTAAAGTATGCCTCTCTTGTGGCGGATGTACAGCTACTTGCAGTGCAGGCGACCTCGTCAATTTCAATATCAGGCGAATGAACCTGTTGCTGCGCCGTGGAGAAACTGCCGAACTGGAATCGGAGATACAGAAATGCATGCTTTGTGGCAAATGTATGTTGGTTTGCCCACGAGGAATTAACCTGCGTAATGTAATCATGCTCATTAAAAAGAATATCTCCAGGAATAAAACAACCAAATATTAAATCGCTATGGAAACGACTCCGTTTATATGGCCATTCACAATTGGGCTACTGTTCATCTCCTGCTTTTTGGTAATTATCATTGGAATCTGGATTTCCAGTTTGTCGCATATAGATAAAAGCAGGATAATACATAGCATTTTTACCTATAAAAGCATACTGGCTATTAAAGAGGTCTTTATGGAGTCGCTGCTCCACCGAAAAATATTTCGCAAGAATCCAGTATTAGGATACATGCATATGAGCCTGGCATTTGGCTGGTTTCTACTTATCGCTGTTGGACACATTGAAGCATGTATTCACTATAAAACCCTTTCTGTTCCTGCATATAAAGCCATTTTTATGCGTTATTTTGTTTCCGGCCCAGCCTTAACGCTTTCTGAAAAAATGCTGGCTGCCTGCATGGATATGTTGCTGTTATTTGTGCTTTCCGGAGTCCTGCTCGCGTACTACAAGCGAATAAACAGCCGGGTATTTGGAATGAAAAAAACCACTCAACTAAAATTGGGCGATCGAATAGCATTAACATCGCTTTGGCTAATCTTTCCACTTCGTTTTCTGGCAGAGAGCCTAACTGCCGGAATTCATAACAACGGAAGCATCATCAGTCAGCCAACCGGACAACTACTTGCGTCTTTTCTTCCTGTTCAATCGCTCGAAACGCCTCTTTGGTGGGCCTATTCTGGAGCATTGTCATTATTTTTCTTCGCTTTACCCGTTTCACGCTATATGCATATTCCCGTAGAAGTAATCCTTATTTTTCTCCGGAATTATGGAATCAAAGTGCAAAAACGCATAGACGGGTATTCGAGAATTCAGGTCTATTCGTGTTCACGCTGCGGTATTTGCCTTGACAGTTGCCAGATGACTCATGCGGCCATTAAGGATACCCAATCCGTGTACGTGCTAAAGCATATCCGAAATAAAAACCTTACCGACGAAAAGCTTTTCAACTGCCTGCTTTGCGGAAGATGCCAGCCCGACTGCCCTGTAGGTTTGGAACTTAACAATTTACGAATGACGCAGCGAATTGAATCGACCAAAGAATACAATTCTTCTTATAAATATCTAAAGAATGGAAAATTGAATATCTCGCCACAAACAGAAGTGATTTATTTTGCCGGGTGTATGACACACCTCACTCCTGCCATTATTAAATCAATTAAAGAAATCTTCGCTGTGGCTGATGTCAAATACTGGTTTATGGACGAAGATAAAACAGCTTGCTGCGGACGCCCGTTGATGCAGATTGGTCAATATGAAGCAGCAAAAAAATTAATAAAGCATAACCGCGAACAAATTCTGGCTACCGGAATAAAAAAAATAATTGTCTCATGTCCTATTTGTTACAAAGTATTCAAAGAAGACTATGCTTTACCTGGAGTTGCAGTTCTTCATCATTCGGAGTACTTGCTTGAATTAATGGCAGATAAGCGAATACCGATAAAAAAGATGCCGATGCGGGTAATATATCACGACCCATGCGAACTTGGGCGTGGTAGCGGAATTTATCATCAGCCAAGGCTACTGCTTAACGAATATGTTGATGTTGTACCCACCAAAAACGAAAAAGAAGCTGCTTATTGCTGTGGAGGAAGCTTGTCAAATATTAAAATACAAATGGATGAGCGGAACCAAATACGAAACAAAACATTAGAAGAATATATAACCTACCAGCCCGACATGTTGGCTACAGCATGTCCGCTTTGTAAGAAGACCTTTGCAAAAACAAACAAGTTGAATGTTCATGATATTGCAGAGATTGTTTGTATGGCACTTAATACAAATAAAGAAAGACCGAAAAAGGAAACATATCTATATTTCCATGAAGTGAAACATTTAGAAGAAACGAAAATAAAAATGAATATACATTAGATTGCCTATAAATTAGAATTCCATATAAATTTTGGAATTTATTTCATCTAAATACCCA
Organism: Prolixibacteraceae bacterium; assembly: GCA_019459525.1. Lineage (GTDB taxonomy): Bacteria > Bacteroidota > Bacteroidia > Bacteroidales > Prolixibacteraceae > Aquipluma. The sequence goes on from JAIBEY010000094.1 coordinate 32,019, forward strand.
AAACATGACAGAAATTTGTAGTAAATTATTTTTTATAAAAAAAAATCAGTGCTAAAATTAATTTCCGAGCAACAACACAAACAAGACTAACACACTAATAAACAGACAATACGCCATCCAAGATCTCAACTTAAAGCTCAATTTTTAAGAAACTAAATCATTATTTTTGAAAATTAAATTTGGATCTTATTTTTATAATCTATAAATTTGTAATTAGAAATTAGAAAATGAAGCTGTACTGTCAACCTTTTGTCAATAATATTGTTTCATTCTAAAATTTCACCCTATTCGGGTATTATTCTTTTGATTCAGGAAAAATGATGTTAGACACAAGAAATTGTGGGTAACAGTAGGTTTACCTCTGTTTAATTCAATAAAAAATCAATTTTTTACTTTATTTTCAAACGTACCAGATTGTATGTTTCGTATCTACTTTTATTAAATAATCTGGTCAAATTACAATTCGCAGAATAAAACAATTCACACCAACATTTTTTTGAATACGGTATAATCGAGAATTTATTCCATGCTCCTATCGGAATAAATGTTCTCAGTATATAATACGTATTAGTTTTTTATATCCGCATTGATCATTCCCAATAATATTAATAATCATTATAAACCATTAAAACATTTATCTGCTATGACAAAGAAAAGATTTGTTGAATCCCAGATATACAGGATTCTTCAGGAAAATGAGTCAGGAGTTCCCATTCCTACCCTAATAAAAAAATATGGAATCAGCCAGGCTACAATTTATAATTGGAGAAGCAAATATGGAGGGATGAATATTTCCGAAATTCGAAGATTGAATGAACTGGAAGACGAAAATGACAGATTAAAAAGAATGTTTGCAGACTTGAGCTTGGAAAATCTTTTATTAAAAGGAAAACTTGAAAAAGAAAAGTAGTATTAGTGCATGTAAGAAAAGACTATTGAATCTTAAAAGTGACGAGAAATAATAGAATTTCTAAAAAATTCTAATTTCTAAAATCCAACAAAATTCAAGGTTTAAATCAAAATATGACTAAATTCTCACATGCAACTAAAATGTATAGCACAGTTTACAATTGACTCTACAACAACCACATCAACACACAAGTTACTGACAATCAAAAATTTAATTAAAAGACAACAAAACACTTTGAACAATTAGAAAGAGTCGGAAATTACGTATTGATTTTCTAGTTTCACTAGTCTAAATTTACAAATATGAAAAAATGCAAGTTGAATTCAGAAATAAAATTCTAAAAACAGATACATTTTTTCTAAAATAAATAGAATTACATTTTTAGACTTTAAATAATCAAAGGTATGTTGTCAGAAAAACTAAATTATCAATGGTACGCCATTTATACCAGAGCAAATGCTGAAAAGAAACTTTTAGACAACTTGCAGGAAAAAAATATTGAATGTTATTTGCCTACGAGAAAGGTATTGAAGGTATGGAGCGATCGCAAAAAATGGGTAGAAGAAGCCATGTTTAAATGCTATATTTTTGTACGAGTAAGTTATAAAGATTTTTTTACGGCATTAAATACCCCAGGAGTAGTTTGCTATGTTAGCTTTGGTGGAAAAGCTCAGGCAATTCCGGATTCTCAGATTGAGAGTATTAAGCGTTTTCTTGCAGAAACAGACCGTGAAGTTACATTAACATATGAACGCGTTCAAAAGGGGCAAAATGTTGAAGTTTTACATGGTTCATTAAAAGGGGTTAAAGGTGAAGTGGTAAATATTTGCGGACAAAACAGACTACTTATCCGGATTGATTCAATGAGTTGTGGTATCTATGCCAATATATCCAAAGAAGAAGTAATATTACTTGACGAAAAAGTTGAGTTTAAAGAAAGGGCTATTGTTTAAAAGTACATCGTTAACCTTTAACAATAATTTTTCTTACAATTGGTAGAAAAGTCTAAACTTTTTTTCTAAAATTTGTTCCCACAACTAAGATTTATTGAATACTATTAAAGTTTTCAACGATAGTATTCATCTAAATCGCTAGTATAAACTTTCAGCAAAATCTAACTTATATCATTTTCAATATCACTTCCCGAATATTGAATTGATAGATTTTTTTAGCACATGGAAAAGATTTTAATTACAGGTAGCGCAGGGTTTATTGGCTATCATTTAACGAAGTTATTACTTAAAAATAACTTCGAAATTTATGGTATCGATAATATAAATGATTATTACGACATTAATTTAAAATACGCCCGTTTAGCCGAAACGGGTATTGTCTCCGATAATTCAGAAAAGCATATAGCAGGTTCTACCATAAAGGATATTGAATTTGGTAAAGAAGTAACTTCTTATCTAGATTCAAATTATTGCTTTTGCAGAATTGACATTCAAGATAAAGCTAGTTTATTCAGATTATTCGAGACAGAAAAATTTGATTATGTCGTCCATTTAGCTGCTCAGGCAGGGGTTAGGTATAGCATTGAAAATCCGGATGTTTATATACAAAGTAATATTGTAGGATTTCATAATATGTTAGAGGCATGCCGTCAGTTTCCTGTCAAAAAACTATTGTACGCATCGAGTTCTAGCGTTTATGGTAATAATTCAAAAATACCATTTTCGATACATGATAAAACCGATAATCCAGTTAGTTTATATGCTGCTACTAAAAAGAGCAACGAACTTTTGGCTCATGCTTACAGTCACTTATATAAAATCACAACAATTGGACTAAGATTCTTTACTGTGTATGGTTCCTGGGGCAGGCCGGATATGTCTCCAATTTTATTTGCGAATGCGATTACAAAAGGAGAAACATTAAAGGTTTTTAACAACGGGAATATGGAAAGGGACTTTACTCATGTTAGTGATATTGTTGAAGGTATCTATCGTATAATTCAGGTAGCTCGTAATCAAGAAGAAGAGCATTATCGACTATTTAATATTGGAAATGGTACCCCGGTAAATCTCATGACATTTATTCGAACGATTGAAAAGCAATTGGGTAAGAATGCAAATTTACAGTTTCTCCCAATGCAACCAGGCGATGTTAGACAAACCTGGGCAGATACAGAGGAATTGACTGCATACTGTAATTATAAACCAAATACATCAATAGAAGAAGGGATTAAGGAGTTTACTGATTGGTATAGTAAATATTCTACATAAAATAAATACAATCTCATGTTTTCAAATCAGGTAATTTAAATAATGTGGATGTTTGAAGTATTTCAACCAAATATTTGATAGGATGAGTGAATTAAAAAAGGGCACCAGAGCCCAGATAAGCTTAAATAAAATCGTAATAAAATTAACAGAATATTTTAAACATGAGAAAGTAAGGCAAATCGTAATTCTATATCTGGTAAATATCCTTGGAATACCTTTAGGAATTTTCACCAGTATAGTAATAACAAAGTATTTGGGTGCAGAAATCTATGGAGACTATTCTTTAATTATCAATATATTCAGCTTCTCCTTAGTATTATTTACTTTCGGTTTTTTTCAGGCAGGAAATAGGGCTTTGGTTTTAACCCAAGATAAAGAAAAAGCTCGTGAAATTTATGGGGCTGTTCTTGTCCTACTTTTTTTTCTATTCATTTTAATGTCTATTTGCCTATCAATTTATGGGATACTAGATTTAAATCTTAAGACAAAACAATTAACTAACATTTTTCTTTTCTTTCTTCCTTTCGGGTGGATATTTCTTTTGACAAATTATTTTGAAACTCTTTTCCAAGCTGATAACAGAATATATGATTTAGCCAAGACCAGACTTTATCCTAAAATCGGTTTTTTCATTTCAGCCTTGGTTATTTACTTTTTTTTCTCGAAAATTGAAATCAATAAACTTGTAGTTGTTCTAAGCTTATACTTAGTAACCTTCCTGGTAGTTTATTTAGCCACACTTAGAAGAATAAAAATTTCATTTAGAGGGCTAAAGGCAAACATAAAAGAAGTTTGGGGATATAATAAATCGTTTGGATTTGATGTATATATCGGAAGTGTTCTTTCTGTTGGATTGACAAGCTTGAGTGGAGTTATTATTAGTTATTTTGGAGAAGATAATACAGGAGTAGGATTTTATACTTTAGCATTAACATTTGCAAGTCCATTAACTTTAATCCCTAATGTAATTGCAACAACTCACTATAAAGAATTTGCACTCCAGAATAAAATACCCACAAAATTGACATTTCTGACCATTGGCCTAACAGCAACAACTCTTCTTTTATTGTGGGCAATTGTAGGACCCTTTATACTATTTTTTTATGGGGCATCTTTTAGTCCAGTTATCCAACTTAACCTTATTGTCAGCACTGGTATTGCATTTCACGGATTAGCTGATTATTATAACCGGTTTCTTGGAGCCCACGGTCAGGGAAAGTCGCTTCGTAATGGATCAATATTCGTTGGATTATCAATACTAACTATGAACTTAATATTTATCCCTCTTTGGGATGAAACCGGTGCCGCTTTTGCTAAATTGGTATCTGGCATTATCTACTTTGCAAATATGTATTATTATTATTCTAAGTTAAAAAGTTCACTAAATACGAGATTAATCAACGAATAATCCTGATTTATAAAATCCTTCGTTCTTATGAGAATCCTTTTTTGCGGTTTATCTGGAATCCCAAATAAAAATTCCGCGCCAATCAATAGATATCTTGCGCTTGCTCAAGCCATGTCTCTAAACAATGAAATAATTTTTATAAACAGAGTTCCAATACGAGAACAAAGTCAATACAAAACAGAAGATGACTGTAAAGATTTCAAAATTATTGATGCAACAGGAATAAAGTATAGGCCTAAATCATTCATCAAACGTAATATACTAAAGATAAGCTCATTCATTCATGAATTCAGAACTATTAGGAAAATTAACCAAGAAAAAAAGATTGATTGGTTAAATGTTTACACACAGTTTTTTGGCATTTGTTTTTTCTATTTTTTATTATCAAAACTTTTCAATTTTAAAATCATTCTCCATTATGTTGAATTTAGGTCAAAAATAAAAAATAGAAATATTCTATTCCAAGTTAATGACTATCTATTTGATCATTACGCAATACAACTTTGTGACAAGATAATACCAATCAGCAGCTTTTTAAACGAGCATGTTAAAAAAATTAAGTCAAGTGCTAAAACTCTCCTAATACCACCAATATGTGATTTTGAATACTTTGATAAAATAAAACCAGAATTATCCCCAAAAAAATATTTTATATTTTGTGGATCAGCAAGTTATATAGAAATCTTATCCTTTATCCTAGAGTCGTATATTAAAATTAAGGATAGAGATCAAATTGATCTACATCTTGTAATAAGTGGAAAGATTTCAGATCAAACAATTGTTCAAATCATCGATGAACATAGTAGTTCGATCAAGATTTTCTCAAATATCGATTACGACAAACTCATTTCGAAATACAAAGGTGCCCTTGCTCAACTAATACCTCTAAGAAATACTATACAAGACAACGCAAGATTTCCTCAAAAAATATGTGAATATCTGGCATCACATCGACCAATAATTACAACGAATTTCGGAGAGATACCTTACTATTTTGTAGATGCTAAAAATGCAGTTATCTCCGAAGATTTTACGACAGGGAGCTACGCAAAGAAACTTACCTGGGCAATACAAAATCCAGAAAAATTACAAACCATTTCTTCAAACTCATATGAAATCGGAAAGAATTCGTTTGAGATAAAGAGCTACAGTATAAAACTAAAAAGATTCTTGGAATATGATTAAACAACTTACGATGGCAATAAAGCTTATTGTAGCAGATTGTTATCAAAAATCAGCTATATATAAAAAATACCTTGGGGTTGAATTTGGGAAAAATGTAAGGATAACAGGTAAAATTAATTTTGGATCTGAACCCTTTCTTATCTCAATTGGCAATCATGTAACATTAGCTCATAATGTTACCTTTCATACGCATGATGGCGGAATATGGGTTTTCAGAGACGAATATCCGGAAATTAACATTTATGGTAGAATTTCAATTGGGAATAATGTATTTATTGGAAGTAATGTAATTATCCTTCCTAATGTTACAATTAGCGATAATGTTGTAGTTGGTGCAGGAAGTGTTGTGACAAAATCACTAGCTTCAAATGGTGTTTATGCGGGTAATCCAGCAAAACTAATTAGAACTATTTCAGATTACAAAGAAAAAGCATTATCTAAAGCAATGCATATTGATAGTAGTAATATGAAAGTTGCTTCCAAACACATTATTAAGGCAAATAGCGATAACATTAACAGCAATTAATAAGCTGCTAACATCATTTACGCAGTTTAACAATCAACAAATATAGTACTAACCCAGAAATGAATACAAGCAATCACCATTCAAAAAATTTTATTTCGGCTTCTGACAGCAGTATTCTTGATTATTTATTTGTATTCGTACTTATAATTTATGCCGGTAGTGCTACTGTATTTGTTAGGTCAATATCTAATTGGGAAAATTTGGTTGGCTTAGCTTTACCAATACTAATTACAACACTAGTTGCATTTTGGTATAGAGTAAAAATATCAGGAAAATTTGCGCTCCTTTTATTAGGCTATTTTATCTATAATTTAATACTAACATTAAAATTTAATGCAATACATCCAAGGTTTTTCGCTATCTATTTAATTAGTATTTTCATTGCATATATCACGATCTCTGCTTTACGGTTACGCTTTTTTATTTACTATGAAAAAATAATATTTATTCTCAGTATTATCTCTATAATATTTTGGATACTACACACTTTAGCTCCTGATGCAATCAGAAACTTATTGTTTCAATTTTCCTTTTCACAACCAGGATCTCCAAACGTTGAATCTAATGTTATTTTATATACTGTAAATAATTTAGAGTCATCCGAATACACGAACATCAATATTTTTGGTATTTCTCTAATACGAAATTCTGGTTTTGCATGGGAACCTGGTGGCTTTGCTTCATTTATTGATCTTGCCATCTTTATTAATATGATCCGCACCAAGTTTAGAATATACAAAAACTTTACGCTCATCGTTTTGGTGTTAACACTAATAACAACTTTTTCAACAACTGGAATATCAATATTCCTTCTGCTAATGATATTCTTCGTTTATAACCAAAATATAAAATTAACGTTTCTATTTCTACCTGTAATCGTTGCTGTTGGAATTTATGTTTCAACGCTCCCATTTATGACTGAAAAATTAGTTGACAGTTCAACTTTCGACACGGATCAAATGATTGAAAACTCTATCATGTATGATTATCAGTACACTCCACAAAGAATTGAATCGTTACAAATAGATTTTATTGACTTTCTAAATAATCCAATTTTTGGTTTCGGTGGGCATAATGAAGAGCGTTGGACTGTTAAAATGGGCGCAACAATTGCTACGATTTCAGGAATCGGGAAAATCATATCAATCTTTGGATTAGTTGGATTAATCTTTTTTATCTTTTCTTTAATAAAATCATCAATAAAACTATCAAAACTATTTCACTTTAAAGGCTGGCTGTTTCCTGTATTACTAATTATAATGATAGCAATAAGCTATAGCTTGATTTTCACCCCATTATTAATGTGCTTCTGGCTTTTACATTTTGAATATTTGCCTAAAGCCTTAAAGAATAAGATACTCATTCACAAACTTCGAATGTATCTTTTAAAGGCAAATTACATAAAACAATAAAACATATAAATGAAAAAAGAAAAAAATCCTACCGTTTGTTTTCTCATTAACGCCTTAAATTCTGGAGGTGCAGAAAAAGTATGCGTAACTCTTATTAATGAACTCACCAAAAGAGAATATGAAATAGAACTTTTGGTTAGGCAGCGCAAGGAAACAACTCTTTCTAAATTGATTGATCCAAATATTAAGCTCACCTACATTGATCGTGAACGAGTAAGGCAATCTTTTTCCAGATTAAGTAAGTTATTGCTTGAAAAGAAACCAGATATATTATTGGTATTCGATATTGAGTTTTTAATACTGGCACATGCAATCAGAATGATATACGGACTAAAATTCAAAATAATTGCTCGAAGTATTAATACATTATCGTTAGCATATAAAGACAAAAAGGGACCTCTTGCAAGAAAAATTTGGTTTAAACTAATTGAAATGCTACTAAAGCGAACAGACAAAATTGTTGCCCAATCGACTGGGATGAAAACTGATATGATTAAGAATTTCAATATTCCTGAATCAAAAATCAAAATTATACACAACCCAGCAATTAACCTGAATATAAATAATACAACAATTAGTACACATAAAATCGGTCACGAGTTTTTATTTGTAGGTCGATTAATGATTCATAAGGGAATTTACCAGCTTATTAATGCATTTCATTCGGCACAAAAGCAAGAACCATCAATAAAACTTACAATAGTTGGTGATGGTCCAGAGAAAGACAATTTGATAAACGAAGTAAAATCATTAAAGCTAGAAAAATCAATAACAATTGAGGGCTATACCCCAAATCCAAAAATATTTTACAAGAGGGCAACTGCAACTATCTTAACTTCAGACTATGAAGGGTTTCCTAATGTTTTAGTTGAATCAATAGCCGAAGGAACCCCAGTTATTAGCTATGATTGCCAGAGTGGGCCGTCAGATATTATTGAACCAAATATCAATGGAATATTAGTTGAATATCAGGACCTGGAAGGTGTCACAAATGCGATTCTAGATATTGTTCGAGGCAACATAAGTTTTGAAAGTGAAAAAATAAAGGATTCAGCTAAGAAATTTGATGTTCATGAAATTGTTAATCAATATGAGGAGTTAATCTTTGGACAGAACTAACATAAACAAAATACCTTTTATTCATGTTTACTGGATGCTATATTTTCTAATCAAAGTTACACAATTACAAATTCTGTCAGATGAAAAATAGAGTTTTAATACTGGCAACCAGTATAAAGACAAAAGGTGGAATAACCTCTGTGATAAAATCTTATCAAGAAACAAAAATGTGGTCAGATTGGAATTGTTTTTGGCTGGCAACTCATATTGATAAGAATCCGATAATAAAAATTGGTATTTACTTAAAATCAATCATTCTATTTATTCTAATCATACCTTTCTATTCTATTGTGCACATTCATTTTAGTGAGCCCACAACCGCATTTCGGAAATATCCATTTGTCAAACTTTCAAAAACTTTCGGAAAAAAAATCATTACTCATTTTCATTCATTCAGCATCGAAAGTACAATCAATGGGAACTATGAAAAGCGGTATCATCGAATTTTTGTTGCATCAGATAAAATACTTGTACTTTCCGAACAGTGGAAAAAATGGTTGGGAGACAAATGGCCCGAAATCTACAATAAGATTGAAGTCGTTTACAATCCATGTCAACCCGTTAATCCTAAAGACAGAGATAAGAAAAAGGCAAATACAATAATATATGCTGGAGCTCTAAATTCCAGAAAGGGGTATGCCGACTTAATAAATTCCTTTTCAAAGATTGCATATAAATATCCTGAATGGAAACTTGAGTTAGCAGGAAATGGAGAGCTCGATAATGCCAAGTTACTTATTGAAAACTTGCAATTAAGTCAGCAAGTTTATCTTAAAGGTTGGATTTCAGGTAAATCTAAAGAAGAATTTTTCAGTACCGCCTCCATATTTTGCTTACCAAGTTATGCTGAAGGGTTTCCAATGGCAGTTCTAGATGCTTGGGCGTATGGAGTTCCAGTAATTACAACGCCTGTAGGAGGATTACCTGATATATTAATTGACAAACAAAACGCATTAGTATTTAAACCTGGAGATACCAATACATTGTCACAAATTCTGGACGATTTAATGAGCGATGAAGAACTACGAAAAAATTTAAGTAAAGCATCATTAAAGCTGAGTAACACTCAGTTTAATCTGCATCATATCTCAACAAAGATTGATCAAATATACCATTCACTGATTAATGCATGAATTGATCAATTTTATTAACTACCTACAATTAAACTCAACCAAAAAATCATTTTAAACTAAATAATAAGAAAATTATCAAATACTTTAAATTATTCTATTATGCCAAATGCAATTCTACTCTACCGTATTGCCCGGTGGTTTTACCTAAGAAAGATACCTATTATTCCAAACTTATTCCGTGGGTTAATCTTCATTTTATATAATAGTAAGGTGCCATTTCAGAATAAAATAGGCGAAGGTACTTATCTAATATGCAAAGGCATTGGTGTAGCTATTGTTGAGGGTACTGAAATAGGGAATAATTGTCGGATCGGTATTAATGTAGTTTGCTCTGGGACAGGTCCATATAAGGATCTTCCAAAGTTAGGTAATAACATATGGATTGGACCAGGAGCAATAATCACAGGTCCAGTAATTGTAGAAGATAATGTAATAATTGCACCAAATACAGTTGTAAATAAAAGTGTACCTCAAGGTGCAATTGTTGGTGGTGTTCCCGCAAAAATTATCGGGTGGGTAAAAGATCTTGATTATGATATTATGAAGAATGAATCATGGAAACTTGGGAAGAAAGAGTTTTTAAAAGATAACAGAAATAATTAATTAGGCAGCTAAATAATTTCTTTTTACTCGCAAGAAATACAAATCGACAGGTAAAGAGCAATTTATAGGTTTAATTTCCATCCTTTTCTACCCTAAACAATAAAAATCAAAAGTGATATAAAAATTCAAACAATTTACAATTCAAATTCACCTATTATTTACATAAATTACCATGAGAAAGATTTTAGTAACAGGCGGAGCCGGTATGATCGGATCCAATTTAGTTAAACAATTAATTAAAAATGGAGATGAAGTTTTTGTAATTGACAATCTTTGGAGGGGAAAGCTCGAATATCTGAACGATGAGGCGGGAATCCCTGTAATCCCCCTTGATACCAACTTTTATGAGATTGACTTACTGCAGCCCAATGTTGCAGACCAAATAATTTCATCTGTAGATTATGTAATTCATTTAGCTGACATTGTAGCAGGAATAGATTACGTCTTTAATAATCAAGGGGATATATTCAGGCAAAATATTCTGATTAATTCTAATACAATAAACTCGGTACGAAAGAATAAACAAACAGTAAAAGGGTTTATTTATATTGGAACAGCCTGTAGTTTCCCTTTAACTCGCCAAAATTCATTGGATGTAATACCTCTCAAAGAAGAAGAACTTTATCCAGCCCTCCCTGAATCTGCATATGGTTGGAGTAAACTTATGGGACAATATGAAACGGAGTTACTCGAAAAAGAAACTGGTATCCCAACTTGTACATTGATGTTTCATAACGTTTATGGGTCACCATGCGACTTTGGGGAGCGAAGCCAGGTAATTCCAGCCCTTATTCGTAAAGCCATAAATTATCCAACAGAACCATTTCATGTATGGGGAAGTGGAGAACAGGGCCGTGCCTTTATTCACGTAGATGACATTGTAAATGCAATCTGTCTTGCATTGGAAAAAGCAATGGGAAAAGGCACCATACAAATTGGGCCTGCAGTTTGCACTTCAATTAAAGATATTGCAGAAACAGTTGTTCAGATTTCAGGAAAAGATATTTCAATTTTCTACGACACTACCAAACCAGAAGGAGATAAAGCTCGCAGTGCAGACTATTCAAAAGCAAAAGAAATTTTAGGTTGGGAACCTAAAGTCCCACTAAAAGAAGGTCTCCAAAAGCAATACAATTGGATTAAGGAACGACTGGAGCAATAATTAATAGCCTTTTAGTAACTGCCCAAAATAAGATAAGTTAAACATCTTCAAGTATATTAATGGAAAAATATTTTGACCTTAATTTTGAATTTGATCACGATGTTGTCGATCAAATAATATTTGACCACATTAAAGGAGAAAAGCCTGGTTATGTATGTTCGATGGACTGCAATAATCTGGCAATCTCCAAATACAACTCAGATCATAAAAATGTGTTGAACGGTGCTATTGTAAACAACTGTGACAGCAGTTGGATACCAGTATTCATCAATAAAATACACAAAAAGAAATATAAAAATTATTGTGGTACTGATCTTTTCATTAAATACATAAAAATGAAAAGATTTCAATTTTACTTTCTGGGGTCAACTCCTTTAGTCTTGTCAAGATTGCAAGACAATCTTTCGAAAATAGATCCAAGAATAAATGAGATGAAATTCGAAACATTGCCATTTCAAAAAGTTGAGGAATTTGACTACCAACAAATAGCTTCGATGATCAACCTTGAGAAACCCGATATTATATGGGTATCGCTCGGAGCTCCTAAGCAGGAAAAATTTATGAGTTTACTAAAACCTCATCTAAAAAAAGGAGTAATGTTTGGATTTGGAGCAATCTTTAATGTTTATGCTGAGATGCCTGGATTAAAGCGCGCACCTGCTTTTATGGTCAAGCTTAAATTGGAATGGCTGTTTCGATTATTACAAGAACCTCGGAAACAGTTTCAAAGGAACAAAAACATAATAAGTATTTTGCCTCGCCTGATAAGGGAAGAACTAAAACAGCGAAAAGATCCTACAATCAATACAACCCCAGCAATTTAATTTATTTCAATTACACATAAAGATATTGACGAAATTAATTCCCTGAATGATGGGTTATCCCAATAACAAAAACAAATTTATCAGACATGAATATACTTATTTCAGGCATACATGGTTTTGTTGGAAGTAATCTTACTACTTATTTTAAACAGCACCACACTATTTATGGGTTAGACATTGTTTTTCCTGATAAAGATGGAGTAACACGCACTTTTAGTTGGGAAAACCTGGAACAGATTCCTAATGTTGACACCATCATACACCTTGCCGGAAAAGCTCACGATACAAAAAATACAAGTCTGCCAGAAGAATACTTCAGAATAAATGTCGGATTAACCAAAGTTATATTTGACCAGTTTTTGAAATCTGATGCATCGAAATTCATTTATTTTAGTTCGGTTAAAGCGGTTGCTGATTCAGTAAAAAATGATGTCCTGACCGAAAATGATACGCCCAATCCTAAAACCCCATATGGGCAATCGAAACTGGAAGCTGAAGAATATATTCTTAGTCGGAAATTACCGGAGGGGAAAAAAGTCTATATTTTACGCCCGGCAATGATTCATGGTCCTGGAAATAAGGGAAATCTAAACCTACTTTATAAGTTTGTGGCTAAAGGTATTCCCTACCCGCTTGGCGCATTTTCAAACCAACGTTCATTCATGTCTATTGGTAATTTGAATTTTATTATTGAACAACTGATACAAAAAGACATCCAATCCGGAATATTTCAGGTTGCTGATAGTGAACCCTTATCAACAAACGAAATTATTGATCTGATAGCCACATCAATGGACAAAAAACCAAGTATTTGGAATATACCCGTAGGGTTGATACAGATGGCCGCTCGTTTGGGTGACATCCTCCCCTTACCCCTGAATTCAGAAAAAGTAAAGAAGCTTACCGAGAATTATATTGTATCAAATAAAAAAATTGTGGGTTCGATTGGTGCTTCTTTACCAATTTCAGCAAAAGAAGGGATGAAAAGTACTTTGAATAGTTTTAAAGGTTAAAGTACCGGTTTATAAAAATTACCATTTCGAGTATGTACTATATTATCCTAAGTGTTTTGCTTGTCATTGTAATAAGCATTTATATCAAAATTGCTGACAAGTTTAATATTATCGACAAACCTAACAGCAGAAGTTCTCATAGCAAAATAACAGTAAGAGGCGGAGGAATTATTTTTCCGGTGGCAATCCTTATTTGGTTTATGTCGTACGGATTTCATTATCCGATGTTCTTTGCTGGCTTAGTAATGATTAGTTTGGTCAGTTTCATTGATGACATCTCCCCTTTAAGCAATAGAATCCGAATAGCGATACAATTTGCCTCCATTTTATTGCTCTTTTCTGAACTCGGATTCCATTTATTACCCTGGTGGATTTGGGTAATAATCTGGGTTATCTCAACAGGAACAATTAATGCGTTTAACTTCATGGATGGTATAAACGGAATCACGACGAGTTATAGTCTTTCCGTGCTTTTGGGAGCCTGGTTAGTCAATAATTATCAGGTCGAATTTATACCAAATGAATTAATATATTCAACTGGTCTCTCTCTACTTGTATTTAGTTTCTATAATTTCAGGAAGAGAGCCATCTGCTTTGCTGGCGATGTCGGATCTGTTTCAATAGCATTTATTCTGGTTTTCATTTTAGCAAAGCTCATCATTCAAACGAACAATCTGTTATATATACTTTTCTTAAGCATTTATGGTGTTGATACAATAACAACGATCATATATCGCTTATGGCAACGCGAAAATATTTTTGAGGCTCATCGAAAGCATGTATATCAGTTGCTTGCAAATGAACTAAAACTCTCTCAAATTTTTGTCGCAACAACTTTCGCTTCTCTTCAACTGTTGATCTGCACGATAGTGTATTTAACTATCAATAAGAATTATACGAATACTACAACTCTTATTTTCGGATTATCTGCTCTTGCGCTTATGGCTCTGTTATTTGGTGGTGCCAGATATAAAATCAATGCCTACCAAGCAAAACAAAAGGCTCAGATTACTGTTTAAGGGATGTAGTTAATTCGTTACAAGAAAGCTGATTGTAATCAATCAACCCGAACGAAAAATAACTCTGCACCAATTTGCGATTCGAAATAAATACCATTTAACTGAAATTTAAAAATCCTCATATGAAAAAACTATTTAAAGTTTTACTAAGCAACAGCTATCTTCCTTCCTGGATGGTATTGTTTTGTGATTTAACAATTTATGCAACTACATTTTGCTTAACATATCTGTTATCACAAAACATTTCAGATCAACCTTTAAATTTCGAGCTTATCACGTTGCAGATGTTAACCGGGGTTCCATTTTTTTACCTTGCTATCTATTTTTTGCAGCCACATAGGGGTATAATTCGCCATTCAACAACTCAGGATGCTGCAGTAATTATTTTTGCACATCTAATCATTACCTCCGGACTTCTGTTTGTAGCACTCATCGGAAATGTATATATTAAAGAGATAGCAATTCCCTATCCTATCATCTTTATTCATTACTTTATTTCCGTTTTAGTGATGATTTCATTCCGATTTGCCATCAAATTTGCTTTTAGTCATTTCTCTATTATAACCGGAGAAGTTCATAAAGTATTAATATTTGGAGCCGGTAACAAAGCTCAAATAACACGTGAAGTTATTGAAAAAGATCGTAGTTTACGGATTAAACTGGTTGGATTTATCGATGACAACTGGCAACTACATGATAAAATGATTGGTGGAATTCCCGTTTATTCGGAGGAAAAAGCGTTTAATAAAATAATTGAAGCCGAAGGAGTTAAAGAGATAATTATCGCTATTACCCGAAACAAAATTTCAAAAGAAAGAAAAAGGCAAATCATTAATCTTTGCTTAGAAAAGCACATTAAAATTAGCGATGTCCCGGAAACATCGCAATGGATTAATGGCTCATTATCAGTAACTCAAATCAAAGAAGTACAGATTGAAGATTTACTTGGAAGAGATCAGATTATACTAAATAAAGATCGTATAGCAAAGGGTTTATATAAGCAAACCATTTTAGTTACAGGTGCGGCCGGTTCTATCGGATCAGAAATGGTAAGACAAATTATGAATTTTCAACCTGGCAAGATAATATTAGTTGACCAGGCAGAATCACCTCTGTTTGATTTGCAAACTGAAATAAAGGAAAAACTCAACTTTCAAAATACGACATTTGTGATTGGGAATGTAACGGATAAATACCGCATGAGAAAGATATTTAACAAGTACCGACCTCAAGTTGTATTTCATGCTGCCGCATATAAACATGTTCCCTTAATGGAAATACAACCCTATGAAGCCATTAAATGCAACATTGGAGGAATTAAAGTAATTGCCGATCTTGCTGTTGAATACGGTGTTGATAAATTTGTTATGGTGTCAACAGATAAAGCTGTGAATCCAACTAATGTAATGGGAGCTACAAAACGTATTTGTGAAATCTATGTTCAATCTCTTTCGCAAATACCTGAAATGAAGACACATTTTATAACGACACGCTTCGGTAATGTATTGGGTTCAAATGGATCAGTAATCCCTCTTTTCAAGAAACAAATCAGCAAAGGTGGTCCGTTAACTGTAACACATCGTGATATAACCAGATATTTTATGACAATTCCTGAAGCTTGTCAACTCGTTCTTGAAGCTGGTTTTATGGGTAAGGGGGGTGAAATATTCCTGTTCGATATGGGTCAACCCGTGCAAATATATGATTTGGCCGAAAAAATGATTTTGCTTTCAGGTCTTACGCCCCACAAAGACATAAAAATTGAAATTTCGGGATTAAGACCAGGAGAGAAACTTTATGAAGAACTCCTTGCATCAACTGAAGACACCCTACCTTCATTCCACAACAAAATTTTAATTGGAAAAATAAGGCATTATAATTATCACGAACAAAACTTAAAAATTTCAGATTTATTAAATAGTCTTACCAAAGAAAATGATGAACTACTTGTTTCAAGACTAAAAGATCTGGTTCCTGAGTTTATTTCCAACAACTCGATATTCGAATCCTTGGATAAGACTGATAAAGAAGCAATTTCAAACGGGATTCAACACAAGATCAAATTACCAAATGGAATTATTGCATCAAAATCAGATTTTTTTGCTTAAAAAAACTCACCCAAACTTAAACTGTTAATTTCAATTTGCATTCTAAAAAAAAACATTATTCATAATAATAAATTACACTGAAATGAAAAAACCAAACCCAATTCTAATCCTTCTTGGAGTATTAATAGTAACTATAAGTTCATGCCGCTCCCCAAAAGAATTCACTTATTTACAGGATATTTCGAAAGACCAACACATTGGTGGCGTTTCAAATGATCTGCCGGAATATAAAATAAAGCCTTATGATAATCTATATGTTAGCATAAAGACATTAAACCCTGAAGTTAATGTACTTTTTGATCCGAATCAATCTACCACTAGCTACGGTTCAGGAACAACAATGATGTACGGCGACAATGTTTCTCAATATATTAATGGCTATCAGGTTGATTCTCTAGGAACGATTTCACTCCCAATACTTGGTAGCATTGAAGTTGCCGGGTTAACCTTAAAGCAGATTCAGAACAAGATCCAGAAAAAATCACTCGAATTTATTAAAGATCCAACGATAAGAGTCAAGTTATTAAGCTTCAAGGTCAATGTTAGTGGTGAAGTTATAAATCCAGGCGTTTATTATTCGTACAATGAAAAATTCAACATTCTTGAAGCTATAAGTATGGCAAATGGAGTAACTGATAATGCGAAGATTGGAAAAGTTATTGTAATTCGGCAAACAACAAACGGATCAAATTCATACAATATAGACCTTACAAGCAAAAAACTACTGGCTTCCGAAGCCTATTATCTGCAGCCCAACGATTTAATTTATATTAAGCCAAGCAAGAACAAACGAATGGAGCTGAATACAACTTCTTATTCGTTATTCCTTTCAACCATAACAACCATTCTTTTAGCAGTAAATCTGTTTAGGTAACTGACGGCAAATACATAGTTGACTATACTAATATATGAGTCGATTACAGACAATCAATAAATAACCAAAAATAAATTCATAAAATGGATAAGATTGAAGACTTACTGAATTCTTTTGAATCAGAAGATAAGGAGATTCGTCAAAATGTGATCTTAAAATATACAAAAAAATGGTATTGGTTTGCAATATTTTGCACACTTGGTATAATCGCCGGGTTTGTTGTTTATAAGCTAACTCCTCCAACATATCAAGTTCAAAGTAGGTTATTAATTCCTACTGAAGACAACGCTCTAAGTGCACTCCTCCCATTCGACAGCCCTGTCATGCCTAAAGGTCAAAAAATAGAGAATCAGATTGGAATACTTCAATCATTTACTTTATACAAGAAAGCATTGGAGAACCTAAACTGGAAAACTACTTTCTACTTGGATCAAGGATACTACTTGTTCGAATTATATGAAAATCCTCCGTTTGAAATTACGATTCCAAGTGGGGCATATAATACTTCAGGTTTCATGCTAAAAATAGTTGCTTTAAACGATTTCGAATTTGAGGTCAATGGAGAAGGCAAAATTTTTCAAGACGGTAAAAATCAGTCCGTTAGCTTTAAAGAAAGAGGAAAATTTAATAGTCCTTTCAAAAATGCCTATTTTGATTTTACACTCAACAAAAAGAATTATCTACCTGGAGAAACATATGTACTACTTTTCAATGATTTTAATCAATTAACACAAGAGTATCTCAGAAGTGTTAGTATTAATTTAGAAGATAAAAAATCTGAATTAATAAATGTACAGCTTGTAGGGCCAAATCCGAAAAAAAGTGCCGATTTTATTAACGAGCTGAATCAGGTTTTTATATCATTCGGGATGAAAAAGAAAAATCAGACTTCTGAAAATTCAATTAGCTTCATTGACACAACCTTAGTTGGAATTTCAAATAGCCTAAAAAATGCTGAACTCAACCTAAGTAATTACAGGAAAGACAATAAAGTCCTTGATATGGGCACCGAAGCAACTGTAATTTATCAGAAATTAGAGGAAATTGAAAATGAAAAATACCTCGCCAAAATGCGGATTGATTATTACCGGAATCTGCAATCATACATGGGAGATGCAAAAAAAATCAAGCAAATGGTTAACCCTTCAATTGTTGGAGTTACTGATGCCGGATTAACTAGCTTACTTCCAAAATTAACCGATCTTTACAGTAAAAGAGAAGTCCTTACATACAGCGTTGAAGCAAATAACCCCAGTTTGATTCTTCTGGAAAAAGAAATTCAGTTAACAAGTAACGCGCTATTAGAAAACCTTAATAATCTATTGAAAAATGCTGAAATAGAAATGCAAGGCATGGAAAATAGATTTGCAGCAGTTCAGGCCAGGTTAGAAAAATTGCCCGATACTGAAAGAAAATTGGTAAGCATTCAGCGCGATTTTACTTTAAACAACGAATTGTACACCTACATGTTGCAGAAAAAGGCAGAGGCTTCGATTTCACTTGCATCAAACATTCCCCAAGTA
Source organism: Prolixibacteraceae bacterium (assembly GCA_019459525.1). Lineage (GTDB taxonomy): Bacteria > Bacteroidota > Bacteroidia > Bacteroidales > Prolixibacteraceae > Aquipluma. The sequence goes on from JAIBEY010000094.1 coordinate 51,063, forward strand.
CAGATCATTGACGATGCAATGGTAGAGGCAGCCGAACAAGTAGGCCCAAACCTGATGATGAATGTTATCGCAGGACTTGGATTAGGATTTGTGATACCATTTATATTCATCCTTTTGGCTGATCTGTTTAACACCAAGCTCGAAACTATCGAAGAAGTTTCTAAACTGACTAAGCTACCAACACTCGACGGAATTATTCATTCGAATTATAAAAATAGTCTGCCTGTTTTTAATAATCCACAATCTGGAATAGCTGAATCATTTAGAGTATTGAAGGTTAACCTGAGAAATGCACTCAATAATCCCGACAAAAAAGTAATATCGGTAAATTCACTGGTATCCGGCGAAGGGAAATCATTCATCTCATCAAACCTCGCCTCTATATTATCGATGGGTGCCAATGAAAAGAAAGTATTACTTATTGAAGGTGACCTCAGGAAACCCATGCTTAATGGACTTTTTGGGAAAAATGGTGGAATCGGATTAAGTTCGTATCTATCGCATGACAATAACTTTAACGAAATAGTTATAGAAACGCCATATCCAAACTTGTTCTTCATTCCTGCCGGAGATATGCCTTCAAATCCAACTGAATTACTTGAAAATGGAAGGTTTGCAAACTTTATTGAAGAAGCAAGAAAAAGATTTGACTACGTTATTCTTGATAATGCTCCGGTATCATTGGTTCCAGATGGCTTAATGACCAGCAAACATGCTGATGCCAATATTTTCATTCTTCGGTTAAACTATAGCCGGAAAAAAGAAGTACGGGAAATCAACAAAACAATTGACGTAAATGGCATTAAAAACGCAATTATAGTAATTAATGATGCACCAAATAATCGCTTCGGTTATGGAAATAAATACTGGAAAAATGGATACGGCAACTATGTTAAAGTAGCCAAGCCAGCCTAATCCAATAATTATTCACATTCTACATGCACATCGCCCCTCAAAAAATCAACCTTTTATCCTTTATCCTAAAAGGTAAAGGTTGATTTTTGTTTAGTAAAAATAGACAAAACACAAATATAATTATATGATAATAGCAATAGATTTTGATGGAACAATAGTAGAACATCGATACCCAGATATTGGAAATGAAATTCCAGACGCTATTAAAACTCTGAAAAAATTAAAAGCCGACGGACATATATTATTGCTTTGGACATACCGTTCTGGAGAAGAATTAAAACAGGCTGTTAAGTATTGTAAGAAAAAGGGACTGGAGTTTTATGCGATTAATAACAACTCCAATGACGAAGATTATGATTTTACATACAGCCGAAAAATTTATGCTGATTTATACATCGATGATAGAAACCTTCCCGGATTGCCAGACTGGAATACTATTTATCAAATGATTGTTGCCAAAACCAATGAGATTAACCAATAAAGATCAAAAAAAAAATCCCATAAGATTTAACTTGTTAAAGAGTTAGTTGTTAATAATAAAAAACCAATAAGTTAACCTGAAATAAAACACCCAAAATATTCGGAGATTAACTATTAATTAAGAAAGTGAGGACATCATGTGTGGAATCTTAGGTATTTTAGGTTTTGAACCTATCGAAGAAAATAGGACAAAGGCAATTATGGGAATGACCTCCACCCTACAACACAGAGGGCCGGATGGTTTTGGATACTATATCTCTCCGGATGTTGCTTTAGGACAGACTCGGCTTTCCATCATCGACTTATCGACAGGAGACCAACCATTTACAACAGAGAAAAGTATAATGGTTTATAATGGTGAGGTATATAATTATATCGAAATCCGAAAAGAGCTGGAGCAACAAGGTGTTCGGTTTAAATCGACAAGCGATACGGAAGTAATTGTTCGTGCTTACGAATTTTATGGCGAAGAATGCCTGTCGAAGTTTAACGGACAGTTTGCCTTCCTAATCTGGAATAAAGAAAAGAAGGAACTATTTGCCGCGAGAGACCGATTTGGAATCAGGCCACTCTATATTCTTGATTACAAGGGAAGCTATTACTTTTCATCCGAAATGAAAGCATTTGATACCATTCAAGAGTATAGCCGCCAATTTGATATCGACAATTTATTTGAGCACGCATTGTTTTGGAATACAACGGCAGATGCTACCGTATTTAAAAATATCAGGAGTTTGCCTGGTGGATCGTTTATACGCTACAAGCAGGGAAAAGTCGTTCTCGAAAAGAAGTATTACGAGATTGGTCAAAACAATTCATTTCAACCAAAGAGCTACAATGAAGCAAAAGATGAATTCAATTCGTTGCTTAACGATGCCGTAAAACTCCGCCTCCGAAGTGATGTACCAGTTGGAGCCTACCTGAGTGGAGGAATTGATAGTTCGGTAATTACGCATTTGATTCATAAAAACAAGCCAGACCGCCTAAAAACATTTTCAATAACATTTGAGAATAAAGAGTTTGATGAGTCGCAGTATCAAAAAGAAATGATACAGAAGATCAACTCCGACCATGTATTCATAAATATAACCAATAAAAAAATTGATGATGCTCTGCCTCAGGCAGTGTATCATGCAGAACGCCCCATTTTCAGGACAGCCGCTGTACCACTGTTTCTTTTATCCGAAAAAGTTCGGGAAAACAATATTAAAGTTGTATTAACTGGCGAAGGAGCCGATGAATTGCTTTATGGTTATGATTCTTATAAAGAATTAAAGATGCTCAAATTCTGGTCAAAATTTCCGAATTCGAAATTAAGACCTCTTTTAATCAAGAAACTTTACCCTCATTTAAACCATTACAACAACAATGATATGTATGGTTTAATGAAGATGTATTATGAAGGTTTTTTGGGTGATTTTGAAAATCCGTTGGCCTCACTGAATATTCGCATTCATAACAATAAAGCCATCGAAAACTACTTTAATAAAGACTATAACATTAGCTTTCAAAAAGATACAATTATAAACCATGTAAAAAAATCACTTCCCGCTAACTACGATTCCTGGGATATCTACCAAAAGAATCAGTTTTTGGAGATGAAGACATTACTGTCAGGTTACCTGCTTTCTTCTCAAGGCGACAGAATGTCTTTAGCGCATAGTATCGAAGGCAGGTATCCTTTTCTGGATCACCGCATTGTCGATTCGCTATTCTATGCCAACGATGAATATAAAATGAAGGGGTTATCGCAAAAACATTTATTGAGAGATTCATATTCAGGAGAAATACCAGATTCTATAATTAACCGTCCAAAGAAGCCCTATATTGCTCCCGACTTAAGTTCATTTTTCAGAGATGGAAAGCCTACCGAAAACACTTCTTTTTTCCTGAATGATTCCATTGTAAAGGACTATGGGATTTGGGATCCGAAATATGTGGCAAGATTTATTGGCAAATTTAAAAATGGAGTTCCTGATAATGTAGGGTATCGTGATAATATGCTGGTTTGCTTCATGCTATCCACTCAGATAGTTCAGTATTGGATAAACAATCCAATTAAATATGCGTTATGTGATAAAGATTTTAAGATAAAGATAAATGATTACAAAACTGAAAAACTATGAAAACAGAAGTACTTACTAAGGAATCTATTCAAGAATCGTTTCTTGAATTTTTATGCCAGCAATTTCTTGTAGAACGGGAAGATATTGAACTCGAAAAATCACTTGTTGACACTGGCATTATTGATTCGATGGGTTTAATTGAAATATCGGCATACCTACAGCGGGAATATGATATAAAAATTACAGAAGAAAAAATGAACCGGAATAATTTTGGTTCTGTAATTAAAATTGTTGACTTCGTTATCCGCGAAAAGCTTTAATCATTAATCATTAATTTTATTACTATGCATGATTCTACCAAGAGATGCACATGTTGTGTCTTATCAGAAAACTTCCCCAAAATAGAATTCGATGAAAAAGGGGTATGTAATTTCTGTCGTGAAGAACTATATCACAGCACCGAAAAAAGTTATATCGATGAAGCAACCCGTGCAATCTCTGAAATGTTTGAGAAAGAGCGGGGAAAAGCGGAGTACGATGCAATTGTTTGTTACAGCGGGGGAAAAGATAGTACCCTAACATTAAAACTTGCCGTTGAAAAGTATAAATTAAAAGTTCTGTCATTTACACTTGAAAACGGGTTTACCTCACCCGAAGCAAATAAAAATATCGAACGTGTTGTTGCGGCATTGGGTATCGATCATATAACTTTCCGTCCTTCAAAAAAATTCATGAGGGAACTTTATAAAGTTAGTTCAATATACGAGATCTACAACAAGAAAACCTTAACCCGAATTTCTGCCAACTGTAATTCGTGTATTTCAATTGTAAATAATACGGCACTTAAGTACGCCATCGAAAAAAACATACCATTTATCCTTTCCGGATTTACTCTGGGTCAGATTCCGTTAAATGCCATTTACTACAAAACAAATTATGCCTTCTTAAAGGAAAGCAGACAGAGTACAATGGATAAACTTACCGATTTATTGGGCGATGATGTTCATAAATACATGGGGATTAGCGATAGGGTTATTGAACAGGTAAAAACATATCCTGTTAATATCAACATCTTATGTCTGGAATCTCATACTGAAAAAGAAATTGTTGATGAAATCCTACCTCTTGGCTGGGTACCGCCGAAAGATGTTGATGGCTGCTCTTCGAATTGCAGGTTAAATGCATTCAACAATTATGTGCACGAAACGAAATATGGCTATAGTCCTTACGAACTCGAACTGAGTCATTTGATCCGGAAGAATTTACTTTCGAGGGAAGAAGCGCTTCACAAACTGCTCGATCAACCAATGGATCAGATAAGGTATGCCATGAAAGACCTTCATATTGATGAATCGCAATTACCTAGGTTTAAAGTTCAATAAAGGGTCGTACTCTTCCATTTCAATTTGGAATTACTGACGGTTGCATTTCTTTTTAAATTCCTAATAACTTGATGCGATGGAAAAAATGAATATTTCGAAAATACAGGAACAGTTTTGGATTTTAAACTTTCTTCATAAAAATAATACGGCCTACAATATACCATCTGTATTCCAAATTGATGGCATACCTAATCTCGAATTTCTTCAAAAATCTATTAATGTATTAATACAAAGACACGAACTGCTACGCACGATCTTCTTTCTGGAAAAAGAAAACGTTTTTCAAAAGCTCGACGGGCTCAAACATGTTCTGAATGTTAAAGTTGTAAATACTAAAACAACCTATTCCGTTGGGGTAATACCTCCGGAAGTTAACGAAGAAATTCACACCCCGTTTGATTTAATGGGTGGAAATCTGTTTCGGGTAACGTTATTTGTTTTCGACAATTCGATTTCCATACTCACTATTGTTTTTCATCACATCATTGTCGATCTCCACTCCAAAAAAATATTTGGTGAAGAGCTTTCAGAAATATACAATTCACTGAGCCAGGGAAGAAATGCCGAATTAAAACCGAATAATGACAGCTATTTTGAATATGTAGAGCATTATACCAAATGGCTTGATTCGGCAAAGGCTGAAGAAATGTTAGACTATTGGTTAAGTGAGATCGAAAACACCAATCTCACCCTTGGGCTTCCTACCGATTTTGAGAGGCCTAAACAACTGGCTTTAAAGGGAAGATCAATTAAATTCTCACTCGACCAGCAGTTTACTTCCAAAATTCGGAGTTTTTCATCCGAAAACCTAGTAAAGCCGTTTGTCACTTTATTAAGTGCTTACGCATCTGTACTCAGCCGGTTAAGCAATAAAAAACAAATCATTATCGGGGTTCCCATGTCGAACCGGCGAAGGGAAGAAAACAAAAATATTTTTGGCTGCTTCGTAAATATTGTTCCAATAAAAATCGATTTATCCGGAGATATTACCGGAAGGGATTTGGTTAAACAAGTAAGAGTTGCGTTGTTCAAAGCTCATCGAAATCAGGAGTTACCTCTATTGTACCTGATCGACAGAGCGAAATCAAGAATGAAAGACATTAATAATTCCATCTTTCAGGCTGGATTTACTTTCGAACCTCCCATGCCACTCTCGTTACACAACCTAAATGTAACTCCGTTAATATTCGAACGTGAAGGGTCTCAACTAGAGTTGTTTTTAACCATGTTCGAAAATGGGAATTCGATTGAAGGCTCTTTCGAATACTCCGAAGAGCTGTTCACTGAAACAACAACTTCGCATTGGACAGATCTGTTCCTAAATACATTAAATTCGATTATTGATCGGCCTGACTTGGCAATTGATGAGCAGGACATTCTCACTGAAGGTGATTATAAAAGCTTGGGTGAATGGAACCAAACAGATACGCCATACGAACACGACATGTGTTTACACACCAAATTCGAACGGCAGGTTAGCCAGAACAAGGAAAAGATTGCCCTATACTTAAAAAATGAAAGTTTAACGTACGGCGAATTCAACAACCACTGTAATAAACTAGCCCATTATCTTATTGCAAACGGGATTCAGATCGAAGATAAAATCGGAATTTGCATGGATCGTTCATTTGAAATGATGATTGCCATCTATGCAACCCTCAAGGCCGGAGCCACTTTCGTTCCGCTTGATCCGAAATCGCCGGCAGAAAGATTAGCTATGGTTATAAGCGATGCGCAATTAAAAAATATATTGACCACCAAAAAAAATAGCGCAAATCTTACAGTAACTGATACCTGTATTTTTCTTGATACGATTATTAAAGAACCCTTATCACAGAATGATACGAACCCGGATGTGAACGTAAAACCCACCAATCTGGCTTATGTCATGTTCACTTCCGGATCTACCGGAAGGCCAAAAGGAGTAATGATTGAGCACCATTCGGTCATGAACAAAATCGGGTGGATGCAAAAACAATATCCACTGGCTCCGGGCGACAAATTACTACAGAAAACACCTATCACTTTTGATGTTTCCATCTGGGAATTATTCTGGTGGATGTTCAATAGCGGAAGATTGATATTGCTGGAACCCGAAGGTGAAAAAAACCCAAGAGTTCTGGTCGAAGAAATCAATGAAAAGAATCCAACCGCATTAATATTTGTACCATCGTTATTCTCAACATTTATCGACTATATAAATGTTAGTAAGGAAACGCAATGCCTCAAAAATGTGAAGTGGTTCTTTTTAATTGGCGAAGCCCTCTCTCCTGCCCTGGTAAACAGATACAACAAAATAATCGACTGGAAAAACGCACCGTTGCTTGTTAATACTTACGGTCCGACAGAAGCAACCATTGCGGTTTCGTATTACGAATGCCCGGTTGATACCGAAACCAAAAAGGTTTACATCGGAAAGCCTATTGATAACACAAAGCTCCTGGTAATAAACCCGAAAAACAAAATGCAACCTGTTGGTATCCCTGGAGAACTAATAATTACTGGTGTAAATCTGGCCCGTGGTTATTTAAACTCTCCTGAATTAACCAGTGCTAAATTTTTTGAACTGCAAACTCCTGATGGCCAAACAACCCGTGCCTATAAAACCGGTGACATTGCCCAATGGGAAAAGAATGGTCAGATATCATTTACCGGACGGGTTGATAATCAGATAAAAATTAGGGGGCATAGAATTGAGCTTGGAGATATAGAAACCAAGATACTTGAACATCCCAATGTTAACGAAACAGCAGTTATTGTTTCAGAAACCGATCCGGAAAACAAATACCTGGTTGCTTATATCGTACCTAAAAATACGCAAATCAATATTACTTCAGAAGTCACCGATTTTCTTTTAAAAACACTCCCCGGACACATGGTTCCAACGCATATCGTCGAAATTGAAAATATGCCGTTAACAACCAGCGGGAAAATTGACAGGAAAAGACTTCCGGCGCCAAAAATTCAAGTATCAAAAGAAATGCTGGCCCCAACCTCTAAATACGAAAAACATCTCACCGAACTTTGGAAAGACTTACTAAATATTAGCAACATCAGTATTACTGATAATTTTTTCGATATCGGTGGAAACTCGCTACTGGCAATTCGATTAATCACGAAAATACAGGATAGTTTAGGGATTAACCTTGATGTGGTGAAAGTAATGGAATTTCCAAATATTAAAGTCTTTGCCAACTATTTGTCGGGAAACCACTCGCTGGAACCAGTAAAAGACAGTAATCTTCAGAAACGGAAGGAACTCAGACAAATGAGGCAGATGAGACAAGATAAACTTTAAAGTGTATTATTTCAAATGAAGAAATTTATTAAACGAAATGCGATTAGACTTGTAAGCGAGGCCGGTTATTTTATAAAACCACATATCGAAAACAGAAATGACAAAGATCTTTATGTGAAATTATTTGGAAAAGAAAGCGTCGAAAAAAGAAGATTCTACAACATTAGTGCTGGCGGACATTTTGATTTTGGCTGCGGAATTCATCATCCCTGCTGGACCAATGTAGATATGGACAGGAGTTGGAGATTGGCAAAATGTTATGATCCGAAAAAAGATATCGCTCATGACGTGCTAACCTGTACTCCCCTCCCTATCGAGTCCGACTCTGCAGAAATTGTACATTCCAGGTTAACTATCGAACACATTACTGACGAAGCTACCCTATTTCTGTTTAAAGAGGTTAAACGTATTTTAAAGAAGGGAGCTATTTTTAGGGTCCACACCATCAATACCGATCTGGATTACAGAGCCTTAAAAAACAATGACCGTGAGTATTTTTTCTGGTTCCGCGATAATCCGTCAATTTCATTGGAACAGGCATTTCTTGAGCATTTTGCAGCAAGTGCATCAACATTGACTCCGGATGGTGCTGAGAATCCGATATCCGACGAAGAAATAAGATTCGTACTTGGAACAAAGAAATATGAAGATGCTTTAGATTTTTTTGCCTCCAGGTGTCCGGTTGAACTCCAGTATAAATATAGAAACAGACATATTAATTGGTGGAATCCGGAGAAACTACACCGGATGCTGGCACAGGCAGGGTTCAAAACAATTTATTTGTCTCAACCAGAACAAAGTGCATCGCCGGTACTTCGAAATGATAATTATTTCGATAATATGACCAATAGAACCATGTTGTATATGGAAGCCGTTAATGATTAAAGCAATCCATCTTTACCTGGTTAAAACACGAATGTAAGTCATACAAAAAATCATGTATTCAATTGAATTTGCCTTTGTATAAATTTACCAGAAGCTGAACTTCTCAATTAATAGTTAAGTTTCAGAGTGTATAAACCATTTTGATATCTTCATTTTTCCTTCAAGAACAGCAATTTCAATTTCAAAAAGCTAAACATCTGCACCTAGTTTTTAATTTGTCTAACTCAAGTTTCAGGCAAAAGAAAGCCATTCAGAACTTGTTATACTGAATAAGCAAAGTCGAAAATAGAACCACAGCAAACCCATCACTCTAAAAAAAACAATTGGCATTAAGCCAGAAAATCGTTAACTTTAATCTACCCCAAAACATCAAAATCATTCATATGTCTCCGCAATTAAATCCATCAAAAGTTCAGGAGCAATTCTGGTTGGCAACAAATATGTACCAAAATAATTTGGCTTATAATGTGCCATTAGTGTTTGTACTAAACAGAACTCCAAATATCATCAATCTTGAAAAGTCACTTCATTTTATTTTAGAACACCATGAAGCATTACGGGCAAGTTTCAGTATTGTGAATGGGAACCTGAACCAAACAATTGCAAATCCTGAGGAAAGCAAGATTCAGATCAAAATAAAAGATAGTAATGAACCATTTTCAGAAAGAGCTTTAAATTTAATACTGGAAATGGAAGCAAACTATGCTTTTGATTTAAGTAAGTTTCCGTTATTAAGAGTTAAATTGATACAATTTAGCGATTCTAAAGCGGTATTGGCCATACAATTTCATCACATACTTATTGATTTGGCGGCCAGGGACATTTTCCTAGAAAACTTATCAACCTATTACAATGATCTGGAAAACGGTCGTCCGTTATTGCTTGAAAAGCCAGCCCCTCAATACACGGATTATATTGCCTGGGAAAATGAATGGTTAAATTCGGATAAATCAAAAGTTAAAATAGAGAATTGGCTAAAAAAATACAACAACCCAACCGAACAATTAAATTTACCATACGACAAACAAAAGGCTGTCAGAACGACTCCTGCCGGGAAACATAAGGTATTCACAATCAATAAAGAAATAGCGAATCAAGTTAAAACCTATTCGCAGGATCATCATATTAGTCAGTTTTTGTTCTTATTTTCCTGTTATTCGGTCTTACTTCACCGGTTAAGTAATCACGATAAAATTATTGTTAGTGTACCATTTCCGAACCGCAACAGGGAAGTTGATAAATCTGTCATCGGTTGTTATGTAAATAACTTACCAATCACGATAGACTTTACAAACCATCCAAATTTTGTTCAATTAACCGACCAAATCAGGAAAGAATTTTTGTTTGTCCACCGAAATCAAGAGGTTCCTCTTTTAGAAATCATCAATCACATCAATACCGGGATCGACAGAAGCGCCAATCCAATTTTTCAGGTTGGATTTACTCAGGAACCTTTACCTAAACTAGAGCTACAGGGTATTAATTCAGATTCGGTTCTTGTAGAAAAATATGGTGCCCAACTGGAGCTATTCCTCAAAATTATTGAACTGAATGATGAGTTGACCTTATCTTTTGAATACAATTCTGACTTATTTGAAGAAACAACTATAACCCATTGGACCGAGATTTACAATGAAATTGTAACTTCTTGCATAAATGCTGAAGAATCGGAGATCGGACGTTTAGATATTTTGCCAGTTTCAGAGAAAGAACTGATCAGAATATGGAACCAAACAACTGCTCCATATGAAAAAGATAGGTGCATACACCAGAAACTGGAGCAACTAAGTTCTGAATCTCCGAACCTTCCGGCTTTAAGGTTCGGCAATTCGGTATTGACATACAAAGAGTTGAACGATCATGCCAATAGATTGGCCAATTACCTTATTAATAAGGGCGTTTGTGTTGGCGATATTATTGCAGTTTGCATCGATCGTTCTTTTGAAATGATGGTTGGCATATTTGCCACGTTAAAAGCTGGGGCTACTTATCTTCCACTCGACTCTAAAAATCCACAAAACCGTTTATCTGAAATAATAAGTGATGCCAGACCGAAATTTATTTTAACCGATTCAAAATCAGATCTGAATCTTCCACCTTATTCAACTATCATTTATACCGATAACATTTTAGCTCATCCACTAACCGACAATTCAACGAACCCGGAAACGAAAGTTGAATCGAACAACCTGGCTTACATTATTTATACTTCAGGCTCAACCGGAAAGCCAAAGGGTGTTATGATCGAACATCATTCGCTGATGAACAGGTTAAACTGGATGCAGAAACAGTTTCCGATTACAGCAAACGATGTGCTTTTGCAAAAAACCTCGATTACTTTTGATGTATCGGTTTGGGAACTTTTTTGGTGGACGTTTTCAGGAGCAAGCCTAGCCATTCTTCCACCCGGAGCAGAACGTGAACCAGCTAAGATCGTTCAGGAAATTGAGACAAAGAAAGTTTCTGTCATACACTTTGTTCCATCGATGTTTTCTGTATTCATCGATTATTTAAAATCGGCACAAGTTGTTTCCAAAATTTCCGGACTAAAATGGATTATTGCCAGTGGTGAAGCGTTACAACCTAAAACAGTTAATGAGTTTAATAAACTCAGATCATTTTCAAAGCTTCCTGAAGTCGTTAACCTCTACGGGCCAACTGAAGCAACGATCGACGTTTCAATATACCGATGCCCACTGGATAGCAATATTAAAGAAATTCCGATTGGTAAAACGATTGACAACACTCAGCTTTATGTACTAAACAAAGCCAACCAGATTCAACCATGGGGAATTCCCGGAGAGTTAGTTATTGGCGGAGTAAATCTGGCCAGAGGTTATATCAATAACCCCGAACTAACAGAACTTAAGTTTCCGGAAATTGAAATTGAATCTGACTCTAAAAAACGGTTTTATAGAACAGGCGATTTAGCAAAATGGAATTCTGACGGTAATATTGTATTTATTGGCCGTATGGATAATCAAATAAAAATACGCGGATTCAGGATCGAATTGGGCGAAATTGAGGCAAAACTACTGGAGTATCCAAAGATAAAAGAAGCGTCAGTGATATTACAAATTGCAGCCAACGAAAATCCGATCCTGAAAGCCTTTGTCGTTCTTTTTCCTGATGAAAAAACCAATTCCAGCCAGATAAAAAAATATTTGGTCGATCTGCTTCCCGCTTATATGCTTCCCAACCAGATTTTCATCTTAGATCAGATGCCAATCTCTCAAAATGGGAAAATTGACCGAAAACAGTTAATTGCTATTGACACCAAGATCGAAGAACCTGTAAATACAAATTCTTCGGTAATGGAACAAAACATATCGAATATTTTCACCGAATTACTGGGCATTAAATGCTTTCGGAATGCTGATAACTTCTTTGATTTAGGAGGGAATTCATTAATGGCTATCCGATTAACAAATATGATATATGAAAAATATGATATTAAACTGGAAGTAGTAAAAATCTTCGAGTATCCCAGCATCAAAGATTTAGCGCGCTACCTATCTTCGTTAAATAACGATACCGTTAATGATTTACCTGTTTTATCAGGCAGCAGACGATCATTAAAATACGCACATCAAGTAAGCAACAAAAGAAAAAGTTAGTTGTTACTTTAAAATAAAATTATATTGTTATGGATCCTAATAACGATGGAATTGCAGTAATAGGAATGGCAGGAAGGTTTCCGGGCGCTAAGAATATAAGTGAATTCTGGGACAACTTAGTTAATGGACGAGAAACCATTACCCATTTTACTATTGAAGAATTAACTGGCAATGGACTGAATCCCGAAATATTAACGAACAACGATAATTATATAAAATCAAGAGGTATCGTTGACAATATTGATAAGTTTGATGCAGAATTCTTTGGTTATACTCCCATGGATGCCAAGACAATGGATCCGCAGCATCGGATTTGGCTGGAAACAGCCTGGAATGCCTTGGAAGATGCATCATGCGACCCCAATAGCTACAAAGGGGCGATAGGTGTTTTTGTTGGCAGTTTGTACAATACCTATCTGATGAATCATGTAATCAGGGATCAGGAATCATTGGAAAAATACCTCCGGATCTATGAGCCCGAATCATTTCAGATCATGATTAATAATGACGGTACTTTTTTACCAACAAAAACTGCCTATAAGCTAAATTTGCGAGGTCCTGCCATTAATGTTCAAACAGCTTGTTCTACCTCGCTTGTTGCAATTGCGCAAGCCTGCCAGAGCTTATTCAGCTACGAGTCGGATGCTTGTATTGCCGGTGGGGTTAGTCTGTTTTTACCACAAGAATCAGGTTACACCTACCAAAAAGCAGCCATAAACTCACCCGATGGACACTGCCGACCTTTCGATAGTGAAAGTAACGGAACGGTAGCAGGTAATGGAGTTGGAGCTGTTGTATTGAAACGGCTTGACGATGCGATAGCTGAAAACGATCACATATACGCTGTAATTAAAGGTTGGGGAATCAATAACGACGGTAATAAAAAAGTAAGTTACATGGCTCCGAGTGTTGATGGACAAGCGGAAGCTATCATGCTTGCCCAGGATATTGCTGATGTCGATCCTGAAGATATTGGCTATATTGAAGCTCATGGAACAGCAACTCCACTTGGCGATCCTATTGAAATTGCAGCACTTACAAAAGCATTTCAGGCAAAAACCAATAAAACACAATTTTGCGCAATCGGATCGGTTAAGAGCAATGTAGGTCATTTAGATACAGCCGCTGGCGTAACTGGTTTTATTAAAGCGTGCCTGTCGGCCTATCACAGGCAAATTCCTCCAACTGTCCATTTCAAGAATCCAAATCCGAACATCAACTTTTCCAGAACCCCATTCTATGTTTTAGATAAACTAAAAACATGGACCAGCGAAAAACCATTGATTGTTGGAGTAAGCTCTTTTGGTATTGGTGGGACTAATGCCCACGTGATACTTCAGGAGCCAAACAGGCAGGAAGTATCAGAAAAAAAGAGCAGTAGCCCGCAACTTATAGTGTTATCGGCAAAATCAGAAGCTGCCCTAAACAGAAGGAAAGAAGATTTAGCCAGATTTGGCCAATCCAATCAAGATTTCGATCTGGAAGATCTTGCTTTTACTTTACAAACCGGAAGAAGCCCGATGAACTACAGAAGTTTCAGTGTAGTTGACAGAAGTGAGGCGCTGGCTGATACTTCATTTGCCGGAAGTTTTATCGATTCAATTAGTATGAACGAAAGCAGATCGCTTGTATTTATGTTTCCAGGGCAAGGGGCTCAATATGTAAACATGGGCAGGAATCTATATGAAAACGTACCTTTATGTAAAGATATTTTTACCCAATGCTTTCAAATCTTCGAAAAAGAAACAGGAACAAACTTCAAGAATATTTTACTTGCTCCAAACGCAAACGAAGAAACTGAACAGATTCTGTCCAGAACAGAATTCACTCAGCCAGCTTTATTTATAGTGGAGTATGTTGTTGCCAAATACTTACAATCTCTGGATATTAACCCGGAAATGTTGATCGGGCATAGCATTGGAGAATACGCAGCAGCATGTCTTTCCGGCGTTTTTAGTCTGGAAGATGCACTGAAGATTGTTATCAAACGAGGACAGTTAATGCAAAAAATGCCATCAGGAAAAATGATGGTTGTAAAAAGCACCGAAGATGAATTGAATAGAATTAAAGATAATTTATTTGAAATTGCCGCTGTAAACGCACCCGGTTATTGCACCATATCATTTAAGACTGAAAATAGCGAACTTGTAGATAATCTGTTAAAAACGAGCAATATTGAAAGTATTCCGTTAAATACATCGCATGCTTTTCATTCATCGGCTTTTGATCCGATACTTGATGAATTTGCCCGATACGTTGAACATTTTGAACCACAAAGTCCGCAAATACCATTTATATCATGCTTAACAGGTAAGTTTATTACTTCTGAATTAGCTACAACCGGAAAGTATTGGGCCAACCAGTTGCGAAATACAGTTCTTTTTGAAAAAGGTATAAAAACTATTTTAGAATCAGGCAATTATATCCTGCTTGAAGTTGGACCAAATACTCACTTAACTTCTTTGGCCAAAAGAAGTATTGATGCAAAGACTAAATGTCCGATTATAGCTACTATCGGAAAACCAGAAAATGAAGATGAGCAATCGAAATTATTGGTTTCGATCGGGCAACTCTGGGCTAAGGGCTTTAACCTGAATTTTGGGGCATTGCATGGTAACAGTACACCGAAAAAGATCGTACTTCCCTCCTATCCTTTTGAGCCAAAGAGACATTGGATTGACAAAGTGCCATTTACCGGGATACAATCCAAGTCGGATCCTGACATAAACATTGCAGCAAACAGCGACAACATATCGGATAAAACTGAAGTGAAACAAGAAAATACTGCACTTGATACCATTGCAGTTCTGAAGCAGATGTTGTGTGATTTGTCTGGTCTTGAACCCATTGAAGTTAAGCAGAACTTATCGTTTGCCTATTTGGGTCTTGAGTCTCTGTTTTTGGCGCAATACGCTCAAGCCATAGAGAAACGTTTTAAAATCAATATAAAATTCAGACAATTAATTCAGGAATTTCCGAATCTTGAACTATTGGCCAAATACATCGATGAGAATTTAAAATCAAACCCTTCACAAACATCAAATGTTAATACCAGAAAAATAAAATCAGGCGGAAACCTGGTTATTCTAAAACCTGATGGAGAAAATTTACCCTTCACGATGGTTTTTGGTGACATTTGTAATACCTATCTGCCACGGCTTGTTGATCAGAAGCATCCTTACTGGGGCTTTATGCACTCCGGATCTGACGGGGAAAAAATTGGATTCAAAAGCATTGAAGAAATGGCAAAATCGTATGTCGACGAGTTAATTGCCTACAGACCAAAGGGACCCTATCTGATTGGAGGATATTCTTTTGGAGGGATTGTTGCTTTCGAAATGGCCATACAATTGCAAAAACGAGGATTAGAAGTACCGATGATGGTTATGATTGATTCGTTAAATCCACTAAAAAGGAAAAGAAGGATTTCAGTTGAAGGCGCAGTGTATATTATGAACAAGATTTATAAGAAGACGGTTTACCTGATTGCCAATAAAAAAAGGGAATCGATGCCGATTGATTATAGAAATGCATATATAATGGATGTATATTCCAGCCTTTGGAATAAATATAAACCAACCAGATTTGAAGGAAAAGTTACTTTATTTAAATCGTCGGTGAATCGCTCAACACACAAGTATCTTGGATGGGATGAACATTCGGAGTCGATTGATTTGATTGAACTTAAAGGCAATCACCAACAAATAATCCGTGAAAAAGAGAATATTGATCTGATGGTGGCTCAAATAAATGCAACACTAAATCAAATGCAAAGTTTGCACGGTTAAACGATCTCCTAAAAAATAACGATACAGCGAATAATCGTTGTATTGTTATTTGAGAAAAGCTAATATTTGTTAATAATTCTTATCTCAAAAGAAAAATAAACTCCACCTATTTTAACAAAAACAAATACAAACAATTAAATACCAATCAATTACAAAACAACAAAACTAAATTTCAGGCAAAAAGAACAATTGGGCAACAAAAATAGTATGAACCCGACAGACAAAGTTTTTGTTATCGATTTAGGAAGCTAGAGGCAGTAGGCAAATGTTTTTTGTTTGTAACACTATAAAATTACACAATCGATGACTAAACTTAAGCTTCTAATTTTCAGTTGTGGCTTTCTGCTTAATTCTACTATTGTATTTTCACAAAGCGTTATTGCATCAAGTGTTAGTTTTACAAAGAACACTGAAGCTTCGATGTTCTGGGCAATAGGAGAATTTGTTTCAGAAACAATTAAAAACGATGAAAGTATTTTAACACAGGGATTTTACCAGTCGGTCTTACTTCCTACCGCATCAGAAGAAATAAAGAATCCAATTTTTCAGGTAGTTGCATTTCCCAATCCAGTTAAGTCAATATTAACCTTAAAGTGTGCCAATCCGGCAAACTTAACTTATAAGGTGAGTAATATGAATGGAGTCGTTCTTCTTCAGAACAGTATTACAAATACAGAAACTAAAATACCATTCAATCAGTTTCCTAATGGACTTTATCTTTTGGTTATAAGAAAAAGCGACCAGATAATTGAAAATTTTAAAATTGAAAAGCATTAAATCTAGGTGGTATGAAAAAATTAGTTTGCCTTGCTATTGCTGCATTATTTATTCAGTTAACCATTGCTCAAATTCCTACTGGGTTTAATTACCAAACTGTTGTAAGAAGTTTGAGTGGTAATATTTTAGCTAATACAGATATTAAAATGCGAATTAGTATTCTTCGGGAAACAACTGAGGGTACTCCTGTTTCTGTAGAAACATTTACGACCAGAACAAATGCAATTGGATTGGTTAATCTGGTTGTTGGAAGCCTTGATGTTTCATTCAAACAAATAGATTGGAGTGATGGGCCCTATTTTCTTAAAGTTGAACTGGACGAAAAGGGAGGAACTAATTTTAGTTTTATCGGAACATCCCAATTGTTATCTGTTCCTTACGCGTTTCATGCGAGGATGGCTGATTCGGCAAACGAAACCGATCCTCTTTTTAGCACCTGGGATAAAAGCACTGGAATTTCAATAAAAGAAAGTCAGATCTCCGATTTAAAGCACTTTAAAAATTCCGATGAACTAGACCCCATATTCTCCGCATCGCCAGCATTTAAAATTACCAATACTGATATTGTAAATTGGAATATGCCGGAACTTGACCCTATATTTAATAGTTCTGTTGCAAAGGGCATTACGGCAAGTGATATATCGAAATGGAATGCACAGAGTGGATTTGACGGAAAATACACTAGCCTGACAAACTTACCCTCCTTTCACCCAATTGCATTCTCCGGAGATTATAAAGATTTAACCAATGTTCCATTACACATTGTGTCGCTCAGTCAGGCTCCGCAAAAAGGAGATATTTTATATTTTAATGGCACACAATGGACCAGATTGCCGGTAGGAAAAGAAGGACAATTTCTTTCCATCGACTTAACCGGGATTCCTGTTTGGAAATAATGGTTTTGATTGGGATTGTCGCATTAATTTGATCAAGAAAATCAAGATATTAGAAATATAGAAACGATCTCCAATTCTGGGACGAAAAGCAAAATTAACTGTACAAATTAGTCAATTCAAAATGAAAAGAATTCATTTTACATTTATATTAACAGTTATGGTCGGCCTGTTATATGCCCAGGTACCAGACAACTATAAAATTCAGTTGTTAGTGAATGACAATTTGAATAACACGTTAATGAATAAAACCATCGGGATACGATTAAGCATACTTAAAGGCGATATAACAGGATCGCCCGTGTATAGCGAAAGTTTGTTAAAGGAAACCAATGAGTTCGGACTGCTATCCATAGATGTTGGAGCTACAAACCCCAATTTATTTTCTCAAATTAACTGGAGTGAAGATATCTATTTCACTAAAGTAGAACTCGATATCACAGGAGGAACAAACTATGCCTTATCCGGAATTGCCCAATTGCTGGAAGTTCCGTTTGCTGAGTATGCAAAGTCAAGTGACAAAACCGTTGAAACTGATCCCCTGTTTCAACAGTGGGATAAAACAACAGGGATTATTATAACTGAAAAACAAATCAGTAATTTGATTCATTTTAAAAGTGCGAATGAAACAGATCAAAAATTCACTTCATCTCCAGCCGCAATTATAAAGGAATCTGAACTGATTTCCTGGAGATCAGAAGAAAATGATCCAACGTTTATGAGTTCTCCGATTAGTTCAGTTACAGCTACTGACACAGCAAAATGGAGCAAGAAAGGGAGTTTCAGCGGTTCATTCGATGCCCTGACTGATGTTCCAGTTTTTTCAAGCATTTCAAAATCAGGAAACTACTCTGAGTTAAAAAATAAACCTACTGATTTAGTTTTTAGTGATATCACCAGTTCCAGCAATGGAACAATTCAGTTTAATGGTAGTCAATGGGTAACCATTCCCAATGGAACTCCGGGCCAAAGGCTAAGTGTTGATGCATCTGGACTTCTGGCATGGAAAACTGCCACTGAAGAGTTTAACAATGCTGACAGGCCATTTTTCCAGTATAACCAGAACAGCGACTACTACTTTTGTACTCCATGGAATTACGATAAGCCAATTAATGCTGACCGGAAGTACCCGTTGGTGGTGTACCTGCATTACAGTGGCGGTGCCGGTGATCTGAGTAAACTGGGATTGTATTACCTGGGTTACGATACGAATGATGGAATTGACGATGATCGGGCGAAGAACTTCCAAATGAATAATCCATCGTTTGTTATTGTTCCTCAAACCACAACCGAATTCGATATCAGC
>JAIBEY010000012.1 GCA_019459525.1 Prolixibacteraceae bacterium
CAACGAGGGGTAAATATTTTTTGTGTTTACAACTCATTATTTAACTCATTACAAAATGGGTTGAACATTAATCCATCCTTTTTCTCCTGCGTAATAGCGGACTGAGCCGTAAAAATAATGTCCTGGGACTGTATTTTGAAACCCGCTGTAAAAATATGCCTCAATTGGCGTTACAAACGCAAAACCAACAACCCCCGCGTTCCCGCTACGCTCAAACGAGGGGCAGTGGCGGGCAGCTTTTTTGTTAGTCGATGGTCATATTTTTAAGTAGTTTTTCAATCGTCATTTTCCCAACTCCAGGAATCTCAGAGAGAGTCTTTACTGTTAGTTTCCCATTTTTCACTCTACATTTTATAATTTCTTTTGCAATGCTTCGAGAAACTTCTCCAAATGCTTCAATCTCATCCATAGTAGCTAAATGAAGGCTTGGTTTATTATTTAGCTTTTGTCTATCTAAATAACCTAACAAATCAACACACGTCATATAAATATGAAAAACAGTTTTTACAGCTTCAATACGGGTAATTTTAGCATGAACTCCTTTATTGGTTAGTTTATAGCTACTTTGTAAATAATTACCAAGAAGGTCCACGTGCATTTTTGCTAATTCTTTATTTGATTGGCTTAAAATAGATTTGTCCATAAATGCCCAAATTCTATTTATATAGTTTTCTTGGTTAAGTTTCCTTCCCTGAATTGGTTGTTCAATTGGAGGGAATAACTTATCTGCGAGTTG
Organism: Prolixibacteraceae bacterium; assembly: GCA_019459525.1. Classification (GTDB taxonomy): domain Bacteria; phylum Bacteroidota; class Bacteroidia; order Bacteroidales; family Prolixibacteraceae; genus Aquipluma. The sequence continues at coordinate 737 of JAIBEY010000012.1, forward strand.
TTCCAAGAATCGTCTACAGGTTATAAGTGCTTGCGACCACTCTTCCTCACTATTTGATGAAACAGCTTTAAAAGCAAGCATTAGCATTTCTGCAAGTTCAGGGTCAAGTTCAAATAAAACGTCCTCGACTTTATCTTTTAAAAATTCAAAATTAGTCTGAGGCAAACTTTCATAAGCGTATTTCGAGTGTAGAGAACTTGCTTTTTTAAAGGTGAGTGATTTTACAATTGTAAGAGTATTCAATAAATTAGATTGATAGTATGTCCCATCATTACCTTTCTTAAATTTTGCTATATCTGCATGTTTTTCTTCTACAAATCCAATATTCTTAAAACCTCCACCTGATTCTATTGATTTAGCTGAAAGTTCTTCACTCTCTATTATAATACCCAGTTCAATTTCAAGTTCATTTAACTTGTCTTCATGGGTTTTAAGTTTCTTTTCATTTTCCTTGGTTTTATTTTTGTCATTGGCTAAATAAGCTTTTATCCAATTAGTCAAAGGTAGTGTGTAGTAAATGTTACCAAGTTGAATTTCAGTCCATATTAGAATTTCTTTTTCATTAAGCAATTTGGATGCTCTATTTAGTTTATTAATACTACTTAATAATGATACTTTTGGATTATCAATATCAGATAATATTTCTTCGATTAATTCGATTCCTTTTTCTTTTTTTGATATCATGGTCTAATCTTGGTATTTTGTTGTTTTTAGCTTTCACATAACCAGTGAATCGCGGAGAGTTTACAATACTTTTTTGTATTTCACTTGTTCCACCCGCTATTGCCAATTGTTTGAAAATTAATTTTTAACGGTTTTAAAAGTAGGTGGTTAGGTTACCAAATCAAAACGATTGCCCGACTTTTTTCTTCCTTTTCCTGGTATTCGTAGTTTTCGTCGATCATGATTTCAATAAGTACCCTTGGTTAAACAAATTCCCGACAGGTTGCCCTGTCGGGAATTTCTAAAATAGCTTGGTTGCCGTGTTATTCAGCTTCAACCGGGGCTGACTCTTCTTCCCCGTCTTTTTTGCGTGTCAGGCGGGCGTAGGTTTTACGCAATTCGTCCAGTTGATTAAACAGGGTGCTGAGAACATCTGAGGGCGTGTAATTGGCCGCTTGCTCCACGGCGGTGCAAAACTGTTCATAGCTTTTGGCGGTGGCCGATCTCAGGCTGCTGGCCGAAGGGCCATCAACGGCAGCGCTCTGCTCGTTGCGGGTTTGGTACAAGGTAGCCAGGGCCATATTCGCCGTTTCAAGCCCGATCATCATATCGGCAACACCAACAGTTGCCGCGTGCGTTTTAAGCGTTTCACTGGCCTTAAACTTGCCAAACATCTCGGTTAAAAGGCTGGTCTGCGTGTTCAGGGGTTTGGTGTTGGTGTTCCAATACGGGTTAAGAAAAATTTTCAGTTCCTCAGCCGCTGCTTTCTTTTCGGGGTTACGGCCACGCAGGTTGGTGTTTACGTTGCGTTTCACTTCAGCAAAACGGTCGTCGCAATCGAGATCCAGTTCGGTTACTTGTGCGGTCAGGGCGCTCTTCAATGCCTTGTTCATTTGCACCCCCATGGCATTGTTGTCGGTTTCGAGCTGATCCAGAATAACTTTGGGTATTCTGCCAATGCTATCCTTTACAGGGTTGGCATACTCAATGGTCGATTTACTGAGCGAAAACAGATTGTCGATGGTCAGGTTGTTTAAATGTACGGGTCTGAACTCTTTTGTTTGCATACTACTTGGTTTTTAGTTCAACACTATGGAGATTATTCGACTTCGCTTTTGGTTCGTTTTAAGCTTCTACATTTTGTAGAAAGTCCCCCGTTCTGCCGTTAAAGGTTCTACATTTTGTAGAAGTTTCACCAGCCTCTGGTTGAAGGTTCTACATTTTGTAGAAGGCTCAACGGTCTCCGGTTGGTGCTTCCACATTTTGTGGAAGGTTCCCGGGGAATGATTTCAAGGTTCTACAGTTTGTATGCGCTTTTTTCGCCCCTGAAACAACGGTGGTATTCTGCCCGCTGTACGTTTCTGTTGAATAATAAAAAAAGGCATGCACTAATTTAACAAATAATTAGCAAAAATTAATACCAAACCGAAAAATAGTTAGTCCCTATGTTTGTAATTGAGCTATGCTAAAGAAGCATAAGTCAAAAGAGTATTATTTTTGATTACGTGACTAACCAATAAAACTCAAAGACTTATGCAAACACAAAAGACGGGATTAGATTTTAAAGGACAAAATATTTTTGTCGGAATTGATGTTCATTTGAAAAGCTGGGCAGTAACGATTTTAACCGAGAATCTGGTTCACAAGACATTTACCCAACCGGCCTGTGCAGATACGTTATCAAACTATTTGAACCGTAATTTTCCTTGTGGCGATTACTACTCGGTATATGAAGCTGGCTTTAGTGGTTTTTGGACACATTACAAATTGAAGGAAATGGGAATAACCAACATTGTTATTAATCCGGCAGATGTCCCCACCACACAGAAGGAACACTTACAAAAGGATGATCCGACCGACAGTCGCAAGCTTGCCCGGTCATTGCGAGCCGGGGATTTAAAGGCCATTTATATTCCAGAGCCATCAACATTGGAAGATAGGTCACTGATCCGGCTGCGGGCAACTTTGGTAAAAGATATGGTTCGTTTCAAGCAGCGGATAAAATCGTTCTTACACTTTTATGGGATATTTATTCCTGCGGAATTTGAGAAATCAGGGACTCATTGGTCCAAACGGTTTATGAAATGGCTCAATCAAGTTTCTCTTCAGCATGAATCAGGGACTCAAACGTTAAAAATATTGATACAAGAAGCCGAACAGCAAAGAAAGCTTCTTTTGGAAGTCCTTCGTAAAATCATGACTTTATCCCGCAGCGAGAAATATGCAACCAATATGGAATTATTGCGAACCATTCCAGGAGTTGGATTTATCACAGCGATCACTTTCTTGACCGAAATAGAGAATATAGAACGATTTGAAAATACAGATCATTTTGCCGGGTTTGTAGGCTTGATTCCCAATCGACATTCTAGCGGGAACAAGGAAAATAATGGGGATATGACCTTTCGCGGACAAACGGCCTTGCGCAAATCCTTAATCGAGAGTTCCTGGTTTGCAGCCCGACTTGATCCGGCTCTTGCAATGAGCTTTAACGGTTATGTCAGGCGGATGGAATCAAACAAGGCAATTATCCGAATTGCAAGAAAGGTTTTGAACCGGATGTATTACGTACTTAAAAACAAAAGCGAATATGTATCTGGAGTTGTCAAATGAATCCTTAAAAACAATCAGTATATCAAGGTGACCGCTGACAGTTTCTTGCAGCCAGTCTGCTTTCTTAGAATGCGGCACTTTACTTATAAAAACTGAAACAGGGAAATGTGGCATTTTGTCCACTGATAGAAGATTGTTTTTATAGGACTTTTCGGCATTGGAGAAGAACACAACATGGGGTTTTTCTTAGCCATAATTGGATTCCTGTATAAGTAAAAGGAAGGCCAGAAAGCCTCCCCCTATACAGTGTATCCGCAAAGAGTATTGCTGACAGGTTGCTCCCCAGCAGAGCCTGTTTACTCTTCCTCTTTGCTAATTGCAAAGTTAATATTCTGTAAACTAAACATTTGAGAAATAAACAAAAATTAAATAGTCAAAAAATAATGCTCTCAGAATTTGGATTACAACATAGAAGAAACTGTTTAAATTTCATTCATTTTGATTTTGGGCATATTTTCAAATTTTAAACAGTTTTTTAGCATACGTTAAACTCACCAAAATAAAAGAGAAAGGTGTAATCTTCTTTTCTCCAGCAATCGGATAAATTCAGGCTGAAAACATTTTAGGTTATAAATGGTTTTAATATCAATTTCTACTCATTTACGCCAGAAGTTATGTCAGCTAGTTCAGTACAAATAGAACAACTTTACGCTTCACCAATCGAAAAGGTATGGAGAGCCATCACCGATAAAGATGCCATGAAACAATGGTATTTCGACTTTCAGGAGTTCCGTGCTGAAAGTGGATTTGAATTTCGATTTTGGGGTGGCCCGGCTGAAGATCGCCAATATCTTCACATTTGCAGGATTACTGAAGTTCTGCCAGGCAAAAAACTGGCCTACAGTTGGCGGTACGACGGGTACATTGGAACTACACTGGTTACCTTCGAGTTGTTTGAGGAGGGAGAACAAACCCGCATAAGGCTTACGCACGAAGGACTGGAGACATTTCCGGCTAACGTACCCGATTTGGCTCGCGAAAACTTCGAAGAAGGCTGGAACTCGATTATTTGCTACTCATTAAAAGAATACCTGGAACAAAAAAGTTAACCTCAAAATTAAAAAACAGATGAAAATTGCAGTTATCATTGTCCGCGTATTGATGGGGCTGATGTTTGCTTTTGCCTCAATCGTTGTGCTTTTTAAGCTCGTTCCCCAACCCGAACAAACCGGGAATGTTAAAATATTTATGGATGGCATGGCTGCTTCCGTTTATATGATGACTACCATTAAAGTGATTGAACTTATCTGTGCAGTGGCATTTCTCACCGGAAAATTTGTTCCGCTTGCAACTGTCGTAATTTTCCCGATTACCGTAAACATTTTGCTATTTCACGTTTTCGTAGAACCGGAAGGACTTTTAGTAGCCATTTTGCTTATGATCGGGAACCTGTTTTTGGCCTGGCATTACAGAAACAAATACAAGCCTTTATTTAAAGCGGCATAAAGAAACCAGAAAGGCTGCCCGGAAAATCCTGACAGCCTTTCATCTATTTCAAAATAAGACTTAAAAACTTGGTTCTATCGCCCCTTCCGGAGGTAAATATCTCCGCTAACGGTTTTGAGTGCAATATCCTGGGTCCCTCCATTTAAGGAGAGTTTTCGTTTTGTTCCTACCCATGAAATCTCTTTCGCTGGCTTTTCATCAAATTTCAGGTTCGAATATACATTGCCGGTAACTGTCGATAAATCGATTTGTGCTTTACAGCTCTGCGGCACCGCGTAATCGATAAATCCGCTGATGGAATTGACAGCCATTTTGCCAAGGGTTCCTTTCATCTCAACCTGTCCGGAAATGGTATTCAGGCTAAACTCCAGGTTCGATGGCACTTTCAGCTTGTATATAATCTCGTTCTGATAGTTGTGATTATCACCTCTTTTCTTCTGAATCGCCTCAAAGTTGACCACTTCTTCCAAAACCAGGCTACCCCCCAGATTATTCACTTTCAGCTCGTAATAGTCGTTGTAACGGTTTCCGTCGATGTTAACCGACACCTGTAATTCAACAGTATTTTTGTCCCAGGCTTCAATGGCAATGGTATCAGCAAATTTGAATTTCATTTCCACTTTTTTCCCTTGCACATCCAGATTTTTCTGCACCAGCTTCTGCGACTGGGCATAGAAAGTCAGGCCCAGCAAAATGGGCAGCATTACAATTAATCGTTTCATGGCTTCGGGGATTAACGTTTGCGGAGGTAAATATTTCCGGAGATGGATTTCAGATATACTTTTTGACCGCCACCATTCAGGGTAAACTCACCGGTGTCGCGCCTTATCGCTTTCATGCCATCGGCCCGTTTGTCTGGATCAGTTTCTTTTGAGCTTTTCAGATCAAGATTATTATACACATTCCCGTTGATGGTATTAATTGCAAAGGTTGCTTTTTCGGTTGAAGGAATAGTCACATCAACCAAACCGCTAACCGAGGCGAGTGAAGTTGGAGCTTCCTGATTGATGCTGCTGAAAACAACTTCCAAATCGCCACTTATCGTATTTACGGCAAATGGCCCGGTTGAATTGGTGATTTTCACATTGGCATTGAGCGTATGGATTTCCAGGCTTCCCTTGAACGAATCAATGGTCAGGTCGCCTTGTGCAAAAGGGCTGTTGTAGTCGAGATTGACAGCCATTCCCACTGGAACTGAAATTTTGTACTTGTATTCGCGTACCTGCTTAACGGCTCCCTGAATGGAAACAATACCATTCTCTTCGTTCACGTTAACACCTATTTCAGTATTATCTTCCATCGATCCGAGCAATTTGAGTCCTTCTGCCCGATCTGGCCGTTCCATTTTAAAATCCGACTCAATAACAATGGCATTTCCCGAGGTATTTTGCAGGGAGATTTCGCCCAACAGATTTTTGATTTCAATTTTGTTTTTCACTTTTGGGGTATATTCAAACTTTTTCATTTGCCCGAGTGCTATCATCGGAAAAACAAAGGCTGCTATAACAATGACTATACGTTTCATTTTTTTGCTTTTTTAATTGTTAATTGTTTCAGGAACCAGATTTAGCCGGCGTTAAACCGATTCCTGTTTATATGATAATTTTGATCATATCCTTGGCAAAGGCTTTTACATTTTCATCGGTATCTTCACTTCTGGCAATCGACTCTATTTCTGTTTTGGCCTCTGTAACACCCGATTCGGTTAAAACCTGTATCAGCGAAATCTGGAGCAACGAATTATCCTGAAGCGAAAGGGAGCGGATCAATTCCTTTTTTACCCGTGGATTTTTGTCCATCATACCTGTTAACGCGTTGATGGCTGCCAACCGCACATTTATGTTTTTATCGCTGTTCATGGTGGCTACAAGGGCATCAATCAACGCATCGCCCGATTGCCCCGATTGGCTGATTGAATAAACCGCTTCGATCTTTTGCGGTCCGGTAAAGTCCTGCAAACTGGCCAGTAAAACCTGCTGTTTGGTCTGATTCAGGGCCACTTCCAGTTGCTGTTGTTGCATTCGTCCCTTTTCGGAACCAAAGTAGTATCCTCCGGAATAGGTAATCAGGGCAATGGCTAAAACCGCAGCGACTTTCAGCCAGGCCGGAATCAACACAATCCGGTTCTGCTTTTGTGGCATTTCGGCTTCCAGCATTTCCATAAATTCGGCTTTCATTCCTCGTGGAGGTTCCATTTCTGGGAACGAATCAGTAAAATTCAGGAACGAATTCAATTCGGAATGGAGATCACTGCAAGCAACACAGTTCTCCAGATGGCTCCTGACAATTCCTGAAGTTTTTTCATCCAACTTCCCGTCGATGTATTCGGGCAGATTTATTTTTATTTCTTCGCAATTCATATCACTCAATTATTATTTTTTCATAAATCTCTTTCAGTTTCTGTATCGCCCTGAACGTTTTCACTTTCACGGCATTTTCGGTTGAATCAACCGTAACAGCAATTTCCTTGTAGGAAAATCCCTGAAACCGGTTCATTTCAATCAACTCGCGGTAGCCTGGCGGAAGTTTCGCCATAGCATCCAACAGCAGATCGTACGATTCACGTGCTTCGCTGCTCCGGATGGATTGTTCCATATCTCGTACCGCCAATTCAGGCTCTTCGTCGAGCTCGTAAAATCGTTTGGCCCCACGGTGAAAATCGACCAGCAGGTTCCGGGCAATGCGAAACAACCAGTAAGCAAAAACTTTATCCTCTTTCCAGCTATGACTGTATTTGATCACTTTCAGAAAAACATTCTGGGTAAGGTCGCGACTAGTCTCCTGATTGCGGGTCATGCGTACAAAGTAGCCGAAAAGCTTCGGGTGGTACCTGTCGTAAAGGATGCCTGCTGCCTGTTTCTCGCCCTGCGCCAGGTGCCTCATCAGTTGTTCGTCGCTTAATTGATTCATCATACACTACCTGATCAAATTCTGCTTTAAAGATTGTCATTTCTGAAAACAATACTATCAAAGTGCCTCATTCGTTACACCGGCTTAAAAATATTTTCGATTTTTTATCATTTACTCCATAAAACAGAAATCACATGGACTGCAACACATGAAATGGGAAAATTGTAGATTTATTAGCCGGAAAAAATTAAGGAGTGAGCTTGACAACCTGGAGTTCTAAAGAATTAAAATGAAGAGTAATAAAGCTAAAAGGTGCGGAAAATTTCGGTTTTTGTTTTTCCTGAAATTGAAAAAATGCGAACAACACTTCTTCTTCACAAACCCATCTTTTGATAAAATTCCAAAACTTCAACTGCCCGTTTAGTAATGTATTCATTGGGTTTATTTTCGGCGCCAACACTTGCGACCATATTACTGATTTTTTTCTCTAGGTTCCAATTTCCTTCGGGTTGCTGTTTCGATTTCAGTAATTGTAAGGCCGATAGAATGTTTTCAGAACGTATATTCTCCCGCTTAAGCAGCCAAAGAATCTCCAAAAAATTGCTCCGGTACATGCACGGAAATCCAAATTTATCAATGTCTCTGGATAAAAATCGGCCATCGTGGCGCGAGCTGAAACAAACATGGTGAAGCAATACAAACTCGATGCAACGATTGAGCAATTTTTGGGCGGCTTCATTTCTTTTTTCTTTCGGAATAAATGAAAGGCCTTTCAGCAATTTTACGACTCCCCAGTAACAGGTATGCTTGCCAAAACAACTGGTATTGCTGCAAAACGGATTGCGTGGCTCCAGATAGGCGCCATCGTCGAACCGCTGAAATTCGCTAAAAAAATTGACGGTTGAAACGCTTTTTTTTGAAAGTGAACGATTGAAATAAGCATCGACATAAATCAGGTTGCCGTTTAGGCAGGGAATAGGAAAATGATCTTTCCCCAGCGAATAAATGCCGTAATTGGGATCGTAAAAATGCTCCTGGATTGTATTCAAAGGTTGTTTAATCCGCCAGTCATCCGAATCATGCTCCAGATCAGCCAGAAGTATGAGTGTCCACAAGGTAGATTTAAACGTAGGCGAATAGTGCAAACACACCGGATAATTTCGGTTACTTTCTTCCAGCATTTTCCAGCAACCATTTGGTCCTTGCGATGCAAATATGGTTTCTATAACTTTTTTGTATTGGCTCATTGTACGTTTCTTTCCTCAAATTTAAGGAATGAAAGTGACAACCATATGTCAGCAGAAGTTGATTTTAGCTTATCACTTCGAAAGAAACCCTGAATAACGAGATAAATCATGGATGAGCTGATAGCAAGACACCAAAGTTTTCAATATTCATTTTCGAGCCAGCGAGATAAAAAGACATCATAAACCCGGTACGAAGTTTCTTTTTTGCGGGAAATTTCAAGTAATAATTCTTTGTCGAGCAACGACCTGCTAATACGTCGGGCATTTGCCGGTGTGCCAATTTCATACCGAGAAATGAATTTTTGGGCGGTAAGCTGTTTTACCTCCCCTTCTTTGGCAATGGCAATGAGAAAATTCCATTGCGCAGAGGTTAACAACTGTCGGTATTGGTAAAAGACCGGTTCATTCCGTTTCAGCAACTCCACGCAGGCCAATTTGACCAAATCGATCGTAATCGTATGGTCGGCCATGTAATACAGCATGTTACATAGACTCTGGGTATAAAAGGTATGCACAAGGCTCCAATCCAGCACCATAGTCAACGCTTCATCGGATATTTCAATGCCTGATTCTGCAAATTTATTGCGGATAAACAACGAATAAGCTTCGGTATCAATCTTTTCAAGCAAAAGGAATTGTGTGGCAGAAAAAAATGGTCGCTTTACATTCGAGAAAATGTTGATCATCATAGCTTTCCGGCTCCCGCAAAAGATGAAACGGATGTTCTTCAAATTCTGGGTGTAAGTTCGCAAAAGTGCTTCGATGTTTTTTTCGGGATAATCGGAAATCTGCTGGAATTCATCAATCGCAATAACAACAGGCCCGCCCTGATTGTCGAGAAAGCTAAAAAGTCCCTGCAACGTATATTCCTTTTCCTGAGCTGATTGATAGTTGATTTGTATTTGAGGTTGTCCGCTCAATGGATCATAACCCATCAAGGGGCGAAATCCTTTGATAAACTCCAGAAACTGTTTTCCCAGCGGCGTTTTTTCCGGAAATTCAAGCAAAATAGCTTCAGCCAATAGTTTGATGAACTCATCCAGGTTCCGTGATGAAAAGATATCGACATAAATGGATTTAATGTCATCATGCTCGCGCAAATGATCAAAAAAACGAAAAATAAGCCCGGTTTTTCCCATCCTGCGAGCCGAAATCAAGGTGGTATCAATGCCATTAAGCACATTGGTATATAACTGTTCCACTTCTTTCTCCCGGTCACAAAAGAGTTCTCTCGATACATATCCCTTAAGCAGGAATGGATTGTTTTTCTTCTTCATTTTTCACCTCCTTTGCGCAAATATAAAGAATAAATTCGAGACTATCTGTTTTAGATTATCTATTTTAGATTATCTATTTTAGATATCAATATACATACATCATAATCAATAACTTACGAATGATATATAGTACAAAAAAAACATAAACACAGAAACACATCAAGTAATATAAAATGTTAAATTCAAATTACTTAACCACCAATCCGTTTATAAAAACTTTCCCGGTAACTTTCGCTTACAGGCAGTAATTCGGATCCAATTTTAACCCTGTGTTTCTCAATTGACTCGATTTTTGCAACCGAAATCATGTAGGATTTATGAATGCGGGCAAAAGCACTTGACGGAAGCTGCTCTTCGAACGAGCCAAACGTTTGTTGGGTAAGTATTTTGCCTGAAGTAGTTACAATACACCGAAAATCGCGCATTCCTTCAATATAAAGAATATCGTTCAGCCTGATTTTCACCAGCCGGTAATCAGTTTTTACGAAGATAAAATCGGCCGATGGCGTGCTTGTTTTTTCTTCCAGGCGCTTGATGGCCAGATTTGCCGAACGGGCAAACCGCTCAAAAGAATAGGGTTTCAGGATATAATCGGTTACTTCCAATTCGTAACCTTTCAGGGCATATTCGCTGTAAGCCGTGGTTAAAATCACCTGAGGTTTTTCGGGCAAGGCAGCCAGCAAATCCAATCCAGTCATTTGTTCCATCTGAATGTCGAGAAACAAAATATCAGCCGGAAGCTTCACCAGATGAGCCAGCGCCTCGCGGGCATTGCCGAACTGGGCTTCTAGTTTCATCTGGGGCATTTGTTCTACAAAACCACTAATTTTGTCCAGGGCCAGCGGTTCATCGTCAACGGTAATGCAGCGGTAAATCATAGATGTAGTTTTAATTCAGCAAAAAATTCGTTTCCAGTTATCTCAGTTTTCAACGAATATCGTTCCGGATAGAGCAATTCGAGCCGCCGTTTCAGGTTCGATAAGCCGATGCCTCCTGTTTTTTGACTCACCGACGTGTCAACCGGTAAGAACGAATTGCGGCTGGTCCAGCAAATTTCGTTTTCGGTACAGTTCAGCTTAAAATCGATCATCGGCAAAACTCCTGTATTTACTGCATATTTAAACGCATTTTCGATAAACGGAAGAAACAGCAATGGCGCAACTTCCTGATTTCCAAAACCGGTTTCGGCTTCAAACCGAATGGTTTCCGGAGATGAAAACCGTAAGCCCTGCAACCGGATGATGTTTCGGTAATGGACAATTTCCTGATTGATCGAAACCTTCGGCTGGCGAGCCTCATAGAGCATATAGCGCATAATTTCAGACAAGGTGATAAGCGATTCAGAAGCCTTTTGAGGTTGACGAAAAATCAGCGAATCAATATTATTCAGCGTATTAAACAGGAAATGTGGGTTTAGCTGGGAGTTCAGCATGTCGAGCTCGTTCCGGATAATCATTTTTTCCATTTCCTGTTTGCGCTGTATATCCTCGAACCAACCGATGAACCCGCGCAACAAACTACCGCTATTGCCAATTATGAACGTACCAACAATGGGAGGAATGATACTGCGCATCTCATTCAGCGCCGGAAAATCGAACAGAAGATTAAAGAAGAAAAACATAACCAACGACAACCCTATGGAAACAGCCACAGAATAAATGAAATAACGGATGTATTTCTGTCGCTCAATAAACTGGTAAAACAAAAAATAAAACAGGTAAAACTGAATGACTGCCCACAAGCTATTGTAAAGGTATATGTCCAAATGCTCCAACACGAAATCGAATCCTTTGGCAAACTGAAAGCTCACCAATCCCGAGAACAGGGAAAAAACCATCCAGTAAAACAGGTGCAGGATTATTTTGATGATTCTGTTCATGCCCGATTCTATGGTTTTATTTGGTTAAGGCTTGCAAAGCTTCCTCTGGTGTTGCTACAAAGTTGATTCTTCCAACTTTATTACTTTCAAAAATAAAATCTTTCAGACTTTTCCCCGGATATTTGGAAAAATCGACTACAATTGCCAAATAGGCCTGGTAAGTAGAAAACTTCTGAAGTATTTCGCCGGCAAGCCCGGTTTTCAAATCAAAAAAATCAGGATGGAGATTTTCAGCGCTAACAATCAATCCATCCGCACCCTGATATCGGGATTCCATCATGATATCGAGCGCATCCTGCTGATCCTTGATTTCAACCTGTTTAGAAATTAGTTGGGCGATACACTTTTTGCCTGAATTAAAAATCTTTATTTCCATAATATACAAAAGTTGGTTTTTCCTGGCAGGTTTCAAAATAGTTATTGGTCAATGGCATATTTGGGCACGGAAATGACGGAATGACGGTAACGAAGTATGGCCACTGCTACTGCAAAAACTCCTACTGCCAGCGAAATGTATCCAAACGGATTGAAGCTCATGGCAATGGGCGCTCCAATTCCCAACAACAGCATAAAAATAGCAGAAATCAAATAGATATGATGCGCAATAATTGTTTTATGAATGGCATCGGCTGTTGACAGCAACATTCCGCCACCGGCAAGCAAACAACCCAGTCCCGCAGCAACATACATAAAAAGGATAGTTCCGCGCCACATGGCATCGAAAATGGCGACGTCGCGAATTACAAAAAAGGTGTTTGCTGAATGAATCGCTCCAAGTAAAATGACAATCCAGCCAGCGATTCTCGAAAGTTTTATTAATTGTGTTGACATTTGATTTACTATTGAATATTTTACAATCTCTTAAGCATCGTGCGAACTATCAGTCCGTGAAATATGCGGATAACAGCAAAATAGACTCTGCCACCCCAATTGTTAAACCGAACAACTGTTGTAAGAAATATCTGGGTATTTTCCTGCCCGGTAACTTTTAATACAGAAAGGCGGAAATAAAGGTGTTTATCGTTCATTCCCATAATGATCTCGTTGTCGTTGCTAAAAAGGATCGGCGCAAAATCAAATTCGGAGTTAGAGTCCAATTGCACTTTTTTAATTTTATCTTCTGTTTTTAACCCGAATGGCCGAACAACAAAATCTCTTAATTGCATCAGATAACCAACCCAGGCTGGGCCTTTCAGTATTTTATGTGTGATTTCTTTCACTGTTTCGGTTGTTTTCCGGGCAATCCCATACGAATCGAAATAATCCACACGGTCCATATCCGAGAGAATCATCGTATTTTTAGGATATGTTTTGAGTTTGAAAACTTTGTTCATTTTGCGGGTTGTAAAGTAATTTTCCGGGATTTAAAATAGTTGATCACCAGCATATAAATGGCATGTGGCAGCATAATGTAAGTCATTCCCGATGCCGAAATCATGTAACTGCCAATGACCACCACGATAAGGTAGGATATGGTAAAACTGTGAGGCAATACGTTATACCTTTTTTCGATGGCGTGCACCAGCAATCCGAGAGGAAGAATTAAAATTCCGAAGTAGAAAAACCAGAAAGCTGCAAAAGTTTCAAAATTTGTTTTGCCAGCCGTTGCCGGTAATTCGTTCAGTCCGCCACTTATCCTGTAAAAATTAGTTTCTGCAAAATTTGCAAATTGTTTTCCATACCCATCGGCCGATACAACCAATTGGGTGTGCAATATTCCAATGACAATAAGTAAAATGCCGTTTGTGATTTTATTCAAAAACTTCTTCATATGGCAATCTATTTAGTCGGTTTTAATAATGCTGCCAACCCGTAGCAAACGGCAGGTATCAGGCAAAGCAATACTGCAAAGATGGATTTTGGCACAACAAACCCGAAAAAGAGAAATTCGGCAACCATACGGAGCAGGTAAAAAGAAGCGAAGAATAGCAAAACACTTCGTCCGGCGGAGGATTGTGGCAACTGTTTGGTTAACAGGAAAGATACGCCGGTGGAGTAAATCAGGAACAGGATTCCGACCAGGTTCAGTGTGAGCATGATGGCTTTGTCGGTTGGGTTCATCACCAGTAGGGTTTGCTCCCACCTGAAAATCCAGTAAAAGCTGATGTGTAGCATCAGGAAAAGGCCGGAAAAAACTCCGCCGGTACGGATGAATTGGTTTCTGTTTTCTGTTTTCATTGACTTTAAGGCTTTTTGTGGGAGCAAAGTTGCTCTGGCCTTTTTAGTCCTGAAAATAAAATCTGCAACAGACCGGAAAAATCCTGTCAAAGGACCAATAGGAACTGCAAGCGCGAAGCACGTTTATTGGAGGTATTTTTCAATCCCTGCCTTCACAAAAGGTTCTGGCATCATGGTTGTTTGCGAAATAACTTTGGGTGATAGACCCTCGCGATGCAACCTGTAACAAAGGAATTCCATCGATTCACCGATTTCGATAATATGCCGATCAGGATCGTAGAAACGGACTACGCGTTGCCGCCAGGGCTGTTCGCGCATCGGATGCACCAGCTCCACCTGGTTGTTATTTAAATGGATATTAATATCATCCATATCATCGTAATCAAAGTACAGCTCAAAATCATTTCCTCCTGATTTGATTTCTTTGCCATCAATGAGCGACTGAAAATGAGTTTGCTGGTGCAAGGCAAAATTTCCTTCGAAGGTGATGTTCTCGCCAAAATCAACAATCACGTTTAGCCCCAGAACTGTTTCGTAAAAACGGCGTGCACGCTGCATATCTGCAACAACCAGCAACGGGCTTATAAATTTCACTTTGGTTTCCATGGCTCGCTTTTTAGTTCTATTGTTCGGCAAAAGCAAGGATGTACCCGTTCACATCTTTCATGTAAAACTCTTTCATACCATACCAGGTGGTTTTCACTTCGGTTATCTCCGAAACCTGATCTTTTAGTTGGGCATAAAATTCTTCTAAACCAACAACTTCCATGTAAAACGAAACAGAAGCTCCCATGGAGTCACCGGATGCCAGCTCTACATCGTGCTTAAAACTATCCGAACGCTGGAACATCAGCTCCACCTCGCCGTTTTTCATCAAAGCATACACGTATTCAAGGCCTTCAGTCAGGGTTTCATGTACACCATCCTGAGTTTCGGGAACAGCCATTGCCAGCGAGAAACCTAAAGCTGACTCGTAAAACTGAACGGTTTCCCGAATATCGTTAACTTCAAAATTGGGAGTTAATTTAGTAATCTTCATCTTGACATTTTTTTTGTGAATAAGCACAAAACTACTTCTTTGGCAGGGTTGATAATTGTAAAAATCGGTCGTTTTGGTTCTGATGCAGTTTTTTCGGAGTGACTCCGGTATAACGTTTCACTTCCTTAATGAAATGTGCCTGATCGTAATACGCCTTTGCCGGTTGCAGTTGCCCTTTGGCTATTTGCCGGTAAGCAGCATGACATTTCAGGATGTTGGCAAATGTTTTAAGCGAAAGCCCAAACTGGTTATTGAACCAGCGATTGATTTGCCTGCTGCTCCACCCTATCCGATCAGCCAGTACGCTAACCGGAATATCACCTTTTTGCTCATACAAAATCTGGAACAGTCTGAATTTACGGCTATCAATTTCATTCTTTTCAGGCAAAAACCGGATCAGTATCTGGCTCATCAGCTCTTCAAACTGCGCCAGGTCATCGAACGGGAGCGCCCCCCAATAATCAACAGGCAGGTTGGTTGAGGTATCAACAATGGTTTGAATGGATTCGCGAAAAATGTATTCGGTAGCAATCAACCGAAACCGCACACCAAACATGCGGGTATGTTTTTCCATGCGCACGTCAATCGCCTTCGTCCAGATACCTGTCAGGAAAACACTGAATAATTCGCTATTCCTGATTTCGAAAATAAGGTCGAAATAGCCATCGGGCAGAATGGTGTTTACCACGTCTTCTTCCTGACTGTCGAACATCCAGAAACACTTCACAAAGTCCGACAGTTCTCCGGATATTTCGTTTTCGGTGTAAATCATTTCAAATGTAAGTTCAGTTGTCCATACACAAAAATGCAAGTTTTTTGAAATATACCGTTACATCAACAGGCACTATTAAACCAGCATTCCTTTTGTTTTCATGGGTAATTTCTCTTTCGCCCTGTACAGGCAAAAAAAACGGGAAAGGCGTCCTTTTCCTTTCCCGTTTTCACAACACTTTAATAAACGATTATTTTTTTCGGTCAGCACTCTGTCGGTCAATCATCCAGCCAGGGTATTCAGGCGTAGGTTTGCTGACTTCATCGAGCTTAGCTATCTCTTCAGCAGACAATTTCACTTCGGCAGCTTTTAGGTTGTCGAGCAACTGTTCCTGTCTTTTCGCACCAATAATAACCGTTGTAACCACAGGCTGATGAAGCAACCAGGCCAGCGCAATCTGAGCAACAGTTACACCTTTAGCCGAAGCAATTTCCTGCATTACATCAATAATGTCGAACGCTTTGTCCTTGTTGATCGGCGGAAAGTCGAAATTCACTCGCCGACCTTCTTCGGTGGTGGCGTTGCGGCTGTATTTTCCGCTCAGAAATCCACCAGCGAGCGGACTCCAAACCATCAGTCCCAATTTTTGGTCGAGTAACATTGGTACCAATTCGCGTTCCAGATCGCGACCGGCAATGGTGTAATAGGCCTGAAGTGAGACGAATTTAGCCAGGTGTTGCTGTGCCGAAACTCCCAGCGCTTTCATGATGTGCCAGGCAGCCAGATTGGAACAGCCAATGTACCGCACTTTTCCACTTTTCACCAGCGAATCCAAAGCTTCCAGAGTCTCTTCCATTGGCGTAAGTGGGTCAAAACCATGAATCTGGTACAAATCGATGTAATCCATATTCAAACGGGTCAGGCTCTCATCGGCCTGCTGCAAAATATGCTTGCGGCTTAAGCCCGAATTATTCGGTCCATCGCCCATCATACCGCGCACTTTGGTGGCAATCACCAAATCATCGCGTTTCAACCCAAGGTCACGAATGGCCTGACCAGTCATTTTTTCGCTTAATCCTTCACTGTAAATGTTGGCGGTATCGATGAAATTGATTCCGGCATCAACCGATGTTTTTACCAGTTGGTTTACTTCATCCTGAGGCATGGTGCCAATGGCCGTCCACATTCCACGTCCGCCAAATGTCATGGTTCCGAGGCAAAGCTCCGAAACTTTTAACCCTGTGTTTCCTAATAAATTGTAATTCATAGCTTCTTTTTGTTTAATGAATATTGATACGAACAAAATTACTTCAGCCGAATAAACCAATACATGCGACAATCAAACAAAAAACTGCATAAATCAAACAACTGGTGCAACCCTGTAACTTTTGGGAGTCTGATTAAAATTTTTCCGGAAAAAGTTTATAAAATGAGGCAACTCTTCAAATCCGAGTGAATACGAGATTTCAGAGATATTCCAGTTGGTGTGCCTTAGCAGGGCTCCTGCTTCCTGCGAAATCCGTTCGGCAATCAATTGCGAAGTTGTTTTTCCTGTTGATTCTTTCAGGCTCCGGTTCAGGTGATTAACGTGTACCGAAAGGTGTTCGGCAAAATCGACCGGCGCACGCAAAATCATCCGCTGGGCAGGTGACTCTATCGGGAATTGTCGTTCTAGTAGTTCGGCAAACAGCGCTGCGATGCGTGCCGAAGCATTTGAGGTAGCGTAAGAACTGGCTTCGGCTGGTTGCATCCGAATGGCGCTATGAATCAGGTTAAACACCAGCCCCCTGATCACATCGTATTTATAGACGTAATCGGAATTGATTTCTTCGAACATTTTTTCGTAGATAGCGGCAATCTCGTCACAGGTTTCGGCTGAAAGCAAATACACCAGGTTTCCACCGGGTTTAAACATGGGGTATTCCTTCAAAACTCCGTATTGGGTAAAAAATGCTTCAGTAAAAATGCAGAAGACTCCAGAATAATCATCGCTAAGCCGCTCAAAGTTATAAGGAATCATCGGGTTGGAAAACATGATGGCGAAGTGGTCGCTAACCACCGTTTTGTCGGCATAATGGATTTTGTGCCGACCTTTTAACAGACTAATTTTGTAATAATCTTTCCGGCTATATGGAATTGACCGTGTGTGTGTTCCCAAAAATTCCTGCATCCGGAATACGTTAAAATTTCCGATTTCCCTTTTCAGGTTATCGGGTATGCAACAGAATTTCGACTGATAAAGGTCCTCGATGCTTTGTGTCTTTTCCATACCTCAAAGTTGCAAAAATCAAACGAAAGAAAAAACAATCGGAATAGGAACATCCGTATCTGCCGAATTATTTACCTTTTATGTCGTAAACCATCAACGCATTGTTGTGCCTGATATACAATTTCCCATCGGCAATTACCTGATGTGCCCAATGCTGAGCAGTTCCGAGCAGAACTTTGAATTTACTGATGACACGAAATTGTTCCGGAGTTCCTTCCGCCAGAGCCATTTCCCCATCCTTTTCGGCATAGCAATAAAACAGTCCGTCGGCATAAATTACCGGACCACCACCCAATTCTTTGGCAATGTATTTGGTTTGCCCGGTTTGTGCATCAATGCAAAACCATTTGGGCTGAATGTGTGCTGATCCGTAAACGTAACCATCCTTTAGAACAAAACCACTCTGAAGATTAATGAATTCCTTGTTCCGCCAGGCAATTTCGGCTCTTTTACCATCGGGTGAGAGCTTGAGCGCAACCAAACCCGAGCTGTCTTTGCGCGAAGCACTCGAAACAATCAGATTCCCATTGAAATAAACGGGTGTGTTGGCGTGTATTTTATTGTCCTGAAACTGGTGAATCCGCCAGTGCATTTGACCGGTATTGGCATCCAACCCGACAATTGATGTCGAAGTCAGGTTAGCCAGAATTCGGTTGCCGTTGTGGTTAAAAACAATTGGGGAAGAATAAGTTGCTTTTTCGCCATAAGCCGGGCTCGACCATATTTTCGCGCCGGTAAAGCGATTCAGAGCCACTACATTGTTCTCTTTTCCGCCAGGTGTACAAAACAGTTTGTCTCCGTCAATCAAGATCGACTCAGAAAAACCAAATTGCACCGAATCTGCTTTCAGGTCTTTGAAAAAATCGACACTCCAAACGGGTTCGCCAGTTTCGGATTTTAAGCAATATACGGCCCCATTACCACTTTCCACATAAACCAAATCGCCCGCAACCGTTGGCGTTGAGCGCGCTCCGGGGAAAATGCCAGTCCAGTCTTTTCCGTAGTTCTTTTTCCAGAGAAACTTGCCTTTGGTGTCGAAAGCAAAAAGATAACCGTCCGAATTCAGTGTATCCGGAATGCCGGTAACAAACACTTTTTCGTTGGCCACCACAACGCTTCCCTGACCAGTACCCAGCCCTTCGTAAGACCAGAGCATTTGGGGGCCATTGACAGGCCATTCTTTCAGCAGATTGGTTTCGGGGTAAATTCCATCGCGGTTAGGTCCGCGCCATTGCGATTGTGCGGTGGCAACTCCTGAAACGATTGTTACCAAAACAATCAGGCAGATTAAATTCTTCAAGTTCATTTTATCCGGATTTAAGGTTTTACGAATGCGTAAGCAGAACCGTCAAATCATTACGGAGGAGCTTATATATAGTTGGACTATTTTCAGCAAACGAGTGATTATTGCAAACCATCTCCATCCTGAAACAGCCTTCCCTGCCAGGTATTTCGGGCTTCGAGCAGTTTTTCGAGTTTGGCGGTAAATTCGAAGTTTTTAAGTCCCCAGCGCGGTGCAACAAGTAATTCGTCAGGGGCTTCGCTCACAAAGCGCTCAACCACAATTTTCGGATTCAGCAATTCCAGGTAATTCACGACTAAATCCAGGTAGCCATCTACAGTAAACATCCGAAAGCTATCCGGATTCTGCCTGTATTCCTGAAACATGCGGGTTCCTTTATGAATTTGCAACTGGTGAAGTTTTAAGTTTTCAACCGGGAGCTGCGAAATTACTCTTGCCTGATTGAGCCAATCCTGATCGGTTTCGCCTGGTAAACCTAAAATCAGGTGCGCACAATTGTGAATGTTTCGTTTAGCTGTCTCGCGTATCGCCCAAATAGATTCTTCAAAACCATGTCCACGATTCATCCGGTCAAGGCTTGAGTTCAGATGCGACTCAACACCAAATTCAACCATAATGTAATAATTTTCAGCCAGATACTCAAGATAATCCAATATCTCAGTAGTAAGGCAATCGGGACGGGTTGCGATTACCAACCCGATTACCTCGGGATGCTGTAAGGCTTCTTCGTACAACAACTTCAGAATCTCAATGGGCGCATAAGTATTACTGTACGATTGAAAATAAGCCAGATATTTCATCGAATTGTATTTCCTTGAAAAAAAACCGATACCCTCATTTAACTGCACAGTCACGCTTTTTTCCAGATTGCAATAAGCCGGAGAAAAGGTGAGATTGTTACAATACGAGCACCCGCCCGTTCCCCTGGAACCATCGCGGTTCGGGCAGGTAAATCCGGCATCAATCGAAATTTTCTGCACCCTGCCGTTAAACTTTTCACGGAAATAACCCGAAAAATCATTGTAACGTTTGTCGCCTCTCCACTGCAATTTATCCATCAGCATTAATTTTAAGAACCGACACAAAAGTAGCCCAAATTCGAGTTCGGTTGCTACAAATAGTATAAGTTCTGACAGCAAATTAAAGCATCGAAAGAACATCCGATTTCCCGTCTTTTTCGGTCACACATGCAAAATCAAGCATAACAACGAAAAACAAAATCGCACAAAACACTAAAAAACAGACACTAAACACGAATAAAACCGAATGACAATTGTTTAAAACTAGTTTAAAACTTTTCAGCAAGAAGCCCCAAATGGATTACTTTCTTAAGATCGAATTTATAAATTTAATGAACGATAAAACGCTGCTATGTTTGAACCAAAAGATATCAGCCAGATTAAGGCTCGCGGTAGTCAAATGGATACCGTTATACAACAAATTAAAAATTTCAAATCAGGTTTCCCACTCCTCAGAATAATAGAAGCTGCCAGCATTTATCATGGGATAATACAATTGTCGGACAAAGAGAAACAGCAATACATAACTACTTATAACGATAAAGTTTCGGGCGGATTGACACTTCTGAAATTTGTTCCGGCTTCGGGTGCTGCCAGTAGAATGTTTCAATCTTTATTTCTGACTGTTGAAGAACTGCAAAACGGGAAAGCTATTTCGGAACTTCAGGGGCATACTGAAACCTTAACATTTTTGAGCAAACTTCAGAAATTTGCATTCTATCCCGACCTGAAAACGAAAGCTTTTGCTGAAAATACGGCAATAGATTCGCTACCGGCACAAACTCTTTTGGAATGGGTACTGTTCGATCAGGGTTTAAATTATGGAAATTTGCCCAAAGGACTTTTGAAATTTCACAGTTATCCGGAAGGAAACCGGACCTCGATGGAAGAACATTTTGTGGAAGGTGCCTGGTATGCGAAGGATAGCAGCAATGTGGTCAATCTCCATTTTACAGTTTCGCCCGAGCACCAGCAAGCTTTTGAGAAACATGTGGATGAAATTAAACCCAAATACGAACAGTTATTTGATGTCAGCTATCGGGTTAGTTTCTCTCAGCAAAAACCTTCGACCGATACGATTGCAGTTAATCCCGACAACGAACCGTTCCGGAATAACGACGGCAGCCTGCTTTTCAGACCCGCCGGTCATGGAGCATTGCTTGCAAACCTGAATGATTTGGATGCCGATATAATTTTTATTAAAAATATCGACAACGTGGTTCCCGATCAGTTGAAAACGCCAACCGTAAATTATAAAAAGGCGCTTGCCGGAGTCCTGCTTACCCTTCAGGAACAAATTTTTCACTATCAGAAAATGCTTGCAGAACACCATCCTGCATCGCTCGAAAGTGGTTTTTATGCCGAGGCCGCTAACTTTCTCGAAAATGTGATGAATATTACTCCTCCAAACAACCAGTATTATAGCGAAAAAGAGGAATTATACCATTATTTCAGTTCAAAATTTAATCGTCCAATCCGTGTTTGCGGAATGGTTAAAAACCAAGGTGAACCGGGAGGAGGGCCTTTCTTTGCAGTTAATAGCGACGGATCTGTTTCGCTACAGATTGCCGAAAGCTCTCAAATCAATTTTAACGATCCGGAACAGGCAGCTATTGCTAAAAATGCGACCCATTTTAATCCGGTTGACCTGATTTGTGCGGTTAAAGATTATAAAGGTGAAAAATATAATCTTGCTGACTTTTCAGATCCTGAAACCGGTTTTATTTCGACCAAATCAAAGGATGGTAAAGTTCTTAAAGCCCAGGAATTACCAGGTTTGTGGAACGGAGCCATGTCTGACTGGAATACACTTTTCGTAGAAGTTCCTGTCGAAACATTTAATCCGGTAAAAACAGTTACCGATCTGTTGAGAAATGAACATCAGACGAATTGATACAAATCGAAAAGTATTCTTAAATTTGCAACCTTTTAATGAAAGTATATGAACGAGGACGCCAGGGATAGTTTTGAAGAAGATGATTTTGATGAGGCCGTAGCACGTTTCAAAACAATGGTGAAGACCAATACTTCAGAATACTTTGATGTATTTGAGGTAGAGGGTATCGTTGACCATTTTTTAGAAGATGGCCGGTTAAATCTGGCAAAAAAAGCTGTTGAAACTGGTCTTCTTTTGCATCCATCTTCTGTTTCAATTAAAATTCGTGAGGCTCAGATTTTTATGCACGAAGGTAAACTCGAAGAATGTCTCGATTTATTAAGCATTGCCGAAAAAATTGAAGCCTACAATCCAGACTTATTTCTCACCAAAGGCGCTGCCTACAATCTCTTAGGCGACGTAAGCAAAGCCGTTGCAGCCTACGAATACGCCTTGAAACTCCCGGTCGATGAACTCGACGAAACGCTTTACAACATTGGAATTTCATTCGGACAGGCCGGAGAAACCCATCTGGCCATAAAATATCTGGAAAAGGCGCATACTGAAAATCCAAAAAATGAAATTGTGCTGTATGAATTGGGCTATTATTACGACAAAGATTCGCAATTCGAAAGCAGCATTGAGTATTACAACAAATACCTGGATATTGATCCGTTTAACCATTCGGTTTGGTACAACATCGGAATTACTTACAACCGGATGTCGATGTTCGATAAAGCCATTGAAGCCTATGATTACGCGCTGGTTTTAAACGACGAATTTCTTCATGCGCATTTTAACAAAGCCAATGCACTGGCTAACAACAGTCAATTTGAACAGGCCATTGAATGCTATTTGGAATACCTTTTACTCGATGAAGGAAACGATGATGCCTATTGCTATCTGGCCGAATGCTATTTGAATACCGATCAGTACAGCGAAGCATTGGTCAACTACCAAAAAGCCATTAAAATAAATGATACGAACGCCAGTGCCTGGTATGGCTCCGGATTAATTATGTGGGCCGAAGGACAATTAGCCGAAGCTCAGACTTTTTTCAAAAAATCGATAAATCTGGAAGAGGACAATGCCGACTTCTGGGCCATGAACGCCAAGGTACATGCTGAATTGAACGAACTAAAAGAAGCCATTGCTTCTTTCGAAATGGCCACCGTACTGGAGCCTGAAAATATTGAAAACTGGCTCTCCTATTCCGAAATGTTTTACGATTTAAACGATACCGACCGCGCCATAGAAGTGCTTCGAACCGCAAATAAAATCAATAAATCCAATGCTTTTATCAATTACCGATTAACGGCCTATTTACTCGATAAAAATGAGGAACTCGAAGCAGCCTGCCACTTCGAAAGGGCTTTGAAAATCGACTACAGCAAACAAAACGAATTATTTGAATTTTATCCGGAAGCATCTAAAATAGAATCAATAAGAAAACTTATTTCACAATACCAATCAACGAAATTTTAAACCAATGAATTTTCGATTGCCACACATGCCTGAACGACCGGAACAACCCCGTGATAAAGGGCTTACCATGGTCATGGATAAAGGGCTGAGCCTGCGCGAAGCAGAAGATTTATGCGACATTTCGGCTCCATACTGCGATTTAATTAAGCTGGGATTTGGAACCTCCGTAATTACCAGCCGGCTCCATGAAAAAATCAGGCTTTACAAATCTGCCGGGCTGAAACCTTATTTTGGAGGAACGCTTTTCGAAGCATTTGCTGTTCGCAACATGATGGACGATTATCGCCGCTATCTGGATGAATTTGAAATGGAAATGGTAGAGGTTTCTGACGGGGTTATGGAACTGGATCACGATCTGAAATGCGAGTATATTGCCACCCTGAGTAAAAACTATACGGTTTTATCTGAAGTGGGCAGTAAACTGAAAGGAAAGGAAATCTCGAACGAAAAGTGGATCGAGTTTATGCAAACTGAATTATCAGCCGGAGCCTGGAAAGTCATTGCCGAAGCCCGTGAGAGTGGCAATATGGGAATTTACAACGACGACGGATCGGCCAATTTCGAACTAATTCTGGCCATAAAAAAAGCGCTCAATCCCGACGATATACTCTGGGAAGCTCCATTAAAAAACCAACAGGTTTGGTTCATTAAACTTTTAGGGCCAAATGTTAACCTAGGAAACATTGCAACTAACGAAATTATTCCGCTCGAAACGTTAAGACTCGGGCTGCGAGGCGATACGCTGCTTACATTTTTACCCTGTATTCACAACTGGGACATATAAACGCAAAGGTGGTCTGATAGATCACCTTTTTTTCATCGGTAACATAGAAGCAATGAAACCAACACTCTTACTGGTCGATATTCAGAACGATTATTTCCCCGGTGGAAAAATGGAACTGGTAAACATGGAACCGGCCACCAGACAGGCACAGCAACTACTATCCTACTTTAGGAGCAACCAATGGCCTGTTGTTTTTATTCAACATCTCGCTATAAAACCTCATGCGAGTTTTTTTATTCCGGGAACAACGGGAGCCGAAATACACGATTCCATACTCCCAATTGAAAATGAACCCGTTATCACAAAAAAATTTCCAAATAGCTTTCGGGATACAAGTCTTCATACCCATTTGCAGGCATCTAAGGTCACCCAATTAGTTATTTGCGGGGCAATGACTCACATGTGTATTGACACTACCACCCGCGCAGCTTCCGATTTGGGCTATTCGTGCACCCTCATTTCTGATGGATGCGCCACACGTGATCTGGTTTTTAACGAACAGAAAGTAAAAGCCGCCGATGTTCAATTGGCTTACATGGCTGCCTTAAACGGAAGTTTTGCCCAGGTTATTTCAACACAGCAATTCATTGACATGCAAAAAACGGAGTAACAAAAAGGCATAAAAAACCCGCCGGGTAAGGTGTGAGGTAATTTTCCGGCGGGGGTTAATAAATAAATTGCAATTATCTGTAATTCAGAATTTATTCAACAGCAAGTCTGGCTTACAATCCATATTATTCAGCCGGAACTATTCAAAAATAAAGAAAAATTCCTGAAAGTTTAACCAACCCTTCAGATTTCAGCAACAAGATTTACTTTTTAGGTGTTTCGCCAACTAAGTTCTTATATTCTGTTTCCGTAATTGGATTTGCTTCATATCCCTGTTTTTTAATGCCTTGTGCCAGATTTTCAGCAGTATTTTTCCCTGATTTGTACACCACTTTGATGGTATTCGTTTTCAGGTCAACTTTCAGATCCTTCACTCCTTTTTCAAACTTCAGAAAATTGGTCAACGTTAATTCACAGTTATGGCAATCCATACTCGTCTTATAACAAACAGTAACCAGATCATTTTTAGGGTCTTGTGCACTTACAGCGATAGCAAAAACGAACACCAAAAAGCTAAATAAAATCGTTTGAATTGTTTTCATATTATTTCGATTTATGGTTTAAAGTTATCCTAATTCCTGCGTAAAATTTACGTCCCATTACCGGGCCCCAGATTCGGGTAGCATCAAAAGTAGTTCCAAACGGGTTGTCGGCTCCAATCACCGGATGATCCTGAGTATAATCCAGCAAATTTTCGGCTCCGGCATAGAGATTCCAGTAACGGAAATATTTAGTTACCTGAGCATTCATCACGACAAATGAAGGGAATTCGGTTGGTGAATTGACCGGGCTTCCGGCAACAACAGGCAAACGCCCTTCTCCATTAAACTGAGCATTATAATCGAACATCCACTTTTTCAGGCGGTCAGTATAATTTACCGTTATCAACCCTTTGTATTTGCCCGATAATGGTTTACGAACCAACTGATGATTGATGGTTTGTTTTACATCAGTTACCCGGTACGCTGCGGTAACATCAAGTCGCGGCAAAACTTCGTACCTGAGTTCCAACTGATAACTGTTTGCAAACGACTTACCATCTAAAGATGTCAGCAGTATTTGACTGTCCGAACTTTCGCGATCGACGACCAACTGGTTAATAAAATCGGTTCGGTAATATTCAAGACCAATATGAAAAGGCCGTTCTGCAAAATGAATTTCCTGATTGATACTTGCACCATAATTCCAGGCTTCCTCCAAAATCTCATCTTCTACAAAACTTAACGAGCGCGAATTGGCCAGCAGAAAACTGTTTTCGGCTAAAATCCGTGGAGTACGGTAACCTTTTCCGGCAGAAGCGCGCAAATTCAGGCGTTCGCCGGGCGCATATTTTACATGAAAGCGCGGAGTTATGAACGTACCCATCGTGTTGTGAAAATCAGCACGCAAGCCCGCCATCAGGGTAAACTTCAAACTGGGTTTATACGTGTATTCACTAAACACACCGGGAACAACTTCATCGGTGTTAATCGAACTTTGATTCAAAATTTCATCAGCCTGATCCACAATTAAGCTAACGCCTGAGTTTAACGTATGTACATTCAGCTTATCAATCGAAAACGTATGAACCAGGTTTCCATACAGGGTATATTCGTTTCCGGAATAGCCATTCAGGCCATAATACGAATCCATTTCGTGGTAAGTAAAATTCGAAATAAGCGCTAAACTGTGGCGCAAACTTAAATCATAGCCAGCTTTTACATAGCCTTCAAACCGTTCATTACTTACGTTCACACCGTATGGATTGGAAACATTACGTTGCATATTTTTCCTAAAATCGGTTTGACCGCCAACACGGTCTTCATTCAAATAGTGGGCTCCGGCATGAAACATAAAACCAGTACCTGAAGTATATTTCCATTGATTGAACAAATGAATCTGTTTCATCAGAGGTTCGTCAAGAAACCCATCCATGTTGTGATCAATCCGGTTCTGAAAATTTTCGCCATGAACAAAAAATGCCGTGGATGTCTTTTCCGAAAGTTTTACCGAAAAGTTTGAATTCACCTCTGTTTTGCCTTCAGCAGAACCAAAAAGATTAAAATGAAACAGTTCAACAGCATCAGGCTTTTTAAAGTTGGCATTAATCTGCCCGGTAATCGACTCATAACCATTCACAACCGAAGCAGCTCCTTTTGAAACCTGGATCGATTCGAGCCATGGGCCGGGAATATAAGTCAACCCGTAATTGGTTGCCAGACCCCGCAAATTCGGAAAGTTCTCGGTTTGCAATTGCGAATAAGTGCCGTCGAGCCCCAATAATTTGATCTGTTTGGCGCCGGTAATGGCATCGTTATACGAAACATCAACCGAAGGATTGGTCATAAAACTCTCAGACAGGTTGCAACAGGCCGCCTTCTGCAACTCGGCACCATTGATATGTTGCGTATAAATGGGATTTATCTGCGAAATGTATGTGCCCTTATTTTTCTGAACAACAGTAACTTCATCCAGTTCCAGATTTTTATCCAGAACAACATTCACCTCCTGTTCTCCATTCCATTTCACGGTATCTGTTGAAAAACCAACAAAACTAAAAACCAACAAATGACTCGTTTTATTGGGTTTGATTGTAAACACGCCATTTTCATCGGCCATTGTTCCCACAGATGTTCCGGCCCATGAAACACCCGCCCCAGGTAAAACAACCTTTTGATTGTTCTCCATACCAAAAACTTTACCTTTAATTGGATTGGAAAAACCAGAAAACGGGAAGCACATCACTAGTAAAATAATGACTCTTTTCATCATAAAAATATTACGAAGATTCATAATCGGATTAAAAAACTCAACTAATTAATCGGACTATGCTAAAAGGTCAATTTTACGCTGATTGATGAAATTAAGAAGAACCCGCCCATGTGGATAATTTTGTGGCGGCGAATAATCCGGAAAGACTTTAGGACTGTTAGATGTGTCAATGATCTGACACAAAACGGCCTCTGGAAAATTAACCAGGAATAACTGTTGGGCAAATGGGTATTCCAAACCGGAATCTGCGCCAGAATGATCAGTCAATTTCAGGTATGTAACTGTCGGAGTATCGCAGTTACACGACTTGCAGGTTTGAATATCGTCTGTGTTATCACCCGATTCGGCACGTGAACAACAAGACCCCACAGCAATAACATTGTCAATACAAACTTCAGGTTCGGTGTACATGGAGATGCTGGTACTGTCAGAACACGCACAATGTGTCTGGAACAGCACCACTCCGGTCGATAAAAACAAGTAAAACACTGCGAGCAGAAACACCAATATTTGCCTGAAATAATTCACAGCACAAAAGTACAATTCATAGAACTATAAAAAAACGAATTTAAATACATTAACAAAAGCAACTCTGTCTCAATTCTTGAAAACAATTAACTTTATGCATTAAATTTTAAGACATGAAACGAAATTACAAGTATCTTATCCTGTTCATTTTTATTTTTTCGTACTTCATTGGTTTTACCCAGGAAGAAACAACGCTGGTAAAAAAGATGGAACCTGTTCCTGAATTTAGTTTTGAAAAGAGCCCGGGGAAAAATCAAAATATAAGCGAACTGAAAGGAAAAACTGTTCTGATTACATTTTTTGCGACCTGGTGCGGCCCTTGCAGACAGGAATTACCACATATCCAATCGGAAATTTTTAATAAATATAAAAACGACTCAAATTTCGAAATTCTTATTTTTGGCCGTGAGCACAACTGGGAAGAAGTAAATAAATTTAAAGCTGACAACAAATTCTCAATGCCCTTTTATCCTGATCCGGAGCGTAAAATATACGCGAAATTTGCAGGGCAATACATTCCCAGAAACTTTTTGATTTCGCCCGAAGGAAAAGTAATTTACAGCTCAATCGGATTCAATGAAAAAGACTTCAAAGAATTAAAGGAGTTAATTGAGTCACAAACTAAAAACAAATAACCCAGACCGCTTTTACGGCCTGGGTCTCCTATTTTTTTACCGGGTTTGCCTTCCTTTAAATTATTTGGCAGCTATCGTTTCAATTTCAACCAGAACTCCTAACGGAAGATCTTTTACTGCAAAGGCGGCACGGGCCGGGGCTTCGTGCGCATAGTATTTCGCGTAAACTTCATTCATTGCCTTAAAATTGGCAATATCGCTAAGCAGACAAGTTGATTTTACCACATCGCTGTAAGTATAGCCGGCTTCGGTTAATATAGCGCCTATGTTTTTTAAAACCTGTTCGGTTTGCTCCTGAATTCCACCTTCCACAATTTTCATTGTTTGAGGATCGAGCGGAATCTGTCCCGATACATAAAGGGTTCCGTTTACTTCAACGGCCTGACTGTATGGCCCTACTGCCGCAGGTGCCAGATTGGTTTCTATAATACGTTTCATAATTTATTGAGATTTAAAGATTCAAAAATAAGCAAAAACCCGGAATGAATATGGTAATATCATTCCGGGTTCTACTATAGTATTGTCATTCAGCTTAACCGTGTTTTTCAGAAAGATACCTTTCTGCATCAATAGCAGCCATACAACCCGAACCGGCGGCGGTAACAGCCTGACGATAAATTGAATCCTGCACATCGCCACAGGCAAATACTCCGGGAACATTGGTTTTAGAACTACCCGGAATTGTTTTTATGTATCCGACTTCATCCGTATCAATAAAATCTTTGACAAAGTCAGAATTTGGGGTATGTCCAATGGCCAGGAAGAATCCGTCAATTTTAATCGTTACCTCTTCTTCTTCCGGAGTACCTTTCTTTTTCCATAAAATTGCACCTTCCACAACACCGTCACCGGTCAAACCTTTAGTTTGATGTTCCCACAGCACTTCGATGTTCTTTGTTTTCAATACACGGTCCTGCATCACTTTCGACGCGCGAAGTTCGTTCCGTCGAACAATGAGATATACTTTATTAACAATCCCTGCCAGATAAATAGCCTCTTCAGCGGCAGTGTCGCCACCACCCACTACAGCCACATCTTTCCCGCGGTAGAAAAACCCATCGCAGGTTGCACAAGCAGAAACTCCGCCACCGGCGTACTTTTTCTCATCTTCTAAACCCAGATATTTGGCTGTGGCACCGGTTGCAATAATCACCACCTCCGATTCTATCAGCTTCTTCTCGTCAATCCAAACCTTGTGAACAGCTCCTGAGAAATCGACTTTAGTTGCCAATCCCCAGCGAATATCAGTTCCAAAACGAACGGCCTGTGCTTTTAAGTCGTCCATCAAAACAGGGCCTGTTACCCCTTCCGGATAACCTGGAAAGTTTTCGACCTCGGTAGTTGTTGTCAATTGCCCTCCCGGCTGAAGACCTTCGAACATCACCGGATTCATATTCGCACGCGCTGCATAAATAGCAGCTGTGTAGCCGGCAGGTCCAGAACCAATAATCAGGCATTTCACTTTTTCAGTTTCAACCGGTTGATTGGTATTTTCACTCTTTATATCGTCAAGATTCATAGATTTAAACATGCTATTATTTTTTTTAATTTGATTTCAAAGTTACAAAACAAGAATTAACGAACAACATTCACAATATCAATAATAGTTATCCCGTTATAGAATAAACCAAAGGACTCATTTATCTCCTTCCCTAATCAGTTATACCTATCGGTTCAGCATGAGAAATTCCTATTCTCAGATTTAAATTAAGAATAAATATCATATGTTATTAATTATTAATAAATTACAAAATAATTTACTAAAAATTTAACATCTTTTAAGAAACATTTATTCAATTTTAGTGTATCAACAAATACGAAAAACGATAAGTCATGAAAGCAAAAGAAAGGAATACTGGCTTCCGGAAACACTCAGATGAAAACATTCCGATTAGTGATTTGTGGTATTTCAGTGATCCCACAGAACAACATTCGCCAGCTCAGAAAAAAGAATCGGAAACGTATGATCCCTCCAGAAAAGTGATCAGAGGAAGAACCGATCACTTAATTTCCAGAACTCCCGAAAGAAAAACGTTTAAGCGGGAGTGTACTTTTGTAGTTGACTGGCAATTAACCGATGGTTAACCACGCTCGCTTGTATTTTAAA
The DNA here is from genome assembly GCA_019459525.1 of Prolixibacteraceae bacterium. Classification (GTDB taxonomy): domain Bacteria; phylum Bacteroidota; class Bacteroidia; order Bacteroidales; family Prolixibacteraceae; genus Aquipluma. The sequence goes on from JAIBEY010000012.1 coordinate 32,007, forward strand.
CCATTTATGCAACTAATTAACCTTTATTTCACCCAAAACCATTTTTTCAGGGCATTCGATTGTCGTGATAGTAAGAATTATTCATTAACCCCAATAATAATTCAAAAAGATCATGAATGTGCTAATGTTCGGGTGGGAATTTCCTCCAAATATTTCGGGTGGTTTAGGTACTGCCTGTAAGGGAATTGTAAATGGACTCTCCGCCTTTGATGACATTCATGTGCTTTTTGTAGTCCCAAAATTGTTGGGGAACGAAAAAACCTCCCGATTTGAGTTGATTGACGCTGAAAAAGTTGCCTCAACGGAAAAAATAGTATTAACAGAATATAGCCATGCCCAAACAACCTTAGAAGTTTCTTCCAGGCTACTTCCGTATGACAATCCTGAAGAATTTAGCAAACAAAAACATTTCTCTACCGGGGAAATGAAGCAATCCGTTTCTGAGCATAACCCTCACAAATTCCATTTTTCGGGAAAATACGGACCTGATCTTTTTGATGAAATCAATAACTATGCTTTGGTTGCGCAGACTATCGCAGAAAAGCACCAATTCGACCTCATTCATGTACACGACTGGCTAACTTTTCCCGCCGGTATTTCTGCGAGGCAAATATCAGGAAAACCACTCGTAGCTCATGTACATTCAACCGATTTTGACCGTAGCGGAGGAAAAATAAATCCCAGGATTTACAACATCGAAAAGCAAGGATTTGAACAGGCTGACAGCATTATTACGGTGAGTAACCGGATAAAACAAAGGCTCGTTGACGATTATGGAATTCAGGCAAACAAAATCACTACCGTGTATAATGCAATCGACCCGCAACTTCAGACAAACACCACTAAAAAACGCAAAAAAAGTGAGGATAAAATAGTAACGTTTTTGGGACGAATAACCATACAAAAAGGACCTGAGTACTTTATGGAAGTGGCCAGGTTAGTACTGCAACGGATGAAAAATGTTCGGTTTATCATGGCCGGGAACGGTGATATGATGGCGCATATGGTTGAGTTGTGTGCCCGGTATGGGATAAGCGATAAATTCAGATTTGCGGGTTTTCTGAAAGGAAATGAGATAAATGAAGTACTGCAAATGAGCGATATTTTTATTATGCCTTCCGTTTCAGAACCTTTTGGTATTGTTCCGCTGGAAGCGATGCAAGCCAAAGTGCCGGTCATTATTTCGCGTCAATCCGGGGTATCCGAATTAATCCGGAATGTTATAAAAACAGATTTCTGGGATATTCAGGCCATGGCCGATGCCATTCATGGAATAATTGGACATCGGTCTCTGTCAAAAACCATGGCCTTTGAAGGAAACCAGGAAGTAAACCGCCTGAACTGGAATATGGCAGCAGGTAATATCCGGGATGTTTATTTTAACACAATTTAATCGAATTTTATAGCAATGAAAAGCATTTGCCTTTGTTTTCAAATTCACCATTCCTTTCACCTTCAAACATTTCGCTTTTTAGACATCGGTGGAAATAAATCCTATTACAATCTGCCACGAATAGAAAAGGAAATTACTGAATCAGCGGCTACATGCTATTTGCCGTCAAACGATTTTATCCTGTCGCTGATCCATAAATACAAGGAAAAATTCAAGTTTACATTTTACATTTCGGGTTCGGCTATCGAACTGTTTTTGATGTATGCGCCTGAAGTTCTATCCAGTTTCAGAGCGTTGGCAGATACCGGTCAAGTTGAATTTTTGGGAGGGACATCCTGTCATTCACTGGTATCATTGACCAATCAAAAAGGTGAATTTTACAGTCAAGTCAAAGCGCATCAATTGCAGATTGAAAACTTATTCGGTAAAAAACCACTTGTATTTGCAAATTCAGATCTGATTTATTCCAACCAGATTGGAAAAGATATTTCAGATTTTGGTTATCGTTCTATACTAACAAATAGCTCCAGAAAAACGTTGATTTGGAGGAGCCCCAACTATGTTTATTCCAATTGCATCAAGCCCCAATTGCAGGTCTATTTTCGCAACGAACTAATCAGTAACGAACTGGAATCAGCACTTAATAATTTGAAACAAAAAAAAGCAGCAAACTTTTTGTCATTACTCAACGACCTGAAACCTGAAGAACCACTGTTGAATATCTATCTGGATTATTTGGCCCTGGGGGGACCTGAAATTTCGAAAAAGCAACAATACCTGCGAAAGGTACTTGCTAAACTTAGCACCAGCCATCAGCTTGAATTTATCTTTCCATCAGAAATTAAAGAACGTTATGAATCGGTTGGCAACATTTCTTCCACCGAACCTATTTGTTATGTGAAAGATTTCCATCCGTTGTATTACCCCGGAAATGAACTTCAGCGTGAAGCCATTACTCAGCTTTATAAGTTAAAACCCTTGATCGACCAGATTAACGATCCCATGCTGACCAAAGACTGGCAATGTCTGCAAACAAGCAACCACATTCACACTATGGATCATCAACATCCTAATTATCAAAGCGATAATCCATTCACCAATGGGTACGGTTCTAAGTACGAAGCATTTATAAACTACATGAATGTTCTCGATGACTTTAAAATAAAAGTAAAGTCAAGTTTGACACGAAAAGTAAAAAAGTCAATCCTAAATCCTGAAAAGAATAAAAGTACGGCACGCTCTGGCACTCCATTCAGAACCATCAACTTGCAATATAAAGGCTAAAAAACCATCATTTTTTTTTGCATAAGTAAAGAAGATGGCTACTTTTGCAACCACAAAGTTCGGGGTGTAGCGCAGCCTGGTAGCGTATCCGTCTGGGGGGCGGGGGGTCGCAAGTTCAAATCTTGTCACCCCGACAAAATGGGGTTCCAAACCCAATCAAAAAGCCACAAATCATTGATTTCGTGGCTTTTCTGTTTTTTATCATATCAAAATATACCAACTTAAATCAGTTGGTATGTGAACTATCCGGTGACCTTTTTTAGTTTTTATATTTGGTTCACGAATGTCGATTTAAATATTTGTAATTCAACACTTTACAGACATTTAGTTTGATCAAATTTGACTCGTTTTGACTCATTTTGAGACCAAAACAATTCAAAATAGGTGAACCTTTTTGAGTATAAAAATTTAAAATTAAATCATCATGGAAAAAGTAACATTAGGAATTCATTTTGTTCTTCGTATGAACAAGATTATGAATGGATTAGCACCAATCTATGCACGTATTACTGTAAATTCAAAACGATGCGAAGTCTCAATTAAGCGAAAAATTTCTGTCGATAGCTGGAACTCCGGGAAAGGGATGGCTAAATCGTCAACAATAGAGAATAAGCAACTAAACTCTTACTTGGAACAAATTCGAAAGATGATGGTCGAATCTTACCAGGACCTTGTGTTGAGCAAGCAAGTTGTCACAACGGAAGCTATAAAAAATAAGTTTCTAGGTCTAGATATTTCTGACATGACCCTATGTAAACTGATCGACTATCACAACACAAACGGTAAAGAAACCCTAAGGTGGGGAACGCTAAAAAATTATTTTACAACTCAGAAATATATAATACTTTTCCTAAAAGAAAAGTACAAGACTTCCGACATTTATCTTAAAAGTCTGAATTACAAATTTCTGGTTGATTTTGAATATTTTCTTAGAAAACATTCGCCAGTTGACCATCAACGGCCTATGGAGAACAATACTGTAATGAAACACATTGAACGTCTTAGAAAGATGATCAAATTGGCTATAAGATATGAATGGTTGGAGAAGGATCCATTCATCGCATTCAAACAAAAGTTTCATCGTTTTGAAAGAGGTTATCTGTCTGAAGGAGAGCTAAAAATTATTGAAGAAAAGGAATTCTCGATTGCCAGACTACAACATGTTAAAGATTTATTTATTTTTAGCTGCTACACAGGATTATCATACATTGATTTGATACATTTATCACCAGAAAACATCCAAATTGGTATTGATAAGAAATATTGGTTATTTACAAGCAGGGAAAAAACTGATAATCCAGTTCGAATTCCCATTCTGCCAATTGCAATGGATATTATCAATAAATACAAAGCTGATCCGAAAGCCTTAGTTTATAATCGGCTTTTACCCCCTATCTCAAACCAGAGGCTAAACAGTTATCTTAAAGAGATTGCCGACCTATGTCAAATCAACAAAAATTTTACGTTTCATTTAGCCCGCCATACATTTGCCACAACTGTTACTCTAGCCAATGGTGTCCCGATTGAGTCAGTCAGCAAAATGCTAGGTCATTCAAAAATATCGACAACTCAAATCTATGCAAAAGTAGTTGAGAAAAAACTTGGTGAGGATATGGATAATTTAAAACAAAGATTGAATGAAAAACGAGTGAGTTGATTTGAATAGTATCTGAATATTATTAGTAGGTCTCGATTTAGTCCCTTTGTGTTCTCGTATGTTTGTATAATTCGGTTTCGCTCTTATAATATTCAAATACCACCTTTATAATAAAATTTAGGTGGTATTGATTTGATTTTGGTTCTTAATCACTGATCCCAGCTGGGATTCGAACTTGTCCTTATTCCGGGCTGATTATCAATGGTTTACTAAGTACTTATCTCAATAAGTTTCGATACAATATCGACTAATAATCAATACATTACATCACTAATGCATGCAAAAGATATTAAAAATTATCAAAACGGAACTCTATTTTATGCAGCGTAAGATGATTTTCTTTTTTGATTTAGAATTTCCATTGCTAATTCAGTATTAATTTTTTACACTTCAGAATATATTCATTTTTATGTGACATATTTTGATATATTTCTAAAATGCACTATTTTTACTGCAAAACAGAAACAAAACAGCAAGCCAGTGGTTTTTATTCTTAGTGCCTGAACGATGAATTACCTGGAATTTAAAAATAAGATGTTTGACCTGGGATGTTTCAACATTCATCAGGTTTATGCGTGGGAGCCTGGCTTTGACCGGAACAACTTTGTCCGATGGGTAAATAAAGGATTGCTGATTCGTCTTCGGCAAGGATACTATACATTCCAGGAATACAAGAGTAAGCCAGACTTTGGACTTTACTTTGCCAACCGTATTTATCGCCCCTCATACGTGAGCCTCCATACCGCACTGGCATTTTATGGAATAATCCCAGAAGCTGTGGTTCAGATAACAAGCGTAACCACCCTGAAAACCGTAAGTTTCAACAATGAGTTTGGAGAGTATAGTTACAAAAGTGTAAAAGAAAATCTCATGTTTGGATATGATCTAAAGCCCATTTCTGACGGGCGGACATTTCAACTTGCCAAGCCTGAAAAGGCCCTGCTAGACTTACTCTATCTTTATCCATTCTACAACACCGCGCAAGATTTTGACGATCTACGCCTGGATGAAGATTTTATACAGGATGACCTCGACCGCAAACTATTGGAGGAATATACGTTAAAATTCGAAAACAAAGCCCTTGAACGTAGGGTTCAACTTTTGATTAATACATACGGTTTATGATACAACTGGAACTAATAAAAAATTATTTTCCCGCAGAATTAAGCAATAATGCTTCTTTTCAAAAACACATGCTGAAAGAATATCTCCAGTTACTAATCCTCGATTTTCTTTCTGCTACGCCATACATTGAAAAAATCGTCTTTATCGGAGGAACAAACCTACGACTTGTTAAGGGTATAGATCGTTTTTCCGAAGATTTGGATTTTGATTGCAAGGAGCTTTCAAAGAAAGAATTTATGGAGATGACTGATGCCGTCTTGCAGTTTTTGAAGCGAAGTGGACTTCGTGCCGAAGTGCGTGACCGTGAGAACGAACGGTTAAAAGCTTTTCGAAGAAACATTCATTTTCCGGAATTGCTGTTTGATTTGAGGCTGACCGGTCATCGGGATGAACGCTTTTTGATCAAAATTGAAAGTCAGGATCAACAAATTTTATATGAAAGGATAATGGTCAATATTAAGGGATGTGGGTTTTATTTCCCTTTTCCAGTACCATCTGACGGGGTATTGTGCTCGATGAAACTTTCTGCCATGCTTGACCGTCAGAAAGGACGCGATTTTTATGATGCCATGTTCTTGCTTGCCCAAACTAAACCTGACTATTCTTTTCTTTCAGCAAAACATGGTATCCAAAATCTTGATGAACTGAAAGCTGCAACTCTTGAAATGTTAAAAGCAGTGGATCTAAATATGAAAAAGAGAGACTTTGAACACTTGTTATTCAACAAAAAAAATAGCGAACGCATTCTTTCGGTCGGAGAATTCTTCCAGGAGTTAAAATTAAAATAATACGTCCATTAATCCTTTCTTTGGAGTAAGGAGAACTAAAGGCCCCAATTTTTAGGTCTTTTAGTTACTCAAAATATAATCCAACTTTTACCAATCCATATTTCATTTGCGATTTACTTCGTTATTCGTAGCAAATCGCAAATGAAATAAATCGTTAATTGTCTATCACATCCGACAAAACAACAATAAGTAAGCGCTATAATTCACGACAAAAAAAAATAGGAGGCTTTGCCTCCCATTTTTCAGAACTTGATCTGGGTTTCAACTTCCTTGATTCGTTCGTCCAGAGTCGTCTTGATTTCTTCCATCACAGCCGATACTACCGGAGTGTTGGAGGTTTTAAACTCTTTTCCGGAAGCATCGCGGAGAAATACTGTTGCTCCCAACCCGTCAGCTCCCAGGGAGAAGGGTTGCAGGTTCCTACGGGTTTCGGTGAGCTTGCGCCACTTTTCAATCAGCATACTCAAATCTTCCACTTTCTGGATGCGCTTTTCCAACGAAGGGACTTCGACAGTTGCGCTTTCATCTTTCTTTACAACTTCCAAAGAAGTTTTAGGTTGTTCTACACTCTCAGCATCGAGTTTTTTAGCTGCATTATTCATATTCGAACTCCTGCCCTGGAGATTTGTATTGGCACCCTTCGATGTAACTCAGGGTATATCTGGCACGCCGGTTAAAATTTCGGCGTAACCGGACATTGAGCTGTCACGGATAAGGTCAACGGGGT